>JAUXTH010000198.1 GCA_030679035.1 Methylobacter sp. | reverse complement strand
TTCTGTGGATAAATACCGCAAAACAAGTTAAGTATCTGGCGACAAAAACCAAACCTGGCCGCAGTGCTTCTGTCACCACTGGCAAGATCTGTAGGCGTTCATTAAAAGGAAGCAATCCGGTGATTAATGGCTTGTTCAATCTCGATTTTCCAAGCCGGCGCCTCATGTGCCGCCCGCAATCCGCTACAACAGTCGAGTAATTCACGAATAAGGTCAATCTCAACGCGGCCAGCCGTGAACAATGCTTCAAAAAAGGCTTTGAATTGGGCGAGTGTCACCGGAATAATGTCTAGGCGCATTTTGTCGTCGTTGTTGCTGAACCATACGCCGATTCTGAATGTTTCGGCGGTGTTTGAGTCTATGCGGTTGGCAATGAATAACCCATAAACAGCTTTGCCGGACTTCTCGGCATAATGTGAAACAAGGTCGGCAACGTGCCGTCTGACTGGCTCACCTTCGGCTGCTTCTTGCCTTGAATTGGTGGTTAATGTCACCTCAACCACGATAACAAAATCGGCGAATTCACAAATCAAATCCGCGCCGCCGCCCGCCGCGCAACCCACTGGCAAAAAGTCTTGGTCGATCTTGAAGCGCCGCGCTTCATAGGGCTTGTTTGCCATGCTGTCGATAGCAAGGAAGGCACGCCATAAAATCCATTCAAAATAGGCAGGTGCTTCGGCCTGTGGCACTTCGATTTCATCGCCATTTGAGAGGGTCTTTTTATTCCTGCGTGTGATGATAAGTTCCATGTAGGCGGCGATTTCTTCCCATTCTATCGCTTGGCGGGCGGCGTATTCTTCTTCGTTCCGCTCCGATAAAATCCCCTCTATTTCATGCCGGATGCTGGCAATATCGGCGGGCGTATCTGTAGATTTGCCTGTGGTATCAAAGGGGATGCTACGGCGTGCAAGTTGCTCTAACAAATCGTCCAATACGATAAGCGCCGAGTCCTTATGATCGGTCGGCAAGGGCGCGCCGTTGCACAGGGTAATAAAGTAGGATCGGTCGGAATCGGGGATTCCGGTATCCTGAACCAGCTTCTCAATGAAAACGTGCTTTTCCGGCACAAGTGAGAGACCTCGCCCTTTGCTCTGCACAAGGCCAGTGGCCTTGAGGTAGCGCATGTTGGTATCGGCGTAGTCGTTGAACGTGCCGGGTGCGTAGCTATGCAGTCCGGCGGCGGCTTCGCGTTCCAATCGGTCGAATTGGCGCTTATTGGTCGAGGCCAGCCGCCGCGTCCTCAACTCCAAGACTTGAGCAATAATGTCGCCAAGGGCGTTGTCGCTGCTGGTAAGCTGGACTACGATTGCCATTTCCACAAAGTTAAGTCTGCTTTCTCCGGTCTGCTTTTCCAGTTCCAGCATGACGGCCAGTGTGTGCCGAAGCGGGGAAAAGACTGAAAAACCATAATTCTTTTCAAGGATAGACGGGATATAGTGCGCAGCAAGCGCCCGCAAAAAACATTCCTGCATGGCTGGCACAGTATCGGCGCGGATCAGTCGCCAACCGTTCGGCGTAATCAAGTCGATTGTGCCGATTTCGCTTTGCGCTATGCCTGCGGCGGGCGGCACTTCGGGATAGAGAAATCCTAACTTATTCAGCGCGGAACGCCATTTGCGCCCCACGCTGTAAGTGTCGTCGCTGCCAAGTTCAACAATACCATGCTCGCCTAGCAAGTTTCGCAAGGCAATTTCTTGATCGCGCCCGCGTAAGTTTCCCTGCAACGGTGAAGTGGATAGCGCAACCAGTCCATCCCGAAGCCGGAAAGGGCTTCGGACAGTCGTATTCCCTAAATGCCACGGCCTCACGCGCTACCTTCTCCCGTGTGCGCAATGGACTCGATCCGTTTTAGGCGCTGTTCGATCTGCACGGCCTGTTGCAGAATTTCAAGGGCAACATCAGCCAATAACGGATTGGCTGATTTAACCAGCCCTTGTAAGTCCTGCACCAAGAGATTCGCGGCCTGACTGGTCATTTCTATGTTTCTTGCATCGCTTTCACTAAACATTTTTCCCCTTAATATCCAACAAAGATATATTCCTGAACGTCATTCTTATTATTCCCAACCTTGTTACCCTGATTGCCAAAGGAATATTTGTAATCGACTGGCACAACCTCAACATGCCGCTTGTGCCGTGCCATGATCGCAACCATTTCGTCTAAAGTCGGCAAACTGTTGGACGAATAGGACACAACAAGCACGCTATCGCGAAACCGGCGAAACAGCTTGTCAAAGGCGTCCGCCGCACCTTTGCGCGAAGAAAAAGGCGTGGGGTATGACTTGAATTTCTTGGTGATGGTGTGTTCCTGAATTTCCACCCCTTGCCAGTCGCGAGCTAATCCTTCAACGAAGTGATAGCGCCGGACATACTCATTATCAGATAAAGGGGAATAGTAAGGTGGGTCGATATAGACTAAGCCCGCTGCGCGGTGCTGTAGGGTCATGGCGTCACCATTGCGGGCTTTGTTCTGCTGGCCGTTATCGAACACGGCGGCATTGACCATATCAACAGCCTCAAGGAATTGAGCGCGGAAGGTCATCAAAAGGTCTTTTCGACCGTCATCATAACGATGCCCAATATAGGTAAAGATGCCGCGAGGGCGTTTCTTCAGGCAAGCCCTAATCAAAGCGGACATGGCGATTGCACGCTTGTATGGATTTTTCACGGCCTTGATATTGGCTCTCACCGTGTCGATCATGCGATTATCGTCATCGCTGTAATACAAGCCCTGAAACTTGGTTTCAACGAAACGATCCACTTTGTTTGTTGGCTCAAGCAATGCCAATGCTTCGGCCTGTGACAAGGTGATGGTGTTGTTCTCGATCATCGCCTTGGTGAACGTGGCTGACATTGCCATATAGTCATTGCTCACCACGGCCTTGCCGTGTGATTTGAACATATAGCCCACAATCCCAGATCCGGAAAACAGGTCTATCGCGGTTTCAAATTCAAACTGCGAAGCGACCGCCCATATTTCGGTTAGCAGTTTATTCTTCGATCCCATATAGCGGGTTGAAGGGTAAAGCTGGGCTTGTGGTGGTAATGGCGAGGGAAGCAAGCGCAGATTAAAGCGCGGCTTCGGCGGAACGGTCACAATCACGTCCTCGCCTGTGCGCCCCTTACCATTGCATGAGATATAACGCTTGGTCTGCACGACTTCGACCGCAAATTTACGGTATTGCTCATGCACCAATGGATGATTGGAGTTGGTTAAAACAACGTGGCAACCAAGTTCGTGCAAGCGCCGGACTTCCTCGGCCAATTCAACATGATCTTCCTCGTAAAACTGTTCTTTTGTATATCGCTTGAAGTCTGCATATTCTGAAACCGGCAAGTAGGGTGGATCAAGGAAAACAAAGTCACCGGTCCGCGCTTTTTCCCCTAAAACGGTTTTGTAATCCCCACAAATGATGGTGGTATCCTTGAGGATCGCGGCGGCGGCTTGAAGGCTGCCCACGTCTATCAGTTTTGGGTTTTTGTAACGCCCGAACGGCACGTTGAACTGGCCGGATTTGTTGACGCGATACAAGCCGTTGAAGCATGTCCTGTTTAGGAAGATGGTGCGGGCGGCGGCTTCGAATTTAGATAGCGTTGTCCAATCCTGCGCACGAACGGCATAGAATATTTCTTCGCTGTTTTGGTAAAGGCCAAGCGCGGCAATCACGCCGTCAACATCGGCGGCGACCGCCTGATACAGATTGACCAATTCGGGATTTATATCCGCGATGATCCCGCCTTTGGGGCGGGCGGCGAAGAAAACCGCGCCGCCGCCGAAAAATGGCTCAATGTAGCGGCCATACTTCTTGGGAATTTTTGGCAAAATCTCACCTAGAAGCTGCGTTTTCCCGCCCGCCCACTTCAACAATGGTCTTGTAAGACTTAAATCTTGTGACCTTTTTAATAAAGGGGCATGCCCCATAAATTCGCCTCGGTAATTATTCTTATACTATGTGGTTGAGCTTCGCCGCGTAGTGGACAATATGCCTAATCAGTTTTCAGAGCTCGATAGAGTGTTACCCTGCCTACATTCAACAGCGCAGCCACGTCCTGCACTCGCCGGCCTTGGTCAATTTGTTCGCGGGCGTGTTTAATCTGGACTGGCGTAAGTTTCTGTTTGCGGCCAAATTTCACACCACGCTTTTGGGCTTCTTTTACTCCTGCGCGAGTGCGTTCCGTGATAAGTCCACGCTCAAGCTCTACCAGCAAAGCAACCATGTGTAACATGGCTCGGCCGGTTGGGGTTTGCGTGTCTATAGCTT
>JAUXTH010000010.1 GCA_030679035.1 Methylobacter sp. | reverse complement strand
AAAGGACAGTACTACTTACCCCTGTCCTCGCGTTTTTGCGAATCATTCTTAATTGGACGAGAAAAGCAAAAGCTAAAAAGCGTTGAATTTTCGTAACGCGTTACGATAAAGAAAAACGACTGCGCATAATGCGCCCTATGCAAAAAAGCCCCGGCGGGATCTCATTATCCACCGGGGCTTTTCTACATAAGCCTGTTTCTATTATGCGAAGTCTTGGGTTAAGACTTTTGTCGACAAAAATACGGCACCCGCCTGTAGAAAATTTTGTCGACAAAATTATCTGATTGGATATTTTGCAATACCTGGACGCTGGCTGCTTCGCTGCCGACTGTTTGCGTGGTGTGAATGTTTAAAGCGGCTGTATAGGGTGTGGAATGGCGCAGCCGATTGACGGTATTGCGCGATATTGTGGAAGTGCCTGATTGAGCCATTACCCACGCGCAGCATGGGCGCGAAGCGCCACTATTGGACAAGTTAAATGACGCAAGCGCCAGTTGCTTACGCCGCGACGGCTAACGCCTGTCTACTAAAGGTGCATCATCCAGAGTGCAAATTAAATAAATGAAGAAAAACGTATCGTATCGTTTCATACTGTATCGTAATAATATCAATACGATACAGTACGATATGTAATAAGATTGATTAAAAAATGATAATCACCCTATTACGATAATTACGATAATTACCGTAATTATCCTTTTACTTTGTGTATAGGCAACAATTTTCGCGGGCGCGAAAATGATTATTTGGTCAAAGGAAAGCGTAATGGAAAATATGAAATTTCAGATTAAACATCATCTAAATCTCCTTCTTGAAGAACTGGAGCAATGGCGAGGAATCTTTGACGAACTTGATGACAATGAAAATCCATTATCATTAACCGGAGCAATGGAAACTGGACGATTTATAAAAAAAATCGCACTTGAAATCAAGGATTACGAATTAGTTGGCATAGCGGAAGCTGTTTATCAAAAAGCAAAAAAACTAGAAGATGAGGAAGAAACAAAATTTGAATCATATGAAGAAACAATGAGACAGGAATATTGGGAGTCTAAAACTTGGTTTAACGCAACAGACATAGGTGACCAATTAAATCCTAAATTGAATGCAATTCAAACCAACAAGCTACTAGAAGAAAATGGATTCCAACAACGTAAAAAAAAAGGATGGGTTATGACTGACAAAGCTATAGATTTATGTCGACAAAGAGATGAGGAAGAAGGTGAACGTCCATACATACAATGGAAACCAGCTATAGTAGATAGGCTTATTTCTGAGATAGAAAATACCTGAAGACACGAAAACAGCTAAATTTTAGCGGCTAAAATAAAGGTAGATAAACGCTTCAACTCTTCTTTATAGATAGGCGTTCTTTGCCAACAAGCCAACCCCAATCCGTTTCAGAATGTTTATTCTCGGGCGTGACATCGTCAAGTAAACTGACTAAATCAAATTGGTACTCTGTGACACACCGCTTGCCTCAATTTCTTGCAGGCTAATCAAATTTTCCAGCTTGTCTTTGAGTCTCATTGGTGTAGTAAACCTTCATATTAAATGATGTTAGATAAACAATAATTTTCGCGGGCGCGAAAAATTGGTCATGACCAATTTTCTCAGAAAAGTACTTAGCATAACTCCACACCACAAAACTTCGTCCTCGCGCTTGCGCACTCCGGGCGAAGTTTTGGGGTGTGGAATTGGATACATCCCCTAAACCTTTGTTATTTGCAAAATCAAAATAATTTCAGACTCGCTCTTATCTTCAGTATGAGAAAAGAACCAATCGGGGATAAAGGAAAAACCGGCATCTGTCTCGGTTGACTTGGTTTCATTCAAGCCGCCCAATATGATGACATCACCGGTATTCGTGGAAACATTCGTCGATATTTCCCGTTTTGTCAATGTCGGCGAGTTATTAACGCCGGTATTTGTTTGCACAAAACTAGAGACTTGTTGATTAATTTTAAGATCAATCACCGATTCACGAACAGACGGGGTTAAATCGAACAATACGCCAGCGGAACGATACTGGACAGATTGAACCGCCTGCCCTGCCCCCTGGGGAAACGATAAAGCGCCCAGAATAGGCACGTCCTGACCTATGGTGATATGAGCCGTTGAACCGGATAAAACCCGCAATGACGGCGAGGAAACGACCTTAAATCGTGTATCGGTCGAAAGCGCCTGCATGACGGCATCAACTGAAACACCTGCCACAGGGGAACCCTTGTAATGCAAATAGCTATTCATAGCTGTAGATACAACGGGAGCGATAGGACCGCCAAAGCCGGTCATCAGAGCGCCGGAAAGAAGCGAAGCGGCCAGCTGTATACCGGTGCCTTGTTGATTGCCCGTGTTAACCTCGTAAAGCAAACCACGTACCAGCACCTCACCGCTTGAAGTATCAACTTCGGCCAACAATTTCTTAAGTTTTTCAATTTCCTTATCGGTGCCGGAGAAAACAAGCGTATCCGACTTTCTATCGACCATTGCGGCAGCGGAACCAGGTGGAACCATGCTGTTATCTTGTTTTGATGATTCTGGGGCGTGTACGGCTCGTGAAGCGGTAAATGAACCCTTAAGCAGTGGAGAGAGTAAATCGGCCAAATACGAACCGTCACGAAAACGAGGATGATAAACAAACGTTTCTTTCTCGACTTCCGGCTTCTCTACGTCTTTAACTTCCTGTTTGGTACTTATCAGATCAACGCCAGACACCGTTTTAATCTGGTAGCCCATCAAATCCAAAAAAGCCAGGAGGAAAGGCCTAACGTTACCCGTTTCAGAATTCCAACGGAAAGAGGCGGGGCGAGTATCGGCTATTATTGCCGGATCGAGAACGTATTGAGTTTTCACGACTTCGGTAAATATCACGCGCACAATCTCGGATACCGGCACAGAATCAAGCTCAAACGAAACGCCGCCGCCTGGGAGTGCCTTTTTGTGTTCAGCGCCATGGACAGAAAAAGCCAAAAAAAAAGCCATCACGAGAATAAAGACTTTCATTTTTTTAACCCTACGGAAGAACCAGAAAAAGACGTTACCTTGCTTCCATCCACATCACCGACCGAGGCAAGGCCGGAGTTATGAAAAACAGAAGGTGACTCAAAACGAACATGGCCAGAGGAACCCATAACAACCGAATAGGTCGTATTCGGCAGCTTTAGTTGTCCGGCATAACGCCAGGATTCAGAAAAAGCAGGAGTGGCAGGAACCGGCACCGGATTGGCCGCAGCATATTGAGTTGTACCAGGAACATCGGCAGAAGCGGAACCCTTACCGTCTAAGCCTTTAGCATCCGATGTTTTAGTATCGGCAACAACGGCAACGGGCGTTGGATGGAAAAAACCCCAGATAGTACGAAGCGAAAAGAAACCAACCACAAAAAGCGCCACGATTCCAAGCCATAGCTTAGGATTATTGAATATGTTTTGACGACTATCAACATTGACCATCTTGCCATCAGCGCCACCCTTGAAACTGCTATACAGCGGAAAGACCTTTTTATCGTAACGGCGAACCCAAGAACCAATTAACGAACCCTTGACCATTTTGGAGCCTTCCCACATGGTCACACTGTACGTATTGCCCATGCCCAGGGAAACTTTCTTGTGTGTACGAAAAGAGAAAGCGACAACCGCTTTTATCGACCGGTGCAGCGTTCCCATATCCTGAATCATCATTACCAAATCGCAAGCAATACCGGTATCTGGATGAGTGAAATGGCCGTGTTCAAGAAAGAAAGATTTGTGATTTTTCAGAATCTTTTGATCCGACCCCCAAAAACGCCACGCTTCATCGATACAAACTAAATCCCCTGGTTGAGCTATAGTGTCCGTGTGTTCGCCCCGATGGTCATCAAAATAAGGAAAAAAATCAGCCTTAAAAACATCCTCATTAACAACGTGAAAAACGTGACCGAGTTTATCAATATCGATTTTGCGCTTCTCTGCGACATATTCCCGAACCAAATCATTCGAGATTCCATCAACGTTAGTAACAACACGACGGCCCAAGGCGATAGCCTCAACGATCACTTCTGAAACAACCTCGTAACTTTTGCCGGAACGCATAAGACCGGTGTAAACATTAATTGGCATTGAAACCCCTCCCCTATCCAATCACCGGAATGCGCCTAATAATGAACCGAGTGACAAAAGCAGAAAGGCCCGTTGAAAATCCCATTGAAAAATTAAAAAGATCGAGGAAATACCAAACCCCAGCAGGAATTCCGCCAAAAACGCCATTTAAAGACGATGCAGTAGGAAGCAAACCAGAGCTAACCAAAATTTGAATGAACTCTGTTGTGATAAAGAAAAGGCCAAAAAACAACACAAACTTAACAATGATCGACCGAAAAACAAAGCCGAGCACAACGTTAAACGCAGACGTTAAAATCCCAAACATAAAGCCCCCTTATGCCTTTAACACAATAAAAAGACCTACCATCGTCCAAACCAAAGCCATCACCGCATAAAGCGTATCGTGAACGGCAGGAGCATCAAGCAAATCACAATGACCGGATAAAATGAGAGTCTTGCCCCAAACCGAAGCCGTAGGGCGTGGACAAGTAGCCGTGTGAGACGGCACCACAAAAGATTTTAAGGTGGGCAACAAACCCAAAACAGGAGCAAGAATCTGTGCTGCGGTCGGAGTTGTTTCAAGCCCTGGCTGAGCAACACCAGGATCAACGCCTAAATCAACCGGCGTAGGTGTTACCGTTGTCGGTGTGGTCGATCCGGAAGTTGCGGCCGTAGGATCAGGCAAAGCAACGGCACTGCCAATAGGCGAAAGAACATCAGCCATCGTGGGAACAGCGGAAGGATTGGCCGCTTTCCAAGTAGCCGCATCAGTAGCCCCTACAGGATCAACCATCGAATAAGGAATACCGGAATAGCCTATCTGAGCGGCAGCTTGCTTATAAAGCGCATCAGTTACCTGAGCAAGTGAATTATCAGAAATAGGAGCGGCCAAAGCAGCGGCGGGCAAGGACGGCGCTATAGTGTCCATGTTGCCAGTAATCGTTACAGGAGCAACAACATAATCAGAACCAGGTGTTACTGATGAAGACATGCTATTAAAAGGCGCATACTGTGGAGGAGGATTAGGAAGGCAAGCGCTACCAGGGGAATAAGTAACGGTGCAAGAAGTGATTGTTGTAGCACTACCAGTACGACCGCCGCAAAACGTAGATGTCCAATAATCGTTACAAATAAAATTAGCATTAGAAACATTCTGCAAATAAGTCTTAGTCACACCGGCTTTATTCGTATAAGTCCAATATAAAGAACCAGCTGGATCAGTAGCTCCCGGAGCCGAATAAACAAGATTCCCGGATGAATCCTTGGTAAAGCTATAAATGCCATAAACCAATGCACCAACACCAAGACCCACGGCAATAGTTGCCCAGACCGGCAATCCAGCAATACCGGCCAACGCCATAGCAGCAGCCCCCGCAGTACCAGCAACGGAATTATTCGCGACAGCTGACACCGCCGCCAAAGTAGCTTGAAAACGCGGATCGTTAGCGGCGAATCCCCGTCTAATCAATTGAGCCTCAATAACACCAGATACCGAAGCGGCCACCTTAGCAGCAGAGCCAACGATTGAAGCATACACATAGCTCTGATGAGCCAACAACAAAACAAGAAAAACAACCAAAAATCGACGAAAGCGCATAACCAACCCCTTTACTTTAAACCCTCAACAACCGCCCAGGCAGAAATCAAGCCCCAAACAAAAATAAACAAATACCAAAGATCATTAACCGTCATAACTACCCCAACAAAAAGAGGCATCACCAACACAGTGACACCCCCTAAATCTAAAGTTTTAACTACTTCCTGTAACGAATCATGTCTAACACCATATAAGCGCCGTCAACGGCCACCCAGCAAACAGCGATAGCACCCGCAATAGAAAGCACCGAAACAATAGAGCTTCCAAAGTCAATATGACTCATCAACCCCGACATATCAGGGCCGACAGCAAAAGCACTTGAAGAAGCAAAAAAACCAGCGATTAAAGCGGCGATTTTTTTCATAATGGAAAGCCTCACTTTCTTAAAATCAAAAAAAAGGGGAGCGACAAATAAAGACGCTCCCCTTCCGATCCGCAGTAAATTATTTGCTGCGAAGCATTGCCAAACCAATTGATGCGCCTTTTACAGCAACATAAACAACGGCCAACATGCCAGCGATAGCAAGAACCGCAACTGTAACCGTGCCAAAATCAACGGCAGAGGTCAAACCAGACATATCAGGGCCAACAGCAAACGCACTTGAACCGAAAGCAAAAGACAACAATGCAGCTAAAAATACTCTCAACATAATAAAACTCCTTACAACAAAAAAAACCGGAAAAACGCCGGTACGCTCTTTAATCAGGTGCGACCCCGAATAAAATTAATGACGACTCCCGATGATCGGGCAACCAAAAACAAAGCGACAACAAAGGTAAAAGATAATGTCCAGAGACCGGCAGCATAAACATAATCAAAAGGCCCTAAAGAAGCCTCAATACCAGCAGCCATGCTTGAATCAAGCACGTAAGCCGGAACAACCGCGATAGTTTGGTACTGTGTAGAACCGTTATTTAAGTAAGCGGGGCAAGCCTCAAGAATCCAAGCAGAGGTAGGAGCCGAAACGCTATCCACACAAACCAAAACACGTTGAGTTGTTCCGGTCATTGTTTAAGCCGAAGTCTTATTTTGCGGAGACTCAAGGCCGACAATGACATTTCGGCCCTCACGATCCAGCGAAGTAATAAGCTCCATTTGAACGGGGGAACCTTTAAAAGACGAATTAAACTGATTCTGAAATTGGGTCGCAAAAGATGAAGCAACCGACAATTCAACCGCACTGAATCCCTCTCCGCGTGATTGAAAATTGGAGTTCTCGACATCGGTAAACGGCATTAAAACCAGTGCGCGAGTCATTGAATAAGGTTGTTGTGAGGCTTTAGCAATGCCCGTGTTAGTGAATGCAGCAGCAACTATAAATTTCATATGGATTTTTCCTGATTAAGTATGAAAGAAGGTTTTGGTAAAACTCGGCGGAATGCCAACGGCGGTGGTGAATCGTCCGGCATCAATCCCAACGACTGACGCCAAACGCGGTTAAATTGTTTAAGGTTTGAGCTGACAACTTGCCACTGCTCAACGGTATGCCCCTGGTTCAAATAAAAGGCTTTAATGGCTTGGTGAATCTTTGCAATAAAAGAGAAAGCTTCACGATTGGCAGCAAAGGAAGCGTGAAACGCTTTATCGTTAAGCCCCCAGCCGGGAACGGTTTGAGCTTCAAGCGCAAGGACACGGGTTAAGTCTTTAGGCGACATATGCGCCTTGGGATTTGGCGTAACCATTAATTTTCCTCAGTCCAGTCAACCTGTGAAAAAGAGCCGGCGTTTCGTAACGGTTGCCCCTGGTTTAAGTCAGCGCCGGTAGCATTTCGTAACGCTTTAATGCGAGATTGGTGGCGGTTTTTATCGGCAACGATATGTGATCCTGTTTTACCCAGACGATAATGGGCCTGCCTATGGGAATTACTGCAAAAAACAGGGATACGACCGCGACCTTTTTCAGTCAATGGGCCAAAGCAATAAGCACATTTATTCATGAGTTAAGCCCCTGCCCTATGCCGCTATCAAACCGCGCTCATAAGCCCATGCAGGGATAGCGACCGGCACGGCTTCTATGATGCGCATTAGAGGAACAACATTGTTGTGTTCGGGTTCAAGGTGCATGGCGGAAATATCCACGCCATACTCAAGCAAGGCTTTACGATGCCGGAAATAGGTTGCCTCAGAAAGAAGCTGACGAAGATCGGCGCCTTGCCGCCAGAGCTGGTAAGTCCCCATTAAATGGCGTGGCATTTTGAATAATTGCTCATCGTGCAAAGTGGCTTGTGTAGTCATGTCAATTTTCCCCAAGTAGTCATTGAATAATTGATTGATAAGATCAGGGGTTAGGTGGTAGCCGTGGGTGATTCCGTGCTTTTCGAGTTCCTTGGAAAAAATGCGCAGTTCGGCGCGAAGCTTGCCTTGAATAAACTTTTCGAGGCCGATGTTTTTTAAATAGTCCGGTAAAGCATGGGTTTTGCCTTTAGCGATCATTTCACGCGCTTTGTTGTAAAACTTAATGGCCCAGCGACGTGAATTCTTGCCCAGGTAAACGGTGCCTTTGTCGCGAGTGCTACGACCATGGCGGGAACGTGCACGCATTCCGGCAGCATGTAACCAAGCTTCAACACTGGCATCATTGCCGACATCATAAAGTTCGTTGATGTCTAACATTTTGACTTTGTAGTCGCCCTTCTTAATCTTGGCTTCAGTCAATAAGGGGCTTGAGCAACCGTGCAAATGCTCGGCATGTAGTTCGTAGACTTTGCGAAAGGACAGCAACAAGAGTGTATTCAAATCACGAGACCCAAAAACGTTATGGCCCTGTAAGAACTTGCAGAGGTTGCCGTCAATCATTAAGGCGGTTGCCCTACCCTCGCCATTACCGCCCGTTGATTTGATTTTTAAGCTTGTTTCGTGACTGGATCGGCAATCTATCGACTTAACACATTCCCAGGTAATTTCCCCGCTGGCTTCAATAGAAAGCACACGACCTGCCGGTATAGGGTCGTGTAGAAATTCTATTTCACCGCGGAACCAATCGATCATGATTTTGAAATGGTATATCGAAAAAATAAATGCAATGTTATCTGCTAACAAATTAGCTGTTAATTAAATTACAACATGAAAGCTGCTAACAAGTAAATATGTTAATATGAAAGCAGATAACAAGAGGGCAAACAAATGGCTAAGTTAATTACAGGCACGAGAATCAGGCAGGACAGAGCAGAAAAACTACAAGACAAAGCTATTGATTTAACAATAAAGCTAAAAGAAAGAGTGACCGAAACAGACCTAATTAATTATCTGATAGATCACTACGTTGATAAATTTGAAGCAGATCAGGACGGAATCTTCATAAAAGAAGACGAAGAGTAAAAACAAAATTACTATCATCCATGAGAGTAAAGGACAGTACTACTTACCCCTGTCCTCGCGCTTGATGCGAATCGTTCTTAAATGGTAAAAATAAACTATGAATCTGGATGAAAAAAGAAAAAGAATCGCAGAGGAAAAGAAACGGAAGTACTTGCTCCCTCGATCAAAACAGATATTCCATTATGGAATTATCATACTTATATCCCTCGCAATTGGACTAATTTACTTCCAATTCGACCCGGTAACATCAGCGGATATAGCACCTAGTGACCTTAATCGGTTACGTAAAGGATTCGGTATTTTTCTAAGTTCAATTATTGGCGTAGGCGGCGGATTTCTTTATCTAATCTGGACAGTCTGGCGAGTGTATAAGTGCCAAAAAGAAATTAACAAGGAAATTATGATGTGCGCCATTAAGGAAATCGAAAAGAAATAATGACCTCGCATAATGCGCCCTATGCAAAAAAGCCTGTATGTATTATGCGAAGTCTTTCAAGCGCTGGCGGGGTTTTCGAATTACGGGTGAATGTATCGAAGCGCCCAACGGCGACTTTGTGCGTTGTGAGGAAATTAGCGCATTGCGCTACGCCTGTGCAAGCTTGGAGATAAACCGCCTCAGGCGTTGCAGAATGAAAACGGCATAGTCGAGCCTTGTTCAATTGATAGAAAGTCATTAAATGTGACATTTATCGACAAGAAAAAAACTAAAGTGATAAAATCTAAAAATAATAACCAAGACAGACACTTAGCAAAGCAAAAAGACAAGTACAACTTGCCCCTGCCCTCACAATCTGAAAATTGATGAAGTCGACCATCATTGCTTCAATCAAAAGGAAAAAACATGAATGACATAATCAGCGCTTCAAGAGATGACAATAACAACGAACCAATTCGACTTGGTAATGAATCAGCTGGCAACATCATAAGTTTTCAGCTTGCGCAGGACTTCTACAACGAAATAACCGGTAAATCAGAGCGCCTAACAGAAAAAATAAATTCACCCTTTATATTATCGCTTTCTGATATTGAAAACCTTGACAGACGTTTAATTCAATCGACTGAACAATATAATATTGTCTCACAGAATGCTAGCATTTCGATTAGCTATGTTGGCGATTCAAGTGAACGATATAGCTCCATCGAGCGCCTAAAGCTACATATAGGGCATAAAGGATGTGCTGTAGAAGAAATTAATCTCGTATATAATCTTTTAATAGTTTTACCCAAAACACAAAGGCCACAAGAATACAAAATATCAATCAACTTGAACTCAAGAGTAGCAAAAATTGAAGGAATGCGAAAAGATTTCGATTCACTTCTATTTGACATACCGCTATTCCATTTTGAACTAATAAAAACCGGTGAAATATCAATAGATTTTGTCGATATAACCGTCGCCAATGCAATCATGACCACAATCAAAACGTGGACTGAAGGTCTAACAACAACAAAAAAAAGTTCCACATTAAAAATACTACGATCAATGGCACAACAAGCGCCTAAAATTATTAAATATTGTTTCTTGGCTATAGCAACATCTTATATATCTAATTATTCGAGAGAAATACTCCCGCCAGGCGTTGGTCTACAAGAAACAGCGGAATTTATTCTATACTGCATGCTTAGTGTCTTTATTTTTTATAGAATCGGACTATATATCGGTGAATTTACAAACCGTAATTTTAGTCAAGTATATGAAATTTCATATATAAATTTCACGCCAGCCGATACAAACCTTATCGACAAATCAAAAGCTAGCATTAAAAAAAGTATTTTTTATAGCGCGGCATCACTTGTATTAGCGGTACTGATTGGTATTATCTCATCTATTGCCGCAACACAGCTTTTAAAACACATTGACCCTAACGATCAATCAAAACCAACATTTACAAATAAAGCCCAAAAGTTCTAGGTTCTGTTGACGTTTCGCCAATCAGGTAGAATTGGTCATTTTGGGTGACATGAACCGGATTAATTTAAGCGATGAAGAGTGGATGCGTATATTGGCAAACTTAAAGAAATTGACAGGCATTCATGTCGGGCAACCAGACACTTGCAGACAATTTATTAGTGCCTGCTTGTGGATATTACGCTCGGGAGCACAGTGGCGGGTTTTGCCGCCAACGCATGGTAAGTGGAATAGCATATTCAAGCGTTTTTCACGCTGGCGCGCCAATGGCGCATGGGAGAAGCTCTTAAGTCATTTTTCTGAAGTGGCTGATTTACAGGATGTTTCTATGGATGGCTCGGTGATTAGAGCGCATGCCTGTGCGGCTGGGGCGGCAAACAGCTCCGTCGAGAATGAAGCGCTGGGGCGTTCCAAAGGTGGTTTTGGCTGTAAGGTTCACGCGCTCTGTGATGCCTTGGGCATGCCGATTAAGTACATCCTGACAGGCGGTCAAGAAGCTGAATGCAAGCGAGCATACCCTTGCTGGAAAACGTTAACGCCTCAGCCGTTTTGGCGGACAAAGCTTACGACACAAACGAGTTGAGGGAGTGGTTAGAATGTCGGGGAATAAAAGCCGTCATCCCGCCAAAATCGAACCGGAAAGAAGAAATTGAATGCGATTATTGGCATTATAAGGAGCGGCATGCAGTCGAATGCATGTTCGGTTTCATCGGTGCTTTTATGGCTGAGATGAAACGTCAACAGAACCTAGCTCTTGCCACAAAATCGGCTAAAGTGTCAATACCGCTACTCTAGCGGATTACCGTTGCCTGATTCGGAAAATACGAAAAAACGCTGTAAGGTGGATTCGCCGCAGGCAATCCACCACAACTACGCTAGGCTGACATCTGCGTTGTACGCGCTTTCCAACACCGTCGCATCATCGGACGCTAAAAATGTTGGGCAACGAAAAGATGTTGCCTATCCCACGCCTCTTGTAACCTTTACAGCCTTTTATCAAGCGGCGGTTGCTCGGCACCTGCCATCAGCAGTTTGACCTATATTTGTTAGCATTGATACCTATTGCCACTCCCCCTAATTCATGATAATTTTTTTGCTGAAAATAATGATAGAAACAGAGTGCTTTTAGCATCCAATAATTTCAACGCAAATTCATTTTAAAATCAGGAGAGCTATTATGATGCTCGAAATTGGAATTACAGTCGCACTTATTATTCTGTTGATTACAATTCTCGTCGTTTTAAGAAAACGAAAAAAATGTTCATCATGTTGTTCATCAAAAGAAACTCTGAAAAGTGAGCCTAAATCGCTAGAGCCGGTAAAGCCACGGCCCGAGACAAAGGCAGTCAACAAGCCCGTAGTTAGCGCTGAACCTGCTGCCGAGAGCCCACAAGCAACGGCTACAACCGTTGTTGCTCCGCCTGCAACGCAGCAAGCAAAAGAAGCGCCGACGGCCTCCCCTGCTGAATGCAACAGCAGCGCCCTTCCCCAAGATTCAATATTGAGACGGCATTACTTCACCCATTTATGCTCGATGATTGAAGCGCTTGCTCCCCCACGGCCTATGGAGTCGGTTTTACGCCGCCATTACGATACGATGATAGTAACCAAAATTGCTCGGTGTTTACACGATAAAAAAACAAGGGAGCAGCTGATATGTGATTATGAAAAACTCAGCGCATAAGATGTGACTTAAATAGTGAAGCGCATCAAATTGATGCGCTTCATGTACGCTCAGTCTGTGTACGACTTTGAACATTTTCGTGCTTTTTGTGTCGCCTAAAAGCACTTACTTTAGTTTCACAGATTAACTGATTTTTCTAAGGATCAATGTAATGCCGCCGCGGCTGCTTGCATCTTTTTCCAGTCGAAGCCTTTGGCTATTGCCAGCGCATCCTGGGCGCTTATGCCTGCATAATCCATGCTATATATTGCACTGCTTTTATCATCTCCACCCAATATGACGATGATAGCGCCGCTTTTCTGGGCTTTTTCATGGCTTTGGTGTACACGGAAGCCGTCAATCGTGGTGGTGCTCATGACGGCTTCTTCGGTTTCCATATTCATGCCCATCACCATCTGCATGGGAGCGGCCATGGCTCCCGGCAATAGGCCCAGCTGGACATTAAGGCTTTGCCCTTCGCCGCGCTGGTAGTGGCGGGTGGCGGTGACCATTTTTGCACCCTCCATGTCCATGCTGGAACCTTCCGCCGCTTCGCCGACCCAATCAGGCACATCGCCAAGCAGCGGCTTAAGCGCTTCATAACTTGCAGCATCAGCCACCAGACTCCAACCAACCAGTACCAAGCCGCACAACAACAAACGAATTACACGCATTATCTATCCTCATTATCAAGGTTGTTATTTGGAGCCAGCCTATAGCCAATTCCAGTCAAAATTCAGTATCCGATAAAAATCGCTCAAATACAAGCACCTACAATTCTTGTTCAGTCAATCAGCTACACTGCTCTACAACCCCCGGCTTTTCTGTAATAATCTGTTGGCTAATCCAGTCCTATATTGCCAAACAACATGCCCCTATTTCCCCAAGCTGCCGCCGATCATCAATGCTTTCAGCCGGTCGATCAACGCAACGCCGAATGCCGTTACGTTTCGCTCGACCGGGAAGCCATGCGCAACGCATTACGGCAGCAACTGGATGATGATTTGTTGTACAGGATGCTAGTTGACGAGCGCCCTCACCTATTTGCCGAATCCGTGGTTTTTGT
Source organism: Methylobacter sp. (assembly GCA_030679035.1). Lineage (GTDB taxonomy): Bacteria > Pseudomonadota > Gammaproteobacteria > Methylococcales > Methylomonadaceae > Methylobacter_A. The sequence goes on along the minus strand of JAUXTH010000010.1, from coordinate 30,781 downwards.
CGCCGAGAGCGTCATACGCAGGCAACGCGAGATCATTGCCGCGATAGAAAGCTTAATTGCAATGCCCGCCTATCAACAACGCGTTCTGGCTTACGCCCCCGAAACGGCACAATTTATTCCGAAGGCGCACGGCGTTTTTTTCGGCTATGACTTTCACTTAAGCCCTAAAGGGCCGCAATTAATTGAGATAAATTCCAATGCAGGAGGAGCGTTGCTCAATGCCGTGCTGGCTAGGGCGCAATCGGCTTGTTTCGATCCGGCTGGAGTGAATGCGGTTCAAGACATTGAGCAGGTGTTTATGGCGATGTTTTATGATGAGTGGCAGGCCGAACGCGGGCAGCAACCATTGCAGTCAATCGCTATAGTCGATGAAGATCCGCCGACCCAATTCATGCTGCCGGAATTTTTATTGTTCAAGCAACTGTTTGAGCAAAATCATATCAACACCGTTATTTGCGACCCTTCCGAACTTGATTACCGCGATGGGGCGCTTTGGCATGGCGATAGGCCTATCGACCTCGTTTACAACCGTTTGACCGACTTCGGATTGGAAGCAGAACTGGTTAAACCCTTGCGCGAAGCCTACCTAGCAAAAGCCGTTGTCGTCACGCCGCATCCTCGAGCTCATGCCCTTTACGCCGATAAAAGAAATCTGGTGATATTGACTGATGAAGCCGCGTTACGGGACATGGGCGTTGCCGAGGAGACCAGAACCCTGTTGCTTGAAGGCATTGCCCACACGATTTGTGTACATAAAGAAGACGCCGAAGCCTTATGGGCCGCTCGCAAACAGCTGTTCTTCAAACCGGCCAAAGGCTATGGTAGCAAGGCTGCCTATCGGGGCGACAGGATGACCAAGCGGGTGTTCGGGGAGATTTTACAAGGCAATTATGTGGCTCAAACGCTGGTAAAGCCCACCGAGCAACAGTTAAAAGTGGAAAATGAACTGGTCGATCTCAAACTTGATCTGAGGCAGTATGTTTACAGGGGGCAAACGCAGCTAACCAGCGCCCGTTTGTATCAGGGACAAACCACCAATTTTCGCACTCCCGGCAGCGGGTTTGCATCTGTTGTTGTGGTTGCCACAGAGGAATGGAACGCTGATGACGCAGATGAATATGATGATCACTGATAGATTAAGAAAAATCTTATTTTATCTTAATTATCAGCGTCATCAGCGTTCCATTTTTCTAACTGCCGAGTAGTTGCCCTAGTCTATTTATTTGGTGTCTTTCGAGGATAAAGCTTAATCAAAGAGTCAGGCTTTTCAAATATTCCCGGAAATCGCCCTTCAACTCGTCATGTTCCAAGCCGTATTCAACGGTAGCCTGCAAATAACCGAGTTTTGAACCGCAATCATAACGCTTGCCTTCAAACTCATAGGCCAAGAACTGCTCGTCATGCATCAATGCGGCAATAGCATCGGTCAGCTGGATTTCGCCGCCAGCGCCGCGCTCAGTTGTTTCGATCTTGTTAAAAATTGCAGGTGTTAAAATATAGCGTCCGACTACTGCGAGGTTAGATGGTGCACGATCTGGAGCCGGTTTTTCAACAATCAGATCAACCTTGCCTACCGATGGCGAGACTTCGGTGGTTTTGACGATACCGTATTTGTCGGTTTCCTTTGGATCAACCCGCTCAACGCCTAAAATGCTGCACTGATTTTGATCGTATTGCTGAACCATTTGAGTCATGCAACCGCTGCCGCTTCTATTTGCAATCAAGTCGTCGGCCAGAATAACAGCAAACGGTTCATCGCCAACGACCGGTTTGGCGCAAAGCACCGCATGGCCCAGTCCCAATGCCTCAGACTGGCGAACAAACACGAATGACACGTTCGGCGGGATGATGTCCTTAAGCGTTTTCAATAACGCAGTCTTGCCACGGTTAGTCAGCTCAGTTTCCAGTTCATAGGCTTTGTCGAAATGATCCATGATGACGTTTTTGGTTCGGCCCGTGACAAAAATAATCGTATCGACGCCTGCTGCTACAGCCTCTTCAACGCAATACTGGATTAAGGGTTTGTCCACAACCGGCAGCATTTCCTTTGGGCTGACTTTGGTGGCGGGCAAAAAGCGGGTTCCGAGACCCGCAACCGGAAAAACTGCTTTTTTTATTTTTTGATTCATCTTAAGTGATTCTCGACAATACAGATCATTAAAAATCAGATGCTGAGCGCAGCATCTGATCATCCCTGCCCTTCAAAAAGAGCGATTCATTTTAAGCTTTTTCTTGGTTTTAACTCTATCTTTCAATACGAAACTATTTATTCGAACGCTAAAAAATCTTCAACCCGTGCCATAAAAGCATCCGGTTGTTGTACATGCAGCCAATGTCCGGCATCGGCTATGGTGCTGAAAGCCGCGTCCGGGAATAATGAGTTTATATCTTCAAGCTGAACGAAATCTGAATTGCCTCCTGCGATAAACAAGGCCTTGCCGGTAAATGGCGCTAAATGATCGGCCTTCGGAAAGGCCGCGATATTGGGGGCCATCCGGTGAAAAATATCCAGATCAAGCCGCCAGCAATATTTGCCGTCTTTCAAGATGAGATTCTGCAACAGGAACTGGCGATAACTCAGCTCGGGTATGGCGACTGCAAGCAGCGTTTCGGCTTGTTTACGATTGCTAAGTTCAGCCAGCGGCAGCGCTTTTAACGCCAGCACGGTGTTGTCGAAACTGTGCCGGTAGCTGACCGGCGCAATATCGGCCACAATCAGTTTATTCACTTTGTTGGGCGATGTAAGTGCAAGCCACATGGCAATCTTTCCGCCCATGCTGTGCCCTAACAAGCTGACAGTTTCCAAGCCGCGCTCGTCAATGAACTGCAATATATCAGCGGTCATGGATGGATAATCCATTAACGGATGATGCTCCGACACGCCGTGATTGCGCATGTCCGGCACATAAACATGAAACCGGGCAGCCAGTTTTTGCGCCACCTGTCGCCAGTTACGCGAGGAGGCAAAAAAGCCATGCAGGATAATCAGCGGGCTGTTATCAGGGTCGCCGAATTCATCAAAAGTAAGTTCTACTGTTTCCATCAGGCGAAAACGAATAATGCGCCCATCAAACCGCCGAATATACCGCCCCAAACCACCAGCCAGCCCAAGTGTTGACGGATGATGGCCTGGACCATTTCTTTAACCAGTTGCGGGGTTAATTCACTTAGGCGCTTATCGATCACTAATTCAATTTTGCCGACAATATCGCCGCCGATTTTGTGCGCATCCAATCCGTGTTTTAATGCGGCTTTAAACCGGTCGGATTCGACCATTTCGGTCAAGGTGACTTTCATTTTTTCGGTAAACGGCTCTTTTAGCGGCACCAGCGCTTCTTCGCCGCCCATCATCATTAACATGCCACCAAAAGACGAACCCATAATCGACGACACCAAGCCTTCGTAAACCTTGTCGTAATCGACTGCGTTCAACAATGGTTCAAGATTCAACAGTTTTTTGCCTTGCTGTTCCTCGTTTTCAATAAACTGTTCGATGTTGTTTGCAGTAAAAAACTGCTCCATCATCAGCTGTTTGATCGACAGTTTGAATTCTTCAAACCTTGCCGGGATAACGCCTGAACCGTATAAAAAAGGCACTTTCTCAAACAGCATGTAAATAGCCAGCCAGTTGGTAATAGCGCCGGATAGGGCAAAAAAACCGATGGATTTAATTAGCTCCGGTTGTGCAGGGCTAACATAGCCGATTGCAATAATCACAACCGAAATAAAATTGGTCATGAAGCTTTTGTTTAAAAATTTTTCTTTCATCGTTTTTTAATCAATAAATCAGTAATAGTGCCTTCGATCATTTCTGCCGAAAAGCCCAAGGTTTCGGCCAGCGTCGGATGCGCGTGTACCGTTAATGCCAAATCTTCAACGCTTGCGCCCATCTCCAAAGCCAAGACGGCTTCTGCAATCAATTCCCCCGCATTGGTGCCGACGATGCCTGCGCCTAAAATGCGGCCGGTTTGTTTGTCGGAAAGCAATTTGGTCACGCCTTCCTTGCGCCCGATGCTTAATGACCGACCGCTTGCAGCCCACGGGAAGGCAGCTTTTTCATAAGCGATGCCTTGCGCTTTAGCGGCATTTTCAGTCAGGCCCATCCAGGCGATTTCAGGATCGGTATAAGCCACCGAAGGAATGGTCAAAGCACGCCACTCGGTCGACCTTCCGGCAATTGCTTCAGCCGCTATTTTGCCTTCATGCGTCGCTTTGTGCGCCAGCATCGGATTGCCCGCCACATCGCCGATCGCAAAAATATGCTTCACGTTGCTGCGCTGTTGTTTATCGACGTTGATAAATCCGCGTTCATCGACATTAACCCCGGCTTTGTCGGCATCGATTAAGTGGCCGTTGGATCGCCTACCCACCGCGACCAGTACCTTATCGAATACATCGGTTTCGGGTGCGTCTTTGCCGAGAAAACTGACTTCCAAGCCTTCCGGCAATGCTTCAATATTTGTTACTTGGGTTTCCAGAAAAATATTGTCGTATTGTTTTTTGATCCGCTGCATTAAGGGTCTGACCAGATCCTTGTCACAACCGGAGATAATCTGATCCTGCATTTCAACCACGGTGATCTTGCTGCCCAGCGCGTTATAAACGGTCGCCATTTCCAGGCCGATGATGCCGCCGCCGATAATCAGCAGTTTTTTCGGGATGCTTTCAAGGTTGAGCGCATCGGTGGAATCCATCAGCCGAGGATCGTCATTCGGAAACGACGGTATTTTTACCGGCTGGGAGCCGACCGCGATAATAGCCTGTTTAAACTCAATGGACTGGGTATCGTCGCCGCCTTCAACCTGCACCTGTGTGTCGGAAACAAAACGCCCAACGCCTTTTACAATCGTCACATTGCGTTGTTTTGCCAACGCAGCCAAGCCCGTAGTTAACTGGGAACTGATGGTGTTTTTCCAGCCGCGTAGTTTTTCCAGGTCAATGTTGGGTTCGGCAAAACTGATCCCGGCAGGATTAATTTCCTTGGCTTCATTGAGCACTGCGGCCGCATGCAACAGGGTTTTTGACGGAATGCAGCCGACATTTAAACAAACCCCGCCCAACACCGGATAACGCTCAACCAACGTGACTTGCTTACCTAAGTCGGCCGCACGAAACGCCGCCGTGTAACCTCCAGGGCCACCGCCCAGCACCAGAACTTCTGTTTTCAATTGCGCACCTTCAATTAGTTAGCGTGATGAGAATTTATCGGCATCTGAAAGGCAGATAACCATGACGTTTTATTTGAGCTTTTTGATACTGACAAATTTATATTCAGGCGTTAATTCCATTTCAAAATAACCATTGATGCCTTGCTTGGTCAAAAAAGGCTGAATTCTGCCTGCCGGAAAAGCCACTCTTCTGCCGTCATCGGCGACGACCGAAACATTTTTGGCCGCACCTTGATAAACCTTAAGGTATTGGTCGTATGACAGACTAAGCGCAAAGCGGATGTATTGGTGTTGGGTCATGATGATATACGCATAAAAATAATTCACCACGAAGACACGAACGACTGCACGGATGTAGGAGGTAGAGCAATGCAGGAGCAATTGCCGAGAAATAAAACTTCGTGCCCTTCGTGTCTTCGTGGTTTTATGCTTTTAATTAACGATTGTTTTGTAACGCGGCAATGCGTTCTTCCAATGGCGGATGGCTCATGAACAATTTGCTCACTCCACCGCCGTTAATGCCGAAAGCCGCCAGTTGCCCCGGCAGGTCTTCCGCTTCGTGTCCGCGCTGCAAGGCACGCAAAGCACCGATCATTTTTTCGCGTCCGGCCAGGTTTGCGCCGCCGGCATCCGCCTTAAATTCGCGGTAACGGGAGAACCACATCACCAGCATAGAGGCCAGAATCCCCAGGACAACTTGGGCCGCCATTTGGGTGATGTAATAGGCCGGACCGTAGCCACGCTCGGTTTTAAACACAACCCGATCGACAACATGGCCGATGATCGTGGCAAAAAAGTAAACAAAGGTATTTACCACGCCCTGCATCAACGCCATCGTTACCATATCGCCGTTGGCTACATGGCTGATTTCATGGCCGACTACCGCTTCGACTTCATCGGCTTTCATGTTTTGCAGCAAGCCGGTACTGACCGCTACCAACGCATTGTTTTTACTCATGCCAGTAGCAAAAGCATTGGCATCAGGCGTTTGGAATATACCGACTTCCGGCATACCGATACCCGCCTGCTTGGCTTGTCTAGCCACGATCTCGATCAACCATTGCTCGGTTTGATTCTGAGGCTGTTCGATAACGTGTACGCCCATCGCCCTTTTTGCCGACCATTTTGACATCGCCAAAGAAATAACCGAACCGGTCATGCCGATGATGGCCGACATGACTAAAAGAGCATTCAGATTAAGATCGACACCTTGAGCATCCAGAGTGCCACTTAAACCTAAGACATTAAAAATAATACTGACCACAACCAATATAGCCGCATTGGTCGCAAGAAAAAGAAAAATACGCATCATATATTTGAGCCTTTTTTAAGTTAAGATTTAATCGATATGGGGCTTGAATAACACATTCCAAGCCTCCTAACAGTGCTAATATAGCTTAAGTTCATTGATGGAGGTTATTGTCATGTCTATTATAAAAGTAATCTTGAGTACTTTGTTTTTAATTAGCCCTTACTTGGTTTTTGCACAGCCAAGCAGTCATCAGAATATTCTAAAGCAACTGCATGTACCCCAAGGTTTCACCTTGTCTATTTTTGCCGATAACCTGCCTAATGCCCGAAGTTTGGCCTTGGGCGATAACGGTGTGGTGTTTGTAGGTACGGGTTCTGAAGGCGTGATTTATGCCGTACAGGACAGCAATAGCGACGGCGTAGCGGATAAGCGTTATGTGATTGCTAACCATTTATATCTGCCCAACGGCGTTGCTTACAAAAACGATTCACTGTATGTGGCGGAAGTTAACCGCATTATCCGTTTTGACCGCATTACTCAGCAGTTGGCTAATCCGCCTAAACCTGTTGTGGTTTACAATCAATTTCCATCAGAGGAGCACCACGGATGGAAATATCTGCGCTTTGGCCCTGACAATAAGCTGTACACCTCAGTTGGAGCGCCGTGCAATATTTGTGAGCCTGAAAAACCGATCTATTCCTCGCTGGTCAGGTTAAATGCAGATGGCAGCGGTTTTGAAATACTTGCCAGAGGTATCAGAAGTTCGGTCGGCTTTGACTGGCAACCGGAAACCGATGCCTTGTTTTTTACCGAGAATGGCCGTGATTATTTGGGCGATGACCTGCCGCCCGATGAACTTAATCGGTGGACGACTATCGGCGAACATTTTGGTTTTCCCTATTGTCATGGCGGCGACATTCCCGACCCCGAGTTCGCCGCCGGTAAGAAGTGCTCGCAATTTACCGCACCGGCATGGAAATTTAAGGCTCATATAGCACCGTTGGGGCTGCGTTTTTATCGGGGCAAGCAATTCCCTGTCGAATATCAAAATCAATTATTTGTCGCTGAGCACGGTTCATGGAACCGGTCTGAGCCACACGGTTATCGTGTTGCCTTGGTAAAATTCAATCAGGGCAAGCCTGTTGCCGAACAGGTTTTTATTGATGGCTGGCTAAACAAAGACAGCAATGTGCTTGGCCGCCCGGTCGATATTCTGGAAATGCCTAATGGCAGCCTATTGATTAGCGACGATAAGCTCGGCATTATTTATAAAGTTGAGTACAACGGTAACCATGGATAAACAGTTTGATGTTTTGGCTAAGGAAATCGTCTATCAGGGCTTTTTCCGCGTGGAAAAATACCGCCTTAAACACACCTTGTTTGGCGGAGGCTGGAGCGCAGAAATAACCCGCGAGCTATTCATGCGCGGCAGCTGCGTTGCGGTTCTATTATATGATCCCGATGCCGACAAGGTGGTGCTGATCGAACAGTTCAGAACCGCCGCCGCAATTTTACATCCTGATAGAGCCTGGCTGGTCGAAATTGTTGCAGGAGCGATAGAGGAAGGCGAATCGGCCGAGGAAGTCGCTTATCGTGAATCGTTGGAGGAGGCGGGCTGTGAAATTGAACAATTGATGGTTATCAATGAGTTTTATACCACGCCGGGCGCTTTCTCAGAGTGGATCACGCTGTTTTGCGGCAAAGTAGATAGCACGCAAGTGGGCGGCATTCATGGCTTAGATCACGAGGACGAGGATATTTTGGTGCGTGCCGTTGATTTTAATGAGGTGTATCTTATGCTGGAAAACGGCGAGATAGAATCGGCAATACCTATCATTGCGATTCAGTGGCTGGCATTGAATCGACAAAAGCTTAAGCAACTATGGGGGAATAAATAAAAAGGAGGGGCCTACAAAAAATTAAAGCCCTGCAACTATGTTTTGCAGAGCTTCAATACACTAGCAATTAATCGACTATCTTACATTTATTCCGCGAAGCATCCACACGGTCACGCAATTCCTTGCCAGGCTTGAAATGCGGTACATGTTTTTTTGATAACGCTACCGATTCACCTGTTTTAGGGTTACGCCCCATGCGAGGAGGACGCAAATGTAGTGAAAAACTACCAAAACCTCTGATCTCGATTCTTTCACCGGAAGATAACGCCTGATTCATTTGTTCAATGATACATTTTACCGCTATCTCTACATCTTTCTGTGCCAGATGCGGTTGATGTTTAGCAAGTGCTTCAATTAATTCTGATTTTGTCACATTCTATCCTGCGAAAACAAATAAACACAGGGGATATGTACGGATACATACCCCCTCATGATTTTTATTTTTCCATTTGCTTAAAGATATCGGCGAAAGTTGGTGCGCCAATTGATTGCTGGGAATGATCTTTAATCGTATGAGTCTCTTCATCAGAATCTTTAGCTTTAATAGATAAAGAAATTGATTTGCTTTTCTTGTCTACGCCGATGAACTTAGCTTCAAGCTCGTCGCCTTCTTTTAACAAGGTTCTGGCATCTTCAACGCGATCACGTTGAATCTCAGAAGCGCGTAAGTAGCCTTCAACATTATCAGCTAAAGTGATAACTGCACCTTTAGCATCAACTTCTTTAACCGTTCCTTTTACCAAACTACCCTTTTCGTGAGTAGCTAGGAAGTTTTGGAATGGATCTTGTTCAAGTTGTTTGATACCTAAAGAGATACGTTCGCGTTCAGAATCAACCGCCAGGATAACAGTCTCCAGTTCATCGCCTTTTTTGAAATCACGAACCGAAGCTTCACCTTCATCTGCCCAAGAAATATCAGACATGTGAACCAGACCATCGATACCGCCATCAAGACCGATGAAAATACCAAAATCAGTAATTGATTTGATTTTTCCAGAGATTTTGTCGCCTTTGTTATGTGTTGCTGCAAATTCATCCCAAGGATTGGTTTTGCACTGCTTCATGCCTAAAGAAATACGACGACGTTCTTCGTCAATTTCCAGAACCATCACTTCGACTTCATCGCCCAACTGAACGAGTTTAGAAGGATTAACGTTTTTGTTGGTCCAGTCCATTTCAGAAACGTGAACCAAACCTTCTACGCCTTCTTCAATTTCAACAAAGCAGCCGTAATCGGTCAGGTTGTTTACTTTACCGAATACACGTGTGCCGGCTGGATAGCGACGGGCAATGTTTTGCCATGGATCTTCACCCATTTGCTTCATGCCTAATGAAACACGGTTTTTATCTTTGTCGTATTTCAGGACTTTAACTTTAATTTCCTGGCCGATTTCTACACACTCGGACGGATGACGTACGCGTCTCCATGCCATATCAGTGATGTGTAACAGACCGTCAATACCGCCAAGATCGATAAACGCGCCGTAATCAGTCAGGTTCTTAACCACACCGGTAACAACTGCGCCTTCTTCCAGCGTTTTCAGCAATTCTTCTCTTTCTGCGCTGTATTCTTTTTCTACAACTGCACGACGAGACAGAACCACGTTGTTACGTTTTTGATCGATTTTTATAACTTTGAATTCCAGATCACGATTTTCCAGGAAAGTCGTGTCTCTGATCGGGCGAACATCAACCAATGAGCCAGGCAAGAAAGCACGTAATGCGCCAACCGCCACGGTGAAACCACCGCGAACTTTACCGGTAATGCGACCGATAATGGTTGCTTCTTTTTCAAAAGCATTTTCAAGTTCGGACCAAGCTTTGTTTTTCTTCGCTTTATCACGAGAAAGAAGTGTGGCACCTAAGCCGTCTTCAAATAAATCAAGGGCAACCTCAACTTCGTCGCCAATGGCAACTTCTAATTCGCCATCGTTATTTAGAAACTGCCATTTTGGAATGACACCTTCTGATTTAGAATGGGTGCTGACGATGATCATATCGTTTTCGATATCAACAACCGTACCCATTAACATGGCACCAGGACGCATTTCCGTCTTGATTAGACTTTCTTCAAATAATTCAGCAAAGCTTTCGCTCATTTTCCATTCCCAAGCCTGTCGAAACAACAACAAGCCTTTTCTTTATCAAAGTTAAAAAAAGATCACACGCAAACAACTTGAGGTGACCACGTAAAAAATCCTTAACGGATTAAATTCAGTACTTCTTCAATAACAGCATTTAATGCCATATCCGAAGAATCGATATACAGCGCGTCACTGGCCATAGCTAACGGAGCTGACTTACGCTCCATATCCCGACGATCTCGCTCTTCTATCTCATTTGTTATCTGCGCTAGGTTAGCATCAATCCCTTTTTCTTTCAACTGTTTATATCGCCTCTTCGCTCTTTCATCTGCGCTGGCGGTTAAAAACACCTTGTTTTGGGCATCAGGAAAAACTACAGTCCCCATGTCTCGTCCGTCTGCAACCAGCCCCGGCAGTTGTTTGAAGTCTTTTTGTTTTTGCAACAAAACACGCCTGACTTCTGGCAGTGCCGCCACGACGGAGGCTGCATTACCTGTGCTCTCAAGGCCTAACTGGGCGGTTATGTCCTCACCGTTCAGCTTAACGATCAGTTCATCGCCGCAATCAAATTCCAACACCATTGCTTGGGCTATATCGGCAATGATCGCTTCATCTTCCAGATCAGCAGCCTGTTTTAACGCCGCAATTGCCAATGAACGATAGATAGAGCCGCTATCCAGATAGTTCCAGCCCAATTTTTTCGCAACCGCCCGACTAACCGTGCCTTTTCCTGCGCCGCTAGGACCATCAATAGTCAATACAGGCACTGTCATTATTCTTCCCTGCAAACCAGATCAAGACCCAAGCGCCTTGCCAAGTCCCTAAACTCAGGAAACGAGGTATTCACATTTTCACAATCGTGGATAGTAATAGGCGCATTGGCGCGTAGTCCGGCAATTGAAAACGACATCGCAATTCGGTGGTCGCCATGCGATATAACTTCACCGCCGCCTATCGAACCGCCCTGAATAATCATGCCGTCTTCGGTCGATTGAGCATCTACGCCCAAAATTTGCAGGCCGTCAGCCATCACCTGGATACGATCAGATTCCTTTACCCTGAGCTCTTCCGCACCGGTTAACCGTGTTTGACCTTCTGCACAGGCTGCGGCAACAAACAACACAGGAAACTCATCAATGGCCAATGGCACCAGATGCTCGGGAATGTCTATGCCTTTGAGTGGACTGTAAACAACGTGCAGGTCGGCAACCGGTTCGCCGCCGACGGTGCGTTCGTTAAGGACTTCAATGTTGGCACCCATTAATCTCAGGATGTCGATGACGCCGGTGCGCGTAGGATTAATACCCACATGTCTCAACAGCAGATCGGAACCCGGCGCGATGGATGCCCCGACCAGGAAAAATGCCGCTGATGAAATATCGCTGGGCACATCAATATCGGCTGCCGTTAAACGGCCTTCAGCGGTAATGCTGACTTTATTGCCTTCTTGCTTCACCGGATAATTAAAACCGGTCAGCATGCGTTCGGTATGATCGCGGGTAGGCGCAGGTTCGGTAACGCTGGTTACGCCTTGCGCATACATGCCTGCCAGTAACAGGCAGGATTTGACCTGGGCGCTGGCTATCGGCATCGCATAATCAATACCGGTCAACTGCCCTGCCCTGCCGGTAATGTGCAGAGGCGCGGTGCCTTTCTCAGTGGTTTTTATATCCGCGCCCATCGCCGCCAATGGCTCGGTGACCCGTTTCATCGGTCTGCCGGACAATGATTTATCGCCGGTTAATACTGAGTTGAATGCCTGACCTGCCAATAAACCGCTCAACAAACGCATTGATGTGCCTGAGTTGCCCAGATACAGATCATTTTTCGGCGCTTTTAAGCCGTGCTTGCCGACGCCGTGTATAGTCAGTTCGCCATTGACCGGGCCTTCAATTTCAACGCCCATATCGCGAAAAGCCTGCAAGGTTGCCAGCGCATCTTCCGCTTCAAGAAAGCCTTTGACATGAGTCACGCCTTCGGCCAGCGATCCCAGCATGATTGAACGATGCGACATTGATTTATCGCCAGGCACACGAGCCTCGCCTTGTAATTTACCGCCTGGTTGAACGTAAAATGTGATTGATTTTGACATATTAATTATTATCGAGCTGGTCAAGAAAGCGTTGCCGTGCGTTTCTGGCATACGTAAAGGTTTCAAAAAGCTGCCGGCTATCATTCGTTTCCAGCAAACGTTGTATTTTATCCAATTCTCCCTTTAACTGCTCGATTAAAGGGATGATTTCGTCTTTATTGGCAGCGCAAATATCCCGCCACATGGTCGGGTCGCTGGAAGCAATCCGGGTAAAATCCTTGAATCCGCCTGCCGCATATTGAAAAATCTCGCTTTGCTCGTCTTTATGACCAAGCATATCGACCAAGGCAAAGGCCAGAATATGCGGCAAATGGCTGGTTGCGGCCAATACGCTGTCATGATGCTGCACATCCATCACCGACACCAACGACCCCAGCCGCTGCCAGAAAGACTGGATTTTTTGCACTGCATCAGGCCGGGTATTGTCGACCGGCGTGATGATCAGGCGTTTATTCAGAAATAAATCGTCAACCGACGCCGTCACCCCACTGTTCTCTGCTCCGGCGATGGGATGGGCCGGAACCAGGTTATCCGGCACAACACCGAAAACCCGTTCTGCTGCGGCAATAACGCTGCCTTTGGTGCTGCCGACATCGGTATAAATCGCCTCATCCGACCACAGCGGCTTAAGCTGGGCAAAAATGCTTTCGATGCTAGCAACCGGCGTCGCAATGACTACACAATCCGCACCTTGAACAGCTTCCGAAAGCTCCAGCGTATAGTCGTCAATAACACCCAAATTTTTCGCCGTTTGCAGATTTTGCTCATCGAGCTTTCGACCGTAGCCGACTATGTTATTGCATAAACCGTTCTGCCGTGCGGCTCGGGCGATAGACCCACCTATCAAGCCGACGCCGATAATGCAAAGTCGGTTAAACATTGCCCGATAAAACGTCAGTTAATGCTTGTAGAAACAACTGATTTTCCGCCTGCGTGCCGATAGTAATGCGCAGGTGATTGGGCAATTCATAGACGCCAACCGGCCTGACGATAACCCCTTTGCGCAGCAATGCCTCATAAATCGGCATCGCAGGCTGCTTGAGGTCGACCAACACAAAATTACCTGCCGATGGAATCCATTCCAAGCCCAGTTTCTTAAAGCCATCGGTGATAAACTGCATACCTTGAGCATTAACGGCAATGGTGTTTTGCAAATGTTCAATATCCGTCAACGCCGCTTCGGCGGCAGCCAAGGCCAACATATTATTATTGAAAGGTTGGCGCACCCGATTCAGGATGTCGGCCAGTTGTGGGCTGGATAAGCCATATCCTATGCGCAATCCGGCCAAACCGTAGGCCTTGGAAAAGGTGCGGGTAATTAACAAGTTAGGGTATTGTCTCAGCCAGGTGATTGAATTGTCCGCACCTTGGTCACCAACAAATTCACAATAGGCTTCATCGAGCACACAGATGCAAGTGTCCGGCAATGCCCCAATAAAGGACTCCAAACGACCATGATCCAACAATGTGCCGGTTGGGTTATTGGGATTCGCTATAAAAACCAGCCGCGTTTTGTCATTAACCCGTTGCAACATCGCATCCAGATCGTGACCGTAATTTAATGCGGGGGCGACAACCGCCGTAGCACCGACTGCTTGGGTTACGATTGGATACACCGCAAAAGCATGCTGCGAAAAAACCACTTCAAGTCCCGGCGTTAAGAACGCCCTGGCCACGAGCTCAAGAATTTCATTGGAGCCATTGCCCAATGTAATCTGGCTCATATCGACGGCATATTTATCAGCTAACGCATGTTTTAGATTAAAACCGTTGCCGTCCGGGTACAAGGCCAAATCCTTCAACGTCGCCTGTATCGCAGCCAAGGCTTTTTTTCCTGGCCCTAAAGGATTTTCATTGGACGCAAGCTTTATGATGTTAGAAAGCCCCAACTCGCGCTCAAGTTCTTCAATCGGCTTGCCGGGTGTATAAGGGATCAGCTTTTGCACGCCGGACACGGCAAGGCTGTATATATTGTCGCTGTTATTCATTGGTTGCAGTTAGGCGAAAGTATGAGGAAAATTACTTAGCAGTTAGAAAAATAGAACACGGATGACGCGGATTAAACTGATGATCACTGATAAAAAAGAAAAAATCCGTTTAAATCCGCCCCAATCAGCGTCATCCGTGTTCCATTATCATAATTAAAGAACAGCCTTAGGATAGGAACCCAATAGCTTGAGCATGTTGACGTTGTCTTTCAATATAGCCAGAGCCTGGGCGACATCGTCATCTTCGCTATGGCCTTCAATATCGATAAAAAACACATAGTCCCATAATCCCTGGCGCGACGGTCTGGATTCAATATGCACCATGCCGATGTTAAATCTCGCGAAAGGCTCCAGTATCCGGTACAGCGCGCCGGGCTGATTGCCCGTGGAAACAACCAGCGAGGTTTTATCGTTGCCGGTGGAAGACGATATTTGCTGTCCGATAATGATAAAGCGAGTGGTATTGTTGGGTTCGTCTTCGATATTTTTTTCGATGACATTCAGCTGATAAATTTCAGCGGCAACGATGCCCGCTATCGCAACGGCCTGTTTATTGGTTGACGCCAACCTGGCGGCCTCGGTGTTGCTGTTGACCGCTGTCCGTTTCGCGTTCGGCAAATGATTATCCAGCCATTGCCGACACTGAGCCAGGGATTGCTGATGCGAAAACACCTCGGTCACTTCATCCAGGCTGTCCACCAGCCCCAACAAGTTTTGATGTACCCTGATTTCAACTTCGCCGCATACTTTTAGCGGCGAATTCAAAAACCTGTCCAGCGTATGGCTGATGACGCCCTCGGTAGAATTTTCGACCGGCACGACGCCGAACTGGCAGTTGCCGCTCTCAACCGCATTAAAAATATCGTTAATGGTTGCAGCCGGTACGGTTTTAACCGCAGAGCCGAAATGTTTAATTGCGGCTTGCTGGGTAAATGTGCCCTCGGGACCTAAATACGCCACGTCCAGGGGTTTTTCCAGCGCCAAACACGCCGACATCAATTCCCTGAAAAAATGAGCGGCGGTATCGTCGGACAAAGGCCCCTGATTCAGGTCCTTGATGCGCCGCAACACCAATGACTCACGATCCGGGCGGTAAAATGAGCCATTCTCACCCTGCGCAATCTTGGTTTTGGCAACTTCCATTGCGCAAGACGCACGTTGATTCATCAATTGCAGAATCTGCTTATCGATTGCATCAATTTTGTCTCTTAATTCAGAAAGCGGGGTGACGGATGACATGGCGGCCTGATTCAAATATTAGGTTTTCGGTAACGACTCAACAGTTAGAAAATGGAACGCTGATGACGCTGATAGTTATGATTAAATAAGATTATCTGCGGTAATCATATTCATCTGCGTTATCTGCGTTCCATTATATTCAATAGCTGAGTAATTACGGTTTTCGGTTAATGAGTGCGTTCAAACTCAGCCATGAAATCGATCAAGGCCTGCACACCGGCTTCCGGCATCGCATTATAAATACTCGCCCTCATGCCGCCCACCGAACGATGGCCTTTCAGCTCAAACAAACCATTGGCTTCGGCAGCGGCCAAAAACGGCTTATCCAGGCTTTCGTCGGCCAGAATAAACGGCACATTCATTCGCGAACGGGATGCTATTTCTACCGGATTGGAATACAAAGCCGACTGGTCGATGGCCTGATACAGTTTCGCCGCTTTAGTGATATTGCGTTGCTCGATACCTTCGACGCCACCCTGCCCTTTTAACCACTTAAGCACCAACCCGGTCAAATACCAACTATAGGTTGCCGGCGTATTCAACATGGACTGGTTCTTTGCCTGCTCGGCATAGTTGAAAACCGGAGGCACGGATTTAGGCGCATGACCGACTAAATCGTCCCTGATGATTACCACGGTGACGCCAGCAGGCCCCATGTTTTTCTGCGTTCCGGCATAAATCAGGCCGTACTGACTGACATCGATCTTGCGCGATAAAATATTCGACGACATATCCGACACCAGCGGCAAGCCCTTGCTGTCAGGGCAAGATTGAAACTCCACGCCATGGATAGTTTCGTTCGAGGTATAGTGCAGATAGGCCGCTTCGCTATCGATGGCCCAGCTTGAAGCCTCGGGAATCGTGGTGAATTTCGTATCTTCCGAACTGGCGCTGACTACCGCATCGCAATAAGCGCCTGCATCCTTGATGGCTTTTTCCGACCAGGCGCCGGTTTTCAAATAACAGGCTTTGGTTTTGCCGTTCAGGATATTCTGCGGTATCAGCGAAAACTGCGCCGATGCACCGCCTTGCAGGAACAAAACTTTATAGTTTTCAGGAACAGCCAGCAGCGATCTCAAATCGCTTTCCAGTTCTTCGGCAATCACAGAGAAATGCTTGCCGCGATGACTCATTTCCATGACCGACATGCCGCTATCGCGCCATTCCAGCATTTCCTGCTGCGCTTGCTGCAATACCGATTCAGGGAATGCCGACGGCCCTGCGCTGAAATTATAAACTCTGGACATTACGATTCCTCACCTGATTCACTATCGTCATTTGTTGTTTCATCCGATGCATCCAGTTCTGATTCAGCATCATCTAAAAGAGCGTCTTCATCATCGGCATCATCCACCCCTGCCAAGCCTTCGATACGGTCAACCCCGATCACTTTTTCTTTCTTATCAAGCTTGATAATCGTTACGCCCTGAGTATTGCGGCCAACCACAGAAATGCCGTCAACCGGAGTACGAACCAAAGTACCGCCATCGGTAATCAGCATGATTTCGTCATTGTCGTTAACCAGCACCGCGCCAACCACTGCGCCGTTACGCGCAGAGGTTTGTATCGCAATCAAACCCTGGCCGCCACGTTTATGGCAGGTAAACTCTTCGAGCTTGGTGCGCTTGCCGTAGCCGTTCTCGGTGATATTCAACACCGTGCCTTCGGAAGCGATAATCAGGGAAATGACTTTTTGCCCTTCCTGCAAACGAATTCCGCGCACGCCGGATGCCGTTCTGCCCATCGAGCGCACATCTTCTTCGTTAAAGCAGACCGCCTTGCCGGTGCTGCTAAACAACAGCACGTTTTGGTGTCCATCGGTCACCGCAACACCCACCAGCGTATCGTCTTCTCTTAAATCAATCGCGATTTTACCGTTAGTGCGTTGGCGCTCGAATTCTTTTAACGGGGTCTTTTTAACGGTGCCCGCCGATGTTGCCATAAAGATAAATTTGCTGTCGGTAAATTCTCGTATCGGCAGCATCGCATTGATTTTTTCGCCTTGCTCCAATGGCAACAAGTTGACGAAAGGCTTACCCCTGGCCGCACGGCTGGCAACCGGCAATTGATAGACCTTAAGCCAGTAAACCTTGCCCCGCGAAGAGAAGCACAAAATAGTATCGTGGGTATTGGCCACAATCAGCTTGTCGACATAATCCAGCTCTTTAGTAGCGGTCGCCGATTTGCCGCGGCCGCCGCGCCGTTGCGCCTTGTAATCGGTAAGCGGCTGAGACTTGACATAGCCTTCGTGCGACATGGTCACGACCATATCTTCCTCGGTAATCAGGTCTTCATCGGACAAATCCGAATGATTTTGTAAAATTTCTGTGCGCCGTTCGTCGGAATACTGCTCCTTGATCGCCACCAGCTCTTCCCTGATGATTTCCATCAGGCGGACATCGCTGCCCAGAATAAACAGGTACTCATCAATTTGTTCCAGCAGCTGCTTGTATTCATTGACTATCTTGTCCTGCTCCAGGCCGGTCAGGCGATGCAGACGCAATTCAAGAATGGCCTGAGCCTGGGTTTCTGACAGACGATAAATTCCGGCATGAATGCCGAACTCTACGGCCAAATCATCCGGCCTTGAACGATCCGCATCGGCGCGATCCAGCAGCGCTGCAACCAGTCCTGCATCCCAGCTTTTCTCCAACAAACCGACTTTAGCGTCGGCGGGTGTGGCAGCCGCCTTGATCAGCGCAATCATTTCGTCGATATTGGCTAACGCAACCGCAAGCCCTTCTAAAATATGCGCCCTTTCCCTAGCCTTACGCAGGTTATAAATCGTTCTGCGGGTGACAATTTCCCGTCTGTGATTGATAAATGCGCTGATAATCTCATGGAGATTCATGCAATGCGGACGGCCATCCAGCAAGGCGACCATGTTGATGCCGAACACCGTTTGGAATTGGGTCTGCTTGTACAGATTGTTTAACACCACCTCAGGCATCTCGCCGCGACGCAGCTCAATCACCATGCGCATACCGTCTTTGTCCGACTCGTCACGCAAACCGGAAATGCCTTCAAGCTTGCCTTCCTTAACCAGTTCGGCGATCTTTTCCAGCAGCCTGGCCTTGTTGACCTGGTAAGGCAGTTCCGTGGTGATAATCGCCTGACGGCTGCTGTCGCCGATGTCTTCAAAATGGCATCGTGCGCGCAGATAAATCTTGCCGCGCCCAGTGGTGTAGGCGTTGTAAATGCCGGAAGCGCCGTTGATAATGGCGGCGGTAGGAAAATCAGGCCCTGGGATATGAGCCATCAAGTCATGTACGGTCAGATCCGGCTGATCGATCATCGCCAGACAGGCGCTGATCACTTCAGACAAATTATGCGGCGGAATATTGGTCGCCATGCCCACCGCGATACCGGACGAACCGTTAATCAATAAAGTCGGCACCCGTGTCGGCAATACTTTCGGTTCAGATTCGGATTCATCATAGTTCGGCGCAAAATCAACCGTTTCCTTGTCCAAATCGGCCAGCAGTTCATGGGCGATTTTTGACATGCGCACTTCGGTATAACGCATCGCCGCAGGCGAGTCGCCGTCTACCGAACCGAAATTGCCCTGCCCGTCGATCAGCATATAGCGCATTGAGAAATTCTGCGCCATCCGTACCATCGTGTCGTAAACCGCCGTATCGCCATGCGGGTGATACTTACCGATCACGTCACCGACTACACGCGCCGATTTTTTATAAGGTTTGTTCCAGTCATTGCCTAACTCGCTCATCGCGTATAAAACACGGCGATGCACCGGCTTTAGGCCGTCTCTGACATCTGGAAGGGCTCGACCGACGATAACGCTCATAGCGTAATCGAGATAGGACTGTTTCATCTCATCTTCGAGATTGACAGGTATTATTTCTTTAGCGAAGTTTGACATTGATCCCTATACACTACAGTGTGCCGCTCATTCAGACCGGCATGGTTTCCTGGCTACGTACGAACACTTTTTATTGCTTTTTTTTGGGTTAAGTGCGACTACATGGCATGAAATAAGTGAGGGATTATAACAAATTGTCTTACTAGTGTCGAAGCTGATAGTGTTTTAAAAAGAATTGTCCACCAAAGGCACGAAAAGCACGAAAATACGATTCCTTCGTACTTCTTGTGATTTATGGTTTTCTACCGATTAGATGCTTGGGGTGTTCTTTAAATTGGGGTCGCCTGAATAGTTACAATTTCCACCCGTCAGGCAAATATTTCCGTCAAAAAGTTCTGCATCGCTATCCATGAACGCCGATCTGAGTCAGGCTGATACACGGTACCGAATGCCGGATCATTGGCGAGCGGATTGGTGAATCCATGCATGGTATTGCCATAGCTATGTAGCTGCCAGTCTGCGCCCGCATCGGTCATTTCCTGCTCAAAAGCAAGCACCTGTTCAGCCGGAACCAACGGGTCATCCCGTCCACACAAAGCCAGAATTTTTGCCTTAATGGCATTATCCTGCGTATTTCCTGGCGGCACCAGCAATCCATGAAAACTGACCACGCCTTTAATATCGACACCTGTTCTGGACAGATCGAGCGAACACAAGCCGCCAAAACAAAAGCCGATCGCAGCGATTTTGCTGTCGTCAACCCAGGGCATCAATTTCACCGCAGCCAAAGCCGCTTTCATGCGCTGTTGCAGCATGGCCCGATCAGCCATAAAAGGCTGCATCAGCTTCATGTTTTCTTCAGGGCTTGTACCTAAAACGCCCTTGCCGTACATATCAACCGCAAAGCCGACATAACCTAAAGCAGCAAGTTTTTTGGCTTTCTCGGCAACAAAATTATCTCGCCCGGCCCAAGTATGATTGATTAAAACCGTCGGCCTGCGCCCTGTCAGTGCATCATCAAAGGCAAAAAAAGCTTCCAGTACTACATCGCCATCCAGATAAGCTACGGTATTCGATACGATTGCCATGACATTGCCCCCTCTTTATTTAATGCTGCCGGAATCTCGCAGGGCTTTTAAAAAACCTGCGGAAGCCTCTTCTACCAAATCCAGCACTCGCTCAAAACCGTATTGACCGCCGTAATAAGGATCGGGCACTTGGCGCTCATTCAGATGCGGCGCGTAATCAAGAAAATATTTGATTTTGGGTTTGTATTGCTCGGGACAGGCACCGATCAGTATTGAATAATTTTCATCATCCATCGCCAATACATAATCGAAATCCTCAAAATCCCCATGAATGACTTGCCTGGCTCGCAAACTGGACAAATCAACGCCCCGCTCTCGGGCCGCCGCTTGCGAACGCAAGTCCGGTTCATGGCCCACATGGTACGCATGCGTACCGGCTGAATCGATAGCAAAATGCGCGTCCAGCTTATGATCCCTGATCAGTTTTGTAAACACGCCTTCAGCCGTAGGTGAACGACAGATGTTGCCCATGCAGACGAAAAGAACCTTTATTTTTTCCATATTGAACAAGACCGATGAGTTAATCGTAATAACTCATATTGTACCGTCTGAACAGATAAATGGGCAGAGCAAGGTGATGACTATGAAATTAAATCACTCATTCTTTATTCCCATTCCCCACAGTCATCAGCGCTATCATCAGCGCAACAATAACCAGTACAGGCCAGAAATATGGCGCCATGATAAAAATTCCTAGCAATGCGACGAACATCGCACACAGGAACATAAACACGCCGACGCCTAAAAACAGCAGCACCATCAGTACGCCGGTGATAATCATGATCAACAAAAAGGTCGGCACGGCGGCAAAGCGAACCAGCGGCTCAGCGACCGGTTCACCGTTGAGCATAACACTGAGTTGCCCGACGCCGGGATGAAACAAATAGCTCAGAATGGCGATGATTGCGCCGACAACCAGCACTTTTACAATCAGTTTTTTATTGTGTTTTTGTTGCATCATCGTTCCCCTTGAAAAAGCTTATTGCTCTTTATGGTGCAAGCTTATTTTAACCAGTGACCAGCCCAGAAAAACCATGTTAATACCCAAAAACAAGCCCAGCAGCCAATGCGCCGATTCGGACCAGCTAAACCAGATAATCAGTGCAAAAACCAAAGCCGTAAACCCGCTGAACAGAATAAATCCCCAGTTAGCCAAGGGGCGCATCATCAATGCCAGGGAAATTTTGGCAATACCTTCCAGCGCAAAAAACACCGTCACCAGCATCGTCAACGTCAGCGCACCGGCAACCGGTTTGGTGACAAACAATAAACCGATGATAACCTGCAAGACGCCCATGAATAGCCATCCGCCAAAGCCAGGCATATTCTGAAAAACAAAGGCCCGGCTAACATGAACTATCCCGCCGAACAGCAAAATCCAGCCTAAAAATACGACTATCGCCACCGTAAAAAACTGCGGCACTACAATAGCGCAAAGTCCAAGGATAATGAAGAAAACACCTTCCGCCAGAAAAAGCCGCCAATGCATTTGCAAATAGGTCTGCATTTGCTGCTGCATATGTTGTAGTTCAATATTGATATCGTCTATTTTGCTCATGCGTTTTCTCCTGACATATTTGAAAAGATACCGATGCTTTGGCTGTAGACTTCCTTAATAGCTAAAAATGAGTCTGAGCGGGGTTTATCGCACCCCTATGGCATTTATCATGAACCAATACTGATTTTGAATCGACAATTCCTACCAACGGTTATAAGGAAGCGCGGGGCAAATTATTTTCATTTCTGATTCGACACGCTCACCACTAACGGGCTCGCACCCTCTGCGCTGATCCAGCCGAAAGATTAAATCAGCACTTCCTTACTTCAGACATCAAAAATCATCAGCCTTTGCCCGCGCAGCCTTTGCCCCGGTAAAATCCTGTTGCAGTTCCCTAGCATGGGCGATCAGTAACCAGCAGTGTTTTTTCAAGGTATTGTCGGTAGAAGCCAGTAACGCGGATTTCTTTGCCAGATCTTCTGCCAAATGTGGCTTGGACTGTTTTAATCTTAATAGCGCCAGTTTATAAAACAAGGTCGCATTTCTTGGTTCGATTCTGATGGCGCGTTCAATAGAAGCGGCCGCGGAATCCAGGTCGCCGTCTTTACTGTTATGATTGGCTGCTGAAACTAAAGCGCCTACCGCTGGCGATAACGGCACGGTAGCCTCTATCGGCTCGAACGGTGTCAATTCCGAAGACGGCGGGGGCGGTGATTTCGGCGTTTCCGAAACAAATGGAGATGTCGACAAAGATGGCTCCTGCTCTTCCCGAGCCTCAGGAGGCGTCGGCAATGCGGGTTGCTGCGTTTCTAAAGGTGCTGACTCTAAAGTTATCGGCTCTGAAGTCGGTGACGTTGAAGATAACAAGGGTTCTGGCTTTATTTCCGAGAATTCCTTAAGCGGTTGCGTTTTAACAACTTGTTTGGATTGTGTTTTACGCGACTTGGATTTCTTTTGTGTTTTGGCTGCCTGTTTTTGAGTCTTGGGTTGGTCGCCATACACCGGAGCAGGAGGCTGTGAACCGGAAAAATCAGCACAACCGGCAAGAAAAGAGGGTAATGCGCAAATTATGACTAATCGTTTAAGCATTATCATTTATCAAAAAAGCTCTATGTTGTCGGACTCATCTTCTTCTTGATGCGCATTTTTTATCGCCAGTGCTTCTTCTACTGTCTTACCTTGCACAATGGCATCGAACATCAGTTTTTCAGACTCCATCGTGTACCGGGAACGGATTTGACTCTGGAATTGCCGCCACTCCTCCGGGTTATAAAGACGACGCTGACTTTCCACCAGTTCAGACAAGCCTTTTAAGTTTAAGGTGACATGTTGCAAACATTGTTGCATCCGATCATAGAACTGGAAAGCGATAATGGAAGCCTGAATTTTGTCGGTTGTTTCTGCGCAGCAGGCTAATGCCTCATCCCTGATGTCACTGGAATCAAGAGCGAGCAGATGATCATTAATGGCTTGCATGTGTTCAACGATGGAGGTAAACGATTCAGTCAGCGTGTTGACCGACAAGTCAGACTCATTCATCATATCTTCCACTTGAATGGCCGATAAAATGAGCATTTTGGACGTTTCCCTTACTTGGGTCCAATCAAGATCAGGGTTGTACGAGTTCGAATTAGACATACTTTAATACCAAGTAAAGATTTGTACCAATAAAGGCTGATGAGTTTTATGTTTCACTAAGAATAACTCACCCGGTGAACATTAGAATTTCATGGAATTATAACAATTATAATGCCCGGCTGTGTTATTAAAAAAAACCGAGTATCCTGAGCAAAGATGATTACCTTACTCATCTTCGCATGAAAGCCATTTAAAAATGCGCCTAGGTTTTAACTTGGCAGGCATTTACAATAACTCTACTTTATAGAAATTTTCTATCGCTATATGCCCAAAAAATACCTCATCCTTTTAGCAATACTGCTTATCGCCGTATTAACCGCTGTTGCCGTATATTTTGTACCGACTCCGTCACAAAAGGCAGGCATTACGCCCCCCGCAACCGTCTTTAACCGCTCAGCAGAAACCGTCGCTGTGGAAAAACCCTGCTCCAACGAGCATCCCGACTGGCGACAGGCGCAGGTTATCGACGGCGTAAAAATCGAAGCCGCGCCGTCCTGCGAACCGGACAATCCTTACGACATTGCCGTGGCTGTCAAAGGCACCAACAACGTATCAATGCAGACCTTGATGCAGACGCATCTGGCTCAGGATGCGTTGACTATGTCCGATGACCTGGACAACGACGGCGACCCCGACGTCATCCGTATCAAACTGGAAGTCGTGGAGCTAAACGGCGCGAGTCCCGACGGCGACTTCCTGATCAACACCTTTGATATTGCCCCCGGCATCCAGCCTGGGCTTTGGGTATTCGCGCCAAAATCCAGCGGCATGGCGCTTAAGAACTTCAACTCGCTGGTCGCCAATCCGCTGCTGCGCGCGCCCTCGCCGGTGATTCGGGTTGAACAGGGCGACAAGGTTTATGTCACGCTGGAAAATACCCATTATTTGCCGCACACCATCCATCTTCACGGCGTCGACCATGCCTGGGTAACCGCTGCCGGCGACGATAATGACGGCATGGAAGAACACCCGGTGTTCCCCGGCAAAAGCCACACCTATGAAATCCAGCCCCGGCATGCCGGAACCATGTTTTATCATTGCCACGTACAAACCGCCCAGCATTATATGATGGGCTTGAATGGCATGTTTATCGTCGAAGAAAATCAGCCCGATAACTGGGTGCAAACCTTTAATATCGGCGCGGGACAAGTGCGCCATCCTTCGGTTGCTGTGCAAAAATCCTACAGCCAGGAATACGACTTGTATTATCAGTCGGTCGATAAAAAACTGGCGAAAATCATACAGAATGCGAACGATCCAAGGCTAATCGCACACCGGATGAGCCGCGAATACAACATGACCGAATCGTTTGAAAACTACTTTATGTTAAACGGCCATTCCTTCCCTTACACGCTGAGGGACGCGGTGATCGTCGCCAATGAAAATGAAGATATAAAACTGCATGTCGCCAACGCCCAGCGCTCGTTGGTGGCACTGCATATCCACGGGCATAAGGCCACCATCACGGCTTATGACGGCGTTGAACAACCGGCGGGGTCGCAGATAACGCGGGATGTATTCGACATCGCACCGGCGCAACGACTTGATTTACGTCTGAGCACCCGAAACAACGGCTTGGACAGTTACGGCCCCGGCCTCTGGATGTTTCATGACCATGTGCCGACAGGCACCACAACCGACGGCATGGAGCCTGGCGGCAACATGGCTATCCTGGCCTACAAGCCCATGATTGACGAACAAGGCATGCCGAAAATGCATGACGCCCTGCTCGATCAAGTATTCAACAAAGATTACTATGCCAAGAAACAAGCGGTCTGGGGTGAAGGCGATTTTGCGCCATTACTCGGAGAAGCCGGCTTAATTGCACCCGATTATGTTCAGATCATCATTTTTGGCTTGGCCGCCGGTTTGGGCATAGGACTGTTTATCTTTGTGGTGCTGGTTTACAAACGGAAGCAAAAGCTATGAAATTATTAGTGACACTCCTGATAATGCTGGGCTTTCATTGCCACGCGGCATTTGCCGACGAAACCATGGCGATGATGGATGGTATGATGATGAATGAAAAAGGCATGATCATGAACGCCAACAGGGATAATCTGCCCAAAGACTGCCCGAAGATTTCAGGCGACGTCAACATCACCATCCATGCCGGCCAAAAACACGCGCTGAAATTCCCCGGTAAAATGTTCGCTTTCGACAACCAGGAATGGGATGTTAAGCCCTGCTCCCGAATCAATATCACCTTCATCAATGATGACCAGATCCGCCATCAATTGATGATTCACGGCTTGCCGGGCTATATCTACCCGCAGGGCATGTTTCACCTGGAACTCTACGGACAAGGCGAATTGAAAGCTTCACTGATTGTGCCCAGCCAGAAAAAAACCTACCTCGTACATTGCGAATTGGCTCAGCACATGGAAAAAGGCATGAAGGCGCAGTTAAAAGTCGATGGCGGCGATGTCGATTTGCCCAGCATCCCCGGCATCAGCAAACCGGTCAAAGCCGATATTTATCCGGTAGACTGGAGCCAAGTAACTTGGGCCGTGTTGATTTTGTGCGTATTGATAGGCTGCGTTGTCCCGTTTTTTGTTGTAAGAAACAAATGGGTGAAGTGAGCTGAATATCAGTAGGTCGTGCTGCGCGCACCAAAGAATTGGAAGATAATCCCCAACTACTCAGCAGTTAGCAAAATGGAACACTGATGACGCTGATAATTATGATTAAATAAGATTTAATCTGTATTCATCTCCATACGTGTCATCAGTGCTCCATTGTGTTTGAGAATGCTGAGTAGCTACGATAATTCAAGCATCGGTAAAAGGCGCGCACGGCACGCCCTACCCTTGCCCTTCCTCACCTTTATACCCATCGCACATCAAAATTCGGCACATTTACGCCCTCTCCTGCTGGAGAGGGCTGGGGTGAGGAGATTTTATAAACCGAATTTTGAAGTGCAAACACTATACTAAAGATAAAGCCAACAGCATGCGAATGATGCGAATTGCATTGCAAATCCCGTCCAGCCTAAACCTACTTGAGAGGGTTTCATGAAACAGTTATTGTTACTAATCATAGTTTCCATCACATTGGCTATGAGCCAAAACGCAACGGCACGCGAGCAGGTAAAAAAACCGCCCCATAAAGAAGTCTTACAGTGCGCTGCCTTCAGCCCCTATGTAGGCAAGCTCAACCCCGATTACGGCGAGCAACCGTCCAAAGAGTTAATCAATGAGCTATTGGACAAATTAATCAAAGAAACCCCTTTCCGCTGCATCATGACCTACGGCGTCATGAATGGCCTGGAATACACCTTCGCCGCCGCCGAAGCCCGGCATATTAAAGTCATTGCAATCATCTGGCTGGACGATGACATCGCCGTCAATTCGCGTTCCATAAGCGCAGGCATTGAAGTCGCAAAAGCCTATCCCAAAACCATCATAAAGCTAAGCTGCGGTTCCGAAGTCAGAACCCGCAATGATTATGCCTTCGATGGTGAAATCACCCGCTGCATAAACGCTTTGCGCGAAGCGGGCGTCTCTCAGCCGATCACCACGATAGATACCTGGTGGGAATGGTGTAATCGCGTTTCACCCTGCCACATAACCAATTTCGGCGCGCAAGTCGATTGGATAGGCATCAATGTTTTTCCGTGGTGGGAAAACAAACATTCCGATGTTATTCCTTGCACCCCTGCAAACAAAGCCGCTGATTTTCATATTGCACGAATTGAAGAACTACGCCGGGCTTATCCCGGTAAAGAAGTAATACTGACAGAATTCGGCTGGCCGAACGGCCCCGAAGGCGGCACTGAACCTAATAAATTCACTCAGCAGCGTTGCGGCGTTGCAGGCAAGAAAAATCAGGCGCTGGTCGTCAAATCGACATTCAAAAAACTGGCTGAAAAAGGCTGGAGCGGCATAGTCTTCGAAGCATTTTCAGAAACTTGGAAAACCAGCGAAGAAGGCGATTTCGGCAGTTTCTGGGGGGTTTGCAAGGGAGAGCCTCCTTACACCTGCATAAAGTTTTAGTTGTCTTTTGACCACGATTTTTACTGAAAATTAAAATCCGCTTACGCATTACAAACATCGCAGTTTATAATCTGCGTCTTCTGAAATTTGTAGTGCGTAGGATGTTCTGAACATAGTGACGCGCATCGTCCGCGAATGATGCGCCTGCGTTCCTCGGCACATCCTACAAAACTAATTTACCCCCTTAAGATACGTAGAGTGGACTTGATGCACCGACATCAAAGCCGCACTTGTGCTTTCGGCCATCGATTTTCCTGAGACCCGTTTTAAATGACTAAAGTTAAACTAGCGCTACTTGTTTTAAATGCCGTATGGCTGTTTGCAGTGCCCGAGGCCAGTTACGCCCGCCATGCCGCCATCATTATCGACGCCGATAACGGCAACGTCTTGCATGAAGTAGAAGCGACTCAGTCATGGTATCCCGCCTCGCTAACCAAACTCATGACACTGTACATGACATTCGACGCATTGAGAGCGGGTCAAATTCATCTGCATGATTCATTGACCGCATCGGCTCATGCCTCACAGCAACCCAACAGCAAACTGGGCTTAAGACGCGGTGAGCATATAACCGTCGAAGACGCTATTTTGGCGATTATCACCCGTTCCGCAAATGACGCTTCCGTTGTTCTTGCCGAACACCTGGGCGGCACCGAAGAAAACTTTGCCAGTAATATGTCCGCAAAAGCGCATTCCTTGGGCATGTACAACACCCATTTCATGAACGCGACCGGCCTGCCCAACAACTGGCAAGTGACCACATCCCGCGATATGGCCGTTCTGGCCTGGAAAGCGCAGCGCAATTTCCCCGAATATTATCACTACTTTGCTGCGCACAGCTTCAACTTCAAAGGCACAGAACTGCGCGGCATCAACAAGTTTACCGCAAACTATCCCGGCGCCGAAGGCATGAAAACCGGATTTACCTGCGGATCGGGTTTCAACCTGATCGGCGCGGCGCATCAAAACGGCAAACACCTGATCGGCGTGGTCATGGGCGGCACGACCAGCAAAGAACGCTACCAGTTAATGATGCAAAAAATGGATAACGGGTTCGCCAATCTAACCAGCGCCGAGCCGACAAGAAATATCAACACCATGTCGACCAGCTCGGCAGGCAACCCGCCCTACCAACTGGATTGCGGCAATGGAGGCGCGACACATGCAGTAACGACATCCAATCGCAGTTACCATAAGCCTGCGCGCAAAAATAACAGCAGAAGCATTAACAAGGTTCAGCCTAAAACGATCAGCCGGGTCAGAACCAGCATCAAGCCCATTAACAAGAGCAAGATTCAGCCAAAAAGCATTGTTCAAACCAAGAGCGTCGCCAAACGTCCAGCTAAAAGTAAAAACTTCCATAAAGCCAAAGCAGACATCAAGGTGAAGATCACACGCAAGGCTGCACCGCCCTTGGGCTAAATCCTCCAGTGTGAACATCAAGTCGCAATTGCAGTGTGGATTGCCTAGCGGCGAATCCACCCTACAGCATTCCGTCCGTTACGCGCACAACTTCGTCAAAACGCCCGGCCGTTGGTTACGCGAGGGACGTCGCACACCGCTCCACTAGCGTTACGCTTCCTGTACCCCTTCAAGGAAATTATTTTAGCCAATGTCAGTAGTCATGCTAAGGTATGTCAAGCATAAGCCGGAGGCAGGGTCTGCCCGACTTTCATCTGGATGATGCCGATGTTGTTCAGGCAATACTTTTGCTGATAGAATCCAATTAACCTTAAACCATAATAAATTACCCAAATTAGAAGGTAACGCTCATGTCCGAACATATTTCCGAAGCACTCGATATTGCCAATCAAGAAGCCGAACGCGCTAGAGAGGCGGCAAACCGTTGTGAAGATTTCGCTCAATCTGCTGAACAATCTCAACGAGCCGCTGAACTACAGGTACAAGCCGCATCCGAACGCGCAGTTCAAGCTGATCAGCATGCTCATCAAGCCGCATTAGTTCGCCATCATGCTGAAACACATGCTGAAATTGCCGGTAACGCAGCTCAGAATGCTAACGACAGCGCCCAAACAGCGGCCCAGGCAGCTACCAAAGCAGAGGATGAAGCGCTACAAGCTGCTCGATTTGCCAGCGCTGCTCAAACCTCCGCTTATACAGCCGGTCAAGCGGCGGGGCAATCTCAGGAACACGCTCAGACATCAGCCGGCAATGCCGAGCAAGCCAAGGCCAACGCCGAAAATGCGAACAGTGCCGAGCAAGAAGCCCGCGCCCACACTGAATCGGCCGCTCGTGCGGTGACTGAAAGCGAGACTTCTGCGCGGACGGCGCAAGATTGTGCAGCACAATCCCAACAGCAGGCTGAAAATGCCGGCAACTCAGCTCAGGATGCAAACGGCAACGCCCAAACAGCAGCCCAGGCAGCCATTAAGGCGGAGAATGAAGCGTTACAAGCCGCTCGATTTGCCAGCGCTGCTCAAACATCCGCTTATACAGCCGGTCAGGCAGCGGGACAATCTCAGGAACACGCCAACCAAGCAGCCCAGTTTAGTGAGCAGTCGGCCAATCGCGTTCAAGAAATTGGACAACAGCTCAGCGAAACGCAAACTTCTATGGATAGGATACGGGGGCTTCATCGTCAGGCCGAGTTTGTATTATCACAACTGCAACAAGCGCTTTCGGAAACGCAAGATGCCCAGCGCTTGGCTGAACAGGCTCGCGATGATGCGCAAAGGCTGCGTGACGCTATTCAGAAATTACATGAACAAGCCCAAGAAGCTACAGCTCACACTTTGGAGTATTCCCGTAGCGCCGAACAAGCCGAAGCCGAGGCAAGCCGCGCCGCCGAAGATACGAAAAATTCAATGTTTGACGCGCGAGCCGTGTTGTCGCGAGCTTTCGCTGCGGTTAAATAGGGCGTAGATACTCTGTTTAAAGTCAAACTTATTTCATTGGTTTTTAGCTATCCGACAGATGCCGGAATTGCATAAAAACGGGTATTATCGAAAGGCACATCATGCTTCAACATACCGTGTATAGCATGGAGTAATTTACGCA
>JAUXTH010000190.1 GCA_030679035.1 Methylobacter sp. | reverse complement strand
TTCTTAACGTGCACAATAACAGCTACACAATATCAATTTTTACGCCGAAAACAACAAAGGCTTGCATGAGAAACAATACAAGCCTTTGATATAATTGGAGCCAATGATGGGAGTCGAACCCACGACCTACTGATTACGAATCAGTTGCTCTACCAACTGAGCTACATCGGCATTTGTGCTTATCGTACCTTAAACTGCCACTGCAAAACTATTTAAAATTGGCTATCGGCTGGTAGTTGTCCAGCATGCCCAGTCCTTCGGCTACGGCTTTGCAGGTGATTTTTCCGTCACAGGTGTTGATCGCTTTGACCAGTGTTTTATCGGTCATTAAAGACGCTTTCCCGGCGTCGGCTATTTTCAGGACATAGGGCAAGGTCGTATCGGACAAGGCGATGGTGGACGTTCTGGGATACGCGCCGGGCATGTTGGTCACGCAATAATGGATGACGCCGTGCTGGATGAATACCGGATTGCTGTGCGAGGTCGGCTTTGATGTTTCTATGCAGCCGCCCTGATCGATGCTGACATCGACAACAACCGAGCCTTTCGCCATCGACTTTATCATCTGTTCGCTGATTATCTTCGGCGCTTTGGCGCCATGGATGAGCACGGCTCCGACGACCAGATCGGCGTCTTTTACATGTTCAGCGATAGCTTCTGTACTCGACAAAAAGAACTCCACATCGGGCAATATCGCGGCTTTTGTTTGCTGCATTTTCACAGGATCGATGCCTGCGACAAACACGTTGGCTCCCATTCCCATAGCCACTTGCGCTGCATGCTGTCCCACTACGCCGTCACCGATGATCACAACCTTGCCATGCCGTTTGCCCAGCACTTTGCCTAGCTGAACCCCCCTGCCCTGATTGAATTCGGCCAGATAGTAGCCGCCCATCAGCGTCGCCATATTTCCGGCAACGGCGCTCATCGGCGCAAGCAGCGGCAAGCATCCTTGTTCATCTTCCAGGGTTTCGTAGGCTATCGCGGTTGTGCCTTTTTTTAACAGCTCTTGGGTCAAGCTGGGCGTCACGCCAGCCAAATGGAGGTAGGTGAAAACTATCTGGCGATCCAGATATTGATATTCGGACTCCAGGGGCTCTTTGACTTTGACGACTAGGTCGACAGCCCAGGCTACGGAGGTGGAAACCAGCTCTGCACCCGCTTGTTGATATTGCTCGTTGCTAAAGCCTGAGTTCAATCCGGCATCGGTCTCGATCAAAACCTGATGCCCTTTTTGAATCAAAAAATACGCGCCGTCGGGCGTGACTGCAACCCGGCCTTCCTGGTCTTTTATTTCTTTGGGGACACCAATTTTCATTAGCCTTTCCTCTTCGCGTAACTGAGCGCGCCCAGCAAGGCGACCTCGGGGTTGGTGCAGACTTTTACCGATATTTGTTGCATCACAGGCCGACAGCGGCCTTTCGCCAAAAAGCCGCGCATAAAATCGCCTTGTTGCAGCACGGGAAGGATTTTTGCGCCTATGCCTCCGGCCAGATATACGCCGCCATAAGGCAGGCATTTAAGCGCCAGATTCCCAGCTTCCGAACCATAGAGCCTGCAAAACAGTTTTACCGCTTCAACGCACAACGCATCGCTACCGGCAACGCCCGCTTCGCCGATGACTGCGGCTGGATCCCGTTCTGTCATGTGCCGCTCGGTTTCCGGGTTGGCTGGTGCGTAATTGATGTGTTTGAGAAATTGATAAATATTGACCAGACCTTCACCGGATATGAGTCGCTCGCAGCTGATATGCTCAGGGTATTTTTCCAGCATATATTTAAGCAAGGCGATTTCCTGCTCATTAGTCGGCGCAAAATCGGCATGCCCGCCTTCGCTGGCAAGAACGAGATGCTTGTTGCCATCCCAGGCGATGATGGCCTCGCCTAAGCCGGTTCCGGCGGCAACCACGGCTATGTTGCCTTGCTTCGGTTCCGCATCGGAATTCAATTCGACAAAATTGTGCTCCGGCAAATCGAGCAAGCCCCATGCGGTGGCTTCCAAATCATTCAACAACCAGACGTTTTCGCTATTGACACGCGCCCCGATTTCTTTACAACTAAGCACCCAAGGCAAGTTGGTGGTTTCGCAGCGGCCATTGATAACGATACCGGCCACGCCGATGCAAACTGCCGTTATTTGGGGGCAATCGGCATCGGTCAAAAACGAAGCCAGCAACTCGGTAAAGGTTGGATAATGGGCGCTGGAAAACTGCTCTTTTTTGAGGCACTTGACCTCACCGCCTTCAACATCAAACAGCGCCAGGATGGTTTTTGTGCCGCCGACATCACCGGCCAAGATCATTTTGTGCCTTCGTAGCTGTTAAATTCTTTGACCTGCTTTTGATGATCGAAACTCACCACTTTATATGGGTCTTTTGTATCGCCCATTTCCATACCGGGACTGCCGTTAACCATGCCGGGAACAGCCAGTCCGACAACTTTAGGCTTAGTTTTCAAAAGCGTTTTAATGTCGTTTGCGGGCACATGGCCTTCTATAACGTAACCATCGACGATGGCCGTGTGGCAGGAAGCCAGTTCCTGAGTCACGCCATGCTTATCCTTTATGCCCTGTACATCATCGGTAACGATGTCTTCGACATTGAAGTTGTTTTCTTTCAAATGCGCCAGCCACTTGCCGCAACACGTACAGGTCGGACTTCTATGTACGACGATGTCAATCGGCTTGCCTGAGCTCTCCGCTCTAACGCCCGCATTGCCAACGAGCAAACCGACTGCCAATAAAACTTTCACTATTTTCATGGTCGCAACTCCGTTATTGAATGATATTCGGTGCTTAAGCCTGATGATAAGCCCGGCTGTGTTCATGCACGGCATCGACCATCGCCTTGACATGATCAGGATTCATATCAGGCAAAATACCGTGTCCCAAATTGAACACATGACCTGAGCCCGCACCGTATTTATGCAAAATGGTTTTCACTTTTTCGCTGATGACGGAAGGGTCGGCATAAAGCGCAACCGGATCCATATTACCCTGCAAGGCGACTTTATCACCAACGCGAGTACGCGCCAAACCGATATCGGTCTGCCAATCCAGGCCTAACGCATCATAACCGGAATCAGCCATGGCTTCCAGCCAAAGACCGCCGCCTTTGGTGAACAGGATGGTTGGAATTTGCTGGCCGTCCACATTCGTTTTGAGCTGCGCCCTAACTTGCTTGGCGTAGTATAAGGAAAATTCGAGATAATCTTCGGTCGTCAGCATGCCGCCCCAGGTATCGAACAACATGACCGCCTGAGCGCCGGCTTCAATCTGGGCATTCAAATAGGCGGCAACCGATTGCGCCAACTTATCCAGCATGACATGCATCAGCTTGGGCTGCTCGTACATCATGCCTTTAACTTTTTGAAAGCTCTTGCTGCTGCCGCCCTCGACCATATAGGTCGCCAGCGTCCAGGGACTGCCGGAAAAGCCGATTAGCGGCACGCTGCCTTGCAGGTTTTTCCGTATCAGCCGAACCGCATCAATGACGTAACGCAAATCGGTTTCAGGATCGGGAATCGGCAGCTTGTTTACATCGGCCGCTGTTCTGACCGGATGGGTAAATTTAGGGCCTTCACCTTCGGTAAAATAAAGCCCCAAACCCATCGCATCGGGAATGGTCAATATGTCCGAAAACAAGATAGCCGCGTCAAAATCAAAGCGTCGTAACGGCTGTAGGGTGACCTCGCAAGCCAGCTCGGGATTGGTGCACAGGTCTAAAAAACTACCGGCCTGCTCCCTGACTTGTCTGTACTCCGGCAAATAACGCCCCGCTTGG
Source organism: Methylobacter sp. (assembly GCA_030679035.1). Taxonomy (GTDB): domain Bacteria; phylum Pseudomonadota; class Gammaproteobacteria; order Methylococcales; family Methylomonadaceae; genus Methylobacter_A. The sequence goes on along the minus strand of JAUXTH010000190.1, from coordinate 2,143 downwards.
CGCATCATCCAAATCGGCGTGTACTCCACAGGTTGCTTTAACAGCGCTCTAATAAAGGTATCGTTTTTTAATGCAGTCATGGATTTAATTATTCAGGTTTAAAGTTTTTGTGTTTAGCGCATGGGCGACAATACGGTCGCCCTTTATGCCCGGCAGGCACTACTTTTGCTTTCTTACCAGTGCATTGTGAAATTCAAAAGGTAAGGACTGTCTGGCTTTATCGGCTGATCCAGCATCAGGATATGAACCATATTCCAAAATAAACTTCTCTTTGCCTTTGGCTAGCGTCTTGATGACTCTAATATCAGCCCCCAGCGCCGGGTATTTTTTGAGCATGTCGTCAACAGAGGATTGCTTTGATAACACCATAAGCTGCAAGGTGAAATTATTATCAGATTGCGCCGATGACGCTTCGACTGCCAGGGATGGTGGCGGCAATGGTTCCCTACCATTTGCCGCACTTCCCCCATCCCTGGGGGTCGGAAGTGTCGCAACGGGTAGGGAACCAGTGCGACCGGCTGCCGGGGGAGATGGGAGCGTCGCCATCGGTTGGGAACCGATGCGGCCAGGCTCTGCTAGTTGAGGTGCGGTCGGCTCTATGACTGGCTCTTTAGGGACTGCCACAACTTCTATGGGCGTTTTCGGTATCGGAGTAGTTTCCAGCTTATTGGGCACAAACGGTTCTACACTATTAACCGGTTTGCTCAGCTCCGCTGGTTTTGGCTTTTCTCGCGACACCACTAGCGGCTCGGCAATTTTCTGCTGTGCAACAGCCGGTTCAACAACTTTATTCACCAGCTCGGGCTGGGCTTTAATCACCGGTTTTTCAGGGATAGGCGGCTTAACATCATTAGCTGCTTTACTTAACTCAGGCTGCTTTGTTTTTTCTTGCGATACGCCTAGCGGCTCAACAGTTTTCTGCTGTGCGACAACAGATTGCTTATTGATTGGTTTCTGCTCAACCTGAACCGCACTCACCGGCTCGGGCTGGGCTTCCAATGGTTCAGGCAACGGCTTAATAACAATCGTGCTGGACGCATCAGGTTTTACTGCGGGAATAACAAGTTGCTGCCCATCACTACCTGCATTGATTTCAACCGAAGGCTTTATCGCATCTTTCGCGTCACTTGTCGGCGCAGCAGGTTGCTGCGGCTGGATGACTGGCTGAGCAGGCGGCAACGGAAGCATTATCTGCGCCTCTGGCTGCGTAGGAACGCTTTCGACATTGTCAGCTTTCTGCTCAACAGCGGCAGGCGCGCTGACTTCCTTATCCTTGTTTTTTGATGATAACAACTGAACGCCAAACGCTATGGCTATCGCTGCTGCAACGGCAAGGACAAGTATCCATTTCAACTTCCCACTTGGTTTCGCGCCGGATAAGCCGGATACCTCGGCAATAATTCTTCCCGGAACGCCGTGCGTATCCCGATAGATGTGCGCTATCATGTTTTCGCCGATTGCCTTAAACGACAAGTTCGCATAGGGTTTCGTTGACAGATCCTGTAAAAAATCACCGCACTGCTTTTCTGATAAGGGGGGGATTTCAATGATATGGCAATCATCAACGGCACGATCAGACCCGCGTTTCACCTGCAATTCGTCATGCGTTAAGGCGAAAACCACCCTTAAAACAGGATTTGCGGCTGCATATTGAATGATAGCGGCGATCAAACCGGGTACTAATTCGCCCGCATTATCAACAATCAATACGACTTGTTTATGTTGGCTTTCGTACTGTTTATAGGCCGTTGATAGCGACTTAACCGGCGCATCAGCCTTTATGCACTGGGTTAATTGCCGATGAATCGCCTCAAAACTTAAATCGGCGTTACCTTGCATAAGGCAATACCGCCACGATTCAGTCTTGCGCTTTTGCAAAACGTCAAGCAGCGTTGTTTTACCAATGCCTTCCGGGCCGCAGACAACAAGGGCCTGCGTCAAATTTGAAAGCAGATGAATTAATAAATCAAGCTTCTGCATTCGTTCCTTAGTTATCAGGGAATGAGCCGCCGTATTTATCTGATCACGGTGCTGCTGTTTCACATGATAAGTAAAAGTATCATCATCTACCATAGGTTTTAAGCGTCATCTCCAATAGTTCTAGGTCAACGTCTACGGGCAAGGTTGCCATGCCTATTTTTTG
>JAUXTH010000187.1 GCA_030679035.1 Methylobacter sp. | reverse complement strand
CTATATCCCCGCTTTTCTGGGCATTGTGCTGACCAGCACCTATACCGCTCCGATAGGCGCAAAACTGGCACATAAACTGCCTGCGGAGAAATTGAAACGCTATTTTTCGCTGCTGCTGTTTGTGATGGCGGCCAAGTTGATGTGGTTTTGAACTTGTACATTTGGCAATTAGAAAATAGAACACAGATGACGCGGATTTAGCTGATGAACACTGATAAAAGAAAATCCGTTTAAATCTGTCTAATCTGCGTCATATGCATTCTATTATTTATCTCATTACTTTATTTTTATGTCGCCAAATTTGCGATAATGCGCAGTCATTTTATTTAATAATATCGGCCTTCGTCCCCATTTTTGCGCACGCCTTACAGCGTTATGTATTTTCTAGTGACGACTGCTTTAACCGAGGAATATGGTTATAAACTTCTACCACTTCGTAACTTTTATTAACATATATTCCAGTGTCTTCATTCCGAACTTGTTTTATTTCTAGCTTAACCTTAAGGCTATCACCTGGAGCAATAGTAATATCATGATTAAAAAATTCGGTATAAAAACTTTGAGAAGTTATTGGTGCGGAAATTTTAATTCCTCGCCACATAAACTCCCACTTTCTTTTCCCTCTTTCAAGAATAGCTTTTAGAATTTGCAGCTCAACAATTTCAGGAATAACCCTAACCCCTTCAGCCTCCACAACTTCACCAGAAGCTAAAATTATAGCCTCTCGTGACAATATTACTTTAGGTTTTCCAGAATCCATTGACTCTGCGAAACCGAAGCCTTTTATATCAGAGTCTTTTTCTATTGCTTGAAATGTTCTTTCAATCGATTGAACGAACTTGGGGTTTTTTTCAGCTTCTCTAGTTGCGTCGTATACATTACGTGGAACAACTATTCGTTCATCACCTTTTTCAATAATCACTTCATCTGAGTTTATTTCTACTTTTATTGATTCATCAAGAGAAAATACTCGTTCATAAATGTAATTACTTAGCAGTCCAATGATTACCCCAGCAACGATCTGTGACGAAAATATATTTTTAGATTCACTATAAACTGCCGAAATTTTTGCTTTAAAACTTCCTTCACCAACTGCTTCGACAACTATTTCAATATCGTGTCCCGCATTTATTGATGAGTTAGCTGCTTTTGCTGCATCTGCAATTGATACTAAAATTGAAGCGAGGGTGTAAGCATTTATTCTCGTGTTGCTCGTATCGAAGTACAAAACAACTGAATCTTCAAATTTTGATATATCGACAATCTTCATTCTTGAATCCTTTCTTGCCTGCTAACTAACGTGAAGCTAACCGGGCGCGGCACGGAAAGCTGAAAATAAACCGCATCATAACCGCGCTCCGGTTGACGCAAGGTTAGGTCTGGTGTGTGATTGCAAGACTTGACCCCATGTTTTTCTGAGGAATTGAAACGCTATTTTTCGCTGCTGCTGTTTGTGATGGCGGCCAAGTTGATGTGGTTTTGAGGGTAATTTACTTCAGTTTTATCTCGTCAAATTTGCGATACCACGCAGTGTCGTAGGCTGGGTAGAGCAACGCGAAACCCAGATTTATGACCGTCGATGCTGGGTTTCATTGCATTCAACCCAGCCTACTGAGCTGGACTCTGACTCAAGTTATTTACGCTTTTTACGGTCAAGTGAATTTGATTATTAGCTTGGTAATAAAATAAACCATTTTATAATGTCATAAACAGCACAAGTTAAAAGTCCTATGAAGATAGTGCCAACAGACCCAATAAATATTGTAAATATTGAGGATTTGTTACGACCAGAATATTCTTTAATTAGTTTAGCATCACCTTTGTTGATATTTAAATAAGACAAAGCTAAATATCCATCAATAGAACTCTCTATTTTTCTTAGAAAGAGTTCCACAACATTTCCAAAAATGACAAATACAGACGCATAAATAACTACAAACTTAACTGTTAATGCGCTAGTTATAATATTTGCATCTATGGCTTTAGATGTGAATATTGCTAACATTGCATATATTGTTAGCTTTCCAAATTTAGTAATTAAATGAGAGTTTCTTTTAAGAAAATTAATTCCTTTAACATTGTTGGATTCATCACACCCCCTAATCCACTCGTCAAACATTGCAGTGAAATGCCTTGCTTTCACATAATCATCATACTCAATTGTTATCTTAGCCGTGATAGTAACTAGACTAGCAATAAAAGCTTGTGGAATAAAAGGCGGGGCTTCTTTTTCAGCCTGTTCTAATTCTGCAACTCTTGATCGAATCTGGTTTATAACCTTAAAATTTTCAAACACTCCTGATTCATTATCATATACCGCAAATGTATATAACATTCTAAGATTTGAAGTTGGATTAGGGCTGGTAACATGGTGTCGTTCAAAATCTTCAAAGGAATTAAACTTATCAGTCTCCCCCTCATTATGTGAAACTGCTATTCTTATTCCTATGTTACTTTTAACAGGGTTTAAAGATGTTATTGATTGAACCGTCTTGTAATGTAATTCCTTTATATCTGAGAATTTAACTAAAATATTATTCTTATACGACTTAGATATTTCTTCATTTTTTGAATTTGCTTTCTCATGTATTTTGAAATAAAGATCTAATTGAGCGTCATTATGCTCAATAATATTTATTTCTGAATTATCATGTACAACATCATTCATACCTAATCCCTTTAAAATTGACACGTAAAAAAGCTAACGTTAAATAGACACCTAAGCAGGTATATTTCAAAATTCAAAAATTGGTGTATATCACCTTGTTGTTTCTTTGTTTTCAAGGCTGTACCCTTATCAATTTTCTGATAGCAACCTTTTTTCAAATAAGTTCTACACCGTACATCACCTGCTGGGTGGTATTTCTATGACTTTGTCCTGTTACCTAAATTCAGCCGATTTCACCTAAAATTACGGGAAATCTAAGTATAAATACCTACAGTGAGCCAGGATAATAACCCCAAACGCTAGACCTCACAAATTAATTCACACGGAAAGCTTAAATCTCCCCGCATCAACCAATACCGTTACAATTTTCATTTTTACATCGTCAAATTTGCGATAATACGCAGTCATTTTATTTACAAGGTATCTGTTGCACATGTGGTTTAAAAATCTGAGTATTTTCCGTCTTACTGAAGAATTCGCTTTGACTCCAGCAGAGCTGGAATTAAAACTTGAACAAATG
>JAUXTH010000174.1 GCA_030679035.1 Methylobacter sp. | reverse complement strand
GCGGCAATGGCGTTCGGGTTCGCCTGGTTAAACTCATTCATCTTAGCGACAAGATGAGCGCCTTTGCTTCGGGTAATGATTGGGTTTATTGCTGCTTGCGTTCCGCTCTTTTCTTTCTGCGCTTTAATTTCTGTCTTGCTGCTTTCGACATTAACTTGCCCTTGATTAGGTTCTTCGGTTACATTTGCGTGATCCGCACCAAATGTAAGTTTTCTTTGATCTTGCTCCCTCCGCGCACCAAGAACCGGCGCATCTTTGTCCACTTCATTCGTCGGTACATAAGCCGATTCATTATCGTTGGCATTCTTTCTGGATGTGTCCGCAGATTCAGCCATTTCTTGGCTTTGTTTTGTGGTGGCATTCGTGCTTTCATTCTTATTCCCGTAAACTGGAGTCGATACCAATTCACCTTGGGGCAAATTATCCGCTCGTTTTGTTGCTAAATCAGCCGCAAGGTTCCCCATGACGCTATGCGCCCTGGCAAAGTCTGAGCCGCTATTGGGGGTGGTCTGATAAACATAAGTTTCTTTTGTCGCCGGATTCAAGATGCCAACCTGATTTTCATACCTAAAGATCTTCCAGCCCGTAGGATTACCCTTGGCATCTTTCGCATCATCAAGCGCCGAATAATCAATACCTTCCTTTGCTGTTGTTTTGGTTATTTTACCTTGGTACGGCTTATAGACGTCCGGCAACCCAGAATCCGATCCAATAGGCTCGCCTTTGGCTTGTTCGCCAGCCTCAGTAATTCCGGGTGGATTCTGACCTGCTCCGGGTATTTCCGGTTGTGCGCCTGTAATTGCTTGATCTGTTTCTTCATTAGTTCTCTGGATTGCTGGGTTAGCGCCCGATTGATCGGGCGCTGGTTGGTTTAGCGGCCTTTCTTGCCCGGTTTTGGCATAGGCATTTTCGCTGGTGTTTTTTTCTCCGCCATTGATGTTCTCCTGTTGTGGCTGAGTGGCCGAATTAACGGGGTTGATTGGATTGATTCCTTGTGTTTCAGCTGCGCCTCCACCTGGCACTGTAGTTGCATTATCGTATTCTGCTGAGCCTCTATTATCTGTTTCAGGTAAATCGGATTGTTGCGCATTGAATCGCTCATCATTCCGCTTGCTGTCCTGTGCATCGCGTTCTTGCAGGAATCGGTACGGGTCGAGATTGGTCTCTGTTCTTTCATTAACGGGTGTTTCGGTTATTTTTTTTATGTAATCAAGCGCATGCTGTTCGGTAGCGCCGTTATTGGTAAAGCCTTTGATTAGGTCTTGCTTGTTCAGCGCGGTTCCGTCTGCGGTAAATACCAGTTCGGGAATGCCGATAACCGGATTAGGCTTGCCGTTCAGTGCTGAGTAAGTTTCATTTTTGGCCTGTTCTTCGTTGCCGTGTTCGGCCAGCCGGTCTTGGTAAAACTCATGTGCATCGATCTGCGAACCGTCATCAAAAACGATGATGTCTTTCGGCACATTGCTAGACCGATTAAACTCAAGGCCTTTATTTGGCGCTGGCAATCCTAAAGGCGTTTGTTCGCCGCTGGTTTCCGCGTTTAAGTCAAGATTATTGGTCGGCTTCTGGTCGGCTTCCTTATGTGTCACTTGGGCATTTCCGCCAGCTCCGCCAAATAAGCCCATCACGCCGCCAGCGATGCCGCCCTGAATCCCAGCATTCAGTACGCCTTGGTTCAGGTCTTGGCCTTGATTGACATAATCTTGCTTGACCTGGTTCATGGTGCGTTGTTCCAGTGCCGATTGCGGGGCTTCCTGAGCCAATCCTTCCAGCGCAAAACCCTTGACGGCTTTCGTTAATACGCCTTCCGCCACGTCGCTTGCGGCCCTGGTCGCATTGCCGCGCACCATGCCGAACACGCCGCCGCCGGTTGCCATTGAGATCAACCCGGTTTTTATCGCGGTATCGGCGAATACGTCATCACCGGCCTTGCGAGCCAGGATGTCCCGCGTTTGGTAAAGCCTCTGATCCTGCGTTAATGAGGGGTCTGTTTCTTTGTGGTAGGTTTCGACAAATACCGGATGCTCGGACATTTTGTTAATGTCGGTATTGCGGATCTCGTTCTGAATCTGTGCGGCATTGCTGGCTCCTGAATAAACACCTTCGGATGCGCCAAAGCCTACGGCGCTGCCAATGGCGGTATCAATACCGGCAGCAAGGCCTTTGCCCAGTACGCCTGACCCGGCTACCTTGGCTAGTTTTTCGCCTATGCCCAGCGCCTTTGATGCAACAGTGCCGACTTTAGCCAGCGGAGCACCGGCCATACCCATTGCCAGTGTACCTGGAGCCGAAGCAAATACGTCCTGCGCCAGCGTTCCTAAATTATAACCGCCGTAATTGCCGTTATCATCGATCAGGGTTTTTCCGGCATCTTCTTGGGCCCGCTTCGACTGCCTGGCCGTTAGCATATCCTGTGCCTGTTGATTGGAATCCTGCAAGTAGCGTCCGGCTTTCTCAAATCCCGCCGCCTCAAGTCCATAACCGGCGGCGCCGCCAATATCGGCAACGCCTTTTGATAGAGGTATCCCCACATAACTTCGAGCGGCCCCCGCTTCTTCTGGAGGCGGTTGAATAGGATCGTAACCTTCAACGTCAAGACCATGCGAGTTTACGTGTTTTACGATCTCGTCATCAGACAGCCCTTGATAACCCGGCTGCGCTCTTATTTGTTGAAGTGTTACAGCCATGCGATGTCTCCCGATAATTATCCAATTAAACAGTGTTTAATTTTATCACACAGAGGCGCTGTGATATAGTCGCCATTTTAACGCGCAACTGATTCCGCACGAAAGAATAAAGCGACTTTAACAAGCCTTGTTCGAGGATTAATTAATGAAAATAACTATAATTTTAGGGCTTGCGTTAATTGCGGCATTCCCAGCTAAGGCGGAAGTGTTCAAGTGCAAATCTGGCGAATCGAAAACAATTTACCAGCCAAATCCGTGCGCCACCGATGAAAGCGGCAATAGAATAGAAATAAAACAACTTAGCCGTGAAAAAACAGCGCAGGCGGAAGCGAAGCTAAAGGCATGGTATGCCGAGCGTGATGCAAAAGAATTGGCTAATTATAAGGCTTGGCAGGAAGAGGAATTGCGCAAGCTGCGCATTAGCGAAGCGGATTCCGCACAACGCAATGCTGATGCACAGGTTGGGCAAAAAGACGCGCTGGATAGGCAGGCCAGGGCAATGGAGAAACAGAATGTTAGGCCAAAAGAGCCGCCAGTAATCCACTAATGATTGAAACCTCGCCGGATATGCAGCGGCGAGGGTTTTGTCTTAACGGATAACGCGGATTAATTACCAGTTGCCCGATAATCCGTAAGAGCCGGGATTATTTACATTCCTCCTTGCCGCATCCAGCCCTGTTGGTTTATTAGCGACCGGACCACGCGGTATTATTTTGGCATCGGCCTGATTTTTCATATGCTGCGCCGGATCAAACACCTTACCAGATATGGGATCGGCAAATATTTCTTTGTCGCCAATGTATTCCCCCTTGTCGCCAGTTAAGGGCATAGTGACTTTCTCATACTTCGGGTCTGCCGGTTTTTCTCCGTTAGCCCTGGAAAGCGTGCGTTGAATCGCGTCATTGCTTAAATTGACCAGGCTACCGGCCGCTGTTTTTAATGGCTCATAGGCGCTCCCGTCATTGCTGCCAAAGAACTGTGTATAGCTTGGGTCTTGTGCAGGCCTTGCCGAAATCCCTTTAAACCCGCTGGTGTCTACACCGGATATAATCCCTATTTGCTTTTTCATTGGCGTCACGTCCCAAGACTTATCTTCACCAGGCGCATTTGTAGCGAAATACCTGCCTATGTCGGCAATGGCGTTTGGCCCTTGGTTACGCTGGTATTCCTCGTCTTTGCGCTGCCGATCAACTTTCCCTGCATCGAGTCCCGCACTCAACGTATCTTGCCTGAGTTTTGATTCGGCCTCATTCCTAGCATCGATAGACGCATTGCGCTGGTTATCCAATCCCAATTGCTTTGCTGCTGCATTGGCATCGGTCGTATCTTGCGCCAGTCTATCCTGCGCCTGATTGTTTTGATTGGTAACCTTCTGTTCTTCAAGTCCATTTTGAGCATTTGTTTTTTGCACATCAATCGCATTAGTTTGCGCCGATCGACCGCTCGCCCCGGCCTCGTGTATGGCAGCTGACGCCGTTTGTGCCGACCCAGCTGCTTCTATCTCCGCCATCTTTCGTATATGATCCATCTCTCTTTCAACCTGAGAATATGGGATCTCGAAATATGCTGGTTTATCAGGGGTAAAACCTGGTGATGTAATTGCCATAGTGAAGTCCTATTTTAAGTTTCCATAATCTTTTTTAAGTTTCGTTGACTGTTATCCACCAGTTGTGGCTTAAACGAACCCGTCACCATCTCATAATTAGGCAGCTCCTTAGACAGTTGTTGCGCCACAATAGACTGATCAGTTCTTGAGTTAGCTTGTTTTTGTTGGGCAAGTCCAAGATTCTCGGCCCTACGCGCTTCGTTAACGCTCGCCAGGTTTTCTATACCTGACGCCTGCGCCTGCCCTGCGGCAATCTGGCTGTTCATTATTTTTGCATTGGCGTCGAGCAAGCCACCGCGAGCGCTCATGATATTGCCTTGCATGTCGCCCCTTTTCGCCTGCAACCCGGCAAATGTCGCCTGCCCGGCCTGCTTGGCTTGCACGTCCTGGTTATACTGGGTTCTCCAGTCCTTATAGGCATTATTCCCTGCGCTGGTCTTTGCCGCCGCTTCGGCAAGATTCATTTGCCTGTCACCCCCCTTATTTGCGTACGGGTTTAAGCCCTGCCCCGTCATATTTTGCGCCTGTTGCTCCCTGGCCTTGCCGTAGGCAGAAGCCACGTTGCCTTGGTATTCCTCTCTTGTTCGCGTCGCGCTGGGATCGACATTGATGCCGTCCATCATGGTCGGCTTAATGTCGCTTAATGTCTGCCCGTAGTCGGCAACATAACCTTCCATTTCCTTGATGTTGCCGTTAAGCGCGTCCATGATCGGCTGCGCTTTGGCTCCAAAATCAGCGGCATACTTCGCGTAACCGTCGTATATGCCTTGCAGTTTATTGACATATTCTCCGCTTTTAGCGTCATTAGCGGCCATTTGCTCGTCAAGCGAGTTTGCGCCACCGCCCAATCCGCCGGCGCCGCCTAAATGGAAATTTTTTGAATATGTTGCGTTGTCTATTGTGCGTTTTGTTTGTTCATCCACCATGTTCCCCTTTCATAAAATTGCCATCCAGTTCAGGGTTCCGCTCGCTAACGTGGTTGCTCCTGAAATCGTATTGTTGTAGCTGATCAGCTTTAATGTATTGCTTGCCGTTGTCGAGTTGGTTATCGGCTGCCGTTGCTTAACGACGGCATGGGTGCCTGCGGCGAATATCTTGGCCTGGATGAGGCTTGATGTATCTGATTCGATAACCATTGATAATGGAGAATGAGCCGTTGCATAGCTCGATTGCGTATAAGCGATCGAGCCGGTGGCGCTGGGAACATTTAACGTCCCAATTGTAGAGTACCTACTAGCGAAATCTATTGCCCCCCCGTTAATGCTGTCCGTTAGGAAGACCGTCCCCGCCCCGCTGCTTTGCCAATACCTGCCGTATGAAATCGTATAATCGACCTGATATACCGAGTAGCCCGATGTTGGCGTAAATGATGGCAGCGTACAACTAACCGGAGACTGACCAGTGCTCCCCGTGAAAGAAAACAAACCGGTATCAGCCGCAAGCGAAACCGTAATGTCTGCCGCATAGTTGTAGCCGCCAGATCCGTATGCGAATGTTCCTCCCGCATCGGAATAGGCCGCTGTCACGTAGAAATCCCAAGCCCCGGCAGCCCCCATTGCCGCCGACAGCGTATCGTTTACCGCGGTCAGTACCGAACCTATGCCTACCGTCCGACTTCCTTTCAATGCGAACGCATCGGCCCCAGTTCTGGCATAAATGCCATAGGTTACTGTCCGATTGTAATAATCGGGGGCCGTTCCCGTTCCTCTGAAGCTCGTGAGATCGATATTAACAGAAATATCGGTGGTATTAGCCGGGCTGGTATAGGTTGGTGTTTGCAGCGGCGACGAAGACGATACCCCGGACGACCAGTTAGGCGATACAACATTTGTTCCGCTGGCCAGCACTAATTGCGCCGTGGCGGTAAAAGTCCACGCTCCGCTGCCAGGGGTCGTCTCTTGTATGTTGGTCGCCGAGAATTGCAGGGTCTGGTCAACGGCGGTATTGGCCGCCGAGTAGCATTGAACTGTATTTGGCGACACAGTTATCTTGGGCTGCGTCGGATAGAACTTCGTCAGCGATACCGTACTGCCATTACTGGCGACGCCAACCTCGATGGCTTGCAGCGATTTTGAGAACACATGCACAGAACCGTTCCAGGCATAAGTTTCGACGCTGCCGTTCTTTATCTTGATGTAATTGCCGCCGTTCCAGGCATTATCCGGGTCTGCCGCGTCACTGGCGATGATTATTTCCTTGTCGACCAGGTTAACGACAAAACGACGGTCGCCAGACTTTAGCGTTCCGGCGGTTACGTCGCCCAGTGTAGCCGTCAATGCGGCTAGTGATAGGGCGTAAATCTTTGTTGCACTAATGACGGACACCTGGCTATCGCCAATGCCCAAAGGAATGGCGCTCGTACCGGACGAACTTACCTGCCCTCCGACGGTGTTCCACATGCCGGTTGCGCCCTCTTTCGAGATAGCCTGTATCCAATAATAATAATTAGTGCCAACCCCGGCTGGGATGTAATCCTGGTAGTAATTTATCTTTGACGTGCCGACAACCGATGCCACCGTCCTGTCATTCGTGGCCGCCCGGTAAATATCAATATGATCGACGTTGCCCGGCAATGCTCCCCAGGTGATCAGGTTGCCCAAAGCGCCGCCGACGACCGTTAGCCCGTCGATAGCGGGAGGGGCCGACAGGTCTACCGCCGTTAAAGTCGTCGCAACGATGTCCGTTACCGTTGCCGCTAGTTGCGTTTGATTGATCGACGAGACATCGATAGTTGTCGTGCTTGCCTGCAAATAATCCAGATTGGCCTTGATGGCAATAAGCAGCATGGCTAATTGCGGGTCGATGTCCGATGGGATTGATGGGATGGCCGGGATATTGCTCATTGCCGCAACTCCGCCGCGCTATTCGCCAGGAAGATGCCGTTGACATGGGTGTCGCCCGTCACTCTAGCGACCCATTTCCGGGCGCGGAAACCGGACGGCAGCCGGAATGCATCTTCCGACAACACATATTCCGTATGCACCAACTCATTGTCTGCATATAATTCCAACGTCAGCGGGTATCTATCTGCCCATACCCTCGCACAAGCCAAATTCATCGGCACGGTTTCAACCGGCTTGGAGCGCCATGCCTGCACTAGATTAGTCGTTCCCTCGTTCCACTCGTAGAGCTTATTAACGCCCGATTCTAATCTTGCTAAGTAAAGCTTACCCGTCACTTTGTCGCTGAAAGCGGTATCGCAGGTAACGTCGGTAAACGTCACCGCTCCGCGCTTAGGATCGAGGATAAACGCGCCCTTTGCCGGGATATACTCGCCGGTCGCCGTCGCCAATGTCCCGGCCGAGCCGGAGTCATAAAAGCCGAAATACTTGTCGCGGTAAAAATACGCATGAATGGAGCTTGGCGCCATCAATTGATAGACGCGCTCAGAGATAATGCCGTCGGAAACCATGCTGGCCTTGCCTCCGGCCAGTAGAACAATGCCATCTCTTGACGCATACATCGCCCCGTTGCCCATATCGACCATAGACCTGTCGGAAACATTGGCCTGGATAGCCCCCAATTTATTGAAGGTCATGAACGAGGGATGATTTCCGACGACAACAACTGGCGAACCTTCCGTTGAGACAAACGACATATTGCCGATAGCCGACACTCCTTTGATGGGGTAGTCCATCGGCTTGATGTAATCTTCCGGCCATGCGTGTGACTGGTACGGCTCCGAGAAGTACAGGTTATTGCCGGAATAACCAACCAGAATACCGTTCGCCATGGCCGCCAGCCCAACGAGCGTATCGGGCGGCGGAGAGTACAGGGTGGTCGTTATCGCCGAACCGAAGGTGTTGTCGGTAATATCGTTAGTCGTGGCCGGCAGCGTGATTTCCTTTAAAAAATTAAAGGTTCCGCCCGTTGCCGATACATAAACCCTGATCTTGGTAATATCCGCTTGCGGTGCCGTCGGCAACCCAGTCAACCTAACCAGTTCGTCATCGTTCGAGTAGGCGATATTGGAAACAGGAGACGGAGGACCTTCCCTGCCCGAGGCATTAACGTAAGTATATACGTACGACCTAGCAATCCTGTTGCCTACTGTGTCGTCTACCGTGCCGGCGATTTGCCAACTGATCTTAACGCTTCCGGCAGGAGATGATTTTGCAACTACAGTCGTGACAAGGGCCGCTGTCGGGGCGATTATACCCAATGGATACGATACTTCCGGGTACGCCGTTCCGCCGCCAGAAATAGCCAGCAATTTGCTGGTATAGCGCGGCTTGTCGGTGCCGGTAAAGGCCAGCTCCCAGTCAAGATTGCTTTCTTTTTGGACCAATGCCGCATCCACCTTGTTCGTGGCCCAGGCCAGCCATAAGGCGTTGTTCAGCAGGAACAGGCTTTTTAGCGTTCCCGTCTTGCTGTTCCATGTTCCGGTAACAGCCTTTAGTCCTTTCCAAGTAGATAGTGCGCCCTGGTCTGTGAAAACATTAGTCGCCTCGACGGCAAAATTTTCAGGCAGCAATTTGTCAGAAATGTCCGAGTTTGCGCCAACGAAATTTGTAAACGAGATGACGGCCATTAGCTTTCCACGCTTGAAAGGATTAGGTAATCATTCGGACTTCCGGCCAAATTCGCCTTGACCACGCGTTTCAGCCACAGATGGTAAAAATCGCCAGCCGCCAGCGTCCCCAGCATTAACGCCGAATAAGAAAACAACGGGTTCTGGAACACCAGCGCCCCTGTCGGTATCGTGGTGTTGCTGGCAATAACTTGCTCAGTTGTCGAGTTCTTCCCGGTCAACCCTTTCGCGATGGACACGTTAGCGCCAGTCACGACGCTGGAAAAGTAGACACCGGCATTGGCGATTGAAACCGCCCCGGTATTCTTGATGCAGATACAGGCATAATGGGTGACGCCAGTTACCGCTCCAGCAGACTGGTCTACATTGGGTAGGATAATGCCTTGCGTTTCGGCCAATGCAGCCGAGCTTATCTGGCCGCCGAGAACGCTCGTTGAAGACCCGCCGCCTGTGTAGTACCAGCTTAATGACATTACTGCGCCTGATTGGTTGGTTGAGCCTTGTTATTGGCTGAATTATCGGTGCGCAGCTTGATCCCGAGAAATTGCGCGAACGCCTGATAATGCCCCTGGCTTTGCCCCGCTTGGTTGCCGTACTCTGAATCTTTGCCCAGCGCCCGGTACATCACATAATCCAGCAACGGATTGGCGTAATAGTCGGCAATGGTAATTTTTGTGCCGAAGTCGCAATTAGTGATAACGGCTGGGACGGCAGAGTAATTAATCTCGACGTATTGGGGCGTAGCCGGTTGCGGCGGGTAAACCATAAACCGCAAGGGGTCGTCACCGTTATAGACATAGTGTTTCACTACGCCGTTAGCGGTCGTCGTCATCCAGTTGGGCAGACGCTTGCGCATGATTTCCAGCGGAACCCGATTGATTGCCGTTCCTATTGTTGCGCCGGCTGCGCCCATATTGTACAGAATATCAATCAACGCCGCGCCGTCGCTTGGCAACGCTTGCATGACACCCGCCGCCAATTGCACGGATGCAACTTTTGGATTGCCGTTTGCCAGGGTTGCGATTTCAAGCTGTCCGGCGTTCAGATAGCCTAATAACTCAGACTCATACCAATGCTTGTTCTGAGTATCGTTGAGCAGTGTTGATGCTCTATCGATGATGGTTTTGGCGTCTGTAGTGATAGTCATCTTCGGGCCTTAGATAAAGCAGGCTTTGTTACGGAGTGGTCGGTTGGCATATTGCGCGCGCCGCGTTGTCGCCCGCGATCTATGCCCGAACACCCTGATGAATTTTTCCTCAAAATGTTTCGCTTTATTCAGG
Organism: Methylobacter sp.; assembly: GCA_030679035.1. Taxonomy (GTDB): domain Bacteria; phylum Pseudomonadota; class Gammaproteobacteria; order Methylococcales; family Methylomonadaceae; genus Methylobacter_A. The sequence continues at coordinate 21,199 of JAUXTH010000174.1, read as the reverse complement.
TCGTATAGCTCATTGTCCGGCATGCTAAACGCACGGTATAGCGCATAGTCAACCAGGGCACAGTGATATGCCTTGTTGATTTCAGGAACGTCAGTAATGTTAGTCAGAACCGTTACGGGAAGCCTATACACTTCGATATTCAGTGTGAATGCGGCGTTTGGCTTGGGAACTAATTCAATGCTGGTATCATCATGAATGAACCCGGCAGGAATTTCTGTTCGGGTACGCCAATCCGCGCTGAGTCTATCCAGCTCTATTCTGTCGGTTTGGTTGATTGCCGTTACGGCCCCATCCACATCCGTTATAGTCGCGTAGTAAATGCTGTAGATTGCAGCATTCAGGGCATAAGTTGCCGTTCCTGATATGACAGGGATAGTGCAAAATGCGCTGATTTTGTCGAAAATCAGATTAGACCTAAGACATGCCTCGTCCTGAGCCTCTTTTAAGAATTCAAGGAAGGTTTCATAAGTCAGAAAATATCCGCTCGCCTTGTCGTCAAACTGCCTCAGATAAAGGTCGTATAGGGACGCAACGGTCATTATTCGGTGCCGTATTGGTCAACTAAACGTACCACCTCGTTACGCATGCGATCAATCTTCATGCGCTTATCAAGCTTTATCCGGTAGTTGGTCATTGCGAAATCTTGCAGGGACTCGGCATCCATATTGCTGATTGAGTCTCTGATGTCCTGAGTATCTTCGTCCGCGTCTTTTTTAGTGATGACTGGCGGAATAACAACGGCTGAGGCATCGTCTTCTAAGCCTGGCTCAAACTGATCTGGATGGCGCAGGAACTTATTGGCAAGGTCAGCAGGTATTAATTTGGTCTCGCCTTGTGCAAATTCGATCTTCGAGCCATAGCAACCGTCGATATAAGTCTCGCGCTTGCCAATGTATTTAATAGGGGTCATAAAAGCCTCTTAAGCTCACGACTTGAATACAAGCCGTGAGCTTATCAATTACAGATTAAGCAGGAATAGCAGACGGCAGCCCTGTCCAAATACCCTCGACCACTACATCAAGAACACCAGCGGACGCATGAGCAGCGCCGCCGATAGTCAGGATTAAATAGGCGTCTTTAGGCAATGCCAGCGGGGCTTTAACCCCGGTCTTGCGGGTAACTCCGGTCGCATCGGTCGCCAACGCGGAAGCGAAATAAGCCGCGTCCTGAGCTTGAGCGGTGACATCAACGCCGTCAACATAGGCAAAGCCAATGCTTGCGGTGGTTGATGCCGTGAAAGCGTCCGAACGGATCACTAACGCATCATGCAGTGTTAGGCCTGCCGGTAGCACACCTAGACGCACCACGTCGGCGCTTTGTACCGCCGTAGCCAGATCGGAATCTGTAAACACGCCGGCAGACGAGGTAGTGAAGTTGTATTGCTGCTTCCAGGCATTGCCGTACGGGGCATTAACCTGAACCAGATTTAATACGTTTTTTTTGTTAATCGTAGTCATAACTAATAATCCTTATTGGCCGGATAACTTAACGGCGGTATCAATCGCCATTACGCCGTTATCAGTGAATTGTTTGCCCAGCGAGCCGTGATCTATTTCAAAACGAATCTTGCTCATCCCGTTCATCATGCCGATCAAAACTTCCAGCTTATCGCTGTGATCCAGTTCTTTTTCAGACCAGAAGAACGGATTGCCGGTTTTGTTGTTGTTGCCCATGGCATTAGCCAGCGCTTGACCGCCTAACAAAATAGCCCTGTCAACCGCATAACCCGTGCCGAACGCCGCAGGAACTAGGTCGGTCGTGGTTTCTGTTTCTGAGGTGTAGCTGCCGCAATAACGCAGCGAATCGCCAGCATAGAATCGGATTGGCTTAGGCATTTTAACGACGAGAATTCCGTTCCATAGGCCGGCTTCACCCATGAATAAAGGATTTCCACCGGCATTTTGCGCCCTAGACATCGCCTGAGCTTGCAAGGTACGGAAGTTGGTCGATTGAACAAAGTGCGTATACTGCTCGCTTGATACCAGCAACACCCGTAACGGCGAATCGCTCGCCATTTTGTCGCCTTCAAAAATAACCGGAGACGGAGGCAATGGCATGGAGTCTACATAAGTGCGAATGCCGTCAACTACATCAGCATTCATAATGTCAGTGGTGGCAATAGTGATTTCATTTCCTGATGCGACGATATGCTCAATACCGCTTCCTGTTGACATAAAGTGACGGTTCTTAGTAGGCGCTTTTACCGCATTGACGCAGATAGTCGCAAAGTCGCTGTCGGACGCCAACGGAACAACCCACTCGATGTTGTTGTGAAATCCACGCGCACCGGCCATATGAACCAGGGTTAGCTGATCCTGTAGACGGTTCATGTATTCTTCAGCAGCAGCCCTAGCCAGAGAACGTAATTGGTGCTTAGTCCGTTGCTGAGTCATCGCGTCGCCAGCCGATACCGGATAACGGGTTTGATTAATTCTTAGCTTATCTTGGGAGAAGCTTAATGAACGACCTAAGCCCTCCGCATTAGCGCCGCCCATGATTGGCTTTCCACCCAGAGGGTTGATCAAATCGAAGGTGATCTCATCGCCTGCTGTTTTTGATAAATCCTTGCACAGTACGATGGGGTATTTATTGCTCGACTGATTGCGCATGCTGTTTTCAGCATCCGCCTGGGTCGGCAATTTTCCTGTTAAACGGTTAAGCGTAGTATTGCGCTGCATGGAAGCAGCAAACAAACCGGCTGATTGAATCTTAATCGCCTGCGGCGATCCATAGGGAAGACTTGTTGGCATAAAATATCCTTCGGCGGCATTAACCGCTCATCTACGGGATTTGGCTTGTCATCACGACAGGCTTTTTAGGTTGATACGCATCAACCCAGTTAGTTTTACTGGCTTACACTATTTTAGACATTAGCTTCATGATCTCTTCTGGCGACTTATTGGCGAATTTCGCCTCAAGATCCCGCGAACTCATGTTTAATATTGCAGACGTTTCGTCGTGAGAGCCTATGGTTCCTGATGGAATATCCGACAGGCTACCTGGCACTTTTGGCTTGACGGCTGCAATAATATCCTTGGCCTTATCGGTTGCGCTGGATTCAATAGCGGCAGCCGATAGGCCGTTTGTGTCCTTATATGCCGACAACAATTCAATTGCTTGCGCCGCATTACCGCGATCCATGACTGCGGTGTACTGGTCGCGCACAAATGAAGGTTGTTTATTCACCCACTCATGCAGTTTACCGCTTTGAAAAACATCTTCAAAATCGGAATGAGCTGAACGAATGGCGTCAAAATGGGCAGCCAAGTCATTTTCAACAACAAGTTTCTGCGCTGGAGCGACCATCGCGTCAATCTTTTGCTGAAACTGCTCAATACCCGCTTTAACGCCCTGGTCGATCATGGCTTGGATGAGCGGCTTTAGATCATCGGCCACTTCAGGGAAATCGCCTTGGTAGGCTTCTAAAACTGCGTCTTGGGCGGTTGTGCTACCGGTTCCTGCGTCGTCAGCCTTGGCCTGTTGCAGATCCGCTATTAATTGCGCTTGTTGTGAAACGATAGCTTCCCATTCAGCCGCTTTATTCCTGGCATCCAATAATTCCTGGTATGGAATAGTATGGACGCCATCCTTTGCCATCACCGAAGGTTCGGTCTTTTCCTCGCTAGGCTCGGGCGCTGCGCTAGTTTCCTCATTGGCATCATCAGATGAATCGGCTTCTGAGGTATCGCCCTGATCGACAGTCCCGCCATTAAATAGGGCGGCTTGTTGATCCTCGGTCAGTTGCTCAAACTGTTCCGGGTTATTCATATAAAAATCTAAATCATTACTCATTGTTGCTATGCGCCTCCCGGCGTGAATCTTAAAAACTTACCCGTAGATGGGTGAAGCTCTGCTTTATCGCTACAGACGCGGTTTAAGATGGCTTTATTATATACGCATAAATACTTATCTGCATAATTAATTAAACGGCGTTTAATTAAAAATTTTCATTAAAAAGCAACGGTTTAGTAATCTCCTAAATTTACCAAGGTGACAACCATCCCTATTTGAAAAATATTCGCGCAACAATGTATACTTCTCTGTTGGTAGAAATAGAAATTCAAGTACCGTGCCTTTTCCATCCTGATAGCCTAAATCGAATGTGATGCACACCTCGTCTTTATCGTCTATTGATTTAACTGATGTTATTTTCATTATTTTAATAATCTCCCAAATTAATCCAGGCCACAACTATTGCGCCGCTTAATGTTTGAGTCGCATCAGCCGCCACGTCGGTAGTGGTCGCGTAAGCGGTATTGATAAACAATGACTTGGCCGTAGTTGCGCCGTCGAACTGCGCCGAGGCCGCCAACGCTCCGCCAACTGCGGTTCCTGCGACGTTAATCGTTGCCGATGACGCAAACGCAGTTGAAGGCAATAAATCGGCCATTGTTGATGTTAATGCAACATTGGATGCCGTCCCTGTGCCTAACGCCAATGCACCTACCGAACTTGCATGTAACGTACTGGCAATAGCGCTAGTGGTTTTCTGAGCAATCGATGCGGCAACTCCTAAGACTAAAATACGGCCAGCAGGGAAATCGTACAGCTTAGTGCCTTGGTATTCGGTGCCATTAACCACCGCTTGCGCTAAATCGGTTAGCGTGAACGTAGTCTGGTGAATAACACCATCCAGAACATCATTAGCCGCTAGTGTCGCTAAAGCGGCGACGCCGGTAGTAAGAGCGCCGTCTTTACCTAACACGGTGAATACGTCGGTATGATCAAGATAATACTGAATCAATGCGTCATCAACATTTTCTGTTTGCCCTGCCTTCCAGTTATCGGCCTGCGGTATTTCGCCGACACGCTTAGGATGCGTTGCGGTAGATAAAGCTTTTACTATGTACATAATGAGTCCTTATTGGGTGACGTAAAGCGAGAATGTGCCGCTTGTATGCGAATTAACATCAACCCGAACGGCACGAACGGGGATGGTGTAAAGATGCTCTATGTTGGCGGTTTTGGCCGCCTCTGAATTAAAGGCTACAGCATCAACATTAAGCTCGTCGTAAGTATGCTGAATATCGAAGTTGATGGTTCCGCCAATGGCTACCGCCGCAACGGCAGGCGTGTTATTCGTGTCTATCCAAGCTGTTTGCGCGGTTGCCGCCCAACCAATATCGAAAGTATCAGCGTCGATGGTGGCTGATGGCGTGGCCGACGCTAGCGACCAAAACGCCTTGGTGCTGGTTACTGTTGCTGATATACCTGGAGCCGCAAGCGCTTCAGTAATCGCCTCGCCGTTTGGCCCGAAGCCGGTCAGCACAATCGTTTTCGCGCTGTGATCGACGACGGCATCGTTGCGAATTGTCACATGATGCGCGAGGCCATCCCCGGCTTTAGCAGTCGCAATCGTCCAGGCGGATCCTGTGACATTGCTGGCGTGACCTGTCAGGCTGGCTGCGGCTACGGTGTATGAGTTCTTGATGGTGTTTTTCACTGGATCGTTCCTTTGGTTAGGGTTTGTGGCAAGATGAGTCGACTTTTTTCATCTGCTTTAGGTTCCGCGTTATTCGCGAAAAAATCAGGCGCAAAGTGTAATAACACGCCCATGCTTGCGTCAGAATAGAACTGGGCATTATTCGCTAGGCCAAACGCTTTCTCCAGTAAGGCATAGACGGTCATCTTGCGGTAATTAGGGTTGTTGACTTCCGGCGCAGCGTTCAGCGCATCCAGCACGTGTTGAACAATCTCTTGTTCTTCTTCGTGCGTGGTTATATCGTTTTCGTTTTCTATCATGGCGTTTCCTTTAAATTACCAGTTAATTAAATATTTATTGAGAACCCTCAACAAGACTGCCATTAGGCAACTGAACAAACGTTCCTTTTCGTTCTCTTTGGCTGAAATATCTTGCATATTGTTCCGGCGAAAACATTTTTAAATTATGGTCGGATGGAGTGAATACGTATTGACCTTCTCCGCCCTGCTGCCAAGTTCCACCAGGCGCTTTACCTGAGTGATACTGGCTTTGATTTTAAAATGTTATATGATTCGGCAGCTTAAATTCGTCAGTTAGGTGTTGTCCCTTGCTTTGATCTGGCTCTCCATACTTTTCAACATAACCTTTAATGTCATAATCAGGACTGTCTTGTGTCGGCATTGGCGCTCCGCTCATTCCATGTCCAAACGCTTGAACGGTTTGATCGTTGTTCAGTACATAACCACTGTTTTTAGGGATAACCAGTTCTGGCCCGTTCTCTCCTACTAGATATGGTTGTCCTGCATTGACTGGACCTCCTGTGGCTCTAGCCTGAATCTGATTGCCTTGCTGCTCTATGCCGCCAGCAACGCCAACTGCCGGTGACGGCATGCCTTGGCTTTGCTCCATGTCGGCTTGCTCTCTGTTGTAAGGCGATGCGGGGCTGTTCGGTGAAGTCGGATCGGTTTGCGCCGTAGTATCTAGCGGCTGTCCTGCTGGCAGTTGTCCTGTCGGAACATTGATTATGTTCCCGCCGTCGGCATCCTTAAACCCTGAGCTTTTACCGACCTGATCGGCAACCGGGACAACTTCAGGGTTAGCGACAACGCCTTGTGCCACTTGCAGAAATTCGTATAGCGCCTTGGCATTGATCTCGGTAGTTCTTGAGTCCAAGTTCTTGATCTGGGCTTCGGTCATCATCTGCTTGATTTCCAACTCTTTCATTTTGCGATCTTGTTCCATCGACTCTGGCGAGGGCTGCGATGATGATTCTTTGATGGCCTTAATAATTTCGTCCTTATCCGGCACATCCATCAGATTAAGCAGGTGCGGCATCATGATTTGCTGATATTGCGGAGGCGATGATTTGAACGCCTCGCCCAATGTCGCCAATTGCTGCACTCTATAACTCGATGTTTGTGGCACGTCGCTCAACACGACCTTCAGCAAAGTCCGCTCGACATCGTTATTGAGGTATTCCAGTCCGGTATCTTCGTCCCTGCATGGGCAATTCAGGCCGATAACACGATCTTCCTTTAATAATCCTCCGTCAATTCTCACATCCTCTTGTTTACCGATTGAATCCTGCACGATCATCGACAGCAGCAACTCGCCAACCTGAGCGCGAGATTCGGCGAAATTATCATCGATATTAGCCAGCGATTGAACGCTTTGCTCTATCTGTGAGTTGAACTGCACGCCGGACGTTGACTTATTATTGTTCCCGCTGAATTCGTCCGATACACCACCGACTTTTTGCAAAGAGTTACGCGCATCGGCGAGCATCTTGTACTGCTGTTCGTTTAGTTCAAAATTCCTGTCGACTTTAAATACCGAGCCGGGCCTAGCCATTTCATCAGCGCTGAGAACGACATCTGCGTCAGGCCTGGATATTTCCTGTCTAAATTGTTCGTCGTCCATCAGAACGACGCCCTCTGTTCGAGTCGTGACCGTGGCCGACAATCCCCATCGTATTTTGCTGATTGATGCGTTGATGTTGTCCTGCATATACATCATGCTGCGGATGCGGCCAAACGGGACGCCTGTACGATCCTCCCTATGTCCCCAGAATGGGACGTACTGGAAGTGCTTGTGCAGGTATGGCGACGGCTCATCGCTTAATTTGTGCGGCCCTGCCCACCACGACCGATGCTCTTTGCTGATGGTTGCGTATTGCGGGACAATGCCGCTGCTAACAGCCAGCATGTGCATAGGTTCGTCCTGGTCAAGCTCGACGATGCGCCCATCCGGCATTTTTAATACCAAAGCTTTTTCCCAAGTCCTGTACCAGACCTCGAACAACCTTATCTTTCTGTGACCGACATCGCGCCATTGTTGCTCTTCTATGCTCCAGCCACGCTCTGCAATGGCTGACATTGCTAATCCGGTAGACGCTCCTCCGTCCACAGAAAATGAATCAAACCCGGCCCATCCAGAAATAGAGTGCTCCAGCAAATCCGCATGATCTGGAAACATCAGCTTGGCGATGTTCTTATCAACCCATTTCATCCTGATAAGGAATCTGGCATTGTCTCCCATAGCTGACGATAGATAGCCCGGCCAGTCGAACCAGATTTCATTTCGATGAACTGAATTGGTGCGGTATGGGTATTTAAACGGATCGTCCTCGCGCGAAACTTCGACCCAGCCAACGCCGACAGATACTTGAGATTCGTAGGCGTCTGAGCATGATCTATCGGCGCGGCTCTTGCGCTCGGCCTGATTTAGCTTGTAATTATAAGCGTCGGCTACTTCCTGACCTTCCTTGTCGCCGTCCGGTATAACTCGCCAGTCGGTGCGGCGTTTTGCTTCTGCGCCTAGAATAGACTCAATGGCGGGGCCGATAAGCGGCTCGATGGCTGGAGGCATACCGATTGTCGCCATCTTTTGCAAGATGTCGGAATCTAGTTGGTTGCCATCCTTGTAGTCCATTTCCTTGTCGGCCTGGGTTCTCCATGCCGGCTGCTGCTGTATTTCCAGCATAAATCCGGTGAACTGTTCAAGCGTTAGACCTTCTTCAATAGCTTCGTGATCGGTTTCGCGTTCTACATCTACAAACATTTTTATTTCCTACGTCATCACGACGAGTGGATTGAGTTGTTTTTTTATAATCGCCAGTCAGATGACGATCTTGGCCTATATGATTTTACTGGGCCAGCGCCAAAAGTATTTCCTGCCCCAGTCTCCTGTGCCCACTGTCTGAACGCATCGGCTCCATGCGAATTAGCATCGTGAAGCGGCTCATCTGACCACGATCCCGTTGTTTTATTCCAGCGCTTCTTGTAATTATCGAGTCGCTTAATTCCTTCAGAGCATCCCTGATCATCAAAACACGCCGATGAGAATGCCGACCGAACCGCTTGAATGCCTGCGTTTATGTTGGTAACCACCGGTACAATTTGGAACCGTTGTCCGGGCCACAATGCCTGTAACATTTCCTGAATGGTTTTGCTCGTATCGTGTGTTGCGCCTATGCGCCTGTGACCGGCTTCATGCGGGATGTAATGCGTACCGTAAACATAGCCGTTCTCCGTGCTCATACGCTGCAAATATTGCACATAATGAATCAAATCCTCACCAGATTCTTCGTAGTACCGTAAAAACCTGTGCTGCATGGTAGCGAATTGGTGCAACCATATCGCCGTCATATCGCCACGACCAATATCCCAAAACGTATTGACGGGAACTGGCAATACCGGAATCCCTCTAATGATGCGCCCTGATTTTCGACAGGATGCCATTTGCTCGGCGTAATAGCAGCCATCGGTCGATACCTGGAACGCCTCCTCTGGCGTCGACGGATATTCCTGGCGCATCTTCCAAACGTCGCCTGAAAAATCAGATTCACAGGTGGCGACGTACCAAGCTCTTTGCCCCTGCGCAATCTGACTACCGATTTTAGCCTCAAGTTCGTCGAAATAGCGCTGATAGGTCGAGTTGATGCAAACCAGATCCAAATCAATCGTATATTCTGGAGCGACATACCAAGGAAAAAAATGAAATTTATAATCCTTTTCACTTAACTCTGAACCGCTATCTTTAATCGCCATAGCTCGCTGAGTTATTTTGTAATATTCACCTTCTTGACCTTCCGCCGTCGATTCAATAACTAAAATTCCTGATTTTGGCACGGCGGGAATTGACCCGGTAACGACCTCGGCGGCCTTATCTGGAAATTTTGCGCAGATCTTGCCGAACTCTGATATGTGCAACCTGTGGATGGTTCCCGACCGCATAGAAGTCGCCACGCGGATAGATGATTTATTATGCGCAAACATGAGTTCGCTTGCTGAATCTTTGGCAAGTGGTGTTTTGCTTTTGATGAAATCCGGCAAATGATCGTAGGCGAATTTCACTTTATCTCTAAAAATAACCTCAGCGGCCTCACGATCTTGAGCAATGATGCCGCAACGAATTGGGCCGGCGCTAAACAGCGCGGTATCGAGCCACAAAATTGAGATCAGTGTAGTGAAACCAAGCTGCCTGGCCTTGAGTATGTCGTTTCTATTCCACAGCTCTTTTAACAACGTTAACTGCGCATTATTGGGAATAAAGTCGATAACGAGTGAATCTTCGTCGTTGTCGCCTTTGATGATGATTTTATAAAGTTTTCCGCTAGTCAGCCGCCACCACGCATCATCCAGATGCGTGATAATATCGGCCAGTTTTTCAGCGGTGGTCATTTTTTGACACCCAGCACATTGCCAGTTAGCATTGAGAAAATATCATCCAATGACTGCTTGTCGGCATTGCCGTTTGAGTTGTCAGATAGCCCAAACGCCTGCCTCTCCAATCCAATCAAGACTTTTAAGGTGTCCACCAGCTTCTTTACCGAGTCAACCCGACTTCCGGTAGAAAGAACTTTCTTGTAAATGCGATCCATACTCGACTCATCACCAGAAGCCATAATTTCGCCAAGCTGATCAAAGGTGATTTTTTCACCTGTCTGCAACTCGATTTCTTGCAGTAGGTTTTCGCATAGTGATCGGTATCGGGTAATGTCGCGCCTGTGCTCTCGGATGATAGCTACTTGAAGTTGCGCTGCCGATTCAATGATGTCTCGCTCTTCTGTGCGCACACCGGCGCGAACACCGTCGTTGCGTACACTCTCCTTTATCAGAATATCCTGTGCCCTGGCGCTTATCTTTGCGCTGACATCGCGCACCCAAAGCATCGTTTTAGCCTTTCGCCGTATCAGCGCTTCGCTGATTTCGTATTGCGAGGCAATATCGCGTAAAGAGCGGATATTGGCCCTATATTCGCGCTCTATTTCCTGCCAATCAACATCTTTCTTTTCTGCCAACTCATGTCTCCCGACATTAATTAAACACCGTTCAATTGTAACACGAAAAATAAACCATACGATTACAATACAATTATTATAAACTTTTAGTTTACTAGCATAGGGTTAGTTTAGGTGTGCTTGTCGATATAGGCACCTAAATAGGTGTCTATATCGCGTTAGGCATCGCCATCAACAGTTCTGTATGCTGCATACCCGCCAACTTCAGCCCGAGCTTTCAGCTCTTCGAGCATTTCTCCCGTCGTGGCGTTTCCAAGCCACGGCTTCGACCAAATCTCGTCCAAAATCTCAGCGAACGCATCAGCCAAATCAGTATCCATTTCTTTTCCTGATGTGGTTTCTTTGCACCATGCCTGTGCCGCTTTCTGCCTTGCCAGTTCTGTTGCCATGTGAATCTCCTTAGTGGTGTTGCCTAACATTTGCGTCAACACGGACAGCGGAAATGCCGCCGTGCCTTGTAGTTACTGGCCTTCGCCGCTGCCGGTTACGCCAGCGTTAGGCACTGCATTTCTACAGTGCCGGTACAAAATTACGCTGTCAGTCTTTCGCGTAAGGCATAGCCTTCCAACGCCCATATTTTGTCCTGTGCATTCTTGGTGGCTATTTTCCGCCCCAGCTCTTCATCGAAATTATCCAAGCTGGCACAAGCGCTTTCGCCCGTAACTGTAAATCCATTCTTCAAATGCAAGCAGCACACCGTAAGTGTTGTGCCTGGAAAGACATGATATTGCGCTGATACCTGCACTTCTTCAATCCGCTGAGGCGTTACCCGTGGCGCAGTCAATCCTTTGTCTTGTATTTCTTGTTCAATTTGTTGGTCGTTCATTTTCTTTATCTCAAGCCGTCAAGGGTGGCTTATAACCCGTAAATTTGTGCTAAACGTGCCTAACAAGTCGGTCAAGCGGAAATTCGTTACGCTGCGCTTCACTCATTCCGCTTACCTCGTGCGTTATGCGCCTGTTTGTCGTTTCTCGATCACCGCTCCGGCAAGCAGTAGCCTAAATCGCAGCGGTCGTTTTTTGTGCCAGTTCAGCAGGTTTTGCTCAGATTCCCCGCTGATCCTGACAAATTCGGCGAGGCTATCAAGCCCCGCCTTTTTGCATTGCTCGCTGGGCGTCATTAAATATCCACACCGTTTAACTGATGTGTATATCGCTGTTTTAACTCATCGGTTGACACGATTTCCGATTTCGCTTCATGCGAATACAGCCCGGAATGAGCAGTTCTTCCTGTATATATTTCGTAAAATCCGTTGGTGTCTGTTTTAAAAATAGTTCTGGTTATTTTTCTTGGGTCTCCACTTGTTTCTGTTCCCCAGTCGGTAACTGTGCAAACTTTTTCATCAGTGGCTTTAATTTCTGTTTTCATTTTCTTGCTCCGGTAGTAGTTCAGCACTTCGCATCACTTGCTGACTATTATACACAAATATATTGTGTTGTACACAATTATTTTGTGTGTGTGAAATAAACGCATAACACAACGCTCCAGCGCGACTCCGCTACGCTACGCGCCTGAGCTAAGCGTTATGCCTAACAATCGCATCGTCTATTTCTTTTCTTGTTCCAAGCCCAATCATGGTCATTCCGCTTTTGCTGTCAGGATCTCCAAGAGTCCACGGCCTCCATTTAGCCGGTGTATATCCATTTTTTATTAGCCAGTCCAGCCTATCGGTATCTGTTATTTCGTGCTCTTCGCTCATGCATAACTCTCTGGTCAAATGGGACGCGCCTAAAGCTCAGCGCGTCGTTCGGTTTCATCTTGCGCGCCCTTTACCAGGGCGTTATATGCTAATGTGTAGGCCTTCCACCTACTCGCACTGTCGCCAGTGTTGGCGGTCTTTAGTCGCCCGTTATCATGGCTGCAAATCCTCCGTGCTGGAAATTGAATATAAACAAGTTCATTCGTCTTGCACCCAAAAGCCCCAATTAAGGGGCTTATTTGTACGCTTATAACCCTGCGCTCAACCGGAGCGCGGTAACAATACGGTTTTGTTTTTTCAGCTTTCTGGGCCGCGCCCGGTTAGCTCTACGTTAGGCAGCTTAAGCCCTGCACGCTCAAAAGCCCTGCTCTGTAATTCCTCGGCAGCATCCCACTCTTCGCCCTGGTATGGCAACGTTAGCGTAATGCAGCGCCAACCTTGTGGCGCTCCTATTATTTTGCGGTGCTCGCGCTCGATACGCGCTACCGCGTCAGCGACCTGCTGCCTCTGCATGTGCGGTGTAGCGGCGTTCCCGGCCTGCGTCAATCCCAGCCCTTCAACTAGTACCGCGCGAGCAACTGCAATGGTATGTGGTTTAAGTCTGGTTTTTGAGACCGCCAGGTTAAATTCTTCAAATGTCATGGAATAGTTTTATTTCATCGTTTGGCGATACGTAATCAGCGTGGCCGGGCGAGCGGTCGAAACGGTGATACATTAGTTGCCGGTTATCTAGGGACAGCACGGCAGCGGCGCATTGGTCGCGCAGATCGTCCCGGTTGAGCAGCTCACGGAATGCGGCCTCGGCTGCGGCAGGTGAGGGTGTGGTGGTGCGGGTAGTGGTGTCCACCTCGCTGCCATGTTCTGTTTTTGTTTTTATGTATATTTTATACATGATGGCTCCGGTTGCCACGTCCATGTGGCGATTTTGGATTAGATGCTTGGTGAAAATTCTCGCTCATTTTTTAAAAAAGCAGCCCACCATTTGCGCGACACTGTTTCGAGATTTTCCGGCTTGCAGCTAACGGTGCTACCCATGAACCCTCCGCCGTGACATATTTGTTTGCCGTTGCAACGAACATATCCGCCGTTCATAGGTACGGTGAATTCTTGCTCGCCGAATTTTCTGCTTTTTAATGTGAATGTTGTCATGATATTTCTCCTATCGAGATCTCGGAACCCGCCGAGTCGGAAAGAGCTTTGCTGCTCCGTTGAGTAAAGATTCTCCTCTCTTTTTTACCTTTTGTCAATACTTTTGTAAACACTTTTCATCTATACCTAACACAACGCTCCAGCGCGACGGCGGAAAAGCACCGCCGCGCCTGAGCTAAGCGTTATACATACTTGCTTTTAGCTGCATTACAAGTCGATGAGTATGGGAGGTCGACTTTAAATTCTCCAATTGCGCATCTACTGTGCATCTGTTGAAAATTCTTACACGCGCTGCATGTAATCTCCTTTTTGAATTGCTGTTCTTCCTTGTTTAATTTTTGTTGTTTTAAAGACGCCATCTTGTATAACTCTCTGGTCAAATGGGACGCGCCTAAGGTTCAGCGCGTTTCTAAAATTCAATCGTGCGCGCCCTTTACCAGGGCGTTATATGTCAATCCAAATCTCTGCGGCGTACGTCTCCGCATTTCTGGCAGCGCAATACATATCGCTGAAAGATCGATCCACAATCACTTCTAACCGTTCGTACATCGACTGTTTCCCATACGTGTTCGCATTGTGAAAATCTTCCTATCACTATCCTCCAAAACCACCCAAACATTGTCAACCTCCAGGACGTATAACAGTTAGTTCCAGCGGAACCGCGCCCGCTGGGTCGTTTGTTTCACTTAATTCTGTTCAGGGCGCGGCCCGCTGAACATAGCGTTATGCACCATCCCAGCAGTCGCACGGAATCCCAACAAAGCACTCAAATAAGTCATTTTGTGCGCTGTCGTATTCTACTAATTCTTTCCACGACCAACTGCGACCAAGGCCCTTTATTGATGTTAAATCGGCAGTCCGCTCCATCGCTAATGCTCTACGCATCAATGCCGGGTTATTTTTCGCCAATTCCAATATTTCATGCTTTTTGCTGCTTGGGCAAAAAAAACAAGCGCTTTTTCCCGGCGGCTTAATGCCAGCGGCCTCAATTATTGCAATACAGTCTTTCCTAAATAGTCCGCGTTCAATAAGCCAATACCGTTTTTTATAGCCCTCGTCAAACATATCTCCGCGCTCCGCTCGGTACGGTTCGCCAGCATCAAACCCAATAAACTGCGTCACATCCTGCCAGCCTTTCTCTTTCAGCCAGCGCTTGAATGGTCTTTTTTTCCATTTATCACTGCACGATCCGAAACCGTAAATTATCCCAGGCAACTGATTACGCAATAGGCACTCTTCTTCCAATGTCTCAACAATAACGTCATCGCCAACTTTTGCGTAGCCTTTTACCGTCTCAATTGCCGGGTAGCCTCTCGCCATCAGCCACTCGTTAAAATCAGCTAAGTGCCGGTATGTTTCTGGCCGCTCTCCACCGGTATCCGAAAATACAATTGCGTCAATCTGCTCGCCGCGGTTTACCAAGTCGATCACCATCGCGGTGCTGTTTGTTCCAGCGCCGTAACTCACTATCTGTTTCATTCGGTCTCCAGTAAATCCGGCATAACGAATAGCTCAACGGGACAAGCCGCCATTCGAGCGTTTCGTATTTTTTTCAGTCTTGCGCGGGCGGCTTGCCCGTTAGCATGGCTCTAGGCATCATCTAGTATCTCGCCAAAATCTTTTTGCATCAGACAATCCCCACCCCATTAGCATTGCCGCAAACGCAATGCACCGAGCGCACTGAAATATCGGCAACGCACAAAATCTCAATCCGATCTTGTGCGGCGGTAATAGTTTTCGACCGTTCAGCTCCCACTTCATTATTAATCACCATTTTATTTTATTAATGCGCTGTTAAGCCGTTCCCAGCCGACCGTTTCCAATCCAAGCGCGTTTCTAAAATTCAATCGTGCGCGCCCTTTACCAGGGCGTTATACACGGCGCGGTCTGCGCGTTGTCCATTCATCCAGCACACGAAACGCATCTACTGTGCGCGGGTCGATGGTCATCTCGCGCACATGCCGCATCTCGTAATTGATGCACGCCAGTACAGATGCTTCGCGTAGCTCAGACGGAGTAAATCGCGCCGTCTCGACGAAATTCTCAAGCATATCAACGAGACGGTGATACTCGGGGTCGTTCATGTATTTATCGCGTGGTGTTTTCATTTTTTCTCCGGTATAACTGTACGGTCAAGCGCGAACCGCCGACCGTTATGCGTTTAAAAGTTGTGGTTATTCAAAGCTCATCGCTTCGTTTTAGTTCATTCCCCGGCGGTCGCCTTACCGTGGCGTTATACGACTCTAGAGTTACGATCACTTTGTCGTACTTTTCCAGAAAATCAGCAATTTGCTTGTTGCTTCCTTTCGGTTGGACACCGCGCCAGTTTGAAAAAGCAGCGTTTATTTTCCGCTGGAATTCTTCATCAGTTTTTGATACACAGAAAAATACAAAACGGCTCTTGTCTTTCAATGCAAACATCGTATAACCCTCCGCTCAAGTTCGTTCCGGCCTTCGGCCTCCACGGGACGCGCTGCGCGCGCCCCTTGGCTATGCGTTAGGGTGGTTATGATACGCCTCCTCGCCATGGTCGAGCACTGCTTTTACGGCCTCGACGAGGAACTCAATGGCGTTTCTGGTTACTGGGTCGGTGCCGCAGCCACAACGCCCAACAACCCAAACACCGTAATTATTGTCTTGACTGTCTTTTCCAGCATGAGGTGACTCCTAATACGGGATGTCGTCATCGAAGTCGTCATAATTTGGCGGCTCTGGCATTTGACTTGGCCGCCCTTGGTTTTGTGCGCTGTTTTGCTGTGCCGATGACTGATGTTGACTGGCCGGGTGTTGTTGGTCAGTGCCTTGCGGCTTACTGTCCAGCATGTGCATTTCTGAGGCCATAATCTCAGTCGTATAATGATCTACACCCTGCTTATCCTGCCATTTTCGAGTGCGCAATCTACCTTCTACGTAAATCTTGCTGCCCTTTTTTAAGTATTCGCCCACGACTTCTGCCAATCGATTAAAAAACACCACCCGATGCCATTCAGTCGCTTCTTTTCTTTCGCCAGACTGCTTGTCTTTCCATCTCATGGATGTTGCCAGCGTGATACTAACAACCGCCCCACCCACTGGCATGTAACGCACTTCGGGATCTGCGCCCAGGTTTCCTATCAACATCACTTTATTTAGCATTTTTACCCCTTATTTCTATGCGCATATTATACAACTTATCCTTTAAAATTAATTACTTGACAAGTAAATTAAACTGTTTTTATAAACCCGTTTTTACGCCAATAATCCCGCGTCCTGATACCCGCTTCTAAAAACATCAACTTAGTTTCCATTAGTGAGAACCCATGTTTTATAGTCGGCTTTCCGTCTACAGCGGCATGGCAATCAGAGCAGCCAAAAGCGCCCTCCATATCATCCATTTTCAAAGCCATTCCGCCGCCGTTGAAGTGGCACAGGCACGTTGTTTCTGGGTTCCAATTGCATACGCCGGGAATGCGGATTAAGCACTGTTGGTTTCTGGCGCTTTTGCGGAGCTTACTCATTTCACCATCCACATAGAGCCACGCCATGCCGCGCCCAATGCGTCGCTATAAACACACATGGAGCGCCATCATCAAGATGAGTAATGATCGACATGCGAATAATTATCACAGCGACAACTGCCCAAAATAAAATCCCGTAACCTTTCATCAACAAAATCTCAAAATCTCAGCAACCAGCGCGTCCATATCTTCGCGGTCATAGTTCGGTAAGTAATCGGCCAGAATGACATCAATCGCTTTGCTGAAAAGTTGCTCAAATTGAATCTGATCCATCTTGGCAAAACTGATAGACTTCGCCACCTGGATGACCCGGTTCTTTTTATCCAGCCCTAAGTCCCAGTACCCGCAGGCGATAATTATTTCCTCGCGGAACCGTTCAAGGCTTTTAAAAACTCGAATTTCCCGATGAAAAACTTCCGGCTGTTCGTAGTTTTTGTAACATGCGTTCAGTAGAGCAAAAAACTTCTTGTGAAACCCCAAGTTTCTCGGCTGCGTCAAAACGGCTTTATATTCGCCGTTCATTTTCAACTCTTCCATGACCTCAAGCTGGTGCATATCGACAGGGATAAACTTGTCGTACAGTTTGCGCATGATTATTTCAATTGCCATTAGTGCTGCGCTACTTGTGGTTTTGCGCCGACACGATCCAGCATATCCTGCTTTTTTTGCTCAAATGCAAAACGCTTTTCTTCTGCTTCGATTACTCGCTGCCGGTCTTGCTCTGCCCGTTTGCGTAGGCCGTCGGCCAGCGCCTGTCCAAGCTCTCCCCATCGAGCTCTCAGATTTTCATTGTTCGCCGGTAGTTCGGTCACTTTCCCGCTAATCAGCCCAGCAATCAATCCAGATTCAACCGGGGCCGGAAGATACTTGTTTGCGCGTTCTTGGGTGATGCGTCCAGCTAAAACCGATTTTTGCAGTGCCGTCTCAATTTTGGTTTTGTCGTAGCCAATACAGGGCGTCCACTTAACGGGCCTTTGCATCATTACTGCCTCTGCACAAAGTCGCTCGTATGCGCCTTTAAACGCCATCCGTGCCGCTATCTTGTCGCCATCGACTATCAGCTCGTAAGCAATGTTGTACGCCTCAGCCATTTCCTGCGTCCATACCACGGTGTCAAATTCATCTTTTGGCATCATCGCCCACGCCTCATCAGCCGATAGGCGTTTATTTCCAGACTCAAGCAATACCACAACATCATGCGGCGTTGGTGCGAACCTCGACTGTCTTGCGTGGTATCCGAGCGCCAATTTAACAGCACTTAACGGGTAATCAACCAAGTCGTCAAATACCGAACTCACGACCCTATCTGACGGAGTTTGGTTGCTGCTGCTTTTTGCATGGGAATCAATCCATGCCTCATGGAATTCTGGATAATCTTCTGGAGTCATATTTTTTTCGCCGTAGAGTTAATAACTGACGCAATTCCTCCGCGTTGTCCTGGAGGTATGTACTTCGGAGTTGGTTGTATCTGCTGGGCAACTCTGGCTTGGGGTAATTTGCTTCCGCCCCGATCTTGATCTTTTGCTAGCCATGAGTTAATAAACCGCTTAACGCCGCCTTTCGTTTTTCGTTTTGTTGGGTTTGCATCAGACCAACCAACCATGTTGCGAAGTTTTTGCATGACATCGACAGCCGGGTAAAGACCAGAATATTTTTCGATGTCGCTTTCAAAAATTTCATGGAAAGTTCCGCTAATGTTCAACGGAATTTTTATCACTGCTTGCGGCGATCCGATAAGGTCAGCGCAAAAAGAATTGATGGTTCTTGATGGTTCATATAAGGAGGGAATGTTGGGATTCACAACATTCAAATCATGTTTTTCCAACGTTGGTTTTTCCAACGTTGGTTTTATGGTTCCCAATGTTGCGTTTTCCAACGTTGGCGATGTTGTGATTCCCAACGTTGGTTTTTCCAAAATAGCCTCTTTTTTAGACCGAATTTCCATAACTACACGATAAGCAGCTTTAACCGCTTGCCCTGTTTTTGACCTATTTTTTTCGATAGTCAAATACCCCGAGCCAACTAAGTTGCCGATATGCTGATTAACCGTGCTTCTATTCATACCGCACTTTTCCGCTATATGCTCCTGTCCCGGCCAACAAAACCCCTGTCCGTCAGCATGATCTGCAATAGCCAATAAAACCAGTTTAGCTCCTGGTTTCAAGTCTGCATCCCATGCAATAGCCATCGCTTTAACGCTCATTTATTACCCATTAAGCTGTTCTTTAATAATCAACATCGCCTCATCGAACCCGTGGCAAATATGCGCCTCGAACCCAAGCGCCTTAATCTCCTTGCGCCATTCGGCCTGTTCCTGCGAAACAACACCGCCTTTTTTGCGCTTCATTTCAATAAAAATCGCCTTGGCACCGGGCAACAACACAACCAAGTCATTGACCCCTTTGCGCTTACCCATCGCCTTAAGCTTATTTTCAATCATAGCGATGATTTTTGCTGCCAATGAAGCTGGTTTTACCCATTGCCTGATAATGCCACTGTGCAGGTTTTCATTGCCCGGTGCGAAGTGGGTAATCTTCATCAGCTTAAGCCACCGAACTAATGCCTTTTGTTCGTCGGCTTCTTTGGCCTGGTTATTCATGTGCGCTGATCTGTTTTGTGGTTAATGTCAAATTCATTCAATTAACTCCAATTTAGGTTTAAATTTATTACAGCCTCTTGTCGCCGTACCACCCCAAAACAACGGGTAGTCAGGGCTATTCCCTAGATCGATCAGTAGCAACCTTAATTCGCTCTTATTTGCGCCTTTTGATACGTAATGGCCGTAGGCTTTGCAGTCTCCAAGACCATAACCAAAACCAATCGTATCTGGAATAAATCCCAGGCAATCACGGCAGCAAACTTTGTTAATCAGCCGACACCTTCCATCAACGAAACCATCTCCTCAACATCATCCAGCGAATTTAACGGTATAAACGTCGGCTTAAATTCAGCCGCATTCTTGGCTATTTCCAGCATCCGCCTAGTGTCTTTAAGAAAGACTCTCTGGACCGAGAACACCAGTCCGTATTTAAGACAATCGGCTAAAAACGGCTTTTCTCCCGCACATCTAAATTCGTCGCCGTCAAAGTTAAACGAAAATAATTCTCCGAATTTCCCACGCTTGTGATTAACGGTTCCAGTTTTAAAAGTCCCGTTAAAAACCATCAAGAACTCGACCACCTCTCCGGAGCGAACGCGTGCCACTAAGTCGGTATAGTCTCTAGATGTTTCAGGATGATCTTTTACCCATTGTTCGGTTATCGCCATGATATTGGCCTCTATTTTCTACGCATTTTTACGTACGTTCGATTACTGATGATGCAATTAGTGTCTTCTAAACGCTATTGCTGCGCTGTACAGTGGCTCCATGACATTCATCCATATCAAAACCAATAGATTCAGCTTGATCCCTGATAAGCACGTAGTACATCGTGCTTACGGGTATATGGTTCTTTTGGGCAATGCGTTTAATAAACTCGTCAAGTTCATCTTCAACGTTTACCGACACTCTTTTTTCTCTAGCCATATATGAGTCTCAAAATGAAACATATCAGTGAATACATGCTGGAGATTACCCAGCTTCAAACTTTGCTCCAAAATCGCCTTGACGATCAGGACAAGTTATTCGTTGAACTGTCCAGCAGCCCCGACAGCATCAGCACATTAGCGACAATCCCGAAGATCGAGGCCGACTTGTGCGTTAGTCGTGCGCTGAATGACCGGATTAACCGCAATATCCAAGCGGTCAACGCTCATGTGTAAAAAAAGCCCTGTGTTAGAATTAAAACTCTCACATTTTTCAACCAACACAGGGCTAAACCTATGGATATGCAACATGTACGGTCAAGCGCCATTAAAGCCATTGGCTACGATTCTCGGTTACAACGCCTTCGCATCCAATTTGTCCAAGGCCATTCTTACGACTTTTGCCGGGTACCCAGTAATATTTACCTTGGCCTTATGTCGTCTACGTCGAAGGGTCGATACTACGATCAACACATCCGGGATCGTTATCAATGCTGAGCAACACCTTATCAATTGCGCCTATCTCAATGCTGTGGTCAATCGTCCAGAACAAATCTGGATCGATAGATACCAAGTCCGGCCTGTCTGTAGTCAAACATCCATGA
>JAUXTH010000055.1 GCA_030679035.1 Methylobacter sp. | reverse complement strand
CCCATGATATAAGCGAATAAATAACTTGGTTTATGCAGTCTGCCAACCAATACATAATCAGCCCCTGCTTTGTTAGCCAGTTCTGCGGCAATATCGCTGTGGTCAAAAAGATACCCAAAACCGCTGTTGGCTTCGTGTTGAGCATTTAAGTCAACAGCAATGATCTTATAGCCCGCTCTTTTTAATTCACCTTCCAGCATAGCCTTTATACTCGCCGTTCTTTCAATTTCAGCAGGTATTCGGGGGGCAAGGGTGACATCATTTAATTCAAAGTCCAATATAGCGATGTTTGTTTCAGCAAATACGCCAACACTGAACAAGCATAAAAATAATACGCCAAGCATGTGGCGTAATCCTGTATTGTTTCTAGGGTTCATAATAAAATCACACTGTATCTTGTTGATAAAAATGTCATCGGTAACACCACCATTAATTGTTTCAGCATATTCGTTTTATAGTCGCTAATAGAGTAGCGAGTAAATGCAAGTCCGTAACCTTATATTTGCCCGTAAAAGTCGGGCAATTTGCCCGGTCTTCCTGCGGCCCCTATTCCAGTCCCGGAATTCAAGCTTAAAATGATCTAAAAAATGAATAATTTCCGACGCTGAATTGTCAGCAAAGTATCTAACTGAAGCTTACGCTTACCATGAATCTAAAATTTCACCTCCTATCACGTATTATCCTTATTGCTGTCACTTGCCTGATTGCAACAGCAGCCTATGTTCTTTATCAAGCTGATCAGCAAGCAATTCTTGATACACAAGTAACGGCTGAGTCAATCGATAAGCAATTGGAACTTCAATTGGTGCATATCGATGCAGGTTTTGCTCAACCGGAACGTTTCCCTGATTTTAATTTATGGAAAGAGACCAGTACCGCGTCCGGCATTTGTATAAGTTACTTATCAACGAATAACAGTCTCAGGCGCAACATTTGCAATGGCGCAAAAATAACGTCACGAAGCTGGCCTATTTGGTTTGAAAGCTTTTACCAATGGGCTTTCCATCCCGGCTTAGAGGTGGTGCGACCAATAGAATTCAAGGGGCGGATTCATGGTTCAGTTATCGTTGCGCCCAGCGCTGAGATGGGAATAGCAAGCGCCTGGCAGAATATCCGTGGCTTAATGGGGCTTTCTGCAAGTACCACTTTGGCTCTTTGCTTGCTGGTTTATTTCGCCGTGAGTCGAGCTTTACATCCGGCACAGGTGATCGTTGCAGGCTTGGAGAAAATGGAAAAAGGTGAATTGTCATTTCGGCTACCCACTTTCGAGCTAGATGAATGGCAGCGAACAGGAAAGGCCATCAATCAACTGGCGGCAAGTCTGGAACA
>JAUXTH010000143.1 GCA_030679035.1 Methylobacter sp. | reverse complement strand
TTCCTTCACAACTGGCGTTATGACTCGTGCGCGACTGAAGTCGCGGCTCCGTTTATGTTTTTCTCTGATTTTTAAAGCAGAACTTAAAATCACTAAGCAGAAATTTGCACCATATCGCTTTATTTAAGCGCGATTGCCCTATTGTTACACTCGTTGGGTTAACTTGGTAACTCATTGTAGCGGCTCGCATTCCATTGTTTGGTACTCACATTAATTGCACATGAAAATAGATAGCTTCATTTACTGGTAACGGCATGAATCTAACAATTGGCAAACTTGCCAAACAAACCGAAGTCACCATCGAAACCATCCGCCACTATCAACGCATCGGTTTACTTGCGGAACCCAAGAAGCCCGATAGCGGTTATCGGTGTTATTCAACTGATGCGGTTGCCCGGATCCGCTCTATCAAACGTGCGCAACAAGCCGGATTTACCTTGAAGGAAATTGCCGCATTGTTATCACTCGATGGGGAGCATTGTGCCGATGTACGGCAACTCGCCGAGCAAAAATGCCGGCAGATCGATCAACAAATCGAGGACTTAACGGCTCTCCGTCAGGTATTGGCAACCTTGGTCATCGGCTGTCAGCAGACGGCTTCATCAGAGCGTTGCGCCATTCTCGATGCGTTTAGCGATGACGCATCAGCCAAGCCCTGATGGTTAATAAAGATGCCGTTGGCCGCTTGACTCTGGTCTAAACACCAGGGTTTAGACTTCTTGCCAACATCGGTACTTGTTTGGTTAGGAGATTCTCATGAAAACAGACCCTGAAACACCCATTAACACCCCGTCATGGCTAGGTATCGGTGCTGTATTGGCAGCTATAGGTGCTTCGGCGTGCTGTGTCGGGCCTTTTTTGCTGTTATCTTTAGGCATTGGCGGGGCCTGGATGAGCACGCTTACGGCAATGGAATCGGTCCGTCCATTTTTCATCATTTTAACCCTGTTTTTTGTAGCGCTAGGGTATCGAAAACTCTATCTAAGGCCCTACCGCTGTGAAGAAGGTGAAATTTGTGCCGTATCCGACATTCAACGCCGACAACGCCTGATGTTTTGGCTTGGCTCCGCGTTCATTTTGATACTGCTGGCCTTTCCATGGTTAGCGCCCTTTTTCATGGCTTGAGAGGACTCCGATATGTTAATTAAAACCGGTTTATTAATTGTGAGCTTGTCGTCAAGCATTCTGTGGATACCGGCGGCCCATGCCGAAGCGATCGTTGAACAGCCAAACCGGCAGCAAACGGTGACGCTGAATATACAAAACATGACCTGCCCGATGTGTACTTTCACGATCAAAAAAGCCTTGCAGAAAGTCGATGGCGTACAACAGGTGACTGTCAATTACGATGCCAAAACTGCGACAGTCACTTTCGATGCCCAAAAAACCCATAGTCCGGCGTTAATCAAAGCCACAACGGATGCCGGTTATCCGGCAACCATTGCCGATCCGGCTGCTCGATAAAGCTAAGGATACGTCTATGTCTGATTGCTGCTGTTCGAATGCATCTGCAAAAACCAGGGAGGTTTGCCCTGAGTGTGGTTCTGCTTGTATCAGTGTCGGAATACGTACGCTGTACCATCAGATCCGGTTTCCTGAGAATCAGGCGATTACCGCTGACAGCTATTTTTACTGCCCATCCAAACAATGCGCAGTCGGTTACTTTTCCAGCTATGGAAACGCTGTTCCCAAACAGTATTTAACAAGCTATTCAGCGATTCAGGAAGACAAACTGTGTTATTGCTTCGATATTGATGCCGATCAGTATTCATCAGCGTTAAAAGCCAACCGTGCACAGCCGATCAAAGATTTTGTCATACAACGAACAAAATCAGGCGAATGTGCTTGCGAAATCAGAAACCCGTCAGGCCAATGCTGTTTGGCAAATTTTAAGTATTTGGAAAAGAATCAGCCTCAGTAGCTGAGCGGCGCTCATGCATATGAGTGTTCGCAAAAAATTACACCATTCCACTCAAAACCATTGCATCATTTAGGTATAAGATAGAAGCTAAGCGGGGTGATGAAGGAAACACATCAAGCTTACCCTCAACGTTAAACATTTTCAGGATAATCAAATGGCTGATTGTTGCAATGACAAAGCTTGCGAGATTGAAGCACTTCGTAATCGCCAAAGCTCGACGCTTAAGATAGTGTTAGGTATTAATGCTGCCATGTTCATAGTGGAACTCACCGCGGGGCTAATCAGTAGTTCCGTCTCGCTGGTGGCGGATTCGCTGGATATGCTGGGCGATGCCCTGGTGTACGGTTTCAGTATTTACGTTGTTGCGCGTGGAGCGAGAATGAAAGCCCGTGCAGCCCTATTCAAAGGCGGAATCATGGCGGCCTTTGGTTTTTTCGCTCTTGGGCAGGCCGTTTACAAGATTGTTTTTCCGCAGGTTCCAGTATTCGAAGCCATCGGTGCAATTGGTCTGCTGGCACTTGCAGCGAATAGTATTTGTTTGGCTTTGCTCTGGCGACATCGAGCCGATGATATCAATATGAGTTCAGTTTGGTTGTGTTCTCGCAACGACATTATTGCGAATGTCTCAATATTGTTTGCAGCCGCAGGCGTATGGCTTACCCATTCAGGTTGGCCCGACATCCTGGTTGGCTTGGCACTTGCCGCTCTCTTTCTACGGTCAGCGCTATTCGTATTGCGTGGGGCCATTACGGAGCTTCGAGCGCTCAATGCCTAACGTTTCCATCAGCTCGAACAGTCAAAGGTGGGCAAAAAAGCCTGCCCCCCTGGCTAAGTATTTGCCCGTATCGTCTTCGGATGAGTACGGATGTTTAATATCTGCTTTGGTTATGCTATGAGAGTCACAGAAAAAACCATTTCCAGTTACCCATGGTACCTTCGGCCTTTCTTTTGGAATCAAAAAAGAAAATACGGGCAAGTCCTAAAGCCTGCATTGATTTGGGCCAGGGTTCCTAGGTTGTTTGCAGCAATAGCCATACTCTATGGGGTGCTGGATAGAAAAAGCAGTCCCATCGATCCGGTTCTGCGATCCTTGATTACGGTGAGAGTCTCGCAAATAAACGGGTGCCGTTTTTGTATTGATATTAACTCCGCCGTGTTGGCAAAAAGAACAGGCTCCATGAACAAGGTGGAAGCGCTTGAACAATGGCAAGAAAGCGAGTTGTTTGATAACAAGGAAAGACTTGTCCTGGAATATGCCGAGGCGGTGACTTATACCGACCGGCAGGTTGACGATGATTTGTCTCAACGCCTGCATGAATACTTTAACGAAGATGAAATAGTCGAGCTCACCGGGCTTATTGCTTTTCAGAATTTATCCAGCAAATTTAACAGCGCCCTGGATTTGCCTGCACAAGGATTTTGCCGTCTTCCGGAAAGTGCAGATCGCAATAATGGAAAATCAAACGTTTAATACAAGAATGGCTTTGCCGATTTTCTGCTAATGGGACGACTGCATTAGAGCAATGCAGGGAGCAGTTGCCGAGGACCACCACTATGAATGCATGGCACAAGCTATCGATTACTGAAGCCGCAAGCCTTCTTGCTACCGATGTGGAGCAGGGACTGATCGCCAATGAAGCGAAAAAGCGGCTCGCCCGTTATGGACAAAATAAACTACGCAAGGGCAAGCGTTTTTCGGCTTTGGTCATTTTTTTAAGTCAGTTTAAAAGTCTGGTTATTTGGGTGCTGATTGGCGCGGCAGCTGTGTCCGTAGTGCTGGGAGAAACAGTAGACGGCATCACTATTATTGCCATCGTAATCCTGAACGCGGTGATCGGTTTCATTCAGGAATATCGTGCCGAGAAGGCGGCGGCCGCATTGGCTCGCCTGACAGCGCCCCATTGCCGCGTGGTGCGCGGTGGTCATAGCGTGGTGGTTGCCGCCACTGAAATAGTTCCGGGTGACATCCTGTTGCTGGAAGGCGGGGATCTGATTGCGGCGGACGCTCGCCTGATTCAGACATCCGTTCTTCGCATCAACGAAGCGCCGCTCACTGGTGAATCCCAAGCGGTAGGAAAATCCACAGACAGACTGCCTCCGGAAACGCCTCTTGCGGAGCGGAAAAACATGGTCTTCCTCGGTACCAGCGTAACGGGGGGAACCGGTCGCGCCTTGGTGGTTAATACCGGCATGGAGACGGAGCTCGGCCATATCGCCAAGCTTCTGGAGACCGCCGAAAGCGGAGAAACCCCGCTGCAACGCCAACTCGACCGGACAGGACGCCTGCTGTTGATGGCCTGTTTCGGCATCGTCACGTTAATTTTCGGCCTAGGATTATTACGGGGAATTGCGCCGTTTGAGCTTTTCTTGAGCTCGGTGAGTCTTGCGGTAGCGGCTATCCCGGAAGGTCTACCTGCGGTGGTAACTATTGCACTCGCTTTGGGTGTGCAACGCATGGTGCAGCGTCATGCCTTGGTGCGGCGCTTGGCATCAGTTGAAACGCTAGGCCGTGCCCAGGTTATCTGTACCGACAAGACCGGCACGCTGACAATGGGTGAAATGACAGCTCGCAAGTTGATCACCTCAAAAAACTTGTATCGCGTCACCGGCGAAGGTTATGCCACGGAAGGCGCATTCTTTTCCGGCAATGTGGAAAGCCTGCCGTCAGAAAGTCCTGAACTCCTGGCCTTGCTGCGTGCGTCGGTCGCCTGTAACGATGCCGAACTGGCCCTAATAGATAACCGGACTGTAGTCATCGGCGATCCTACTGAAGGAGCGCTGCTGGTGGTCGCTGCAAAAGGCAGTATTACCCGCGAGGTCTTCGAGACTGAAATGCCGCGCCTGGCTACTGTGCCTTTCGATTCCGAGCGCAAACGTATGACGGTCATCCGTCGTCGGGAAAACTATACCTGGGCATTCGTTAAAGGCGCGCCCGAAGTTATTCTCAGCCGTTGCACCCTGATCCGAACCGATCAGGGAGTAAGAGAATTGACCGAGAATGACCGTAGTCGAATGATACAAGCCAATGCTTTACTGGCGCACGACGCCCTGCGTGTGCTTGCCGTGGCCGAGCGCCCCTTGGAGGGTTTCAGTATTGAGGAAGGCAGGGTTGTAAACGATACCGAGATCGAGAAGGATCTCACCTTTTTGGGGCTTGTAGGCTTACAGGATCCACCTCGATTCGAGGCTAAGGAAGCTGTGGTCAAGTGCAAACGGGCCGGTATCAAAACCGTGATGATCACTGGCGATCATCCGGACACTGCACGGGCCATAGGCCATGAATTGGGCATTCTGGGTAAGGGGGACGAAGTTCTCGTAGGAGCCGAGCTTGACCGCCTGGATGACGAAGCGCTGAGGAAACGTGTCGCCCAGGTTGCCGTTTATGCGCGGGTTACCGCTGAGCACAAGCTCCGCATTGTCCGCGCATGGAAAGCGCTGGGCGCAGTTGTGGCGATGACCGGGGACGGGGTTAACGATGCGCCTGCAATCAAAGAAGCATCCATCGGTATCGCCATGGGCATTACCGGCACCGAAGTAACCAAAGAAGCTGCGGATATGATTGTTACGGATGACAACTTTGCTTCCATTGTCGCGGCCGTAGAAGAAGGACGAGGTATCTATGACAATATCGCCAAAACGTTGGCCTATCTGCTGGGCAGCAGTACCGGCGAATTGATGGTGATGTTGGCCGCGGTTCTGCTGGGCTGGCCGCTTCCGTTATTGCCGCTGCATCTTTTGTGGATCAACCTGGTGACAGACGGCTTTGCCGCGCTGGCCCTCTCGACCGA
Source organism: Methylobacter sp. (assembly GCA_030679035.1). GTDB lineage: Bacteria > Pseudomonadota > Gammaproteobacteria > Methylococcales > Methylomonadaceae > Methylobacter_A. The sequence continues at coordinate 102,110 of JAUXTH010000143.1, read as the reverse complement.
TCCGATTGATCCCGATGTGTTGAGCCGTCCGCCGCGACATTCCCAGTCAGCGCTGCTCAATCGGGATTTACTCAAACTAACCCTGTTCACCGGCTTGCTGGCCGCCAGTGTCACTCTCGGCGTATTTGCTTATGAACTCTATATAATCGGCAACAGTCTTGATCATGCCCGCGATGCCGCCTTTACCGCCCTGGTAATTACTGGACTGTTGCGTGCCTTCGGCGCACGGAGTGAACAGCGTACCCTTTGGCAGATAGGTCTGTTTTCCAACCTGCGCTTGTTTCTGGTTGTGGCGGTGAGTTTCACCTTGCAGTTGGCGATACATCATGTCCCCATGCTGCAAACGCTGTTTCAGATCGAGCCGGTTTCTCTAAATCAATGCGTGGCGTGGATAGGCGTCGGGTTCATACCGCTGATTGTCCTGGAACTGAGAAAAGTCATCCGTCGCCCCGAGCAACAAAGGATAAGACAATAGTGCTACAGCACCAAAACGATACCAAATAAATATCAAAAAGGTATCTATTTAGTACCAAATTAACACCGATATTATCCTTCTTCCTGTATTTCCTTTGCCAGCTTCAACATCACATAGCGGATAAAATTCAGCTTGGTTCGACCGCTTAATTCTGAAAAAAACAATCCCTAAAAAAATCCAAAAAAAATTGTAACAAATTAACCATTACTCCGACTGATACAACAGAAAGGTAAACATGCTTTTCTGTAATCCACTTAATTCAAACTACAGGACTTAACTATGAACAAAAAAACCTTAGCACTTACTCTTGGCGGCGCAATAGCCACTGTATTAACCGCAAGTCCAATGGTTAACGCGCAAGAAAATCCTTTTGGACTGCAAAAAATCAGTGGCGCACAAGTGCTTGCCGAAGCCGATGCAAGAATGCCTGAAGGCGGTTGCAGCGGCAAAATGAAAGAAGGCAAGTGCGGCGAAGGTAAATGCGGTGCCAACAAAATGAAAATGAAAGAAGGCGGCTGTAGCGGCGCTGCCAAGTCTGAAGAAAAAATGAAAGAAGGCGGATGCAGCGACAAGATGAAAGAAGGCGGTTGTAGCGGCAAAATGTAACACCTCTATAAAGCCGCCCGATCTTTTTTCTCTGGCGGCTTTTCACTGTTAAAAAAACTTAGATAAGGAAAAAATTATGTCACTCATGTGCAATCTGAATGGTCAATGCAGTGCCAAAAAAGGCTTGTGTATTCATGAAAAAATGATGATGGGGGTTATGATGCTGCTTGCCTTGGCGGCAATCGCCCATTGGGTTTTACGCTGGTTTTAAACCGCTGAAGGGACACAAGTGAACACATTTGCTATCAATGGTGCGGGCTTAGGGCTACGTCGAGAGCTGTTGCCGGCTCTCGAATCGGGCGTTCCCGATGTGATTAAGTTTTTTGAAGTATCGCCTGAAAACTGGATCGATATTGGCGGCCGATTGGGTAAGATTTTTCGTGCCTACACGGAGCAACATAACTTCGTAGCGCATGGCCTTTCATTATCCATTGGCGGCCCGGCACCGCTGGATATGGCATTTTTGCAACGCATGAAAGCGTTTCTCGATGAACATAACTGTGCGCTGTACACCGAACACTTAAGCTTTTGCAGTGATGAAGGTCATCATTACGACCTTTACCCTATCCCTTTTACCGAGGAATCGGTGCGTCATGTTGCAGACAGGATGCGTGTTGCACAAGATATTCTTGAACGCCCGATTGCGTTGGAGAATGCCTCTTATTACGTCACGCCGCCGTTAGTGGAAATGGACGAATTGACGTTCATCAATGCGGTACTGACGGAAGCCGATTGTCCGTTTCATTTGGACGTAAACAACATTTACGTTAATAGCCTTAATCACAACTATGATGCTACCGCCTTTTTAAAAGGCTTATGCGGTGAACGAATTGTTTATGGGCATGTTGCAGGGCATGATTTGGATAAATCAGGGGTCATTATCGACACGCACGGACAAGCGGCTTGTGATCCGGTTTGGCAATTATTAGAGGTTGCTTATCAGACTTTTGGCGTGTTTCCGACATTATTGGAACGGGATTTTAATATACCGCCGTTAGAGGGTTTGGTGGTGGAAGTCGAGCATATCGCCAGCTTACAACACCGTTACGGAGCAAGAACATGATGGCTTTTCAAGCCGTGCAGCGGCAATTTTTAGCGCATTTGCGCAACCCTGGGCAGCAGCCTTTGCCTACAGGTTTTGCCCCACAAGGCGTGGCGCTCTATACCGATTTGCTAGTCAACAAATTCAACGACAGCTTAACAACCTGTTTCCCAGTCACTCACGCAATTTTAGGTGAAAAGGCCTGGCAACAACTGCTTAAAGATTTTATTGCCCGGCATCGTTGCTTGGCGCCTTATTACCGGCAAATCCCCGATGAATTTATCCGGTATTTGCAGACCGAATGGGTCAATCATACCGGTCTGCCTTATTTGCTGGAATTGGCGCATTTTGAATGGGTAGAGCTGATATTGGCGATTACCGATGCCGACCCCGTTGTTCAGTACGAGACTGCGGTTAATGACTGGCTGGCATGTCACCCCGTTTTCACTCCTGTCTTACAGTTACTGAATTATGCCTATCCTGTACAGCGCATCAATGAAAACTACCAAGCGACTACGCCCCCAGAACAGGCCACGCATATTTTAGGGTTTCGGGATAAGGAGGATGTCGTGCAGTTTATTGAATTAAACCCTGCCACTGCGCGGTTAGTAGACATTTTGCACGACACTGATGATACCTACACCGTCCGCGAAGCAATAGAACAAATCGCCGCCGAGTTACAACACCCTGAACCGTCCGCGCTATTTGCCTTTGGCGTTGCAACGTTGGCGGATTTAATGCAACAGGGCGCTATTTTGGGCAGAGCAGTAGCAGATGATTAATCAAAAACAAAAATTAGAACTGTCGTTGGTGTTACTAAGACTGAGTGTGTTTTTAGTCATGTTCATGTGGACACTGGATAAATTCGTCAATCCTGACCATGCCGCAAAAGTCTATGAAAAGTTTTATTTTCTCTCAGGTTTGGGGCATGAGCTTATGTACACATTTGCGACAGTTGAACTCATCATTTTGCTGTTATTTGTATGCGGTCTTTATAAAAAATACAGCTACGGAACTGTGTTGGTTTTTCACGCCATTTCAACTTTGTCTTCATTCAAACAATATTTATCCCCTTATGAATCGGGGAATTTATTGTTTTTCACTGCGTAGCCGATGCTGGCGGCTTGCATTGCTTTGTTTTTGTTAAAAGATCAGGATGTACGATTGTCGTGCGGAAATAAAGTTAAAAACCGAAGTTTTTACGAGGATTTAAAATGACTTTTTTAAGCGCGTTAATCATTGCCGCCTGTTTTCTGGCTTATGCCAACGGCGCAAATGATAATTTTAAAGGCGTTGCCACCTTGTTTGGCAGCGGCACGAGCAGTTACCGCAATGCTATCGGTTGGGCAACTCTAACGGCTTTCGCAGGTTCTGTTTGTTCCATTTTTTTAGCTGAAAAACTGTTGAAAAGCTTTTCCGGCAAGGGCTTGGTTCCCGATGCCGTCGCCCTTTCTCCTGAATTTTTATTAGCCGTATCAGCGGGCGCAGGTATAACGGTTTTAGTCGCGGCCTTGAAGGGTTTTCCTATTTCCACGACTCACAGTTTAACAGGGGCTTTAGTGGGTGCAGGACTGATGGCGGTCGGTGCCGGCATTAATCTTTCCGTGTTAGGCACGGCTTTTTTTATCCCTTTATTAGTCAGCCCGTTAATCGCTGTCATCTTAGGCGCAGGGGTTTATTTTGTATTCAGAGCGGTACGCATTCAATCGGGCATTAACAAAGAATACTGCGTCTGCGTTGGACAAACGGAAACCATCGTCCCGATCCAGCAGCCGGATTCATGCTTTGCCATGACCACTGTCACCGGCATAGAAGCGAGTTTTGACAGTGAAGCGGTCTGTAGGCAGCGTTATGCCGGCACGGTCTGGAAAATCAACAGCCAAAAATTATTGGATGGTTTTCATTACCTGAGTGCCGGGGCTGTTTGTTTTGCGCGGGGCCTGAATGACACGCCTAAAATCATGGCGATTTTAATGTCCGCTCACGCCAAGGGAATGCAATCCGGCTTGTTATTGGTCGGTCTTGCGATTGCGCTAGGCGGTTTATTGCATTCACGGAAAATTGCGGAAACGATGGGCAAAAAAATCACCCCGCTTAATCATGGACAAGGGTTTTCTGCCAACCTAGTGACGGCTTTTTTGGTTATTTTCGCCAGTCAATTAGGCGTTCCGGTATCAACGACGCACGTTTCGGTCGGTGCTGTGTTCGGCATCGGCGCTATTACCCGACAAGCAAATGTCAGCGTGATTTCCCAGATTGCGTTGTCATGGGTATTAACGTTGCCGATTGCGGCGTTTTTTAGTGCCTGTATTTACGGGTTATTAAGTTTTTATAGCCTGTGATAATGAAGTTTTCCATCATTATTCCCGCCCTAAACGAACAGCATGGCATCAAAAATTGTCTGTTGGCATTACAACACTATCGCGAACAAGCTGAAATCATTCCGGTTGATGGCGGCAGTCACGACCAAACCATCAGCATTGCCACCCCTTTGTAACATTTCGCCCCCTCGCACGACTAAATAATATTATTAAAAAATAACGGGATACCCATCATGCGTTTTACTAAATCCTTACTGCTTGCCGGCGTGTTAAATTTAACACTCCCAGCCACTGCTTTTGCCGCTTCCCCTGACTGGAGCGTCTATGCCCAAGTATTGCAATCAGTCAAAGCAGGTAACAAACACTCCACGCCATTAAATTTGGTGGATTATTCAGCCTTGAAAAAATCAGGGCAACTGGAAGCGGCTTATCAAGTCATCAAAGCTTTTCCTGTTGAAACGCTGGCAAATAGAGAGGAAAAACTGGCGTTCTATATCAACGCCTACAATATTCTCGCCCTGAAAATGGTGCTGGATCATTGGCCTGTAGACAGCATTAAAGACGCGGGTAATTTGCTAAGTCCGGTCTGGAAGAAAACAGCAGGGGTGATTGGCGGACAAGAAGTTTCGCTGGATGCGATTGAAAACGAGGTACTAAGACCGATGGGCGAACCGCGCATTCATTTTGCCATTGTCTGCGCTTCAGTCAGTTGTCCCGATTTACGCACAGAACCTTACACCGCTGACAAACTTAATGCTCAATTGGACGACCAGGTAAATTCGTTTCTAGGTAATACTCAAAAAGGCTTGAACGATGATGGCAAAATCATTCACGTTTCAAAAATCTTCGACTGGTTTGAAAAAGATTTTAAAGCGGTCGGTGGCATTGAGGCTTTTATCCGTCAACATCGTATCGGATTATCAATATCCGCTATCAAAGCCGATATTGAATATGATTGGTCGCTTAATAGTGCCGGCGAATAACTTTTTATAATCCTTTGGAATAGCAACGTGAATACCCCAAAAATTGTATTACTGCTGGTGATTGCCGGCGCCATCGCCGCTTTTTTCTACTTTAACGGCCAGCAATATTTGACGCTGGAGATGCTGAAAGCGCAACAAGCCGGCATTGCGGCTTTTCGTGATAATCATGCAATACTGGCGATTGCGGTTTATGGGCTGATTTATATTGCCGTGACCGGTTTATCGTTGCCCGGCGCGGCTATTTTAACCTTGGCCGGCGGGGCGATATTCGGTTTGTTCTGGGGAACGGTGATTGTTTCTTTCGCCTCGACCATCGGCGCGACACTGGCATTTTTAGCAGCGCGGTTTTTGTTTAAGGATAGTATTCAAGCCAAGTTCGGCGACCGTTTACAAGCCATCAATGAAGGCATTGCACGGGAAGGAGCGTTTTATCTGTTCACCTTAAGGCTCGTGCCGCTGTTTCCTTTTTTTGTCATCAATCTGTTAATGGCTTTGACGGCATTGAAAACCCGCACTTTTTACTGGGTCAGCCAAGTGGGCATGTTGGCGGGAACGCTGGTGTATGTGAATGCCGGAACGCAACTGGGTAAGCTGGAGTCACTAGCCGGCATTTTATCGCCCCCTGTTGTCGGGTCTTTTGTGTTGCTGGGTGTGTTTCCACTGCTGGCAAAAAAAGCCATTCAATTTATTCAACAAAGGAAAGCAGATGTCTGAATCAGCAGCTAAAAAATGGCAAAAGCCTAAACGCTTCGATAACAATTTAATCGTTATCGGTGCGGGTTCCGGCGGCTTGGTCACGTCTTATATTGCCGCGGCGGTTAAGGCAAAAGTCACGCTGATTGAAAAACATAAAATGGGCGGCGATTGTTTGAATACCGGCTGCGTGCCGTCTAAAGCCTTAATTCGTTCCGCCAGGTTTTTATCGCACGTCAGCCGCTCGGCGGAATTCGGCATTAAAAACGCTCAAGTCGAGTTTGATTTTGCCGAGATAATGGAGCGTGTACAAAACGTTGTAAAAGACGTTGAACCCCATGATTCGATAGAGCGTTACAGCGAATTAGGCGTTAATGTCATCACTGGCACGGCTAAAATCATTTCACCTTGGCAAGTTTCAGTTGCCACCGAAACAGGCGTGCAAACGCTTAGCACACGCTCGATTGTGATTGCCGCAGGCGCACGCCCTTTTGTGCCGCCCATTCCAGGCTTAGCTGATGTCGGTTACCTGACTTCGGACAATGTCTGGAATCTGCGCAAAAAACCTAAACGCCTAGTCGTGTTAGGCGGCGGCCCGATTGGCTGTGAACTGGCGCAAGCGTTTGCCCGCTTAGGGATTGAAGTCACCCAAGTTGAAATGCTGCCACGGATTATGATGCGTGAAGACAGCGAAGTATCGGCTTTGGTGACGGCTCAATTTCGCCAGGAAGGCATTACTGTTTTAGTCGAACATAAAGCCAAACAATTTATCGTTGAAAATGGCGAAAAAATCTTAATCGCCGAACACGACGGCAAAGAAATTCGCATTGCCTTTGATGAAGTTTTATTAGCGATTGGACGCGTAGCGAACATTTCAGGTTATGGCGTTGAGGAAATGGGCATCGCCTTATCGCCGCGTAGAACCATTGCCGTTAATGCCTTTCAGGAAACCAATTACCCGAATATCTACGCTTGCGGCGATGTCGCAGGCCCTTACCAGTTTACCCATACCGCCGCGCATCAAGCCTGGTACGCCGCCGTCAATGCCTTGTTCGGTTGTTTCAAGAAATTTAAAACCGATTATTCGGTGATTCCGTGGGCAACCTTTACCGACCCCGAAGTCGCCAGAGTCGGATTGAATGAACAGGAAGCCAAAGAACAAGGCATTGCTTATGAGGTCAGTGTTTATGGCATTGATGAGCTAGACAGGGCGATTGCCGACAGTGAAGCGCATGGTTTTGTGAAAGTCTTAACCGTTCCGAATAAAGATAAAATTCTTGGCGTAACCATAGTTGGCGAACATTCCGGCGATTTGATTGCCGAATTTGTGTTGGCGATGAAACACGGTTTAGGACTGAATAAAGTGCTGGGAACTATCCACATTTATCCGACGATGGCGGAGGCGAATAAATACGTTGCCGGCGTCTGGAAACGCAATCATGCGCCGCAAAAATTATTGGCTTATGTTGAACGTTATCACGCTTGGCGCAGAGGCGTGTGAGAGTCCTTTATGCTTGATTCCTTGCCTTATTTAAAAAATTCGGATTTTCCTGCGATTAGCCGCAACAAGCTTGAAATTCTGCAAGTCAATCTGGGCTATTTGTGTAATTTGAGTTGTACGCATTGTCATGTCAATGCCGGCCCTAAGCGCACTGAATTAATGGACAAAGCCACGATGGATGAGATTTTAACGTTCATTGATAGTCATGCGATTCATACGCTGGATTTAACGGGGGGCGCACCTGAAATGAACCCGCATTTTCGCTATCTGGTGACACAAGCCTTGGGCAGGGGCTTAAAAGTCATCGACCGCTGTAATCTGGTGATTTTATTGGAACCCGGTTTTGAATGGCTGGCAGGCTTTCTGGCAAAAAACCGGGTTGAAATCGTCGCGTCATTGCCTTGTTATCTTAAAGACAACGTCGATAAACAGCGAGGGAAAGGCACGTTTGATGCCAGCATCACCGCTTTACAAAAACTGAATGCGCTGGGTTATGGTCAGAGTAATAGCGATTTACAGCTTAATCTGGTTTTTAACCCGCAAGGTGCGACCTTGCCGCCGGAACAACTAGCCCTTGAGCGCGATTACAAAAAATATCTACAAACACATTTTGGCGTGGTATTTAATCATTTATTTGCTATCACCAATCTACCCGTGCAACGATTTGGCAGCGTTTTACTGAGTACGGGGCAATTTGATAATTACCTGAACTTACTCAAAAACAACTTTCACGCACCCAATTTGGATAAGGTGATGTGTAAAAACACCTTGAGCGTTGACTGGCAGGGTAAGGTTTATGATTGCGATTTTAATCAAATGCTCAAACTGCCCTTAGGAGCTGATAACAAAATCCACATTCGCCAAATATCCGAATTAACGGGCAAAGCTATTAACACCTTGCAACATTGCTACGGCTGCACCGCAGGGCAAGGCAGCAGTTGTACGGGCGTGATTAACTAACAATTATTTCTCGTTCCCACGCTACCATTAAGTAGGAGCGGGCCGCGCCCGCGATATTTGGGCTACGATTGCAGAGTTGCAGCGCTTTCATCGCGGGCATGGCCCGCTCCTACAATGCTTAACTTAATGGCAGTGACGTAGCGCGTGGGAGCTAGGTAAAACGAATTTTTATTTATTTTTGGAGAAGATATGACTATCGAAACAGGCGTTTTACAACGTTATTCAGAAGGCGCAGAAGCTGTACAAGCCGATTTATGCTGCCCTGTGGATTATGACCGTGAATTGTTGGCGTTATTGCCGCAGGAAATTATTGACAAGGATTACGGCTGTGGCGATCCCTCGCGTTATGTGCAGAAAGGCGATGTGGTGCTGGACTTGGGTTCAGGCTCAGGCAAAATCTGCTATATGGCAGCGCAGTTGGTCGGCGAGACGGGTAAAGTCATCGGCGTGGATATGAATGATGACATGCTCGCACTGGCCAGAAAATACCAGTCGGAAATGGCGCACAAATTAGGCACGGATCGGGTTGAATTCGTTAAAGGGCAAATCCAGGACTTAGCTCTGGATTTAACTGCGTTGAATCAACATTTAGCCGAAAATCCCATTACCACGGCAGAAGACGTAATTCACCTACGCGCTTGGCAAGAAAAACAGCGTAAGGAATCGCCCTTAATCGCGGATAATTCAGTTGATTTGGTGGTATCCAATTGCGTACTTAATCTGGTGCATGACAGCGACAAACAGCAATTGATTCAAGAGATTTTTCGCGTCGTTAAACCCGGTGGACGGGTCGCTATTTCCGATATTGTCAGCGACGAACTCGTGCCGCAGCATTTAAAAGCCGATGCCCACTTATGGAGCGGCTGTATTTCTGGGGCGTTGCAAGAACATGAGTTTTTACAAGCCTTTGTTGCCGCAGGTTTTGTGGCGGTGGCTTATGACAAATGGGAAAGCACTGCTTGGCAGGTGGTTGAAGGCATTGAATTTCGTTCCGTCACCATTACCGCTACCAAACCATCATCTGAACCCTGCCTGGACAAAGGTCATGCGGTGATTTATCGCGGACCTTTTTCTAAAGTGTATGATGATGAAGGGCATGTTTTTTATCGCGGGCAACGCATGGCAGTCTGTGAACGGAGCTGTAAATTGCTCACCAGCGGAGCTTACGCCGACCACTTTATCGGCATTGCCCCTGTGCAGGAACAGACGCCACAAAACTGGTGTCATGCGCCGGGTACATTAAGACCGGCGGCAGAAACCAAAGGCGCGGTGCATAATGCAGACTGTGCATCATCGGGTTGTTGTTAAAAAGGGTTAAGGCTTTATCATGCTATCAAAGGCCAATATTGATAATTTTTTGCAAACGCTTTACACCATGGCTTTCCTGGTTGAAGCGCATTAGGCGGTTTTTTACATGATTTGGGCAAGGTCGGCGTACCGAATGCTATTTTGAACAAAACGGATAAATTGACCGATACCGAATACGCGATTATCAAAACCCACAATCAAGATGCCGGATCGGTTGAATTGTGAAAAAATTCAACCGATCCGGTATAAAAGTAAAAGTTTTAAAGCCCAAGATCGCTCAATCCCGGATGATTGTCGGGACGACGGCCCAACGGCCAATGGAATTTTCGCTCGGTTTCATTGATCGGCAAATCATTGATGCAGGCGTATCGGCGCTTCATCAATCCGTTTGGGTCGAATTCCCAGTTCTCGTTACCATAAGAACGAAACCACTCGTTATTGTCATTATGCCACTCGTAAGCAAAGCGGACTGCGATCCTGTTACCTTCATAAGCCCAAAGCTCTTTTATCAAGCGATATTCATGTTCTTTCGCCCATTTCCGGGTAAGGAACGCGATGATTTGTTCCCGGCCTACCGGAAATTCGGCACGATTTCGCCATTGGCTGTCGATGGTATAGGCCAGGGCAACTTTCTCAGGATTACGACCGTTCCAGCCATCTTCGGCCATGCGTACTTTTTGGGCCGCCGTTTCACGGGTAAATGGCGGTAATGGGGGGCGTTCTGCTTCGGTAGTGTTCATTGATAACTCCTGGTTAATGAGCTGGTTTAGAGATTGGCAAGCTATTCAGATTGCCGCATTCCCGGCATGCCGACGTAGCCGGGCAGTGCCTGAATTCGATTTATCCAGGCTATGACCGCCGGATAGGGTTCAAGATCGATTTTACCTTCCTGCGCCAATGCAATATAAGGATAAACAGCGATGTCGGCGACGGTTATTTGATCGGCAGCCAGCCAGCGATGATTATCAAGACGCTGTTGCAGGATGTTCAGCAAGTTTGACGTGATTTGTCTGGATTCATCGAGATTAATAGCGCGACCGAATTTAAAATGCAGGCGTAATCGGTTCGGCCCCATCGCCACTTCATTGGCGGCAGATGAGAGCCAAGCCATAACTTCACCTAATGCCGCCGCGTCGGTCGGCAACCAGTGTTCATTGCCATATTTTCGGGCCAGATAAACCAGAATAGCCTGGCTGTCTCGAATGACGATGTCGCCATCGGTTAACACGGGCACTTGGCCGAAAGGATTCATTTTTAAAAAATTTTCCGTCTTGTGCTGCCGTTCTGAGCCGTTGACAGCGATACTTTGATAGCTTATGTCCAGCAGCGACAGCAGCAGGCGGACTTTATGGCAGTTGCAGGATAAGGCGAACTCGTAAAGGGTCATCATGGTTTTTTCCTCCGGTTAGTTTACAGGTCAAGCGCCAGCTGTTCCGATTGAGCGCGCGATACACAGATGCACATCAGGCCAGCCCGTTCGGCTTTGGTTAAGACGCTATCACGATGCTCGGGGATGCCCTCAATCACTTTAACGGCGCAAGCGCCGCAATTGCCGGCGCGGCAATCATAAAGCGCATCGACGCCCGCTTCGCGAACCGCATCCAGAACCGACTGTTTTGCAGCTACCTGGATTATTTTGTTCGAACGCCGCAACTCAATTTCAATAGGACGATCCGACTCTGCGGCTACTGCGGCGAACCGCTCCAGCCGAATCCTATCGGGATCGATAGCCTGCGACTGCGCTGCGGTTGTCACGGCATCAATGAGTCGGGCGGGGCCGCAAACATAAAATACGGCAGTTGATGGACTGGAGGCCAGAAGCGCACCTGGATTAAAGCGACTGCCATTTTCGGATGGGTAGACGGTGAGTTTATCGCCGAACGCTTGCCTTAGCTGCTCAAGATAGGCCGCTTCCCGGTTGTTTCGGACAGCATAATGGATTTGGAAGTTTCGTTGCTGCGACTGTAACGCGTGAGCCATTGCCTTAATAGGCGTGATGCCGATGCCTCCAGCAATCAGAATGGCGGGACTGTCATGGTCATGAAGCTTAAAATTATTCTGCGGCAAGCTGCATCGCAAACATAAACCGAGAGTAAATTGCCCATGTACCGACATAGAACCGCCCGCACCGTTTTCATCAAGCAGCACGGCAATTTCATAAATGTCCTTGCGGGCAGGGTCTGAGCAAATCGAATAGTGCCGCGTGCTTATCGACCCATCAGCCAAGCGCACCGGCACTACGAGATGGGCTCCTGCTTCGAATGCGGGCAACTCATTACCATTGGGATTGCGGAGTTCAAAGCTTCTGATGCGAGAGGTGAGCTGACGTATACCTGTAATAATCAGTTCCAACGGGCCATTTCCCAACGTCTTTAAATCAATCGCGACTGTTGCTGAGGCTTGGGATTTTAATGCTCTATTTTCTTCCACTAACGGGGCAATCAGATTGTCTATTTCGGCCTCTGAATAGCGCGGCGTAATGTGTTGAGGGCAATTCCAGTCGTAGGCCTCGACATGGATGACGATGCCCCGTTCAACTCGGGCGCGATAGGACGGCACTTCAAGTTGCGCGATTAATTCGGGTTCTTCATTTTCATGGACGATGCGGGCACGGCCCCATATCTTCAAGCGTCTTCGATTGGGGTAATCCATCAGGATCAGGGAAATACGGTCTTTGGCGTTGAGATTGCCGACGCTCAAATACTGCTTATTGCCGCGAAAGTCGGCAAAGCCGATGGTGCGTTCATCAAGCACTTTTAGAAAGCCTGCCGGGCCGCCCCGATGCTGCACATAAGGCCAGCCGGTTTCCGATACGGTAGCTTGATAAAAGCTGTCCCGCTCAGCAATAAATTCAATCTCGCGCTCGGCCAATTGATTTTTGGGGTCTTCCGACAGTTCGAAGCCTTGATTGGCTTGACGGCTGCCGTACAAACTTTGGGCCGCCTTAACACTAGGGGTAAAGGTAATTTCAGCAAATGCGTTAGCCATCAGCGTTCTCCAGAGAAACCGGCGGCGCAGGACACCGCCGGATGATTGTAGCAATGAGTGTATCTGCTTTAAATTTCAGGGCGTTTGGAGCCGCGACTTCAGTCGCGGGGATGGTTCATCACCACCTCATATGCATGAACGCTCATGCGCGACTAAAGTCGCGGCTCCATTTGAAGTTTTCCCTAGCTTTTAAAATAGATACCAATGATGCTTACGCGGCGATTTTAAGCGCAACTTTCGGAAAATCGATTTCCACTCGGCTGGCTTTACCTATCATATTGGTTAACACATTCATGCCGACATGGGTGATGATTTCGACAATTTCGCCATCGCTGTAACCGGCGTTACGCGCTTCGGTAATTTCGGCGGTGGTGACTTCGCCCATATTTTCAACCAGCGAGCGGGCAAAGCGCACGGCTACAGCGGCTTTCTCGTCTTGACTGGTTCCGGCGCGATTAGCTTCGATCTCGGCGGCGGTTAAACCGGCTTTACGGCCAATGGCGGTATGGGCGGACAGGCAATATTCGCAAGAATTTTGTTGCGCCAGACCTAAAGCAATACGCTCCCGTGTTTGGGGATCCAAACCGCCTTCATTTGCGATGCCATGCAGGCCCAGAAAAGCGCGCAAGGCAGCAGGCGAATTAGCGAATACTTTTAAAAAATTGGGCACCATGCCCAGTTGAGATTGGATAGCGCCAAATAACGCTTTTTGTTCGGGATTGGCAGTTTCGTGGGTGACGGTATTAATACGGCTCATGATGATGCTCCAAAAAAGTAAGGTTAAGACAGTTGTTTTACTCGTTGTATTGCGAGTGGAGTTAGTTTATAAAATTCCACTGGAAAGAAGAATAACCATTAATTACAATATACTATTCCGATAATAGGAATAATAAATGGATCGATTACAGTTAATGACGGTGTTCGTCGCCGTTGCAGAAGAGCAGAGTTTCGCCGGTGGCGCACGCAGGCTTAACATGTCGCCGCCAGCGGTGACCCGCGCTATCGCGGCGCTGGAAGACCGGCTGGGTATCAAACTGCTTACCAGGACGACTCGCTATGTGCGCGTGACAGATGCAGGGCAGCGTTATCTCGAAGATGCCCGGCGCATCATTAATGAGGTAGACGAGGCGGATGAAGCCGCAGCAGGCATCAATGCGGAACCGCGCGGCCAGCTGGCAATCACGGCGCCGGTGCTGTTCGGCAAGCTATTTGTGATTCCTGGCATCGTTGACTATTTGCAACGCTATCCCGATATGGAAATATCCGCCGTATTTCTGGATCGGATCGTGAACTTGCTTGAAGAAGGTTTTGATGTCGGCATACGGATCGGCGAGCTGCCGGACTCAAGCATGAAGGCCATTCGCGTCGGCTCTATCCGTCGGGTTGTCTGCGCTTCGCCTGCCTATCTGGCTAAGCATGGCGCACCGGACAAACCGGCGGATCTGGCGAAACACCTCGTAGTTGCATCCAGCGCGGTTTCACCGGCTATGGAATGGAAATTTGCCGAAGGGCTAGTCGTCCGGGTCAAGCCGCGTTTAACGGTGACCAGTAACGATTCCGCGATTGCGGCCGTCTTACTGGGAATGGGGGTTACGCGGCTATTGTCCTATCAGATTGCCTCTTACCAAGCATCGGGGCAACTGCAAACGATTTTGAGTGAATTCGAACCGGAGCCTTTGCCCATTCACGTCATACATCGCGAAGGCCGTTATGCTTCGGCAAAAGTCAGGTCGTTTGTCGATCTGATGGTTGCTAAGCTCCGATCAGATCAAGCGCTAAAATCAACCAAATGACTTTCGTCACTTTGCATCATGTTAACAATAGCGTAACTATCTCCGCTAAAATACTATCTGATGTTACGCAGTTAGTCGGATTTATACTGATTTAACGTTAAGGTGTCGCTAGCGCGACGGTTATTTAAATCGGGTTCTCGCACCCGAAGGCGAGTTACTTTCTTTTGCTTCGCCAAAAGAAAGTAACCAAAGAAAAGGCGACCCGATTGCCGCTTGCTTCCTGCGTTCCTCGCTTTCACCGGGGGTTGCCAGAAGGGCCATCCCTGGCCCTCTGGCAACGCGCTGCATCCTTGCAGCGCCCCTACGGGCTGTTCCCGCTGAAAGCTCCGGTACTCGGCGCGGCATACGGGATTGGGTTCCTACCAGCGGCCGGTTTTCTTCGTTTTTTCTCGTTCCCACGCGCTGCGTGGGAACGCAGTTAAAGGCGCGCTGCGCCGCGAGTTGAGTGCGTCCTTCGCACCACATCCATGTAGCGCGACAAACAGGACAAAAACTATCCGTGCGTAACATCAGATACTATTACAAAAAATGCAAATACACTTACAAGCAAAGCCGCATGATTACTGGGATTGCACTTCGGAGTTGAATCCGCCTTGCTTTAAAATATCGCCAAGCGCATTCCGCCGCCTTCCAGAGTAACCGATGGATAAACGCCAGTTAAACGATCACCGAACCATCCTGCTACGTTACGCTTTATTACAGTTGCATGATGAAGCAATTGCCGAAGATGCGGTGCAAGAAACACTGCTGGCCGCCTTACAATCAGGTGATAGTTTTCGTAGTGAGTCAGCGGTCAGGACTTGGTTAATAGGCATTCTAAAGCACAAAATCGCTGACCATTACCGCGCGGCTGAACGGCATTATTCACTGGGAGAATCGGCAAGCGAGGATGGGGAAGATCCCAACGCCGCCTTGGAGCAATTGATATTCGACGGTAAAGGCCGCTGGATAGGAGCGCCCGGTGCGTGGAATAACCCGGACCATGCCTTGGAGCAAGGCGAATTTTGGGGCGTGTTTGAGTGGTGTCAAAAAAACTTATCCGAACAACACGCACGGGCTTTTATGCTGCGTGAAATGGTCGGACTGGAAACCGAGGAAATTTGCCAGGATATGGCTATTAGCCATAGTGCTTGCCGTGTTTATTTACACCGCGCGCGGCTAGGGCTGCGCGAATGCCTGGAACAACGCTGGTTTACTACCAAGAGAACATCATGAAAACCTGTAAAGATATTAGTTGTCTGTTATCAGACAGTATGGATCGCCCTTTAACATGGTGGGAACGTTGGACAGTACGAGTGCATTTATTGATGTGTCGCCATTGTTCACGTTTTCAGAACCACCTGAATTTTTTGCATAAAGCGGCTGAGCGTTATTACCCAAACAAGAGATAACGATTGATGAAAGTGTGAACGGCTAATCCGAGGTACACGCAGCGTACAAGGCTAAATCAGCGCGTGGCTGTATGCTCCGTTAATTGTCCTGGAACCGAGAAAAATCATTCATCACTCTCCAGCTCGGGGTATTGATTAAAAATGCCGAAGCGTTGGAAATCATGGAAAAAATAGATACCTTGGTGGTCGATAAAACCGGCACGCTGAACGCTTTGCGACTGCGAAGATTATCGCTTTAAAACATCAGTTGATCGGTACATTGACTTTATATTCTCGCTGCCGGTAGTACGAGTCCGTCCGGGAGAGTCAAGTAAAAGAAAGCCCGTATGCGAATATAGGACTTTCTTTGCGCTGAAGCCGGTGCTAATCAGCAGTCCATTGCACCAGGCCGCTGTATGACGTGGCGATAACAATCAAGCCAAAGATGATGCGGTACCAGGCAAAAATGATGAAGTCATGATGGCTGATGTAACGCAATAATGCCTTGATGGCTAATAGCGCACTGAGGAATGCGGCGATCAGTCCTGCGGCAAAATAGGGCGTATCGGTTGCCAGGTCCAGCAAGTCTTGGTGTTTATACAAATCGTAAATGCTGGCGACAATCAGCGTCGGAATCGCCAGAAAAAACGAGAATTCGGTTGCGGCTTTGCGCGACAGTCCGAATAACAAGCCGCCGATGATGGTCGCGCCGGAACGCGAAGTTCCCGGAATCAGCGCGAAAGCCTGTGCGATGCCCAGTTTTAATGCATCCAATGGAGTCAAATCTTCGACTTCAACGACGCGGATTTTATGCTCCCGTTTTTCTGCCCAGATAATCACGAAAGCGCCGACGATGAACGCCAAGGCCACCGGCAAGGGTTTGAATAGCGCGGCTTTGATGTGTTTGCCGAACAGCAAGCCCAGTGTCGCTAACGGCACGAACGCAATTGCCAGGTTAAAGGCGAATTTTTGCGCCGATTTCTGGCTAGGCAAGCCCATAATAACGGTAGCGATTTTGGCGCGATACTCCCAGCATACCGCCAGGATCGCGCCGACCTGGATAACGATTTCAAATAACTTCCCCTTGTCATCATTAAAATTCAGCAAGTCGCCGACCAGGATTAAATGCCCGGTACTGGAAACCGGCAAAAACTCGGTCAGGCCTTCAACAATGCCCAGAATGATAGTTTTAAGCGTTAATATTAAATCCATGTTTGATTAATTTAAGGTGAGTGTTGGTGGGGGAAAACTCGTCAGTCCGGTTTTTCGAGGCTACGTGATTACGCCATCTATAATAAACCGCCATGCTGCAAAAAAACAAACATCCGACCCGCGTAGCCCGAATCCGTCATCCTGCTTTCCGCATCAAAATGACTAAAACGGGTGCATTGCCCCCCCGGCATTGTTTATACTATGCGCAATAATCAGAGCGTTTCTGGTCTTGTTTTCACTATTTTAGTAGAATGCCGGGTTACTTTACGTTCTTGTGCCCTATGGGTGAAAACCAACTCACACTTTAATCCATGCCTACCCGTCGTAACAGGATCAATCAATGACCAACAGTTTAAACTCAACAATCACCGGACAAAATGACGTCGATCCAGCGGAAACCAGGGAGTGGATTGAAGCGCTGCAAGCCGTACTGGAACACGATGGCAGTGAACGTGTACACTTTTTGATTGAACAGTTGGTTGCGGTAACACGGCATGCGGGGTTTGACATTCCTTTCAGTGCCAATACCGCCTATATCAATACCATTCCAGTCTCTCAACAGGCGCAGTTTCCCGGTGATGTGACTATCGAGCACAAAATTCGGGCTTATGTGCGCTGGAATGCGATGATGATGGTGTTACGGGCAAACAAACACACCAACGTCGGCGGGCATATCGCCAGTTTTGCTTCGGCGGCGACTTTGTATGATGTCGGTTATAACCATTTTTGGCATGCGCCTTCGGATCAACACGGCGGCGATTTGATTTTTACCCAAGGTCATTTAACGCCGGGCGATTATGCCCGCGCATTTTTGCTGGGACGATTAACGCTGGACCAGATGGATAACTTCCGTCAGGAAGTGAACGGTAATGCCCATCCCGAGCAAAGCCGAAGGGGCTTGTCGTCGTATCCTCATCCGTGGCTGATGCCTGATTTCTGGCAGTTTCCGACGGTTTCGATGGGGCTTGGGCCGATTATGGCGATTTACCAAGCGCGTTTCATGCGCTATTTGCAGGATCGCGGTTTTGCCGATACTTCGGGACGAAAGGTCTGGAGCTTTCTTGGCGACGGCGAAACGGATGAGCCCGAATCGTTGGGCGCGATCGGTATGGCCGGACGGGAAAAGCTGGATAATCTTATCTTTGTGATCAATTGCAACTTGCAACGTCTGGACGGACCGGTGCGCGGCAACGGCAAGATTATTCAGGATCTGGAAAGCGAGTTTCGCGGTGCCGGTTGGAATGTAATCAAGCTGGTTTGGGGGCAGCGCTGGGATGCGTTGCTGGCTCGCGATAAAGACGGGCTGCTGGTGGCCCGGATGATGTCTTGCGTCGACGGCGATTATCAAACCTTTAAGGCTAAAGACGGTGCCTATGTGCGCGAACATTTCTTTAATACCCCGGAATTAAAGGCCATGGTATCCGACTGGTCGGATCGCGACATCTATGAACTTAATCGCGGCGGACATGATCCGGTCAAGGTTTTTGCCGCGTTCCATGCGGCGGTAAACCATAAGGGCCAACCCACCGTCATTTTGGCTAAAACCATTAAGGGTTATGGCATGGGCGATTCAGGCGAAGCCCAGAACATATCCCATCAACAGAAAAAAATGAGCCCCAGTTCGTTAAGTAACTTTCGCAGCCGTTATGCGTTGCCGGTTACTGATGAGGAGCTGAGCGACCTGCCTTATCTGACCTTTCCGGAAGGCTCAAAAGAACTGGCTTACATGCAGAAACGCCGTAGCGAACTGGGCGGCCACTTGCCCGCCAGAAGAGCAAAATCTTATGCGTTGGATGTGCCGGTATTGAGCGATTTCAAGCCGTTGCTGGAAGCCAGCGGCGAAGGCCGCGAAATTTCAACCACAATGGCTTTTGTGCGCCTGCTTAACATTCTGGTCAAAGACAACAATATCGGCAAACGTGTCGTGCCGATTGTTCCCGATGAGTCAAGAACCTTCGGTATGGAAGGTATGTTCCGGCAGTTGGGCATCTGGTCTCAGGTAGGACAACTCTACACACCTCAAGATGCCGATCAACTGATGTTCTACAAGGAAGACAAGCACGGACAGGTATTGCAGGAAGGAATCAATGAAGCGGGCGGTTTGTGCGATTGGATTGCGGCGGGCACCTCGTATTCGACCCATAACGTGCCGATGATTCCGTTCTTTATTTACTATTCGATGTTCGGTTTTCAACGGGTTGGTGATTTAATCTGGGCGGCCGCCGATCAACGCACCCGAGGCTTTTTAATGGGCGGCACGGCGGGCAGGACTACGCTGAACGGCGAAGGCTTGCAACATGAAGACGGGCACAGCCATTTGATGGCGGCAACCGTACCTAACTGCGTGTCCTACGATCCGACTTATGCCTATGAACTGGCTGTGATTATTCAGGACGGCTTGCGGCGCATGTATGTCGAGCAGGAAGATGTGTTCTATTACATCACGGTCATGAACGAAAATTACGTTCATCCTGCGATGCCTAAAGGCGTGGAGCTGGATATACTCAAAGGCATGTACAGCTTCAAGAAAGGCGCTAAAAAGAAAGCGCCGCGCGTGCAGTTATTGGGTTCGGGAACGATTTTCCGCGAAGTCGAAGCGGCCGCTGAATTATTAAGCAAGGACTGGGGCGTGGAAGCCGATTTATGGAGTTGCACCAGCTTTACCGAACTGGCCAGAAACGGTCAATTCTGTGAGCGGTGGAATCGCCTCCATCCCACCGAAACCCCCAAGAAATCCCATGTTGCGCATTGTCTTGCCAAGGCGGAAGGGCCGGTGATAGCCGCCAGCGACTACACCCGCGCCTTTGCCGAACAGATTCGCAGTTTAATTTCCGCCCCTTATACCGTGCTGGGTACCGACGGTTTTGGCCGTTCCGATACGCGCGAAAATCTGCGCCGGTTTTTTGAGGTAGACCGTTATCATGTCACGATTGCGGCGCTAAAAAGCTTGGTAGACCTGGGACAGTTCGAGGCCGCCAAGGTGGACGTGGCTATTGCCAAATACGGCATAAACCCTGATGCAACGGCCCCTTGGCTAATTTAACGGAAGGATGCAAAATGGCTTCATTGATTGAAATAAAGGTTCCTGATGTTGGCAATGTCGAAAATATCGACGTAGTAGACGTATTGGTTAAACCGGGCGACGAGGTGAAACTGGAACAAACCCTGGCTATACTTGAAACCGACAAAGCCAGCATAGATTTACCCTCCAGTGCGACGGGCACGGTGCAGGAGTTGTTTATCAAGCCCGGAGATAAGGTTTCGGAAGGGAGGTTGATTGCGACGGTATTGGTAAGTGACGAAGCGGCTAGTGTTGCTGCACCGGCAGAACCGGTACAGCAAGTAGCCGCTCCGGCAGAAAAAGCGCCGGAACCCGATTCTCAACCGGCTGTCGCCACGCCTGAACCAAGGCAAGAAATATCGATTAGCAGCACTTCAACCCACGCTGCTCACGCCACACCCGCCGTTCGGCTTTTTGCCCGCGAACTGGGCGTTGATATAAACAAAATAACCACCGGCAGCGGCCGCAAAGGACGCATCGTAAAAGACGATGTGAAAAACTTCGTCAAGAAAGCCATGGCGGAAGGTGTAGGACAAGGCGGCAGCGGAATTCCGGCCATGCCTGCTGTCGATTTCTCCCAGTTCGGCGAGATAGAAGAGCAAAAACTCAGCAAGATCAAGCGGCTGACCGGGCAAAATTTATGCCGGGTGTGGCTGAACCTGCCGATGGTCACCTACCATGACGAAGCGGATATCACCGAAATGGAGGCGTTCCGCGTCGCGCTGAATGCCGAAAAAACCAAGGATGACGTCAAAATCACCGGTCTGGTGTTTATCATCAAGGCGCTGGTTTCTGCGATGGAACAGTTCCCGCAATTCAACGCGTCGCTGTCTGCCGACGGCGAAAATCTGATCTTCAAAAAATATTTCAATATCGGTATCGCGGTCGATACGCCCAACGGCTTGGTGGTTCCGGTGCTGCGCGACGTCAACCGCAAAGGCATCAACGAATTAACCGCCGAGTTGGCCGAAAAAAGCAACAAGGCCCGCTTGGGCAAGCTGATGCCTGCCGAAATGCAGGGCGGCTGCATCACTATTTCCAGTCTCGGCGGTATCGGCGGCACGGCTTTTACGCCGATAGTCAATGCCCCGGAAGTGGCGATACTCGGTGTTACCCGAGCCAAAATGCAGCCGGTCTGGGATGGCAATGCATTTGTGCCGCGATTGATGTTGCCGCTCGATTTGACCTATGATCATCGGGTGATTGACGGTGCAGAAGGTGCGCGCTTCATGGCAGCAGTCAAACAGTATCTGGGCGATATTCGCAGGTTGTTGCTGTAGAAAATAGAACGCTGATGACGCGGATAATTATGATTTAATAAGATTTTTTGATTATCCGCGATTATCATAACCATCAGCGTCATCTGCGTTCCATTGTAATTGATTACACTTAACTTTAAGCAGGAAGAAGAATATGGATGCCAATCCAGCGGTTAACGAGTCTGTGCTACACGCGGAAGTTCTGGTACTGGGCGGCGGCCCCGGCGGTTACACGGCGGCATTCCGCGCCGCCGATTTGGGCAAACAGGTGGTATTAATCGAGCGTTATTCGGCCCTTGGCGGCGTGTGTCTTAACGTCGGCTGCATCCCGTCCAAAGCCCTGCTGCATGTCGCGCAGATTGTCCATGAAGCCGAAGAATTCGAACAACACGGCCTCAGTTACGGAAAGCCTAGCTTCGATCTAGATAAAATTCGCAGCTGGAAAGAAAGCGTGTCCAAGGGGCTGAGTGACGGTCTTGCCCGATTGGTAAAACAGCGCAAAATAACCTTGATTCAAGGCGCGGGGAAATTTATTTCATCCAACACGGTTGAGGTGCAAACCGAAACCGGCGTTAAAACCGTCAGCTTCGATCAGGCCATTATCGCAGCCGGATCGCATCCCACTAAAATCCCGGTTTTTCCGAATGACGATCCGCGTTTATGGGATTCGACCGATGCGCTGGAATTAAAAGAAATCCCCAAGAAACTGTTGGTCGTCGGCGGCGGCATCATCGGCCTGGAAATGGCTACGGTTTATCATGCGTTGGGCTCTGAAATCAGCGTGGTTGAATTGATGGATCAGATCATTCCAGGCTGTGATAACGACTTGGTTACCCCGTTGTACCGACGCATTAAAAAGCAATATAAAAACATCTGGCTGGAAACCAAGGTGACTTCCATTGAAGCTGACAAAAAAGGCCTGAAAGTCGGTTTTGACCGCGCCGGCTCCCTGCCGGCTAGCGGCATACACACCATCCCTGGCGATAACGGTAAAGGAGCTCCTGAATCGGAACTGTTCGATGCGGTCTTGGTAGCGGTAGGCCGCAGGCCTAACGGCAAGCTGATCAGCGCAGAGCTGGCTGGGGTTAACGTCGATGAGGCCGGTTTTATCGCCGTCGATAAGCAGCAGCGCACCAACGTCCCGCATATTTTTGCGATAGGGGATATAGCTGGTAACCCGATGTTGGCGCACAAGGCTTCGCACGAAGGCAAAGTTGCCGCCGAAGTTGCAGCCGGTTTAAAAGCTGGATTCGATGCCTTGACTATCCCCGCTGTTGCTTATACCGATCCTGAAATAACCTGGATGGGGCTGACCGAGAATCAGGCCAAACAACAGGGCATAGACTATGACAGAGCTGTTTTCCCTTGGGCTGCCAGCGGACGCTCGTTAAGCTTGGGACGCAAGGAAGGCTTGACCAAAATACTCTGCGACAAGGAAACCGGCAGGATACTTGGCGCAGGCATGGTCGGTCCCAATGCCGGTGAACTAATCGCCGAAGCGGTGCTGGCCTTGGAAATGGGCGCGGATGCCGAAGATGTCGGATTGACTATCCACCCACATCCCTCGTTATCCGAGACCTTCGCGTTCGCCGCCGAAATGATCACTGGCTCGATTACCGATCTTTATATAAAAAAATAAAGCAATTCCAGAATCTTGCCTACAGGGCAGTGATTGCTCCTGGCAATCATTCTGCATTCGCTCCATCCATGGAGGTCAGAAGTAGGCGAAGAGGTGGTTTTTGTCTTTAGCAAACAGCAGAATTGAAAGGCCGATACAAGGCAGGATTTATAAAGGACTCGGCGGATTAAATAAATTCTTGTCAGATTTAGAACCTGTGTAAAATAACTGCCAAACAGGCATTCTGTCGCTTAATCCTTTAACGAAAACATCGATCTTCTTGCGAGTTAAGACGAGTGTAAGCCGTATACTTTTTTAAAATCCTTAAATCAAACATCTATTTTTCACCTTTTAAGCAGAACAATCGAGCACCCAAATGAAAAAGCTAGTTACTGTCATTGCACTCGCTCTAATCGTATTCCTTAATTTCAGCATCTGGAGTTATGTTAACAACCCCTTGCAATTGCAACCTTGGACCAAGACTACGATGGGCGTCACATTCGACCCCATGAGAAAGCAGGATACACAAACCAGTAATACCTTTCCCAGCGAAGGCGACATTGATCATGATTTAAGCTTACTTGCCAATAAGGTTCACGCTGTTCGTACTTACAGCGTGCTTAAAGGATTGGACAAGGTTCCTGAATTGGCAGCAAAGCATAACCTGAATACGACTGTGGGGGCCTGGATTGACGATAATCTTGAGAAGAACCGGCAGGAAATAGAAACCTTAATTAACGTCAGTCGTCAAAATAACCCCAATATCGTTCGTGTTATGGTGGGTAACGAGGTGTTGTTGCGTGCTAGAAATACTGACGTAAATGCTGTCAACACTGTTTCTCAGCGGTTGATTGAATATATCCGGGAAGTCAAAAGAAACACATGGCGGCCGGTGAGTACCTCCGAAACGTGGGACATATGGCTTGAGCATCCTGAGCTTGTTGCCGAAGTCGATTTTATAGCTGTGCATATTCTGCCTTACTGGGAAGGTATTGCTGCGGAAGATGCGGTTGATTATGTTTTTGACCGTTATCATGCTGTGCAACAAGCGTATCCCAATAAACCTATCGTCATTACCGAGGTCGGCTGGCCTTCAGACGGTCAACCTTTCAAGCATGCGACGGCATCGGTATTCAATCAGGCAAGATTTCTGCGTGAGTTCCTCAACCGGGCCGATGCGGAAAAAGTCACTTATTATATTGTCGAGGCGTTTGACCAACCCTGGAAGATGTCTTTGGAAGGCTCGGCCGGGGCTTACTGGGGTATTTTTAATGCGGATCGGCAACCCAAATATCCGATGGATAGCGATGTTATTGCGATGCCTAACTGGGAGCATTGGGCAGTCGGCGCGGCGGTTTTCAGCGTTGTTTTGATGGGTTTGTTTTTATTTACCCGCAGCAGCATGAAACTGCCGGGGCTGGTGTTTTTCGCCCTGATTGCCAATCTTGCGGCATCGACGATATTCTGGTCAGTGTCGATTGGCGCCCAGCAATACCAAACTAATATTTCCATGGTCTTTTGGGCTATCCTGATATTGATGCAGGTTATGGCCGCAGTCATCCTATTGATAGAATCCCTGGAAATAGCGGAAGTCATCTGGCATCGAAAAACGGCCAGGACTTTTCAGCCGCTTAAGCCATCCCCGGACTTTAAATATCCCAAGGTATCTTTGCATTTGCCTATCCATAACGAGCCGCCCGAGATGGTGCGGATGACGTTGGAAGCTTTGGACAGGGTGGATTATCCGAATCTGGAAGTGTTGGTGATGGATAACAACACCAAAGATCCGGCGGTCTGGGAACCGGTGAAAGCCGATTGCGAACGGCTGGGACCGAAGTTCAGGTTCTTCCATTTGGAAAATTGGCCCGGCTTTAAAGCGGGTGCGATCAATCATGCGCTCGAGCAAACGGCTCCCGATGCCGAGATTATCGCGGTGATCGACAGCGATTATATCCTGTCGCCTGATTGGCTTAACAGTATGGTGCCTTATTTCGACAACGAAAATGTCGGCTTCATCCAATCGCCTCAGGATTATCGCGACCGCGACCAAAGCGCTTTTAAATCTTTTTGTTACTGGGAATATGCCGGCTTTTTCAATATAGGCATGGTGCAAAGGAATGAATACAACGCCATTATCCAGCATGGCACGATGACCATGATCAGAAAGTCTGCGTTGCTGGAAGTGGGTAATTGGTCGGAATGGTGTATCTGTGAGGACAGCGAACTGGGTTTACGTCTGTATGAAGCAGGCTATGATTCGGTTTACGTCAAAGATTCGTTTGGAAAAGGGGTTATGCCTGACACCATGTCCGGCTACATGACCCAACGCTACCGCTGGGTATACGGCGCGATGCAAATCATCAAGGCGCATTGGCGCAGCTTTTTGCCTTCTAAAAAGCCCGTGCTGACAGCCGCCCAGAAGTATTATTTTATTGCCGGTTGGCTGCCGTGGTTTTCAGATGCGCTGGCATTGGTATTTACCATGACCAGCTTGGTTTTAACCGGCGTGATCCTGTACGATCCGATACACAGCGAACTTCCCGCCAATGCGTTTTTATTGCCGACGGTGGGCATATTCAGCTTTAAAATCATCCGGGGCTTATGGCTATATCAGGCCCGTGTGCCGTGTTCCGTCTGGCAATCATTAGGCGCATCGCTGTCTGGATTATCCTTAACGCATACCGTCGCCAAGGGGACTTTGCAGGGTTTGTTTACGTCTGGCAAACCGTTTATGCGCACCCCGAAGTTTGAACAGCACAGCGCTTTATTTGTCGGATTGTTCACCATCAGGCAAGAACTGCTGTTGTTGATATTGTTGAGCGTGGCGATCGGCATGATGGCTTCCTTGGAGCATTTCGACAATTTTAGCGGCAGATTGTGGATAGCGATTCTTTCTGTGCAGGCAGTTCCTTATGTTGCGGCGTTGTTGACGGTATTGATCAGCATAGCGCCGGATTATAAGTCCTATAAACCCGATTTGATTGCCGAAGAGTCGGCTGCTAAATCCAAGAAAAAATAGTAGCTTGGAAGTGCCTGTTCGAGCTTAGGCGAGAACAGGCGTTTCCCTGCTGCTGTTACCTCAAACATCTTTCATCATTATGCAGGGGATTATTGACTCGTGTGCTGATCGGGGTGATCTGCATAGTGCGGTAAGCATCGGCGGCTAAAAAATCCTCTATTTCGATAACCGTGGTTTTCTTGTCCAGCCAGCGATTGTAATCATCGGGCGCGATAATAACCGGCATGCGGTCATGAATAGGCGTCATTTTGGCGTTGGCAGCGGTGGTGATAATCGTGCATGAATAAACCGTTTCCTGGTCGTGTTCCCAGTGCTCCCAAATGCCTGCAAAAGCGAATAAAGCATGATCCGGCTGGTGTATGTGGTAGGGCTGTTTGCGTTTATCGCCAGGGATGGTGTGTAGGTCGCTAGCCGGCCGGGAACTGGCGCGACCGGTACTCTGCCATTCAAAGAAACCGGTGGCTGGAATCAGGCAGCGTCGATGCAGGTAAGCATTTTTAAACGACGGTTTTTCAGTCAGCGTTTCCGCTCTGGCATTAATCAGGTGGCTGGAAATGGCGCGATCCTTCGCCCACGATGGAATCAATCCCCAATACAGGTTAACGGCCCTGTTGCTGCCGTCTTCCATTTGCACGATGGCGAGAATTTTTTGCCCCGGCGGAATGTTGTAGTCGGGTTTGTGTGCGGGTAAACTCAGCAGATTGAAATGATCCATAACTTGCCGGCCGGTTGCAATCAAGTTGAAACGTCCACACATATGCACCCCGAACTGATAAAACTGGAAAAAACCTTCAAGCCGTCAATTCTAACAAAGATTGCTGATCCATGGCTTTTGCAATACCCAATCGAGCTGTGGATGAAACGTGACGATCTGCTGCATCCCGTGATTTCCGGTAACAAATGGCGCAAGCTTAAATACATCCTCGACCATGCCTTGTCGCTAGGCGTTGATACCCTTATTAGTATGGGCGGCGCTTATTCCAATCATCTGCATGCTTTGGCTTATGTGGGAAAGGTGTTAGGGTTAAAAACCATCGGGCTTGTGCGAGGCGAACGGCCGGAAACATTGACACCGACATTGCTGGATATGAAAGCGTGGGGCATGGAGTTGAGATTTGTCTCCCGTTCTGATTACAGGCTGCTCAGGCAATACAAAAACTGGCATGATTTGCCCGACTTAGAGCCTCGGCAATACTGGTTGCCGGAAGGCGGAGCGCAGCCATTGGCGTTGAAAGGGATAGCAGAGCTGGTTGGCGAAATAGCTATTTCCTACGACACAATTTGCGTACCCTGCGGAACAGGGACGACTTTGGCGGGCATTGTTGATGCGGCTTCGGAACAAACGTCAGTGCTGGGCTTTGCCGCATTAAAAAACGCCGGATTTTTAATGGCTGAGGTTGAGGCCATGCTGTCACATCCACGTAATAACTGGCAGATAAACTTGGATTATCATTTTGGCGGTTTTGCTAAAAACAATGCTGAATTAAGCGCATTTATTGAAGACTTCGAATTAAAAACTACACTTCCTCTTGAACCGGTTTATACCGGAAAAATGATGTACGCCATCTACGATTTAATCAAAAAAGACTATTTCAAGCCTGGACAGCGTATTATTGCGGTGCATACCGGAGGCTTGCAGGGGAAAAGAGGATAGGGTGCGCATAGCGCACTTTTATTGAATTGAGACGGTGCTGAACAATGGTGCGCGATGCGCTCCCTACATGACTGAGTACAACATGGACATAAAAGAAACAGAAGAACCTATCGACCTTCAAAAGCCGGAACTTTACATTAATCGCGAGCTGAGCCTACTGGAGTTCAACAAGCGAGTTCTGGCTCAGGCCAAAGATGAAAAAGTGCCGCTGCTTGAACGGCTTAATTATCTGTGCATCTCCTGCTCCAATCTTGACGAGTTTTTCGAGGTGCGTGTCGCCAGCGTTATCCAGATGGCGGCCATCGATCCGAAAGCCGTTGGACAGGATGGTTTAACGCCAAATGATCAGCTGGAGCTGATTGCCGTTCATGCTCACCAGCTGGTTGACGAGCAATATAAAGTTCTTAACGAGATTCTGATTCCAAAACTGGCCGATGAAAATATTCGTTTTATTCGCCGTAAGGAATGGACCGAAGCGCAGCTCAAATGGCTGGAGGCCTATTTTAATGACGAGTTGCTACCGATTTTAACGCCGGTTGGACTCGATTCCGCCCACCCGTTTCCACGTATACTCAACAAGAGTTTAAATTTCATTATTTCATTGACCGGGAAGGACGCGTTCGGCCGAAATAGTGGCCGAGCTATTCTTCAAGCGCCCAGAGCCTTGCCGCGCATTATTCAATTGCCTGCCGATGTAACAGGTAGCGGACCGGCAGATTTTGTATTTTTGTCATCGATTATTCATGCTTTTATCGATCAGTTGTTTAACGGAATGAATGTCAAAGGCTGCTATCAATTTCGGGTCACCCGGAATAGCGATTTTTTTGTCGATGACGATGCCATTGACGACTTGTTGCTGGCTGTGGAAGGCGAGCTGGCCATGCGTAATTATGGCGACGAAGTGCGCCTGGAGATTGACGCGAACTGTCCGGACGAAACGGTAACATTTTTGCTGGATCGTTTCGAAATGACCCGCGATCGTTTGTATTTGGTTGATGGGCCGGTCAACCTGAACAGGATTCAGGAGATTAATGATCTGATCGGTCGGCCCGACCTTAAATTCCCCTCCTTTAAACCCACGGTGCCACAACAACTGGAACGTAGCAAAGACATCTTTGCTGCGATTAGAAAGCACGATATTTTGCTGCATCACCCGTTTGAGTCTTTTTCACCGGTCGTTGAATTTATTCGTCAAGCGGCAGTTTCCCCTGACGTGCTGGCCATTAAGCAGACGCTCTATCGTACCGGAGCCGATTCTCCTATTGTCAGCGCTTTGATTAAGGCGGCGAAAACCGGCAAGGTGGTGACGGTGGTGATCGAGCTGAGGGCGCGATTTGATGAAAAAGCCAATATCGATTTGGCCTCCAAGCTACAGGAAGCTGCCGTGCATGTGGTTTATGGCGTGGTGGGCTATAAAACCCACGCCAAAATGTGCCTGGTGTTAAGAAGGGAAGGCAAGGAATTGCGTAATTACGTGCATCTGGGGACTGGCAACTATCATCCGAAAACGGCGCAGATTTACACCGATTACGGCTTGTTTTCCTGCGATAAGGAATTGGGCGAAGATGTGCGGCGCGTATTCGCCCAGCTGACCAGTTTGGGCAAAGTGACCAAATTGAATAAACTCCTACAATCGCCGTTTACCTTGCATCGCGGTTTGATGGAGAAGATCGAACGCGAAATACGCCATGCCAAAAACGGCAAACAGGCAAAAATCATTATCCAGGTGAATGCCGTTGTTGAGGAGCAATCTATCCAGGCGCTTTACCGTGCGTCACAGGCCGGGGTTGAGGTTAAATTGATTGTCAGGGGCGTATGCTGCTTAAGGCCCGGCGTTCCAGGCGTGTCTGAAAACATAGAAGTACGCTCCATTATCGGACGATTTTTGGAGCATGCGCGGGTTTATGCATTTGAAAATGACGGAGACAGGGAAGTCTACGCATCCAGCGCGGATTTGATGAACCGCAATATGTTTCGGCGTGTTGAAATCTGTTTTCCGATTGAAAATAAGAAGCTGCAAAACCGGATTTTGCAGGATTTGAATTTGTATTTAAATGATAACACCCAAGCCTGGCTGTTGCAGCCTGACGGCAGTTATCAACAGTTGCAAAAAGCCGAGGCCGAAGAACCTGTTCAGGCGCAAACGATGCTCATGCAAGAAGTGCAATGAGCGGAGTATGCGAGATTGCCCAGTTAGGCGCAAAAGTGCTCAGGCAAAAAGCCGAGGCCGTTACAGATGTGCATGATGCTGAGGTTAAATGGATAATCGAGGCCATGCACAGTACCTTGGCATCGACTTCGGGTGTTGGTATTGCGGCGCCCCAGATCAGCGAATCAAAGCGGATTATCATCATGGCCTCACGGCCTACGCCGCGTTATCCATCTGCTCCGCTGATGGAACCGACGGTGATGATTAATCCCTGTTTTGAGGTTCTGTCGGACAGGCAAGAAAAAGATTGGGAAGGTTGTTTGAGCGTTCCGGGGATACGTGCCTTAGTGCCCAGGTATCAGGAAATACGGATTCGGTATACCGATCAACAGGGTGATTCGGTGGAGGCCGAATTAAGCGGATTCGTAGCGAGAATATTCCAGCATGAAGTCGATCATCTGGACGGCAAAACCTATCTGGATAGGCTTGAGAGTAATGAAGATATTTTTGCGGAAAGCGAGTTTGTTAAATTGATTAGTGGTAGCTCTGTGTGATCCTAAAAACAGCAGTTAATCCACGAAAGTTACGAAATAAATCAGGATATTGTATTTATCTATTTATCCTAAGAAACCTGAGAACAGGTGTCTAGATTCATAGTCTACAAATCTAGATAGCTCTAATTCTTTTCGATTTTTCTAATTCTTAATATGGTTTTTACCAAACATTTAATATCATCTGCTAATATATAATTTAGTTGCATTGGATTTCCTATCCTTTGATTATGCGTGATTGTAAGACCTGCCTAGATCGAGATTTTAGATGAGTATATGTGACACTTGTAAATTCGAATATGATGAGAGTCAAACTGCATGCGTACATTGCGGCTTGCCAGCAAACTTTCCAAATGTATTTGCAGCAAATAAGTCTGAGCAGACTGGCGCCATTGATAATGAGTATGGCGAGGTTATAAGAAAAGTAAGTCCAGGGGTTGGCTCTATCTTGAGTGATTTTGAGGCCACCGTTAGACTCGAATCGCAGACGGTTTTGGTTCGTCCTCTTGCGGAAGTTTTAAATTTCTTCGACCGTTCGAACAACTTTCACCAAACGTTCCACCAACGGTTACGAGCAGGTGCAGTTGGTTTTGATGGAGGAGAATATGATAAAAATCGGCCTGCCGTCGATGGAAAATTGTTTCCTAATTACCACGAAATGATCACCTTCGCCGCACTTAACTTAAAAGAAACAGGAGCTACTGGGTCATATGGAAAATGTCATATGGTGCTTAAGCCGTCCATGACAGATTATCGCGCCACAGTCTTCAAAGGTAATTCATATGAGATATTGAAATATCTGGGAGAAGGGGAAGCCAAACCAGTTCCATTGGGATTGCGCACTACCTGGAAGCGACGTGGGAAGTTGGCCGTATTGAAATTTGCTCCAAAATTTACTGTAGCAACTACTAAGGCTGAATATCCGGCGATATTGAACGATGGCGATAATGATTTTATTGAGGTTCATGTTTACGGTAGTATTTCACATAGGACTATTAAGAAAGTGAGTGTTGTTCAGTCTTCGTTGGATGATATTGAAAAGCTTATTGCTGAAGCTCTAAAGATGAAGATAGCTAACTGGGCAAATACAGACCCGAAATGGGATACGATCTTCATGGAGATATAGATGCTTTCAATTCAATCACCTTATTCAGCAGAAGCTCTTGTACTAGAAGTCGAGACACCTTTTGTTTATAGTATGCGCAATGATAGCTGTCGTAATGTTTCAAATGCTGAAATAGGGCGATGGTTGAATTCCCACGGTGAAGTGCGACACGTCAAGGTGGAAGATCTGACCGAGCTTAGAAAGTCTCTTGCGCTGTATGTTGATTGTCGCGCTGCGCTCAGATGGGCGTTATATTCTGTCGATAACGATTTGGATGATTCTTTGCGAGGCCGAGCGATTAGTTTGCTTGATCAGTTACTGGAAGAGTCCAGCGTTCGTATTTGGCTACAAGATTTGTTTTGCTTGCAGGCACTTCCAGAAGACTCGATTGAAATCGCAAAAACGTCAGTGAACTATGCAAAGAATAACGGCTTAACGCACTACGTGTCATTCTATGTCAATGTCCTTAATAAACAACCCGTCATTCGAGATGTTTCTGTGGTATGGAATTTAATTGAAGCATCTTCTCTTTTTGGTAACCAACATCGAGATTTGATGGATCACGTTCTGGGGACAGGTTTATTTGAAAGGATTGTTAGCGCGGGAGCAAAGCCCGAATTGTTAGACATGGCATTACTCGTGCTACTGAAGATTCATCCGAACATAGGCTCGAATATCACTAAAAAAGTTTCTCACGCATCCATCATTAACAGGGTTGCATCAAAATATTCTGAGATATTGGGGCTGGAAAATGTTGTAGAAGGCATTGAGCATCTTGGCCTTTGGTCATTAGTGCGTGTCGGAAGCGTCCCAACCGGGAAACCGAAAATTTCAGTGCGATTAAAGCCCACAGAATCCCCATTTATTCTTGGACATTCTTTGGTGCTGGAAGATTTATCTATAACCTGCGGAAACAGCAATGACTCCACACCTGTTCCAATAGGGTTAGTGCGATATTTGGAAACAACCATCACCGAGGAGGTACAAGTCGAACCATTGAGAATTTTCTCAGAACAGACACTACCGGAATCTCCTGGTGAGTTCAGCAGCGATATCCAATCTGCGTTGCATAAGGTGCAGTCATGGAGCAAAGCGCCTGTCACAGGAGCTTGTCAGCTCTCCAATGCTGTTGGCCTTTTTTAGGTGGAGGAATAATGGAGAAATCGAATATGCAAAGTGTGCCGCTGCCAGATGATCGGGCAGCGGCGATGCGCCTGCGTAAAAATATTCAACTGCACAAGGACGATTTGCAATGGCTCTCTGAAAATAATAATCGCGCCATCATTTATGCCATCGATAATGACATCGTTAGGCTTTTCTCCGATACCAAGGAAGTAGCTCTTTCAACAGAGGGAGGGAGGAATGGCTACACACAAATTTTTAGTGGAGATGACAATGCTAATGCTATAAGTCTTGGAGCTATTCTCTCGCATCATATTTTTTACAAACTTGGTGAGGGAACAATAGGGGCAGGCACGAGGCTACTCATCCCTCCCCTTGATGCGGAGTTCGCCTCTAACCTTACAGTAGTGCTTAACCGCGCTGCAGAAGAAATTGATGTTGCGCATGCCAAGGCGGCCCATTTAGAGAGAATGCAGCAAGATTCCAGCATGAGCGAAGCCGATTCTGCGCAGAATATATTGAATAACGCCCCTGAAATTCTCGAAGCCCTGTTTGGAAATAATAGCTATGCAGCTCAAGCGAAAAAAAGATGCGCTTTAGTAAACAAAAACAGATTGATCTCGCTGGTTGACGTCGACGAAAGTCAGACTTATGGATTGCCGCTTAAATTCATCGAAGCTTGTCGAAGGGAAAAATCCCTTTTGGAATTGGTTTGGACTAACACTCTGAAAGAGAAATGGTTCAGCCTACTTGATACTCCTAGGTGCAGCGATATAAGGAAAAAAAGATTAAGGGACGACGCTGAGGCTCTTACAGCCCTTCAACTGATTAATACAAGGCTGGCAGGCAGTAACATTCGTCTTGTCTTAATTACGGGGGCGCTGAATATTTTGGATGTCGGGAATACAATTACTATCAATGATGCTGGGCAAGGCTCTTCATTTTCAGATATGTGGCTTAGGCATCCAAGATGTTTCTTGGGTGATCCTGCGATTTTTGGCTCCGACATTGGCTTGAAAAAAGATGATGGCGGCAATGATTTAATGATCCTGTTGTATGCATTCTTGGCGGGAGGAAAACGAGAACTCGATCATCAGATTCAACAGATCGACAGCGATACCAATAGTGACCAATACTCTACGGCGATAGCGGAATTCCAAGAGTCATGGAATCGCTTTATAGCCAACGTATGTCTTGGGCATGCTGAAATTCTGAAGCAAGG
Organism: Methylobacter sp.; assembly: GCA_030679035.1. Lineage (GTDB taxonomy): Bacteria > Pseudomonadota > Gammaproteobacteria > Methylococcales > Methylomonadaceae > Methylobacter_A. Next base: position 68,098 of record JAUXTH010000143.1, on the reverse strand, counting down.
TAATCCTGATGAATTATCCCCATTAGTTAATAAGCTGATTATAGAAATTCGTAGCGCAAAAAATAGCCTAAAAGAACAATTGGAAGAATCATGGCAGTCCGTATATTTCGCGGCGATTCAAACCGGATTTCTGTATAGCCTGAATAGTTGGAGCCTCGCAAAAATGCAGCCGAGGAACCTGCCAAAACTAATTTTTGAAAGTTTTGACCAGGCAACGCAATTTGTTGACGACGTAATAAAGCAAACACCAGGGACGGATATCAGCGATTTTCGCCAGCGTATCGAGGAGGTGGGCAATGACTCATCCATGAGATATACGACCTATTTGGTGTTCGGTGTGCTATTTGCCGCTCAAAATAACTGGCGCATTACAGAATCGCTTGCCGACAATGCGATAAGGTTGATTTTTGGATCCGACCAACCCCTGGCAACTATCCGTGTTGACACGGAAAGACTTATCACGGGACGAGAGGCCTATTATCTCAAGGCGGTTTCCGAGCGCCATTTGGCGCGGACAGTCGGCGATCTCACTGCGGCACACAACTCGATTAATCTTGCGATACAGATGCTTGCTCTTGAGCGTGAAGTACGAGGAAATATTTTGCCGAATGATAATCGGTTTGAGTATGAGCTCTGTTCAATCAATGTAGCTGGAGCAATGTTTGTGAGGTTTTTGAAAGAGGATCCTGTCTTTTGTGGAAGGCTTACTAAAGAGCAACTGTCCAACAAACTCACGGACATTTTGGCAGATCGACGCTTAGGCTGCCAAGGAGATGCTTGTTATTCTAATTGTCGAGAATGCTGCCGAATTTTGACATCTTTGTTTATTGTGGAACTCGCTTTAAATTGCAATATTGGAGATGCCTTCCCAGATAGGCTTAGACAATATTTGACGCACTTCCGCAATATTCTGCGTAATATTTCCTCTGATGAGCTTGATGGTGAGAGCAAGTTGCATCCTACTCAGTTGAGCAAGATGATCTATTCGATAGTCGATTGGTGGGGCGAATCGGATGTGCCTACGAAGAAACAAAAAAGGGTAATAGCTTTAGATAAGATAGATAGTTCCATCAATGACCCTCGTGATAGAGTTGGAATGCCTTATGAAAAGGCACGCTACGAATACCTGAGAAATTTTGTTACATGTGACCGTTAAAAATACGTCGAAACGTTTCGAACGGGGCAACATGCCCCGACCGACCTGAGGAAATCATGTTGATTTATTTCGTGGCTTTCGTGTTTTTTGTGGACGAACTGATTTTTATTGCCTAATGGTTGATTTCCAGGTTGAAACCGGACTGTTGAACAACAAATGCACTGTTGTTGCTACACACTTCTGTTGTTAAAAACGTGCTTATGGTATCATTGGCGGCTTTAACTACCTGGATTATTATAAATGGCAAAAGAAGATCAAATTGAAATGGAAGGGAAGGTGATCGATACGCTTCCTAATACCATGTTCCGCGTCGAATTGGAAAACGGTCATATCGTGACTGCACATATCTCGGGAAAAATGCGCAAACATTACATTCGTATTCTTACTGGGGACAGTGTTAAAGTTGAAATGACTCCGTATGACTTAACCAAAGGTCGTATTACATTCCGTATGCGTTAATTCTGTTTTTAACAGGATTCACGTCAGGCTATCCTGCCTGACGCTCTTCGGGTAAATGCAAATTTGTTCCAGACAAATTTGTAACGCAAGTTTCTTGAATAGCTAGGCGGGACTTGACCGCCGTATTAAAAGTTGGCTTCAGGAACAATCAACTCAGCGCTTTCTATAGCGAAGTTCAGTTCATTATCCTTCACGTAAATCCGCACATGCCCGCCGTGCGCCAATTCGCCAAACAGTAAGTCATTAGCCAGCGGCTTTTTGATTTTCTCTTGAATGAGTCGCGCCATCGGTCTGGCTCCCATTTTGGGGTCGCAACCGTTTTCAGCCAGCCATAACCGGGCATCGGCATCCAATGCCAGCGTCACGTGCTTGTCTGCCAGCAAGGCTTCCAATTCAAAGATGAATTTATCAACGACATGGCCGACAATTGAAATATCCAGCGGTTTAAATTGGATGATGGCATCCAGACGGTTGCGGAACTCAGGCGAGAAGCCTTTTTCGATAACCTTCAAGCTGTCGGTGGCATGATCCTGTTGGGTAAAGCCGATAGAGGCACGGCTGCCTTCTTCCGCTCCTGCGTTGGTGGTCATCACCAGAATGATGTTGCGGAAATCCGCCTTGCGGCCGTTATTGTCGGTTAATGAGCCGTGATCCATTACCTGCAACAGCAGGTTGAATACATCAGGATGGGCTTTTTCCAGTTCGTCCAGCAGCAATACGGCATGGGGATGCTTGTTCACCTGTTCGGTTAATAAGCCGCCCTGATCAAAGCCCACATAGCCCGGAGGCGCGCCTATCAGTCTGGAAACGGTATGCCGCTCCATGTACTCGGACATGTCGAAGCGGATCAATTCCACGCCCAACACCTTGGCCAGCTGTCGCGTTACTTCGGTTTTACCTACGCCTGTGGGTCCGGCAAACAGGAACGAACCGATAGTCTTCTGGGTATCCCTAAGGCCTGCGCGCGACAGTTTTATCGCCGATGCCAGCGCCGAAATGGCCTCGTCCTGTCCAAACACCAGCATTTTCAGGTTCTTTTCCAGGTTACTCAGTTTGTCTATATCATTGGACGATACCGATTTTGCGGGCACTCTGGCGATTTTGGAGACGATGTCTTCTATTTCGGCAACATCGATAAGTTGTTTGCGCTCGGCCTCGGCGGTCATGCGCTGTTTGGCGCCCGCTTCATCGATCACATCAATGGCCTTGTCGGGCAAATGCCGGTCGGTAATATAACGATCCGACAATTCTGCTGCCACGCGTAATGCTTCGGTGGAATATTTAACGTCATGATGTTCTTCAAAACGTGATTTAAGTCCTTTCAGAATCAGGATGGTGTCTTCAACGGAAGGCTCAAGTACGTCAATTTTTTGGAATCTTCGAGCCAGGGCGTGATCTTTTTCGAAAACACCGCGATACTCCTGATAAGTGGTCGAACCTATGCAGCGCAACTGGCCTGAAGCCAGTGCCGGTTTAATCAAATTGGATGCATCCATCACCCCGCCGGAAGCCGAACCCGCCCCGATAATAGTGTGGATTTCATCGATAAACAGGATCGAGTCAGGTTCCTTATTAAGTTGAGTTAACAGCGCTTTCAACCTCTTTTCAAAGTCACCCCGGTATTTGGTGCCGGCAACAAGCGCCCCCAAATCCAGCGAATAAATCACGCTGTTCATTAAAACGTCCGGCACTTGCTCTTCAACAATCCGTTTCGCCAAGCCTTCTGCGATAGCCGTTTTGCCCACGCCCGCTTCGCCGACCAGCAAGGGATTGTTTTTGCGGCGACGACACAGCGTCTGAATAGTGCGATCAACCTCCGCGTCTCTACCGATTAACGGGTCAATTCGACCTTTCAAGGCTTCTTCATTGAGATTAGTGGTGTACTTATCCAGCGGACTGCCGGAAGCCTCGCTGTCAGCATTGCTGGATTCCGATGGACGGTTATTTGTAGAATCACTTTCAGGATCAATTTTTGAAATGCCGTGAGCCAAGTAATTGACCACATCCAGTCTTGAAATGTCCTGTTTATTCAACAGGTAAACCGCGTGGGAATCCTGTTCGCTGAATAATGCGACAAACAAATTGGCCCCGGAAACTTCCTTCTTGTCGGAAGCCTGCACATGAAAAACAGCGCGTTGCAGTACCCGTTGAAACCCCAATGTAGGCTGGGTTTCCCGCTGGATGCCTATCGGGATCAGCGAGGTGGTTTCATCGATAAATTGCGTCAGCTGGCCGCGTAGCGTCTTAATATCACAGCCGCAGGCTATCAAAATCGGCTGCGCGGATGTATTTTCGAGCAATGCCAGCAGCAAATGCTCAACCGTGATAAATTCATGCCGCTTATCATGCGCATTTTTAAAGGCGTTATTTAGCGTAATTTCAAGTTCTTTACTTAACATAAGTTCTCCACCTACACTTCTTCCATCGAGCACATCAGCGGATGGTGATGCTCTCGTGAATAGTCGTTAACTATATATACTTTGGTTTCAGCAACGTCTTTAGAATACGTCCCGCATACACCAACCCCTTGCGTATGGACTTGCAGCATTACCTGAGTCGCCTTTTCTTCAGACATGTCAAAGAAATCCATTAAAATCTCAATGACAAAATCCATGGGCGTAAAATCATCATTTAACAAGATCACCTTGTATAAAGGCGGTCTTTTTAACTTAGGCTTGGCTTCCTGAACAGCCAAGCCGCCATCTTTATCTTTGTAGGGATCAAAATCGGACATAATCGCAATAGTAAAATATTTAAGCACTTAACATAGTGCCAATCCCGGTGAATTTCAACTCTTATGTTTCAACAAAATGAACAAGGCGTATAGAAAGATTAACCTGCGCCTTGTATCTTTTTCCCTGGCTATTTTTTTACCAGCATAATATCCCCAAATCTAGTAAAATATCAGCTTTGACAGCCGGAATTTTGCAATGGTTTGGAAGCCGCACGTTACAGTTGCCGCAGTTATTGAACAAGACCGACGTTTTTTGCTCGTAGAAGAAGAAACCACCAGCGGGCTTCAATTCAACCAACCTGCCGGCCATCTTGAAGCGGGCGAAGACCTGATTGCCGCCGTCAAACGTGAAGTGCTGGAAGAAACCGCCTGGCAGTTTGAACCTGAGCACATCATCGCCATCCAGCTCTGGCGAAAAAATCCTGACTTTCCAAGCTTTGTCAGGGTGTGTTTTTCCGGTCGCTGCCATTCGCATAACCCGGATCAAAAACTGGATGACGGCATCGTCGCCGCTCACTGGCTAACACGTGACCAAATCGAAGCCGAACGGCATCGTTTGCGCAGCCCTTTAGTGCTTATCAGTATAGACGAATATCTCAGCGGGCAACGCCACCCTTTATCTTTGCTTAAATCATTTATCGATATTGACTATGAGTAAAAAAGTAATCGTCGGCATGTCCGGCGGTGTCGATTCTTCGGTAACCGCATTGCTGCTGTTGGAGCAAGGCCATCAAGTCACCGGTTTGTTTATGAAAAACTGGGAAGAAGATGACGGCACCGAACAATGCACTGCCATGGAAGATTTAGCCGACGCGCAGCAGGTTTGCGATAAATTGGGCATCGAATTAAAAACCGTGAATTTTGCCGCCGAATACTGGGATGAGGTATTTGAAGTATTCCTGTCTGAATTTAAAGCGGGCCGCACCCCCAATCCCGATATTCTGTGCAACAAGCACGTTAAATTCAAAGCCTTTCTGAATTATGCGATTGAAGATTTGGGCGCGGAATATATCGCCACAGGGCACTATGCTCAAGTGACCGAGAAAGACGGTGAATACTTTTTGTTGAAAGGCCTGGATCCGAATAAAGAGCAAAGCTATTTTCTTTACACGCTGGGACAAAAGCAGCTGTCGCGCACGCTGTTCCCGATAGGACACCTGCATAAACCCGAAATCCGAGCCATGGCCGATAAAGCCGGTTTTGCCAACAGCCGTAAAAAGGACAGCACCGGCATCTGTTTTATCGGCGAGCGCAAGTTTACTGAATTTCTGCAACGTTATTTGCCCACCCAGCCCGGCGAAATGCGCACCCCGGAAGGCCAGTACATCGGCAAGCATCACGGTCTGATGTATTACACCTTCGGCCAACGCCAAGGCTTAGGCATAGGCGGCGTCAAAAATGCGCCGGATGAACCATGGTATGTGTTGGAAAAAGATCTGGAAAACAACATCCTGATCGTCGGTCAAGGCCACGATCACCCGTTGATGTTGCATAATACCCTGGAAGCCAGTCAACTGGATTGGTGTAGCAATAGGCCGCTCACAGAACCTTTGCGCTGCATGGCTAAAACCCGCTATCGCCAGGCAGACCAGTCCTGTTATTTAGAACCGCTGGGATACGACCGGTGCAAGGCTACATTTGACCAGTCGCAACGGGCCATTACACCCGGCCAATCCGTCGTTTTTTACGACGGTGAGATATGCCTGGGCGGCGGGATTATTGAATCAAAATATAACGAATAACAGTATCTATTTTAAAATGCATGGAAAGCTATAAATGGAGGCGCGACTTTAGTCGCGCATGAGAGATCAGGCACAAGCAATAACAACCATCAGCATCAGCGCGACTAAAGTCGCGGCTCCAAATTTTCTGAAATTTAAAGCAGATATGAATATCAACATACTTAAAACATTCGGACAACCCCATGACTAATTTTGCCCTAACCGCTATTTCCCCCATCGACGGACGCTATGCGGACAAAGTGGCTGCATTGCGCCCCATTTTCAGCGAATACGGTCTGATCCGTTTTCGTGTGTTGGTTGAAGTGCGCTGGCTGCAAGCCTTGGCTAATCATCCGCTGATTACCGAAGTTGCCCCATTTAGCGACTCGGCGATGCAGCTGTTAAACAACATCGTCAGCAACTTTTCAGAGGCCGATGCGCAGCGCGTCAAAGACATCGAAAAAACCACCAATCACGATGTCAAAGCCGTTGAATATCTGCTGAAAGAAAAAATCGCCGGTTGCGCCGAGCTGGAAAAAGTCAGTGAATTCATTCACTTTGCCTGCACCTCGGAAGACATCAATAACCTGTCTTACGCATTAATGCTAAAAGAAGGTCGAGAAGTGATCCTGGCGCAAATCAGCGACTGCATCGGGGCTCTGAAAACCATTGCCGTGGAAACCGCAAACCAGCCGATGCTATCGCGTACCCACGGGCAATCAGCCACGCCGACCACCACCGGCAAGGAATTTGCCAACGTCGCCGCTCGCATGCAACGCCAGCAAGACCAGCTGCAAGCCGTAGCGCTGTTAGGCAAAATAAACGGCGCAGTGGGCAATTATAATGCGCACTGCGTCGCGTATCCCGATGTGGATTGGGCGGAATTTGCCCAAAACTTTGTCGAGTCCTTGGGGTTGCAATTTAACCCCTACACCATCCAGATTGAACCGCACGATTATATTGCCGAGTATTTCCACGCACTGTCCCGCTTCAACACCATCCTGCTGGATTTTGACCGCGACATTTGGGGCTATATTTCGTTGGGTTACTTCAAGCAAAGAACCATAGCCGGTGAAGTCGGCTCCTCCACGATGCCGCATAAAGTCAACCCGATAGATTTTGAAAACTCGGAAGGCAACTTAGGTCTAGCCAATGCCATATTCGGCTTTCTGGCCGAAAAACTGCCGGTGTCGCGTTGGCAGCGGGATTTGACCGATTCGACCGTGCTGAGAAATATTGGCGTCGGCATCGCTCATACCAGCATCGCCATACAGGCCAGCTTGAAAGGCATCTCCAAATTGCAGATTAATGTCGATGCGATTGAAGCTGATCTTAACGCCAACTGGGAAGTATTGGCAGAACCCATCCAAACCGTGATGCGTCGTTATGGTATTGAAAAGCCCTATGAAAAATTAAAAGAATTAACCAGAGGCCAGCGCATTACCCCCGAACAAATGCAAGCGTTTATTGAGAAACTGGAAATACCGAGCGAGGCCAAAGCGATCTTGCTGGAACTGACGCCGCGCAACTACACCGGCTACGCTGAAAAACTGGCTAAAGAAATTTAATGCACACGTTATTATTAATTGTCGGGGTAGGGTGCAGTTATGTGTTTTAATACATTTGTCCTCGAAAAGTTTATGGGTATTGCAAAATAAACGACATGAGGTAAAAATATAGAGGTCGATTCACAATGGTTTTTTAAAACCCGAAGTCGGCTACTAAAATAATATAAACATTAATATTGAGGAGATAACTATGAAAAAATTGGCATCCATATGTGCAGGTTTATTATTTCTTTTAAGTACTTCTGTTTTCGCTGAAGAGCATGCTGCGGCAGCACTGGAACACGCCAATACGGCGGTAATTCATGGCAAAGCCGGCCACGCACCGGTTTTGGTCGAACATGCAAAGGCGGCATTGGAGCACACACTGGCTGGATCGATAGTCGCCAAGGGTGTGCCCAAAAACCATTTAGACGAAGGCGCTAAGGAGCTGCAAGAAGCCATCGATCAAGGTAATTTAGGTCATGTGGGCAAGGCTACTGCACATGCTGAAGCTGCTGTGGCGCACATTAAAGCCGCCAACAAATAATATCAGTACAGTTTTAAAGGAAGGGGCGGGTAAATCCGCCCCTTTTTTTATGCGCTCAAATTACTTTAAGCGGGGTGAAATCCAGTCGTATCGATAGGCGGTTATTGGCATGGATTGGCTGGGAGTTATTCCCGGCTGGTTGTATGACTATCTAAAAATTCATTTTGATCCTTGCGAAAAATCTCCTATTTTGGAAGTTTGTCGTTATCGTTAAGCGACGAGGTGTCAGCTCAAAAAAAAGCCCCACCACTTTGCAGAAGAGAGGCTATGAACAGTCAATTAAGGTAATAGGCTGCTCGTAATGTAAAACACCAGGAGGTGGCGTTTGATTTTTTAATTTGACTAATTAAAAGTATAGACGATTAAAGGCAACATTCTTTTTTTAGACGATTAGCTTCACAACAGACTTCACTGACGACAGCATTAAAAGCCGAATCGATACCTATCATTTTAGATGCGTTTATATATTGTTTTGTATTAATGGCATTTGCTATTTTTTCAGCTTCAATATGAAATTCAGCATGTTTTTTCAAGCATGCCTTGTAACTTGGTAAACTGCCAAATTTAACTTTACCTTCCCTATGCAGCCACTGGCCGAGTTCACAGCAATTTTCTTTTCTGATAGTTTCCATAACGTAGGAATCTAAAGATTCTCGCCTGAATATAGCGTTACTAAATCTTATTTTCCAGTCTGCATGTTTTAGAATTTCTTTATCAATATCCATAACTCCCCCGTAATCTAGTTTATAAGGTACGCGGCAAAGTTTTTCATATTTCCAAGCTAAAATAAATCCGTATTACCACTTAGCAAATACAGATTTAATACTTAGTGTTATTTGTATTTGTTCCATGGGACACTTTTTTGTGCGTGGATGTTGGCAAGTGCTGCGGGTGTTTTTTAGAAGTGTGCCAAAATTGCGCCCTATTAAAATTTAGACATAAAAAAGCCCTTCGTCTAAACGTAAGGACTTGATTTGTTTGGTGGCGATAGGTGGACTTGAACCACCGACCCCGAGGTTATGAATCCCGTTACCGGAATATTAACGTATAACAATCAATTGCTTGCATGAATCGCCAAGCCTAAACCCTGCATGCTTACTATACTCAACACCAGTTGAATTTTGGCGCTGTGACAAAATGACTACACCGTTTTTGCGATAAACAGAGTGAATGGTTTCACAAGCCAAGTATTTAAAATTTAGCCAGAATTTTTTCTATGATATGAGCCTGCCGTAGTTCGAACGAATACATCGAAAACAGCTATGAGGAAAGGATTGCGGTCAATCGTCAGCTTAATGCTGGAGCAATTTAGCCTCAGTCCGGTAGTGAGTTTTTTCACATACGTATAAGGAACGGTTTATGAATGAGCCAAAGCTGATCGAAGTTACGAAAACAGGCGAAGTCGGACGCAAACATTGTGACCATGGGGAGATGGGTTGGCAAGCCGGGCAGCTGCTGTCATGACTACACTGCGGCCAGCTACAGCCAATGTCGTTTGGCACCGCGCCACCGTTACCCGCACTCGGCGTGAAGCGCAAAACGGTCATCGCGGTGCAATCTTATGGTTTACCGGCTTATCCGGGTCGGGCAAATCTACGCTGGCTCATGCCGTTGAAGAAGCGTTACATCAGCGTGGTTGTCGCACCTTCGTGCTGGATGGCGACAATGTTCGCCATGGTTTGTGCGGTGACTTGGGCTTTTCAGCAAAAGACCGCCAGGAAAACATTCGTCGCATCGGTGAAATGGCCAAGATTTTTATGGAAGCAGGTGTCATTGTGCTTACCGCCTTTATCTCTCCTTATCGTGCAGACCGTGAACGTGTGCGCGGTATCGTAGAGCATGGCGATTTCATCGAAATCTATTGCGATACGCCCATAGAAATTTGCGAATCGCGCGACGTAAAAGGCCTCTACAAAAAAGCTCGGGCCGGGCAGTTGGCCGAATTCACAGGCATCACGTCCCCTTACGAAGTGCCTGGAAACTGTGAGCTTACCGTGCAAACCGGCATCGCAGAGCTGGATGTCTGTGTGCAACAGGTTGTCGGTAAAATGATGCAGCGCGGCATAATCAATGCTGCAAACTTTAGCCATCAAAGCTGCAAAAAAGCATGAGCGATATATCTGTCTCAGCTAGACCGAATAGTTAAAACTCAACTATGAGGAAAATATTACGGTCAATCGTCCACTAGGCGTTGGAAGCTTTATTTCTGTGAATGATTGCGAGGAGTTAGAGCAATTCTCAGCGTGCCGGAAACAGTCGCTTTCGCTGCCGCTCAAACGGTCTTATTCCTGCCTACATAACTACAATTCAAGAGACTGTATAAATGGTGAAACAGATGTTAAGTAAACAGTACAGCTTTGACGTTGCCGATGAAGATGAACTGATCGATAACGCTGCATCCTTGGTTGCACTATTGCGGTGGCGGGCAGAACGGCAAACGCAGCGCACGGCTTATACGTTCCTGGAAAACGGCGAACAACCGCTTAACTCGCTGACTTACGGCGAGCTGGATTTGCAGGCCAGACAGCTGGCCGTTCAGTTGCAGGGGTTGCAGGGCGAACGCGCTGTTTTGCTCTATCCTCCAGGATTAGACTATATCGTGGCGTTTTTCGCCTGTCTTTACGCCGGAGCGATTGCGGTACCGGCGTATCCGCCGAGCAATGGCCGACACATGCCGCGTTTGCAGGCGGTCATTGATGACAGTCAGGCGGCGGTGATACTCAGCACGCAAAGCGTCGCCAATGCGGTGCGCCAATTTGCAGTCGACAGTGCTGGTTTGTTAGATAGGCATTGGCTGATTACCGACAGTCTTGCCGATGTCGATGCAAGCGGCTGGCGCTTGCCGACATTGCGCGACCATGATCCGGCTTTCCTGCAATACACCTCGGGTTCCACCGGCAACGCCAAGGGCGTGATAATCAGCCACGGCAATCTGATGGCGAATCAGCAGCTGATCAAACGGCGCTTCGGTCACAATGCGCAGTCGACGGTGGTCGGGTGGTTGCCGCTCTACCATGATATGGGTTTGATCGGCAACGTCATGCAGCCCTTGTATTGCGGGGCCAGCGCAATTTTAATGTCGCCGATGGCGTTTCTGGAAAAACCTGTCCGCTGGCTGCAAGCGATCAGCGATTATCGCGCTCATACCAGCGGCGGGCCCAATTTTGCATTCAATCTGTGCGCGCAAAAAATCTCGGCCGAAGAAAAAGCTGGGTTGGATCTTAGCAGCTGGCAATTGGCCTTTAACGGCGCCGAACCGATTAACCCGGATACCTTGGATCGTTTTGCCGCCGCTTTTGCAGAATGCGGATTTAGCCGCGAGGCTTTTTATCCCTGTTACGGCTTGGCGGAAGCAACCTTGCTGGCTACCGGCGGGGATAAATATGCCGAACCCACGGTGACGGCTTTTGACAAGATAGGTCTGGAACAAGGTAATGTACAGCGGGTCATGGATGATCAGGCAGGCCGACGCCTGGTTGGCTGCGGCAAGATAGCCGGCGATGCCGGACAACAAATTCGTATCGTCGAGCCGGAGTCAGGCGAATTGTGCAGCGATGGCCGAATCGGCGAGATCCAGCTAGGGGGCCCCAGCATCAGCCTGGGCTATTGGCAAAATCCACAAGCCACCGAGCAGGCTTTTGTCGGCGATACCGACGGCCAATGGCTGCGCACAGGCGATTTAGGCTTTCTTAATGGCGAAGAATTGTTCGTTTCAGGGCGGCTGAAAGATCTGATCATTATCCGCGGCCGTAATTATTATCCTCACGACCTGGAGCACGCGGCCGAAGCGGCGACGGATGCATTAAATCCCGGCTGTGCGGCTGCTTTTGCAGTCAGTGGAGCCGACGGTGAAAAGCTGATCGTATTGGCGGAACTGAAGCGCAACCGCTTAAGACAGTCCGATTACAAGGCCGAGTTCGCCGCGATACGCGCACGGCTGGTCGAAGAATGCGGCATACAGGCCGACACCGTAATGCTTCTGAAACCGGGAGCGATCCTGAAAACCAGCAGTGGCAAAATCAGGCGCTCGGCTTGTCGGCAGGCTTTTGAGCAACAGGATTTAAAAGCGGTCGCCGTCGATGCGTTGGACGGTGTAAGCCAGAGCAGCAACGCTGCGGCAGCTAAACCGGCGGTTAGCCTGGAACGGACTTTACTGAGACAGGCTTTACTGTCGGTTGCCGATGCCGAAGGTGCGCAGCTGCTGGCGCAGTATCTGGCCGAAAAGGCGGCGGCCCTGTCCGGATTGTCCGTCGAAGCCGTGGACGTAAAGCAATCGCTGACCGGCTTGGGCATGGACTCGCTAAAAGCGGTGGAACTGAAATACTTTATCGACGAGCTGTTGGCTATCGATTTGCCGGTCATGCATCTGCTCGGCAATCAGTCTCTGGGTGAGTGCGCGGAACAGGCTTTGAAATTGGCCAAGGCAGGGCCGGCGCAAATTGCGCCGGCTCCGGTCAAAGACGGCGGCGAACAGCCGCTATCCTACGGGCAGCAGGCGCTGTGGACCGTCAACCGGATAGAGGCGGACAGCTCGCTCTATAACATGTCGGTTGCGATACATATCCGCGCCAAGCTTGATAAAACGGCAGTACACGACGCATTGGCGGCATTGTTCGAGCGTCATGCACAACTTCGCAGCGGCTTTCGGCTTAACCAGCACACCCGGATCGTGCGTATCCCGCTGACGGAATTACAGCCCCGGTTCGCCGAGATCAGTTGCGACGATGAGCGTCAACGCAGTGAAAATATCGCCGCTTTCGTGCATGAACCGTTCGATTTGGCGAATGAACCGTTACTGGTTGCAGCCTTGTTCAGCTGCGCCGACGACGATCAGGTGCTGGTGTTTTGCGCGCATCACATCGTTGTCGATTTTCGCTCGTTCTCGATTTTGCTGGAAGAATTCAAAGCGCTTTATCTGGGGCAGGTAGCCGGGCATACCCCGAAGCTGCCTAACTTGGCGGCGAGTTACGACGATTATGTCGCCTGGCAATCAGCCTATCTGTCCGACCAGCGCGCTGAACAGGACTGGCAATACTGGCGAGGCCGGTTGTCCGGCGAATTGCCGAAGCTGGCTTTGCCTGCAGAACGGAAAACGGACGGTGCGCAGTCATGCCGGGGGCGTTCGGAAAATCTTAATATCGCACCGGATACCCTGCAAAAGCTTAAACGACTGGCCGCAGAGCATCACACGACCCTGTATACGCTGTTACTGACTGTATTTAAAACCCTGCTTTATCGTTATAGCGGAGAACAGGACATCATCGTCGGCTCACCGACGCTGGGCAGGCCCAAGAGAGAGTTTACCGACACCGTCGGTTATTTCGTCAACCCGGTGGCGCTACGCTCACACCCTGCCGCCGGCCAGCGCTTTAGCGATTATTTGGCCGAGGTCAACGCTACGGTGCTGGGCGCTCTGGAGCATCAGCATTACCCGTTTTCGCTGCTGGTAGAAAAATTGCAGCCTGAACGCGATCAGGGACTGTCGGCGTTTTACCGGGTCTGGTTCGGGTTGCAGAGCGGCGCCGATCCTGCATCGGCCGCTGCCGGGCTGGCACTGGGCATACCGGGCATAGCGCTGGATTGGGCGGGTGTGCCGGCCGAAAGCTATGCGCTGGAGGATGTCGCCGTACAATTCGATCTTACCTTGCTGATGGCGGAGACGGGGCAAGGCTTGGAGGCCTCGTTCCAATACCGTAGCGATCTGCTGTCCCGCTCTACGGTTTTAAGGCTTATAGGCCATTTCCAATGCCTGCTGCACGGCATACTTGCCAATCCCTCCAGCCGTTTGTCGGAGCTGCCGTTGCTGACCGTGCCGGAGCAAAAAAAGCTGTCGGCCTGGAATGAAACCGGTTCCGATTACCCGCGTAACAGCACGGTACACAGCGTTTTCGAAGCCGTCGCTCGGCAACAGCCGCAAGCGTCAGCCCTGGTCTATCAGGAAAGGCGTCTTAGCTATGCTGAGCTTAATGCGCAGGCCAATCGCCTGGCGCAGTGTCTGCGGATGCAAGGTGCAGGGCCGGAAAAACGCGTCGCCTTGTGTATCCAGCGCAGCCCGGAGATGGTGCTTGGGATATTGGCTATCCTCAAAGCCGGCGCGGTTTATGTGCCGGTCGATCCTGCTTATCCCAAAGAGAGACTCGCTTATTTGCTGCAAGATGCCGGTTGTGACTGGCTGCTGACCAGTGCAGCACTGTTGCCCAGCCTGGATTGCGGCGATTTGGCGACGATTTGCATTGATGATATTGACACTTATGCCCATTACAGCAGCGATAACCTGGAAATACCGCTGCATGCTGATCACGCGGCCTATGTTATTTACACTTCGGGTTCGACCGGCAAACCCAAAGGCGTGGTCGTCGGCCACGGCAACCTGATGCACTCCACCTGGGCCAGAGGCGCTTATTATCAGGAGCCGGTCGGCTGCTATCTATTGCTGTCCTCGTTTGCGTTCGACAGTTCCGTAGCCGGATTGTTCTGGACGCTGGGGCAGGGCGGCTGTCTGTGTTTACCTGAGGACGATCAGATCAAGGATCCGTCCGCTCTGGGCGCATTGATCGAACGCCATCGAGTCACGCATCTGCTGGCGCTGCCGTCCTTTTACGGTTTGCTGTTGAACCAAGTAGGAGCGCAGCTGCAAACCCTGAAAACGGCCATTGTCGCCGGAGAGGCGTGCTCAACCGAAGTTGTCAAGCGACACTACGCGGTGTTGCCGCAGGTGCAGATGTATAACGAATACGGCCCGACCGAAGCCACGGTATGGAGCAGCGTTTACCCGGCAACTCAAGACGACCTGGACAGGCCGTTATCGATCGGCCGACCGATCGACAACGTCCGGCTGTACATCCTGGATGGCTGCGGCAACCCTGCGCCTATCGGGGTGCAGGGCGAACTCCATATCGGCGGAGCAGGTGTGGCGCGCGGCTATTGGCAACGTCCAGAACTGACGGCGGAAAAGTTCATCCCCGATCCGTTTATACAAAACGGCGGCAGGCTGTATAAAACCGGCGATCTGGCGCGTTACCGTCAGGACGGCAATATCGATTTTTTAGGCCGTATCGATCATCAGGTAAAAATTCGCGGATTCAGGATTGAGTTGGGGGAAATCGAGGCAAGGCTGCTTGAGGCACCCGATACAAAAGAGGCGGCAGTTATTGCCAGGGAAGACCAACCCGGCGACAAGCGGCTGGTCGCTTATCTGGTTGCTGTCAGCAAGGAGGCTGTCAACATCGAAACGCTAAAAGCCCGGCTCAAGGAAACGCTGCCGGATTACATGGTGCCTTCGGCCTTTGTGCTGCTGGACAGCATGCCGCTCAGCGCCAACGGTAAACTGGATCACAAACGTTTACCTCAACCGGATATGAGCGGAATGTCAACGCAACACTACCAGGAACCACAAACGCCGGTTGAAAATATTTTGGCCGATATTTGGCGCGAGTTGTTGGCGGTCAAGCGCGTCGGGCTGCACGATAACTTCTTCGAACTGGGCGGCGATTCGATTTTGAGCATTCAGGTCGTCAGCCGCGCACGGCAGGCCGGTGTCGTGATTACCCCGAAACAGCTGTTTCAGAATCAAACGCTAAGCGCGTTGGCGCTGGCCGCCGAACAGATTCAACAGCTATCCGCCGAACAAGGGCCGGTGTCCGGCGGCGTGCCGCTGACGCCGATCCAGCACTGGTTTTTCGAGCAAAACCTGAATAACCCCCATCACTGGAATCAGGCATTGTTGCTGGAAGCCGGTCCCGGCTTGACCCCGGATATTGTAGAGGCTGCCATCAAACAATTGCTGATCCATCATGATGCGTTGCGGATGCGGTTTAACCAACAAGGCGGCGAGTGGCAACAACACCTGCTTAAGGATGAACCCCAGGCGGTTTTCGAACGCATCGATTTAGCCGACGTCCCCACAGAATGGCAAGCCGAGATGCTGGAATCGGCGGCATCGATTCAGCAAGCCCAGCTGCATTTAAGTGAAGGCCCGGTATTGCGTGCGGTTTGGTTCGACTTGGGCGAAGGGCGGGGCGACCGTGTGTTGCTAGCGATCCACCACTTGGTCGTGGACGGCGTTTCCTGGCGGATTTTGCTGGAAGATTTGAGCAGCCTTTGCCGGCAATTGATGGCCGGTCGGGCACCGGCATTACCGGCAAAAACCACTTCATTCAAATACTGGTCTGAACAAATCGTCAATCAGGCAGGCGCAGGCGGTTTGCCGCTCGACACCTATTATTGGCTGGATGCGCTGCGGCATCAGGTTGCAGAGTTGCCGGTAGACGAACCCGCTGGCGGCAACCTGTTTGCAGCGGAAAGCGAGATAACGGTCAGCTTGACCGAAGCCGAAACGCGCGCCTTGCTACAGGACGCTCCTGGGGCTTATCGCACCAAAATAGATGAACTGTTGCTGACTGCGCTGACGCTCACGTTACGCGACTGGATGCACAGCGAATCGGTATTGGTCGATTTGGAAAGCCACGGGCGCGAGGACATAGCCGGCGACGTGGATGTTTCCCGCACCGTGGGCTGGTTTACCAGCGTTTATCCCGCGCTGTTGAGTGTTTCCAGCGACGCTTCCTTGGGCGATGCGCTGAAATTGGTCAAAGAGCAACTGCGGGCCATTCCGATGAAGGGCATCGGCTACGGCCTGCTGCGCTACCTTTCGCCGGATGCTGAGATTAAAGCGCAACTGGCCGCCCAGCCCAAAGCGCAGATCATTTTTAACTACCTCGGCCAAATCGACACGGTCATGGTAGCCGATGCGCCGTTCTCACCGACCCGTGCAGCGACCGGCGCAAATTGCGATCCGGCAGGACTCCGGGCGCATGAATTGGCCGTGATCGGCAGTATTGCCGACGGGCGGCTTCAGCTAAGCTGGCGCTACAGCCGCGAGCGCTACCGCAAGGCCAGTATTGAAACCCTGTCCGGGCATTATCTGCGCCATCTCAAAGCGTTGATAGCGCATTGCGTATTGCCTGATTCGGGCAGCTATACGCCGGTTGATTTTCCGTTAATTGCCTTGGCGCAAACCGAACTGGACGCCTTGGTCTTGACGCCCCGGCAGATTGAAGACGTCTACCCGCTGGCGCCGCTGCAACACGGACTGATGTTCCACAGTTTGATTGCCGCCGAATCCAGCGTTTACTGCATCCAAATCGGTTGCCGTTTGACGGGCGAACTCAATGTCCCTGCCTTCAAACAAGTTTGGCAACAGCTGGTCGGGCATCATCCGATTCTGCGCACCCGTTTCCATTTCGAGAATCAGGATCAGCCTTTGCAAATCGTGGAAAAGAACCTGCAACTGCCGATTACCGAATACGATTGGCGGGGCCAACCGGCTTTGGAACAAGCGCAACACTGGCAACAGCTACAGGCCGACGATCTGGCAAGCGGATTCGATTTTACCCGTGCGCCGTTGATGCGTGTGAGCTTGGTGCAATGTTCGGATCAGGCGCATTACCTGCTATGGAGTTACCACCACATATTATTGGACGGCTGGAGCGGGCCATTGCTGGTGAAAGAGTTGTTTGCCGCTTATGAGTCGATACGGCGCGGGAATGCGCCATTGTCAACGGCTGTGCGCCCTTACCGCGACTATATCGCCTGGCTGCAAAATCAGGACATGGCCGCAGCCGAAGCGTACTGGCGTTCCGAGCTTAGCGGCTTTAGCGCCCCGACGATGTTGCTTGCGGATAAACCGGCGGACAACACCGGTCAACATCAGGTGAGCGACTATGCCAAACTTGGGCTGACGCTATCGGCGGAATACACCGATACCTTACTGGCTTTCGCAAAACAGCAGCACCTGACCATGAATACGCTGGTGCAAGCCGCCTGGGGATTATTGCTCAGCCGTTACAGCGGCGAGAACGATATTGTTTTCGGCACCACTGTGTCCGGGCGTCCCGCCGACTTAATCGGCGTCGAGACTATGGTCGGCCTGTTCATCAACAGCTTGCCCCTGCGTATCAAGATAAGGCCCGACAGCACCGTACTCGACTGGCTGCAAGCGCTGTTTGCGCAAAACCAGGACATGCGCCGTTATGAATATACGCCGTTAACGCAAGTCCAAGGCTGGTCTGAAGTGGCGCGCGGCACGCCCTTGTTTGAAAGTTTGCTGGTTTTCGAGAACTATCCGATCAACCAGGCATTGGCCGAACATGCCGACGGCTTGACTGTCGACGAAATCGGCGTTGTCGACCAAAGCAATTACCCGATGACCGTATCCGCTTTTCCCGGATCGGAACTTCGCCTGGAAATAACCTACGCCGCAGACCGGTTCGAAGCCGAAACGGTTAAACGGATGCTGGAGCAGTTGCAATGCCTGCTTGCAGCCTTTATCGAACATCCGCATACCCGATTATCCGAGTTGTCGCTGCTGAGTGCGGCGGATAAACGGCAGATTCTGGTCGAGTGGAATGCGACGGAAACCGACTATCCGCAAGACCGGTTTATCCATCAGTTGTTCGAAGCTCAGGTTGAAAAGACACCGGATGCCGTTGCGGTGATGTTCGAGAGGCAAGTGCTAGGGATTCCAAATTCCACTTATGGTTCCCACGCTCTGCGTGGTAACCCAGGCAGGGACGCTCCAGCGTCCCGAACCGCAGAGCGGTTCGAACTGCATTCCCACGCAGAGCGTGGGAACGATGAATTGATCTTAAGCTATGCCGAACTGAACGCCAAAGCCAATCAGCTGGCCCATTACCTGTGCTCCAAGGGCGTCGGGCCGGATGTGCTGGTCGGCATTTGCGTTGAGCGGTCGCTGGAGATGGTGATCGGCCTGATGGGCATCCTTAAGGCAGGCGGCGCTTATGTGCCGCTCGATCCCGGCTATCCGCAAGACCGGCTGGACTTCATGCTGCACGATGTCAACGCGCCGATAGTGCTTACCCAGGAAACATGCCGGGAAAAAATCGCGGCCTTTACCGCGACGGTGCTGTGCCTGGATAGCGAATGGGACAAAGTGTCGAAGGCCTGCGACGCCAATCCCGATGTTCCGCTTAAGCCGGAAAACCTCGCCTATTGCATCTACACCTCCGGTTCAACAGGTCAACCGAAAGGCGCGGGCGTACCGCATCAAGGCATACTTAACCGGCTGCAATGGATGCAGCAGCAATACGGACTGGATCAAACGGATAAGGTATTGCAAAAGACCCCGTACAGTTTCGATGTGTCGGTCTGGGAATTCTTCTGGCCGTTGATGACCGGCGCGCAACTGGTCGTTGCCAGACCGGAACAGCACAAGGACAGCTTGGCGCTGATCGACACCATCAACGACCGGCATGTCACGACTATCCACTTCGTGCCGTCGATGCTGCAAGTCTTTATCGACACGCCGGGCGTGGAAAACTGCACGTCGTTAAAACGGGTCATTTGCAGCGGCGAAGCCTTGCCTGCCGACTTGGTGCAGCGCTTTTTGCAAAAACTCCCGGCTGAACTGCACAACCTTTACGGCCCTACCGAAGCGTCGGTGGACGTCAGTTATTGGGCCTGTTTGCCGGGCAGCGCTGAAACGGCGATACCGATAGGCCGCCCAATAGCCAATATTGCGCTCTACATTCTCGACCGGCAGCTCAACCCGGTATTGCCGGGAACGCCGGGCGAGCTGCATATCGGCGGCATCGGCTTGGGCCGGGGTTACCTCAATCGTCCTGGACTGACGGCGGAAAAATTCATTCCGAACCCCTACGGCCCGGTCGGCAGCAGGCTCTACAAAACCGGCGATTTGGCCCGTTACCGGCCGGACGGCACTATCGACTATTTGGGCCGCAACGACTTCCAGGTCAAGATTCGCGGCTTTCGGATCGAATTGGGCGAGATTGAAAACCGGCTGAGCGCTTATGCCGGTGTGCGCGAGGCGGTCGTTATCGCCCGCGAAGACGGGCATGGCGATAAGCGGCTGGTGGCGTATTTGACCCAAGACGTAGGCAATGAATTGTCGATTGCCGATCTTCGCGCCGACTTGGCCGAGACCTTGCCCGATTACATGCTGCCCAGCGCCTTTGTCGTTTTGCCGGCCTTGCCGCTGACCGCCAACGGCAAGCTGGACCGCGCCGCGTTGCCCAAGCCTGACGCGGATTCGGTGATCAGCCATCGCTACGAAGCGCCGCAAGGCGCGATAGAAACCGCGCTGTCCGGCATCTGGCAGGAGCTGTTGGAGTTGGAACGGGTAGGCCGCAACGACCATTTCTTCGAGTTGGGCGGCCATTCGCTGATGGCGCTGACGCTGGTCGAACGCTTGCGCCAACAAGGCTGGGCATTGGAGCCGCGGGCGGTGTTCGCCTATCCGGTATTGTCCGCGCTGGCGGCGGCGATAGCCGATAACCAGGGCAATAGCCCGGCTTTTGAAATGCCGCCCAATTTAATACCCGAGCATTTCGGGCAGTCGTTAAGCAATCCCGTTCTCGAGGAGTTTCGGTTATGAGTTTTCAGGAAGTTTTTGCCTCCATGCAGGAAAGAAATATCGTCGTCAGCGAGCTGGACGGCGAACTCGTCATCCGCGCACCGCAAGGCGCGATGGATCAGGCGTTAATGTCCAAGCTGAAAACCCATAAGCAGGATTTGCTGACCGCGCTCAGGAACGGCGCGGTTATCGAAGGCCATGCGCCGATAGCGCCGAAAATAACCCCCGATATGCTGCCGCTGGTCAGCCTGACCCAGGACGAGATCGACCTGATCGTCGATAGCGTGGCGGAAGGCGCAGCCGGTATTCAGGACATTTATCCGCTGGCGCCGTTGCAGGAAGGGATTTTGTTCCATCATTTGCTGGAAACCCAGGGCGATCCGTATATCACCCGCTCGATCATCGTGTTCGACAACCGCACGCGTCTCGATGCCTTCTTGGGCGCATTGCAGACGGTGATCAACCGGCACGATATATTGCGCAGTTCGGTGCGCTGGGACGGCTTGTCGCAGCCGGTTCAGGTGGTGCATCGCCATGCGCCGTTGCCGGTTGAGGAACTGGCGCCGGTTGAAAAAGACCGGATACAGCAGCGCTTGCTGGAGCGCACCGATCCGCGCCGGCTCAGGATGAACCTACAGCAAGCGCCGTTGCTGGCAGGCTACGTGGTTCAGGATAGCCAGTCGGATGAATGCTGGTTTGCGATGCTGAACCATCATATGGTCGACGACAACTACACGCTACAGCTGATTTTGTCGGAAATCCGGCTGTTGCTTGGCGGCCTAGCCGAACAACTGCCGCCGATACAGCCGTATCGGAATTTCATCGCCCAAATGCGGGCCGATTCTGCTGCGGATCATCAGAGCTATTTTCGTCAGCAACTCGGCGATATTGATGAGCCGACCGCGCCGTTCGGGCTGCTTAACGTGCAAGGCAGCGGCGGGCAGGTCAGTGAGGCGGTGCTGTCTTTGGACAAGGACTTGGCGCAACGTATCCGCAACAGCGCCCGGCAACACAGCGTGACTCCGGCCAGCTTGTTTCATCTGGCTTGGGCTTTGGTGTTGGGGCAATGCAGCGACCGTTCCGACGTGGTGTTCGGCACCGTGCTGTCCGGCCGTTTGCAAGGCGGCGGTGCGGGAGCGGATCAAGCGGTGGGCATGTTCATCAATACCTTGCCGATACGGGTTTCGCTGCACGGCCGGACAGTGCGCGAAATACTCGGTATCACCCACCGCAACTTGAACGAATTGCTGATGCATGAACAAGCCTCGCTGGCGCTGGCCCAGCGTTGCAGTGCGGTGCCAGCCTCGACGCCGCTGTTTACCGCGCTGATTAATTACCGGCATTCGAACATGATTGCCGCATCGGACCAATACGCGCTGCTGGAATGGGAGGGCATGCGCGTGATCAGCAGCGAAGAGCGCAGTAATTATCCGCTGACGCTGTCGGTCGATGATTTGGGCCAGGGTTTTGGCTTGACCGTACAAAGCATCGGCGGGATCGATCCGGCGCGGATTGCCGTGTATCAGCGTACTGCCGTCGAAGGCTTGGTAACGGCGCTGGAACAAAATCCGCAGCAGGCGGTGGATACGATCGGCATCATGCCGGAAGTTGAGCTCAAGCAATTGCTGTTCGGTTTTAACGACACCGCCGCCGATTATCCTGCCGAGCAAAGCTTGCAGGCACTGTTCGAAGCGCAGGTGGAAAAAACGCCGGACGCGGATGCGGTGGCGTTTGCGGGGCAGACCGTAAGCTATGCCGAACTGAACGCCAAAGCCAATCAGTTGGCTCATTATCTGCGCTCCAAGGGTGTCGGGCCGGAGGTTTTGGTCGGCCTCTGCGTCGAGCGGTCGCTGGACATGGCTATCGGCATGCTGGGCATACTGAAGGCAGGCGGCGCTTATGTGCCGCTCGATCCCTCATACCCCGAAGAGCGCATCGCCTATATGCTACAGGATGCGCAAATTGACTTGTTGCTTACCCGGCAACGGCTGTTGCATAGCGCGAAGGACGCCATTTATCTGGATGGCGATTGGCAGGCCATCGCGCAATGCCCGGATAACAATCCTGTGCCATGCAATCACCCGCTCGATCTGGCCTATATCATTTACACCTCGGGTTCGACCGGCCAGCCTAAAGGGGCGATGGTCTCGCACCGCAATGCCGTTCATTCGACCAGTGCGCGGTTTGCAAATTATCAGGAACCGGTGAGCTGCTATCTGTTGCTGTCGTCGTTCGCGTTCGACAGTTCCGTAGCCGGGCTGTTCTGGACGCTGGGGCAGGGCGGTTGCCTGTGTTTGCCGGAGGACGACCAGATTAAGGATCCGGCGGCATTGGCTGAGTTGATTGCCGCGCAGAAGGTGTCGCATCTGCTGGCACTGCCGTCTTTTTATGGATGGCTGTTGAACCAGGCGGGAGCCCAGTTGCAAACCCTGAAAACGGCCATCGTCGCCGGGGAAGCGTGTCCGACCGAAGTTGTCAAACAGCACTACGCGGTGTTGCCGCAGGTGCCGTTATACAACGAATACGGCCCGACCGAAGCCACGGTATGGAGCAGCGTTTACCCGGCAAGCCGGGACGACCTGGATCGGCCGTTGTCGATAGGCCGGCCGATCAGCAATGTCCGGCTCTACATTCTGGATGACACCTGCAACCCGGTGCCGATCGGTGTGACAGGCGAACTCCATATCGGCGGCGAAGGTATTGTGCGCGGCTATTGGCAGCGCCCCGAACTGACAGCGGAAAAGTTCATCCCCGACCCGTTCCAAGCTGACGGCGGCAGGCTATATAAAACCGGCGACTTGGCGCGTTACCGCTCGGACGGCGCTATCGAGTTTTTAGGCCGCATCGACCACCAAGTGAAAATCCGCGGTTTCCGAATCGAGCTGGGCGAAATCGAGGCCAGATTGCTTGAAGCGCCTGAGATAAACGAGGCGGCGGTCATTGCCCGTGAAGACCAACCCGGCGACAAGCGATTGGTCGCCTACCTGGTTGCCGCTCAAGAGAATATCGTCAACATCGACCAGCTCAAAGCCCGGCTCAGGGAAACGCTGCCGGACTACATGGTGCCTTCCGCTTTTGTTATTTTGGACAGCATGCCGCTCAGCGCCAACGGCAAACTGGATCACAAGCGTTTGCCGCAACCGGATATGAGCGGAATGTCGGCACAACACTATCAGGAAGCGCAAACGCCGATTGAAAAGATTTTGGCCGATATTTGGCGCGAGTTGCTGGGTGTCAAGCGCGTCGGGCGGCACGACAATTTCTTCGAACTGGGCGGCGATTCGATACTGAGTATTCAGGTCGTCAGCCGCGCACGACAGGCCGGTGTTGTGATCACGCCGAAACAGCTGTTTCAGAATCAAACGTTAAGCGCGTTGGCGGTGGCCGCCGAACAGATTCAACAGCTATCCGCCGAACAAGGGCTTGTGTCCGGCGGCATGCCGTTGACGCCGATCCAACACTGGTTTTTCGAACAAGACTTGAGCAATCCCCATCATTGGAATCAGGCTTTATTGTTGACGATCAGAGCCGGTTTGACACCGGACATCTTCGCAGTAGCTCTTGCCCAATTGTTGAATCATCATGATGCGCTCAGAATGCGCTTTGGCCGTGGTGGTGACGGATGGCTGCAAACCAACTTAGCGAAAGAGTCCCACAGCATCTTCGACCGCATCGATTTGTCCGGCGTCCCGGTGGAGCAGCAAACCGAACGCTTACAGGCGGAAGCATCAATCAGGCAGGCTGCGCTGCATTTAACAGCCGGGCCGTTGCTGCGCGCAGCTTGGTTCGACTTGGGCGAAGGGCGGGACAGTCGGGTATTGATCGCGATTCACCATCTGGTGGTCGACGGCGTCTCCTGGCGGATCTTGCTGGAAGATCTGGCCAGCATTTGCCTGCAACTGATGGCGGGACAGACCGTATCCCTACCGGCCAAGACTACCTCGTTCAAACAGTGGGCTGAGCGGATGCGGGAACAGGCGGACACTGGCAGTTTGACCTTCGATACCGACTATTGGCTGAATACGCGTTGGCAGTTCTGTAGGTCGGGCATGCCGTTTATGCCCGACATTAGCGCGCCGCAAATGTCGGGCAACGAAAAGATGTTACCCGACCTACCCGGCCTGCATCAGGTTTCGGCTTTACCTATTGACGAAGCCAACGGCAGCAACCTGTGCGCAACGGAAGACGAAGTGACGGTCACCTTGAGCGAAGCTGAAACGCGCGCCTTGCTACAGGAAGCGCCCGGCGCTTACCGCACCAAAATAGACGAACTGTTAGTGACCGCGCTGACGCTGACACTGTGCGACTGGATGCACAGCGAATCGGTATTGGTCGATTTGGAAAGCCACGGCCGGGAAGACATCGCCGATGATGTGGATGTTTCCCGCACCGTGGGCTGGTTTACCACGGTTTACCCGGCGTTGTTAAACCTTCCCAACAATTGCCCCGTAGGCGACGCGCTGAAATCGGTCAAAGAGCAGCTGCGGGCTATTCCGATGAAGGGTATCGGCTACGGCCTGCTGCGCTACCTTTCGCCGGATGCTGAGATTAAAGCGCAACTGGCCGCCCAGTCCCAAGCGCAGATCATTTTCAACTACCTCGGCCAAATCGATACCGTGATGGCAGCCGATGCGCCGTTTGCACCGACCCAGGAAGCGACCGGCGACAACTGCGACCCGGCAGGACTTCGGGCGCATGAATTGGCAGTCATCGGCAGTATTGCTGACGGACGGCTTCAGCTAAGCTGGCGCTACAGCCGCGAGCGCTACCGCAGTGCCACGATGGAAACACTGGCCGGACGCTATCTGCAACAACTGAAGGACTTGATTGCCCACTGCGCACAAGCGGACGCAGGCGGCTACACCCCGTCCGACTTTCCGTTGCCTACCCTGTCGCAAACCGAACTGGACGCTATGGCCTTAAAGCCTAGGCAGATTGACGACATTTACCCGTTGGCGCCGTTGCAGTACGGCCTGATATTCCACAGTCTGTATGCGCCGGAATCCAGCGTCTACTGCATCCAATTGGCTTGCCGATTGCGCGGAGGACTGAACGTCGCCGCCTTCCAACAGGCTTGGCAGCAACTGCTGGAACGCCACCCGGTACTGCGTACACGGTTTTACTTCAAAGACGGCGAGCAGCCGTTGCAAATCATCGACAAGCAAGTCCAACTGCCGATCACTGAAGTCGACTGGCGCGGCATGCCGGAGGATCAACAGCAGCAGCGTTGGCAACAGCACCTGACCGACGACCATGCCAAGGGCTTCGACTTTAGCCGTGCGCCGTTGATGCGCCTGACCTTGGCGCAGTGTTCCAACGACACGCATTATTTTCTATGGAGCTATCATCACGTGTTGCTGGACGGCTGGAGCACGCCGATGTTGATAAACGATGTATTTACCGCCTACCAAGCCTTGCACCGAGGCGACACGCCGCGCCTGCCGACAAGGAAACCCTATCGCGACTATATCGCCTGGCTGCAACGGCAAGATATGGTCGCAGCCGAAGTTTACTGGCGGACGGCGTTGGTAGGCTACTCCGAACCGGTTGCGCTCGGCGCCGACCGGGCGACTAGCCGGTTACAGGAATCTACAGGCAGCGGCAAACAAACCCTGCTGCTGTCCGAAGCCGAGACCTTAAGCTTGCAACACTTCGTCAAGCGCCAACAACTGACGCTAAACACCTTGGCGCAGGCTGCCTGGGGGCTGCTGCTTAGCCGTTACAGCGGCAGCGTCGACGTCGTATTCGGCATCACCGTTTCCGGGCGTCCGGCGGAACTGACCGGTGTCGAAGAGATGGTCGGCCTGTTCATCAACAGCTTGCCGATGCGCGTGCAGTTGCGACCGGAATCCCGCGTGACCGACTGGCTGCAAGCCTTGTTTGAACAAAACCAGGACATGCGCCGCTACGAGTATGCCTCGCTGGCGAAAATTCAAAGCTGGTCGGAAATTTCCCCAGGTCAAAATTTGTTTGATACCCTGCTGGTGTTCGAAAATTATCCTATTGACCAAGCCTTGACGGAGGTCGGCGGCCCAATACGGATCGATGAAGTCGGCGGAGTCGACCCCAACAGCTATCCGCTCACGCTGTCCATCTTCCCCGGCAGTCGGCTGAAGCTGGAGATCAGCCATGATACAGACAGTTTCTCAGCCGAAACCGTCGATGCGATGCTGGTGCATCTGCGGCAACTGCTGATCGCGTTTGTCGAACAGCCCGAGTCGCGCCTGTGCGAACTGCCGACGCTGACGCCGGACGAGCAGCAACAAATTCTGCATGACTGGAATGCCACTGCCGTCGATTATCCCAAGGAACTCTGCATTCATCAGCTGATTGAAGCGCAGGTGAAAAAAACGCCGGATGCGGTCGCGTTGAGTTTTGAAAAACAACAATTAAGCTATGACGAACTCAACGCCAAAGCCAATCAGCTGGCGCATTATCTGCGTTCCAACGGCGTCGGGCCGGATGTGTTGGTAGGCATTTGCATAGAACGTTCGTTGGAGATGGTGATCGGCCTGTTGGGCATACTGAAAGCAGGCGGTGCTTACGTGCCGTTCGATCCGAGCTATCCGCAAGACCGGCTGGAGTTCATGCTGCACGATGTCAGCGCATCGATTGTACTGGCCCAAGAAACTTGCCGGGAAAAAATGGCGGCTTCTACGGCGACTGTTCTGTGCCTGGATAGCGAATGGGGCGTGGTAGCGGAATTTTGCGACGCCAATCCCGGCATTTCGCTGATGCCGGAAAATCTGGCCTACTGCATCTACACTTCCGGTTCAACCGGACAACCGAAAGGCGCAGGCGTTCCGCATCAAGGCATCCTGAACAGGTTGCAATGGATGCAGGAGCAATACTCTCTGGATCAAACGGATAGGGTACTGCAAAAGACCCCGTACAGTTTTGATGTGTCGGTTTGGGAATTTTTCTGGCCGTTGATGACCGGCGCCCGGTTGGTAATCGCCGAGCCGGAGCAACATAAAGACAGTCCGGCCCTGGTCGATATTATCCGCCGCGAAGGCATCACCACTATCCATTTCGTGCCGTCCATGTTGCACGCCTTCGTCGAGACGCCGGGCGTGGAAAACTGTACGTCGTTGTCTCGCGTCATTTGCAGCGGTGAAGCGCTATCGGCTGATCTGGTCGTGCGTTTTCAGCAAAAACTGCCCGCTGCACTGCACAACCTGTATGGCCCCACCGAAGCCTCGGTCGACGTGAGCTATTGGGCCTGTTCGCCGGACAGCATCGAAACGGCGATACCAATAGGACGGCCGATCGCCAACATCGGTCTCTATATTCTCGACCGGCACTTGAATCCGGTGCCGGTCGGTACGCCGGGAGAGTTGCACATTGCCGGTATCGGTCTAGGCCGCGGCTATTTGAAACGTCCGGATTTGACGGCGGACAAGTTCATTCCCAATCCATTTGGGCCAGCTGGCGACCGACTGTATAAAACCGGCGATCTGGTGCGCTACCGCTTCGACGGCAACATCGACTATTTGGGCCGCATCGACCACCAAGTCAAAATCCGGGGTTTCCGCATCGAACTGGGCGAAATCGAAGCGCAATTGCTGGCGTTTCCCGACGTTAAGGAAGCCGTGGTGCTGGCACGGGAAGATCAGCCTAACGACAAGCGCTTGGTGGCTTACCTGGTGGAAAACCAAATCGGAACGATACCAATAGACAGCCTGAAGTCCCGGCTAAAAGACGTCCTTCCGGACTACATGGTGCCCAGCGCCTTTGTGTTGCTGGACGAAATGCCGCTTAGCGCCAACGGCAAGCTGGACAGGAAACGCTTGCCGGTTCCTGGTATCAGTGAACATCGAGGTAAACACTACGTCGCCCCTGGCACCCAGACCGAAACAATCCTGTCCGGAATCTGGCAAGAGGTCTTGGGCGTGGAACAAGTCGGCGTCGAAGACAATTTCTTTGAGTTGGGAGGGCATTCGCTGTTGGCGACGCAGTTGTTCTTTCTTGTGCAAAAACGGCTAGCGGCTACGGTCGCCTTCAACGCGTTTTTGACTGAACCGACGGTAGCCGCCCAAGCTCGATTGATCGATGGGGAAGCCGGGCAAACAATAGATTTCGACGCCGAAGCCGTGTTGGATCCCGCTATCGTGCCTTTGGCGGCGGATGCAATCAATGTCGCAGCCGCTCGAACGATATTTTTGACCGGCGCTACCGGCTTTCTGGGCGTATTTTTATTGGCCGATCTGCTGGAGCATAGCCAGGCGAATATTTATTGTTTGGTCAGGGCGCGCGACGAACGGCAGGCCTTGGTTCGCCTGCAACAGCAAATCGGGCTGTATGAATTGACCGAGCGCGTCGATTTTAGCCGGGTCATTGCCGTGTGCGGCGACTTGGCCGAGCCGAATTTTGGACTGTCCGAGAGCCGCTATCGGGAAATTGCCGAGCGTGGCGAGGTGATTTATCACAACGGTGCGCTGGTGAATTTTGTCCAGCCTTACCAGTCATTGAAAGCCGCCAATGTATCGGGAACCGAAGAAGTGTTGCGCTTGGCCTGTCGCGGCAGAGCCAAGGCCATTCATTACGTGTCGACAGTCTCTGTGTTTAGCGAAGCGCCGCGCCGCGAAACCGGCCATAAGGAAACCGACGACCCCGAACAGCGCGGGAATTTGCCGAATGGTTACGCAGAAAGCAAATGGGTCGCTGAAAAACTGGTGGTTGCGGCCAGGGACAGAGGCTTTCAAGTCAGTATTTACAGGCCTGCAATTGTAGCCGGCGACAGCCGTAGCGGGGCATGGAATACCGGAGATTTTTGGTGCCGCCTGATTAAAGGCTGCCTGCAAATGGGTTATGCGCCGCGTGAGCGTATTCGCATGGACATGGCGCCGGTCGATTATATGAGCCGGTCGATAGTGGCGTTGTCGCAGCAAGTCGATGCCGTCGGCGGCATTTTTCATTTGAATCATCCCGAGCCGCCTTACTCCGATGACTGGCTGGATTTCTTTGCAAGTCTGGGCTACCGGTTGCAACGCATTCCCTATCGCGATTGGCTGGAAAAAGTGTTGGAGTTTGGCCGTTCTAACCCTGACGACTTTGCGTTAGCGTCGCTGTTGCCGATGTTTGCCGAGCAAATTCATGATGGAAATGCGCAATTGCCGGAGGATGAAATGCCTCAATACGACAGCCGGGCGACGCATAAGGCGTTGTCGGCATTAAGCGTGGAATGTACGTTATTGGATCGGGACATCATGGCTCGTTATCAAGGCTACTTTGTCAGAAGCGGTTTTGTAACCGTTTCTGATGGTGAGGAATTGGACGGGCTGAAAATTATTTTTGATCGCACTGGGGAGAATGTCGGGGGAAATCGTCTTCCAGAAAGAAACATTGAAAAGTGTTTGTTTTTATAATGATAAAACTGGTGGAATCATGAGGAAAAAAACTAATAAAGTAGGGACTGGTTCAAAAGGCGGTTTTGATTCGAAGAGAGCAATCAAAAACTGTTTAGTGGGTGGTGCTTTTGTGGGGATGCTAGTTCAGGTCATGCCAGCGCTGTCGGCCGATAAAGACAAGAAAATTCATTTTAATATTCCGACCAATGATTTGGCGTCAGCATTGTTTGCGTATTCCGAAGCGACAGGCATTCAACTGAGTTACCCGCAGAAAATGGTATCCGGTATTAAGTCGCCATCGGTTGCAGGCGACTACACGCCGGATCAGGCATTACAAAAGTTATTGGCCGGTTCCAATATCGCTCATCAATACACGGATGACGATGCGGTAAAGTTAGCCGAGGCGCCGAAAGAGGTAAATACCGGTACGATTACGTTAAAGCCTATGACTGTTGTGGGCACAGCTTCGGCCGAAAGTCCCAGTCTGACCACGCCTTCCATTGCAGATTCAAAGGCTAAACTTAATCGCGTTCCAGGCGGAACAACGGTGATTGATGGGGAGCGGATCAGAGAGGGCGCTGCGTTGACGGTAACCGATGTCTTAGCGACAGCGCCTGGCGTTTATGTGGGCGATAACAGTGCAGGGACTACCGGCGGTTCACGGATTTCGATTCGCGGGTCGGACGTCAATTCAATCATTTCCCCTATTCGAGGATTGAAGGTTCTTCGCAACGGCATGCCCATTACTCATGCGAACGGTGATTTCGATACTGAATCGGTCAATGCTTATACGATTGATCATGTCGAGGTCTATCGCGGCGCCAGTGCCCTCGAATATGGCGGCAGTAATTTGGGCGGCGCGATCAATTTCATCACACCGACCGGCTACACTGCCGCCCCTCTGAAAGTCGGCATGAACTGGGGCACCAATGGTTATGTCAATCCAAATGTTAGTGCCGCTAGAGTATTCGGCAATGGCTTCGATGCCTACGGGGCGTTTTCTTACCTCGATAACAACACGACCCGAGAAAACAACGAGCAGGAACAGTTTTTTGGGCATGGCAATGTCGGCTACCGCTGGAACGAAAAGCAGGAAACCCGGCTGTACTTCGATATACAAAATCATGATTTCTTATGGCCGGCGGCATTAACCAAAGAACAAGTTGACCAAAATCCCCGGCAAAATTCGAACCGCTTTTCGTTGCCAAATGGTATCCGGTCTTACCGGGTTGATTTGAAACATTCGGTGGATTTGGGTCATGGCGATCGTTTTGATATGGGCACCTATTATTCCAATAATCAGTACAAATATGACTTCGCAGCCTCCTCTAATCGTGATCTATGGCAGGATACCGGTTTTAATTGGCGGCACGAAATCAATGGTAATGTGCTCGGTTTAAAAAACAAAGTGGTCTGGGGCGGGCTGACTCAATGGCAGTTCATTAATGACGACAACTATTCGACAGTTAATCGCCAGCGTGGCCCGTTATTAAATGCGGAACGTGACGAATGGCTTAATGTGGAAGGCTATCTGGAAGACCAACTTAAGCTGACAGATGCTTTTACCTTAATTGCTGGTGTTCAATTGAATTACCGTGAGGTTAACTATGAGCGTACTTTCGGTTACGTTGCCAGTGCTGCCAGACCTAGCAATCAAGCTAATCAGGATTTCTTCACCGCCAATCCTAAGCTTGGCTTTACTTGGCAAGCGACAAAAGAAGCGCAGATTTACGGTAACTTAAGCCGCAGTTCGGAACCACCGCCGATTGTAGACTTGGCCAATCTGTATTTAACGCCTACTAGAGACATCCAAACCGGCAGCACTGTAGAAATCGGCACACGAGGACAAGCAGATCGATTGAAATGGGATTTGGCTTTTTATCACGCGTGGTTGAATAACGAATACCTGACTGTTCGAAATCCGACCAACCCAACTTTATTTACGTCACAAAATGCCGACAGTACGACCATACATTCCGGCATCGAGCTTGGCTTGGAGACGAGTTTACCATTGAATTTGGCTGCAACCGGCGACGAACTTCGCCTTACCGGCAACTATATGTGGAGTGATTTTCGCTTTGAGAACGATCTGATCTACGGTAATAACCGACTGCCGGCCATACCGGAACATAATGCTCGTGTCGAGGCACTCTATCAGCATCCCAGCGGTTTCTATATTGGCCCCAATGTACAGGCAGTGAGTTCTAACTGGGTGGATTTTTCTAATACTTTAGCCGCCAAACCCTATGCGTTATTAGGTGCAAGGGTTGGCTGGGATGACAAAAAACATTGGAAAGTATTTGTGGATGGTCGCAACCTAACCAACGAGAATTATGCTTCTTCGGTCTGGGTGATGGGCAACGCCAGAGGTCGGGATTCGGCGCAATT
This sequence comes from Methylobacter sp., assembly GCA_030679035.1. GTDB lineage: Bacteria > Pseudomonadota > Gammaproteobacteria > Methylococcales > Methylomonadaceae > Methylobacter_A. Next base: position 35,805 of record JAUXTH010000143.1, on the reverse strand, counting down.
CAACCCGGGGGCTACCCGTGGAGTATTTGGCGGTTTCGAGTATCGGTTTTAAACAGGAGCCGGTGTCGGGTTGCATGCCGGCTGCAATCCGACATCGGCTGCTCAATTCGATAAGATGAACGATGACATCCAATGTGAATCATGCCGATTCGGCAACTGAGCAGCAATCAGCAAACCTGCGACTATCTCGCCTAAAACTCCGCCGCAAACGTTGGCTGGATGTGCATCTGTGGCTGGGGTTGATATTGGGTTTCTTGCTTTCGATCTACGGCATCACCGGCAGCATTCTGGTGTTTTATCCGGAAATCGATGAATGGTTGAACAGTGAGCTATTAATTGTAAAGCCACCGGCAGATTCGGTGTCTTATCAGCCGTTGGCGACTCTTTTTGAGGTCGGGCGAAAAGCCATGCCGACGCAAGCCAAACACACTTTCGCCACTTATCCGCGTAACGACAACGCTGCCTTAACGCTACGTTATTCTGTGGCTGCGGCGGGCGGCATCAACGAAAACTGGCTGGTTGCCGTCGATCCTTATACCGCGCAAGTGCTTGGCAAGCGCCTGATGGGCAGTTCGGATAGTGTTATACCCAAAACCTTCATCGGTTTCATTTTTGTGCTGCATTACGCATTGCTGATTAAGTCGGAAGAGATTAGCGCTGTTGTGGTGGGGGTATCCGGCGCATTGTTGATTATCTCGGTGTTGACTGGCCTGATTGTTTGGTGGCCGTTGACCGGCCGCTGGCGCCAAGCCTTGGTCGTTAAGCCTAAGTCCGGTAGCGTCCGCTTCAATTACGACCTGCACAAGCTCTCTGGTTTTTACACCGCTCTGGTGATGCTGCCGGTGCTGTTTTCCGGTATTTACATGGTGTTGCCGCATCAAGTGGTGCCGGTGCTGGAGCTGTTATCGCCGGTGACTTACCGCTATTGGTTCCATTCCACGCCGCCGACCGGCAATGCTCAAGCCATCGGGATGGACGAAGCAGTCGCCATTGCCATGCAACGCTATCCGACCGGACGGCCGCATTTTATTTACGGCGCCCCCGCACCTACCAAAACCTATACGGTATGTCAGGATGGCGTCGATGCGCCCGGCAGCCTGTTGCAGCGCCGTTGCCTGGTAATGGATCGCTATAGCGGAAAAATACTGGACGTAGACGATCCGACCATCGGCACGGCAGGCGAAGTGTTCACCCATTGGCAATGGCCGCTGCATTCCGGGCAGGCCTTCGGCATGACAGGGCGTATCTTGGTATTTGTCACCGGTTTAGCCTGCCCGGTGTTATTTGTCACCGGCCTGATCCGCTGGCGGCAAAAAAAACGGGCTAAAAATCATTTCAAAGCAATAGGTTAAATAATCTATACGATTAGGCCGGCTCCAGATAAGGCCGTCAACTGAGAAACCAAAACAATAAAACCTGGCTATTAGGACAAGCGTCTACTCAATAGCGGGAAACTCGTACAAAAGGACATTTAATAATGGCAAATACAAATGATCGTCATCTGGAACCGATTTTTATCTTATCTTGTGTTCGATCAGGTTCGACAATGCTGCGCTGTATTATCGATACACACCCTAATCTATGTAGTCCGGGACATTTGAACTTAGGACCGTTATGCGCCGATTTATATACGACGACTTATTATTCGTTGGGAAAATTGCCGGAGTTGGAAACTGAAGTGCAACGAGACCAGTTGGCAATTAAAGAAACCCGGCGTGTGGTCACAGACTTGCTGGGTCGCTATGCACAAGGGAAAGGCAAAACAAATTGGTGCGAAAAATCGACCGTCAATATCGATTATCTGGAGATACTGGCAAAGGTTTTCCCGCAGGCTAACTATATTTGTTTATACCGCAATTGCCTGGATGTCGCTTATTCGAGCATTAAATTCAGCCCATTAGGCTATATGCCTGAATTGGCCCCTTATGTACAGAAACGCCCGACAAATCTTGTTGCCGCGATGATTGATAACTGGCTTGATAAGACCGGCAAACTGATCGCATTCGAGCAGACTCATGCCGGTCAGTGCATCAGGGTTAACTATGAGGCTTTGGTCAAGCAACCGGAACAGGTCTTGGCAAAACTGTTTGATTTTCTGGGCGAGCCTTGGGATGAGGACTTAATTGATCGGATTTTTCAAGTGCCTCACGACCAGGGAGACGGCGATGTGAAAGTCTGGTTTTCCGAAAAAATCAACAAAGATTCAATCGGTAATGGGACAGCGATTCCATTGACGGCAATTCCGAATGAACTGATGGCCGAGGTTGACACGCTTCACCGGCAGCTAGGCTATCCAACGATAGAGTTTCAGTATGCCGAGCAACAAGGCGATGAAAAACGGACACTTGGGGATCTGGATTTAAATGATTTTTTCCAAAACCGTTTTTTACGAAATAGCGCTGCAAGGATGGATAAATTCAGCCAATTACAGGGTGTCTGTAAATTCGTGATAACCGGGTTAAAAGGCGGAGTTTGGACAATTGAGAGTCATAGCGGCGATTTAACCTTACAAGAAGACGATAAGCCCAGTGATTGCACAATCGCTACAACCTATAAAGTTTTTCATGAGCTGATTGATGGTAGGAAAACCGCCGTCAATGCTTATGAGCAGGGTGAAATAACCGGCGATGGCAATGTAGTTATGGCCTTAGAGTTTGGCAGGTTGCTGTTTGGCGGAGAATTTTAACCATTCAGCATTGTTACGACGAGTCCCATAGGCTCGAATTTAAAAGACGGGATGAAATCCCGTCTCTCTATTCACGGGCTATTGCGGCACCGTTTGTTGCATGTGTATCTGCAAGCTTAACGGGCGCATATCCGTCCAGACTTCTTTGATGTAATTCAGGCATTCCTGTTTGTTGCCGGTTTTGTCGACAGCCCGCCAGCCGCCCGGTATTTCTTTATATTCGGGCCAAATTGAATATTGTTCTTCGTGATTGACCACAACCTGATAAATGGTGGTGTCTTCTTCGTCCCAAGCCATTGTAATTCTCCACTGATATGTAATTGCCATAACGCACCCTATCATTTGTTGCGACGGGATGGTTTCCGCAGAGTAGACGATAGCAGCGGCAAAATACCTCAGTTGTTATGCTAATCCAGTCTGTGGGTTTTAAATTGTTTACGGCAGTGCAGCAGAGCCTTGGCCATGTGTTTTTCAACGGCGCTATCGGATATGCCCAATTCCTGGGCGGTTTCGGCATAGGTCATGCCGTAAACCCTATTTAGGACAAATATCTCACGGGTGCGCAAAGGTAATTCATCCAGTATCCGCGTGATGGCGGCTAACCTTTCGTCAATGGATACGAGTTTCTCGGCAGAGGGGAATTCACTTGGAGGGGGTAGGGATTGCTCTTTTGTTTGTACGTAATTTTCGGTTACTTTTCGATGCTTGATGTGATCGTAAGCGAGGTTTTTGGCAACCCTGAACAGAAAACCGCGCGGATGATCAATTGTTTGTTTTTGCGCTTCGCGGAAAAAAATAATGAAGCTTTCTTGAGCGAGATCGGCGGCTATATCCGGGCAGTTGACAATCCGGGTCAAATGAAACTGCAATTCGGACTGGTGATTTAAGTAAATGGCTTCTACGTTCAAGTTCAAATCCCTCTTCGTTGTTGTTCAGAATATTTATCTTGCTGCTATGCCGGAGGCGATGGAATAAAGCTGATATTCGATTTTTTGAGCTCTAGCGGCGTTGCTTATTTGCCTGGGTTGTTTGACAAAAGAATATGGATTATCGAATCGATTAAACATATGTGATTACATGGTTTTGTTAGTTCGCAGCTACCGGCATTCCGGCAAGCGGTTTGTAATATACCGATTCTGCACGACAGGTTGAGTTGCCGCAGAATGCCGATACTTTTCATGGCTTAGTTAAGCAGTTAGTGTGCCAATCGCATATCTTAGTAATTACAATGGGTTATCTGTGAGCGCAGGGCAGGGATTTGAAAAAATAGGCATATGGCTCATTTTAATGCGTTAAATAACATAGTTTTTTTAAGCGGGGCATGGGCGTTTTTCCTGCGAACGATGCGATTTCAGCATAATTTTTTCATGAAATTGACAGTGGCAGGTTCAGTATTCGGCAGTATTTTTAGTGGAACGGATGAGGTCAAAGAGGTCTTAAGGCGTCCTATTATTAGACTCACTTTGGCTTTGAGTCCTGATGCGCTACATAGAATTTGTTCTAACGCATTGAATTGTGCACACGCAAGCTTAAAGGAAATATTTTATGTTAGTTTTTTTGTGCCGCTCTTCTTGGCTAACGATTGTTGGGGTACTGCTGGCCGGTATCATCAGCGGCTTAAGCAGTGCGGCTTTGGTGGCGTTGATTAATTCGACGCTGTCGAATACTTTGGATGCCAAACTTTTGCCGTGGCTGTTTGGCGGACTGTCTATTACGGTACTGTCCAGCAATTTTCTATCGCATTATCTGCTTAATCGACTCAGCGCCAGGATTGTCTGCGATCTTCGCATCCAAATTAGCCGTTTAATTCTTGCTGCGCCTTATCCTTGTCTGCAAAAGATCGGCAAGTCGGCATTATTGGCTAATCTGACCGAGGATATCACGGCGATAGCCAATGCCAGTCAATTATTGCCGGTCGTCTGCATTAATTTTGCGGTCGTGGCAGGTTGCATGGCATATCTGAGTTGGTTGTCCTGGCATCTGGCCCTGGTTTTGGGCGGGGTGATTGTATTGGGTGTATCGAGTTTTAATCTGTTCAGTAATTTGCCCCAAAAAAATCTACTCAAGGCGCGGGAGGAATTCGATGTGCTTAGCGGCAATTTTCGGGCTTTGACCGAAGGCATTCGCGAGTTGAAATTGCACCGGCAGCGTAGCGACGCGTTTATGGCGCAGTCGCTGGCGGACAGTGCTGAGACCTATAGACTGTACTCTTTTCGGGGAGCGATAGCTTTTTTATTGGTTAATCAGTGGGCGCAGCTGCTGTATTACTTGGCCATAGGCGTGATTCTATATGTTTTTCCGGTTTGGCAGGTTATCGATCAGAAGGTGATCGGCGGCTATGCGCTGGTGTTTTTGTTCATGATGTCGCCGTTGACTATACTCACAAACAGTTTGCCGATTTTTAGCCGCGCCAATGTGTCGTTACAAAAAGTCCAGCAGCTTGGTGACCAACTCAATAGTCAGATTGAACCGGCCGATGCGCAGGATAAAACTGAGGGGGGCGCATCGTTTTCCGCACTGTCGTTACAAGGTGTGACGCACAGATTTCATCGGGAAAAGGAAAATCGTAATTTCACCTTGGGGCCTATCGATCTGAACTTTAATCCGGGAGAGTTGGTGTTTTTAGTCGGCGGCAACGGCAGTGGCAAGACTACGTTGGCAATGCTGCTGATCGGACTCTACACGCCGGAACAGGGACTCATTCGCTGGAACGGCGAGGTCGTCGACGACGTTAACCGGGATGATTATTTGCAAAACTTCTCGGTGATTTTTTCGGATTTTTATTTGTTTGATGAGCTGCATGGGTTCGATAACAGGAACAACCATGCCCTCATTGCCGATTATTTGCAGCGTCTGCATTTACATCATAAAGTGCGAGTTGAGAACGGCCGGTTTTCCACGGTGGATTTGTCGCAAGGCCAGCGTAAACGTTTGGCGCTATTGGTCGCTTATTTGGAAGACCGGCCTTTTTACGTGTTCGACGAGTGGGCGGCGGACCAGGATCCTGAATTCAAACATTTATTCTATACGGAGCTGTTGCCGGCCTTGAAAGCCCAAGGCAAAACAGTATTGGTCATCAGCCATGATGACCGTTACTTTTATTTGGCGGATCGCTGCATTAAGCTGGAAGAAGGCCAGATTGTAGCCGTGGAAAGGCCGGTCGCGGTAAGCAGGCAAATGCAGCCGAATGAGGATGCAGTACAAGCCTACATTTAATGGCAGGTAGCCCGGTAGTTTGTGTACAACGATGAGTGTAGAGCGTCATTGACACCCTAGGAGCGGGCCGTGCCCGCAACATTTGAACAGCGATTGTTCTTCATCGCGGGCATGGCCCGCTCCTACAACGTCTAGCTTAATGGCAGTGGCGTAGCCCTGTGAGAACGAGAAATAAGGATGACAAGGTGAATGTTCGAAAAATTATCTTATATAGCGGCTTGACGCTAGTAAGTGTGGCCGCGATTGGCATCGGCAGCGGTTTTTGGGTTTTGCATAAATCCCTGTCGCGACTTGACGGCACGGTGAAGCTGGAACGGCTTACGGCCGAGGTTCAAGTGCATACCGACGCACACGGCATTCCGGCGATCAATGCCGCCAATCGAATCGATGCGGTTCGGGCGCTGGGCTATGTCACCGCCCGCGATCGTTTGTTTCAGATGGATTTGATGCGGCGCAAAAGCGCTGGGCGTTTGGCGGAAATCTTTGGTGAAATGGCGCTGGACAACGATATCAAGGCCAGGATCTACGGTTTCCATCGGGAAGCCAAAGCGATATTGGCAAAACTGCCGCCAGTGCATCAGCATTATCTGCAAAGCTATGCCGACGGCGTCAACAGCTATATGGCTGAATCCGGCACACTGCCTTTCGAGTTTACAGTATTGGGTTATAAACCGGAACTTTGGACTCCTGAAGACAGTCTGCTGGTGGTATTAGGCATGTGCGAGACCTTGACTGCCGGGGAGGAACGCAGCGAACGCATGCTGAGCATAATGGGAAAAACCTTGCCGGACGCCGCAGTGCGGTTTTTGACGCCGGATACCGATCCCTACACCGAACAGCTGCAAAAACAGGCAGAATCGCTGCGTCCTGCGCAAGCGATTCCTGTTGAGGCCTTGGCTGCCGCATTAGCCGATCAGCCCTCGGATAAGACATCGTTGGCGCAGACAGTACAGCAGTCCGACTTTATGGTCGGCTCCAATGCCTGGGCGGTCAGCGGCAAAAAAACTTGGGACGGGCGGGCGATTCTGGCTAACGACATGCATTTGGGTATATCGGTGCCCAATACTTGGTATCGTATCGAGCTAAATTACGGTGATACGCATGCTGCGGGTTTGGCGCTACCCGGTACACCGTTGTTAATTGTCGGTAGCAACCGGCACATCGCCTGGGGAGCAACCAATCTTACCGGCGATTTTCTGGATTTAGTGCGGCTCGACATCAATCCCGATAATCCCGACCAATACCGGGTAGGCGAGCAATGGCAACGCTTCGACGAGTATCCTGAAACCATAGTCGTTAAAGGCGGTACGGACAAACAGATCGTGGTTAAGCAGACGCGCTGGGGGCCGGTTGCCGGCCAGCCGTTGCTGGATCAGCCGGTGGCAATTCATTGGACGGCGCTGGATGCCGATGCCGTCAATCTCAATTTGTTGGATTTGGAGCAAGGCGAGACCCTGGAGCAAGCGGTAAAAATCGTCAACAGCACCGGTGGTCCGCAGTTAAATGTTTTGCTGGCCGATGATAACGGTAGTGTTGCCTGGACATTGATGGGCAAAATCCCCAAGCGCTTCGGCAATGACGGTTTGGTCAGTCGCTCCTGGGCGGACGGCAGCGTAGGCTGGAACGGCTATGTCGAGCCCGGGAATTTGCCGCGCGTCATCGACCCGTCTGAGGGCATTCTGGTGTCGGCCAACGACCGCCGGCTGGGTAAAAATTACCCGTATGTGATCGGCCATCAGTTCGGCAACGGCTACCGTGCCTATAGGATTACCCAGCAACTTATGCAAATGCCCAAGATTGGCGAATGGGCCATGTTCGATCTGCAATTGGATACCGAAAGCGAGTTTTATGTATTTTACCAGCAGTTGGCCTTGGACAGTCTGACCAAGGAAGCGATTGCGATGCAGCCTGATTTGGCCGAGGCGCGCGACTATCTGCTGGCCTGGGATGGTCGGGCCGATGTCGGCAGTCTGGGTTTTGCGTTGCTGGTCGAGTTCCGCAAGCAATTGATCGAGTCGGTATTCACGCCGTTTTTAGCGGCCAGTCGGCAGGCCGATAAAAACTTCAGTTATGCCTGGACTTATATCGATACGCCGCTGCAAGCCTTGCTGAGCGAAAAGCCGTCTCAGGCATTGCCCGATGCGGCGCATTATCGGAGTTGGGACGACTTTATTCTGGGGCAGTTGAAACGCAGTATTCAGCTGGTGCAAGGTCAGCAGCCGGGGGTAGCGTTAATGGGATTGAACTGGGGCAGGCTAAATAAGGTCAAGCATACGCATCCGTTTTCCAGGGCTTTGCCGATACTGAGCGGTTTGCTCGATATGCCGGGCGAAGCCTTGCCGGGCTGCGCTTTTTGCGTACGTGCGGCGGGGCCTGGTTTTGGAGCCAGCGAACGGCTGGTGGTTGCGCCGGGCCATTTTGAAGACGCCATTTTGCATATGCCGGGAGGCCAGTCGGGTCAGCCCTTATCGCCTTATTATCGGGATCAGCAGAACTATTGGTTAAAGGGTTTGCCTATGCCATTGACGGCCGGAAAGCCTGAATACACGCTGCTGTTACAGCCTTAGGGCACACAAAGTTCAGGCGGAATATGATAAACAATGGGTTTTAGGTAGAATGAGCACTATGAAACGTAAATCTTCGAACGATGCGGTTGCGTTTCCATGCTACGGAGAGCTTTCTATGCAGAAACTGGAGTAGTTACCTATGAAACAGAAAAACGAAACGAACAGTTTGGAATCCGAGCTTAATAACGATCTTGACGAGCAAGCGGTGGCTTGGTTTATACGGTTACGAGCCGACAATGTCACCAGCGAGGAAAAAACGTCATTTTTGCGATGGCTGAATCAATCCGACGCGCATCATGAAACCTTTAATGAAATCAGCAAGCTGTGGGGCGATGCAGACCTGTTGCAAGCCCTTGGCGAAACAGCTCAAAAACACCGCATAGCACCGCAGAAAAAAACAACTTCCTCTAAATTCAACCTGCCGCTGGCGATGGCAGCCTGTCTGGTTTTTACCTTGTTGTTCCATAGCGAACTGGAGATATTGGTGCAAGGCGATTATTCGACCAGGATGGGCGAGCGCAAAACCGTCTATTTCGATGACGGCTCCACTGCGATGCTCAATACCGACAGTTCTATCGCAGTCAGCATGGATGGCCCGCAACGTAGCGTCGAATTGCTGAAGGGCGAAGTCTATTTCGAGGTCAAGCCCGACCCCAACCGGCCGTTTATTGTCCAGGCCGGTCATTCGACGACCCGCGTATTGGGGACCCGTTTTTTCGTGCATGAAAAGAGCGAGAGCGACGAAGTCAAAGTCGTGTCCGGCCGCGTTGAAGTGACCGACCGGGGTGTTTTGATGCAGCCGCTGATTTTGCATGATCGTGAGGCTGTATCGGTCAATGCAGCAGGATTAGGCGAAACCCGGCTACTGGATTCGGCGTTGACAACTTCCTGGGTGAACGGTTTTCTGGTGTTTGAGAATGTCCCGCTGGAAAGTGTTATTAGCCAGATCCGCCGCTACAGAACCGGTATGGTGGTTTACAAGGACAATACTTTGCGTGAACTCAAAATCAATGGTCGCATTAATTTGCGTGAGTCGGACGACATGCTGAAAGTCTTGGGAAAAAACTTGTCGGTAAAGATGACCTATCTGACTGACTGGCTGGTGATTGTAGGGTAAGTCTGAACTAATACAGCTTAAGTACGCACATTTTTCATGTAAATACCTGGAAGGGTACTCTGAAAATTCAAAGCCGGTTGTGATAAATTGACTACATGCAGTAAAAAGACTTCGATAAAATCATCTATCCCTTTTATTTGATGGTGGCGATAGGTGGACTTGAACCACCGACCCCGGGGTTATGAATCCCGTGCTCTAACCAGCTGAGCTACATCGCCATTTAAGCAGGTCTTTTGAAGAGCGGGAATTATAGGTACCCGCTCTCACTTTGTCAAACGTTGAATCTGAAATGTACGACGTCGCCGTCTTTAACGATATAATCCTTGCCTTCAAGTCGCCATTTTCCGGCGTCTTTGGCACCCTGTTCACCTTTATAATCGATGAAATCCTGATAGGCGATGACTTCGGCGCGGATGAAGCCTTTTTCAAAGTCGCTGTGAATTACGCCGGCCGCCTGGGGGGCGGTTGCGCCGACCGGGATCGTCCAGGCTCTGACTTCTTTGACACCGGCAGTAAAGTAAGTTGCCAGATTCAGCAGCTTATATCCGGCCCGTACGACACGGTTCAAGCCGGGTTCTTCCAACCCTAAGTCATCCAAAAATTCCTTCTTTTCTTCGTCATCCAGCTGGGCTATTTCCGCCTCTATGGCCGCGCAGATAGGCACCACCATCGCGCCTTCCTTGTCTGCCAGAGCTTGTACTTTATCGAGTAACGGGTTGTTCTCGAAACCGTCATCCTGGACATTGGCGATATACATGGCGGGCTTGAGCGTCATCAGGCATAAATCCCTGATCAGGGCTTTTTCATCTACGGATAAAGGCAAGGTGCGCGCGGGTTCTCCTGCATCCAGTTGCTTGAAAACCTTTTCCAGTACGTCTTTTTTTGCCTGCTCGTCTTTGTTGCCGGTTCTGGCCGCTTTGCTGGCGCGTAACAGGGCTTTTTCAACGGAGGCCATATCGGCCAGTGCCAGTTCGGTGTTGATGACTTCGATGTCGGAAAGCGGATCGATTTTTCCGGCGACATGGATGACGTTATCATCCTGAAAGCAGCGCACCACATGAGCTATCGCATCCGTTTCACGAATATTGGCTAAAAATTGGTTGCCGAGGCCTTCGCCTTTTGATGCGCCTGCAACCAGGCCTGCGATGTCTACAAACTCAATCGTGGTGGGCAAGGTGCGCTCGGGTTTTACAATTTCCGCCAGCTTGTCCATCCGGGGGTCAGGCACGGGGACTACGCCAACATTGGGGTCGATGGTGCAGAAGGGGTAGTTTTCGGCCGCGATTTTCGCGCGGGTTAAAGCATTAAATAAGGTCGATTTTCCAACATTGGGTAAGCCAACGATTCCACAATACAGCGCCATAGAGTTCTCTGAGATTTTAGAAGAAGTGAGTGCAGCAAGACAAGGCAAGCCGAAACAAAGCAGTGATTATACTAGCTATGGCTTTAATCTAAAAAACTAAAACAACGGATCAACGGGTTATCAGGATGGAGCCTCGCGTAAGCAGAGTCATCCGTGTTAATGTCAGACTTTGGTCGTTAGGCTTTTTCTTCACGTTCAGTGCGTTGACCGTGGTAAAAGATCGAACAAATCGCTACACTACGCACATTGCTTACACGCCAAGATAATTACTGACATGCTAAAACAGACCCCGCTTTACAATCTTCATCTTGAGCTTGGCGCCAAGATGGTGCCTTTTGCCGGTTATCATATGCCGCTGCATTACGGCAACGGCACACTGCACGAACATCTGCATTGCCGCAAGCACGCCGGTTTTTTCGATATCTCCCACATGGGGCAGTGCCTGATCCTGGGCGAGGATGCCGTTCACGAGCTTGGGCAGCTGATACCCGGAGATATTGCCGGGCTTAGAATCGGTCAGCAGATATATACCGTATTGACCAATAACGATGGCGGAATTATGGATGACATCATCATTACCCGCATCGAGTCGGGTGTGATGATTATTGCGAATGCGAACTGCAAAGACAAAGACTTCAAGTACCTGTACAACCATTTATCCGGCCGCTGCTGCTTTAATGAGCTGACGGGGCAGGCTTTATTCGCCCTGCAAGGGCCGGCGGCTGCATCGGTCATGCAAAAATTTTCTGCACAGGCCGCTAAGCTTGCTTTTATGCAAGCCTGTGGAACAAGCATTGATGGCATAAAATGCAACGTCGCCCGTTGCGGCTATACCGGCGAGGACGGCTTTGAAATCCTGGTTGCCAATCATTATGCGGAACAACTTGCCCGCCTGTTGCTGGCCGAGGACGGCGTTGAGCCTATCGGTTTGGCGGCCAGGGATACCTTGCGCCTGGAAGCGGGTCTGTGCCTGTACGGCCATGAAATCAATGAATCGATTACGCCGGTAGAGGCAGGCCTCCAATGGCTGCTTAAAAAGAACCATAACCAATTTCCCGGCGCCGAAAAAATTCTGGCTCAGTTGCAGCACGGTTCGGAAAAAATACGTGCGGGTTTGTTGGTGGAAGGCAAAATACCGGTGCGGGAAGGCTGTGAGATTTACAATAGTAAAGGTCTCGCCGTAGGTTATGTCACCAGCGGTGGTTTTTCTCCCAGTTTGGCGCAGCCGATTGCTATGGCGTTACTGGATCGTATTGTCGCTGACGAGGGCAATACGCTATACGCCCAGGTTCGTGACCACCGGATTGCCGTCACCGTGACCCCGCTGCCTTTTGTCCCCCATCGCTACTATGGGAAAAATGAAGCTGCTCAGCAGTTAGAAAAACCGAACACGGATGACACGGATTTGACTGATAAGCACTGATAAATCAGGGGCGGGTTTTCCTCGTTCCTATCGTTTCCTTGATGACTAAGCAATACGAAATATTCCATACGGGCGATATGCCCAATGCCATTAAGCCAGGCGTTGTAGGAGCGGGCCATGCCCGCGATGATGTAGCATAATTTATAATCGCTTCCTCAATGTCGCGGGCGCGGCCCGCTCCTACGGTGGATTGGCAATATGCTCCATTCGGCTAGTTTATCTGCGTGCATCTGTGACAGTCCGTGGCTGATGGCTACCTAAATTTTTTCGTGCTTTTCGTGCTTTTCGTGGACAATGCCTACTTCCTTCACTGCTGAGTAGGTACATATCATGACTTCATCTCGCCCTAGTCTGACTCAACTGGAAATGCGCGGTAATTTCATCAACCGCCACATCGGCCCCAATCCTCAGCAAACCAAAGACATGCTGGCGGAGCTGGGCATAAGCGAACTGGAAGACATCATCGAGCTGGCCATTCCGGCCAATATCCTGAACCATGAACCGCTAAAGCTGACCGAAACGATCAGTGAACGCGCGGTGATCAAGCATCTGCGCAACATGCGCGAACGCAATAAGGTGTTCACCTCGATGATCGGCATGGGCTATTACGACACCGTGATGCCTGCGGTGATCAAGCGCAATGTGCTGGAAAACCCCGCCTGGTATACGGCATACACGCCTTATCAGGCCGAAGTCAGTCAGGGGCGACTGGAAGCGCTGCTGACATTTCAGCAGGTCATTATCGACCTGACCGGCATGGGGCTTGCCAACGCCTCGCTGCTTGATGAGGCCACAGCGGCGGCGGAAGCGATGACCATGTCGCGGCGCCTGTCCAAGAGCGCGGCCAACAGCATCTTTGTCGATCAGGACTGCCACCCGCAAACCATCGCCGTGATCAAGACCCGCGCCCGCTCTCTGGGTTATCAGGTTATCGTCGCCGACCCTTATCAGGATCTGGAGCAATACGATTTTTTTGCGCTGTTGGTGCAATATCCCGGCTGCAACGGCGAAATAAAAGACTTGGCCGCAGTCACCTCGATAGCCCAAGCCAAATCGGCGCTGGTCACGGTAGCGGCGGATTTGTTGGCGCTGGTGTTGCTTAAACCGCCTGCCGAATTTGGTGTCGATATCGTAGTCGGCAACTCCCAGCGTTTTGGCGTGCCGATGGGTTACGGCGGGCCTCATGCCGCGTATTTTGCGACCAAGGACGAATACAAGCGCTCGGTTCCAGGACGCATTATCGGCGTATCGAAGGACAGCCATGGACAGCTTGCATTGCGCATGGCGCTGCAAACCCGCGAGCAGCATATCCGTCGGGACAAGGCCACCAGCAATATCTGCACATCGCAGGTTTTGCTCGCCGTGATCGCTGGGTTTTATGCGGTTTATCACGGCGCGGAAGGCTTGCGCTTGATTGCAGGCCGGGTGCATCGCTACACGCAAATCCTGGCCGCAGGAATTACCCAGCTGGGTCACCAAGTGTTGAGCGAGTGTTATTTCGACACCCTGGTTATCAGCACCCCGAACCGGGCGAAACGCATAGCCGCACAGGCCGCGGAGGCAAATATCAACCTGCGTGTTATCGATGCGGATCATATCGGCATTTCCCTGGATGAAACCACCACGCGGGGAAACTTAAGAGATGTCTGGCTGGTTTTTGCATCCGCCACGGCCGATCTGCCTGACATTAATGGTTTGGATGCGACAGTCGGCGAGTGCATCCCGGAAGCCTTGTTGCGTAACGACAAAATTTTGCAACATCCGGTGTTCGACCGCTACCATTCTGAAACCGAAATGATGCGTTATATGCGCCGATTAGCCAGACGCGACATAGCGCTGGACCGCTCGATGATCCCGCTGGGTTCCTGCACGATGAAGCTGAACGCCGCAACAGAAATGCAGACCATTTCGTATTATGAATTCAACGGCCTGCACCCGTTCGCTCCGCTGTACCAGACTCACGGCTACCAACAGATGTTTGCCGAACTGGAAGACATGCTGTGCGACCTGACCGGCTTCGATGCTTTCTCCCTGCAACCCAATGCCGGTTCCCAGGGCGAATACACAGGCCTTCTGGTTATCCGCAAATACCATGAAGTCAGGGGCCAAGCGCAACGCAATATCTGCCTGATCCCCGCTTCCGCGCACGGCACCAATCCGGCCAGCGCAACGATGGCCGGGCTTAAAGTCGTGGTCGTCGCCTGCGATGAAAACGGCAACGTCAGCCTGGATGATTTGCGCGCCAAAACCGCCGAATACCAGGATACTCTGGCCGCGCTGATGATCACCTATCCGTCCACGCACGGCGTGTTCGAGCAGGCGTTCCGGGAAATCTGCGATCTTGTTCATCAGCACGGAGGGCAGGTTTATCTGGACGGCGCGAACTTCAATGCGCTGGTGGGCTTGAGCCGTCCCGGCAAAATAGGCGCCGATGTCGCGCATCTTAACCTGCATAAAACCTTCTGCATCCCGCATGGCGGCGGCGGCCCCGGCGTTGGCCCGATAGGCGTGGGCGCGCATCTGGCTCCGTTCCTGCCCGACCATCCGGTAGTCGAAGGCGTCAATCCGGCCAAAGGCGAGCACGGCACCATCGGCACCGTGTCCGCGGCGCCGTGGGGATCGGCCAGTATCTACACTATTTCCTGGGCGTATATCGCGATGATGGGGGCAGCCGGTTTAAAACGCGCAACCCTGACCGCGATCCTGAACGCTAACTACATCGCCAAACGTCTGTCTCCGTATTACCCGATTTTATACACCGGCAAAAACGGCTGGGTCGCGCATGAATGCATTATCGATTGCCATGAATTTAAAAAGACCTGCAACGTCACCGTCGAAGACATCGCCAAACGTCTGATCGACTACGGTTTTCACGCGCCCACCGTATCGTTCCCGGTCGCCGACACTTTGATGATAGAGCCCACCGAAAGCGAAAACAAAGCCGAGATTGATCGGTTCTGCGCCGCGTTAATCGCCATCCGCGAAGAAATCAAAGCGATAGAAAACGGTGTGGCCGATGCCGAAAACAATCTGCTGCATAATGCGCCGCACACTCACCGCTTGTTACTGGGGGAATGGAATCTGCCTTACTCGAAACAACAGGCTTTTTTCCCGAACAGCGATCAGCACGATGACAAGTACTGGCCGCCGGTCGGGCGTATCGATAATGTCTATGGCGACCGGCATGTGTTTTGCAGTTGTCCGCCGGTGATGGGTGATGAGTAATTGATGATCAATCTTTCGTGGACAAGGCTTTCTTGATTAGCAAGATGCTTTAGTTATCGCCCAAAAGCCCGTCATTCCGGCAGGGAAGCCGGAATCCAGAGCCATGGATGGTAACTTTTCAAGTGCTCTGTTGTTTGAGTTACGCCCCATGCATTTACATCCATGTGACTGGATACTGGCATCCCTGCCAGTATGACGGTGCTGGCTGAAGTTCCTTGCTAATAATCAGGAAGCTTTTTCATTCACACCCGCAACGGCGTAACTTTTCCGGTCATCCGGTAATTCCGGTAATCCTCCACTACCTGGGCATGGTCGAAGGCCAACACGGCGGGAAGATTGTCGAAAGTAAAAATGCCGAAATTTTTTGCATCATCGGCGGCACGCGGCATTCCTGATGCTTCGGCAATATAGACGGCGGTGACGGTATGATTGCGGGAATCGCGTTCTGGATTGGAGTAGATGCCCAGTAAAGCTGTCAAGGTAATATCGAGACAGGTTTCTTCCTTGGCCTCGCGGATTGCTGCATGTTCCACGGTTTCACCAACATCGACAAAACCGCCCGGAATCGCCCAACCGTACGGCGGATAGGCGCGCTCGATCAACACAAAGGGCCGGTCAGGCTGGTCGATCAGTTCGATTAAAATATCGGCTGCCAACAAAGGGGTGACGGGTTTTGACATGGTATCTCCTGATAGAGGGTGTGGGCGGCGAAATATAGCACATACTTTCATGGTATCTACTTTAAAAGGCAGGTAAACCATAAACGTAGCCGCGACTTCAGTCGCGCATGACCGATCGCTATGGTGATCAGCCATTACCGCGACTGAAGTCGCGGCTCCAAATGCCCTGAAATTTAAATCAGATACCTTTCATGCTTTTTTCGGGTTTCAAAAAGCGATGCAACCGGGTAAAGTTGAAACGATCAAGCTGAACCAATCTGCCAAGGAAACCATGAACTGTCCCAAGTGCCGACACGCGCTGCAAGTGCAAAGTGAAATCTGCCCTCATTGCGGCATCGTATTTGAGAAATACCTCAGATACCATCCGGTGCAGACCGAGCAGCAGGATGTTCAGCCGACCATTGTGACGCTGTATGAAGAGGATGAAGCCCCGCCGTTGACGCAGTTTTTGTTCCATGAGGCACAGCAAACCACGGTGGCGTATTTTTCAGGCAGATCGATTATTTTTGCGGGCCTTATTATTTGGAGCTGGCAGCTGATCGGGGCATCCATCGAAAGCAATGCGGCCGGGAACTCCTTTTTGCATCTGGTCAACCTGCCGTTTCATGAGGCGGGACATATTATTTTCAGGCCGTTCGGTGCATTTATTACCTCATTAGGCGGAACGCTGGGGCAGTTGTTAATGCCGTCAATCTGCGTGGGCGTGTTATTGCTTAAAACACGCGATCCTTTCGGCGCATCGGTCGCGTTATGGTGGGTCGGCGAAAACTTTCTGGATATTGCGCCGTATATGAACGATGCGCGGGCAGGGCAGTTGCCGCTGTTGGGCGGCAATTTCGGCCATTCTGCGCCCTATGGTTTTCACGACTGGCAATACCTTCTGACCGAGTCCGGCCTTTTGCAATATGACCATGTGCTGGCCAAAGCGGCTTTCGCGATGGGGTCAGCCATCATGCTGCTGTCGATGCTGTGGAGTTGGCTTTTACTGGCTAAGCAATATAAGGGACTAAGTCGTCCAAGCTGAGCGGGTGTGTTTTTAGGTTAAACGGTCAAAGCAAGCCTTGAACTCCAAATGCCGCCGATACAGTATTCATGGTCTGCCAGATATAAGTCTTTAGGTTGAAGGAGATGATGTTGCGACTGAAGATAATTTAAACAAAGCCATCCACGCTTCCGGGCTATTTAATGGTTTAAATTGCTTAACTTTCGTCGCCTCAAAGGCTCTAAATACCTTTTTCTTTTGTGTTTGATATTGAATTGTCACCTGCTGATTTCGCCTTTGCTCCTGAATCGAGCAGTCAAATTCATAAAATAAAGGGACACAGCCCCTTTGGTTGTCTCATTCCCTCCCATAAGAACGCTAACTTAAGGTATTCTCAGTCAAACGCCAAGAAGTTTCACTGCCGTTTTGCATTGATAATTCCTTAAGCCTTGATTGGTCATTTCGTGTCCAACAAATTTTCTAACAAAAACGGATCATCGAAATGGCGTCTGCCGATGAAAGCGATTGCGTGTGTGCCCCATTGCCGCATGGCGCCGGGACTTGCGATTCCGTAAGGCCAAAGTAGAAATCGTTCGGTGCGTTCGCTGGCATCAATAATGCCGTCCTGATCGTACAGACTGCGCTTGCCACCGTTCGGCATCGGTAATGAACGCAGCTGTTCTAAATCTTGGAACATATAGCTACGGGAAGTATCGCCCACGAACGACACTTGTTGCAGGTAATGCGTACGGCTTTGTAAACGCAACACCAAACGGTGACCGGGCGAAATGCTTGTGATGGATTTAGGGCTTAACACGGGTTCTGCGCCATCTTTCGGCGGTACCGCCCGGTATCCCTGGCTGGGGAAAAGCAGGTAATAGCAGCCGCAAGCATGGACGCTGTCGAAAGCGATAGGCACACCTTCGGGGCTTAACGTAACGCGCCAAATCAGACTATCCAACGGCCCGCCGTATAAATCCAGCATGCCTGTTTTCTCACGCGCGGGCAGCCAGATTTGATAGATTAATTGCAATACCACTTTGCCGTGCCAGCGAGCATATCCATGTGCGACATAAGTCGTAGCTTGATTGATATCAATTCGTGGTTGCTTGTCGCCGTCCAGACCGACAGCGCCTATTTTATCGGTATCGTTGCGGGTATCGATTTCCCAAACAGGCGCGAAATGCTCCAGCAACTGTTGTAATTGCAAGGAAGTAAGGTGCGGAATCCCTAGCGGGTTATCGTAAGCCGAACTCAGCATCGCGCCAATGTGTTCGAATGATAACGGATTGCTGTGTGGGGGACTGTAGCGGATAAGCGTGCCTTGCTGGGGCAGTTTTGCTAACGGTATTTTAAAGCCGGCGTCCAATTCCCGGTGCAAACGGTCGATACCGATAACGGCTGCATAATGTGCCAGTGGATATAGTCCGACAATGCGTTTCCAGCTTTGATAGGCGTCGGGGACTTGGGCTTGTTCCAATAGCCTTTGTTTATGTTCGGGGTTATTTAAACTGAGCTGGTTCAGGCGCTTGCCGCAGTGCTCCAAGGCTTGTTCAAAAGAGCCCTCTAGGGGCATTTTCGAAACCAGTTGCCGCATCGCTGAGGCCGGCAAGTTGGCGAGCTCAAGCTTTTTGCCCGTTGAATCGAGTTGCCGCATTTGTTCCAGCCATTCAGCAAAGGCTTCAGTTGATGTCGTCCGCTCGCCCATCGACGCCAGGAAGCGGTTGACCCTGAGATGAGGAAAACCGGTGATACGCACGGTTTCCGGGTCATTTAAATCGTATTCGTTCAGCGTGGACTCAATGTTTTCAAACCAACGTTGACAGGTTCCATCTTCGCCTGACAACGAAGAATCGGGATAAGGTTTTAGGGCCGCACAACCTTGAATAATGAGAATCAGACAACAGGCAAGCGTGGAATGCCGCATGCGGATTACTCTAAAAGGGGGAGGATATGACAAGCTTCACCGGTTCATAATAAGGTGATCGAACTTAACCAGCCAGTCAGCAAAATTGGTAACGTAGTTATAGCCGCAGACCGTTTTTAGTGCTTTGCCGCTGACGATTTCATGTATCCGTTGGGCATGTATTGAGGTTTCGTGCGCGGGTCCGTACGGATTAAACCGCATACCGGCATCGGATAGAAACACGTAATCACAGATAAACAACACATCCTGATAGATATAAATAGTAAACCCCGGCGTGTGTCCGCCGATGTGATAAGCCTTTATGCCGTAGGCGATAAAGTCATCAGTAAAGCGCTGATCGACATCGAATAATGCCGCCAGACGGTGTTTGGCATCCAGATCATGCAGCCGTACTTCCGCATTCCATAGGCGTCGGTATTGATTGGAAGCGCCCATGAAGTGATGGTGGGTGAACAAAATGGTGTTAACCGGCGCCAGATCACGGTTGAAAGCCGATGGCGAGTCAATCCAGACCGCGCCTGCCTTTGTTTCAATACGATAAGCCGCATGTTCCAGTCCCAGTTTCGGTACGGAAATCAATTGACCGACAACGTTATTCACGGCGCGGGTTGTGACGCGATAGGTCTTTTCGGCATCATCCCAAGCCATGAAGCGATCATGGCTGGCTCCGCAAAACGGACAAATGTCGGGCATCTGGCCGATCATGTTGTAGCCGCATTGCAGGCAAACCCACTGTGGCGTTTCATTAGGGAGTCTATATGTGGAAGAAATATTCATCATTCGCTCTCCTGTGATGATAGAATCAAACCGATGTACTGTTGAACCCAGGTTCGCCACCGGTATTTACTCTGCGAGTTTGTAACCCCTGTCCCCGTGCAGTGATTACGACAATGCTGCCAAAGTTACGAAACCGGCTTTGAAAAAATCATAGCACACTCCGAGAAGAGGCAGGCTCTGAAGGATGATCCAACAAGGCTCTCCTGAGCGCAGTCGAAGGGCTCATTCGTCCAGAAGCAATGATTTTTCCAAAATAAAGCAAAAATATATTGTTCTCTTCTCATTTCAACCGCCATAGGTACTTGTACGCATTTTTTTTTATCGGCTTGCTACATAGAATGGCTAGAAACTCCTTTGCTGTGCGCAGTTCAAGAGATTTAAGATCGGCAATAGGGGGAGGGGGAAAGCCTCCCGTAGTAGAGTTCATATCTTTAATTTATTAGCGATAAAACGAGGCTCTCTAATGTGAATAACTCCGAAGCCATTCTCGCCACCCATTTGCTCCCACTGATTATCTACTTCGGAGCCGTAGTCGCTATCACCGGCATCATGCTCGGAGGCGCGTACCTGCTGGGACAGAGACACCACGCTAAAGCTGCCGACGAACCCTTTGAATCGGGTATTGTCCCGGCAGGTGATGTGCATATCCGTTTTTCCGTTCAATTTTATTTGCTCGCGATCTTTTTCGTTATTTTCGACATGGAAAGCGTATTCCTATTCGCCTGGTCGGTTGCATTGCAAGAATCCGGCTGGTCCGGTTTTATCGAGGCGCTGATTTTTATCAGTATATTAATCGCAGCATTGGTTTACCTGTGGGCTGTAGGCGCTCTGGATTGGCGCACCAGCAGGCAGCGCAACAGCAGATCATAGGGGGAATGATGCATTGGACTCTAACCAAAGCGGAGACTGATCCCGCACCGCAACCCGGGCAGCAGACTTATGAAGAAGCGCTGCGCCGCAATTTCCTGTTCGCCAGGCTTGAGGATATGGTCGCCTGGGGGCAATCTAATTCCGTTTGGCCTTTCAACTTCGGCCTGTCTTGCTGCTATGTAGAGATGGCGACCGCATTCACCAGCCGTCATGACATTGCCCGCTTCGGTTCTGAAGTGATCAGGGGATCGCCGCGCCAGGCGGATCTGATCGTCATTTCCGGCACGGTGTTCCGGAAAATGGCACCGGTGGTCAAGCGGCTCTACGATCAACTGCTGGAACCGCGCTGGGTTATATCGATGGGCTCCTGCGCCAACTCCGGCGGGATGTATGACATTTACAGCGTCGTACAGGGCGTGGACAAGTTCTTGCCGGTGGATGTTTATGTGCCGGGTT
This sequence comes from Methylobacter sp., assembly GCA_030679035.1. Lineage (GTDB taxonomy): Bacteria > Pseudomonadota > Gammaproteobacteria > Methylococcales > Methylomonadaceae > Methylobacter_A. The sequence continues at coordinate 14,516 of JAUXTH010000143.1, read as the reverse complement.
GTCCGCCCCGGCCGGAGGCTTTGCTGCAAGGCTTGATGCTGTTGCAGGAGGCGATAGGCAAGGAAAGGCGTCCGTTAAGTTGGGTGGTCGGCGATCAAGCGGTGATCAAAGGTCCCAAACCCAGCTACCGCGATTTGCTGACGGAAGAAAGAATGCGTACGCGGCAGTTGAGAAGTCCGGACGAGATATAGTCGTGGCAGGGATAAACATGCTGGAGTACAAGGCTGGCCTTGTACTGGTAAACCTAAAACGGCAATTTATCCACGAAATACATCGATGCGCTGATGATTTACAGCTCAACTGGGTAGCGCCCTTTAGATATTTTCGTGCTTTTCGTGGACAAACTGATTTTTTCCGTTCAAAGCCAGCTTTGAACTCCGAAACAACATTATGGAGGGAGTACATTGGACGGTAACGCGGACAACATCGATATTCCTTCTGGCGCGCCTCAGATCGTGCGCGAACTGGTGGAACGGACAGGCAGCAATGGCTTTATCATTCAGCCGACCCGAGACGGCATAACCACGCTTTGGATTTCCCGGACAAACCTCCGCGCCATTCTCGGCTATTTAAAATCTTCCTATGCACTGCTGTTCGATCTGACCGCCGTCGACGAGCGTCAGCGCACTCACCGGCAAGGGCTCCCCGACAGTGAATTTACCGTCGTCTATCATTTGCTTTCGTTCGACCGCAACGAGGATATTCGCCTCAAGGTCGCGTTGAACGAAGCCGACTTGTCCGTCCCGACGATCAGCGATATGTGGCCCTCGGCCAATTGGTACGAGCGCGAGGTGTGGGACATGTTCGGTATTGTCGTCGAAGGCCACCCGCATCTTCGTCGCATCATCATGCCGCCGACTTGGCAGGGACATCCGCTACGTAAGGATCATTATGCCCGCGCCACGGAAATGGAACCTTTCAGCCTGCCTGACGAGCGCCAGGAAATCGAACAGGATGCCTTGCGCTTCGTGCCGGAGGATTGGGGCATGCGACGGCACAGTGAAGACAGCGATTTCATGTTCTTGAATATGGGGCCCAATCATCCCAGCGTGCATGGCGCTTTTCGTATCGCCCTGCAACTGGACGGCGAAGAGATAGTCGATGCGCTGCCCGACATCGGTTATCACCATCGCGGTGCGGAAAAAATGGGCGAACGGCAGTCCTGGCACACCTATATTCCGTATACAGATCGGGTCGATTATCTGGGCGGTTCGATGAACAATCTGCCTTATGTGCTTAGCGTCGAGCAACTGGCCGGCATCGAAGTTCCGGATCGGGCCCAGGTCATCCGCGTGATGATCTGCGAACTCTACCGTCTTGCCAGTCATCTGTTGTTTTACGGCACCTACGCCCAGGACGTGGGCCAGATGTCGCCTATCTTTTATATGTTTATCGACCGCGAAAAAGTGTTCGATATTCTGGAGTCGATCAGCGGCGCGCGCATGCATTCCAGTTATTTTCGTATCGGCGGCGTCGCTATGGATTTACCGAGAGGTTGGGATAAACGCATACGCGAGTTTATCGATTATTTGCCCGCCCGGCTGGACCAATACGACAAGCTGGTGTTGCAAAACAGCACACTCAAGCGCCGGACTCAGGGCATCGGCGCTTATACGACTGCGGAAGCGATCGATTGGAGCGTGACCGGCGCGGGTCTTAGAGCGACCGGATTTGCATGGGATTACCGCAAGGCGCGGCCTTACTCGGGCTACGAAAACTACGAATTTGAAATACCCACCGGCAATCGCGGCGACTGTTACGACCGTTGCACCGTGCGGGTCGAGGAGATGCGCCAGAGCCTTCGCATCATCAGGCAATGCCTGGAAAACATGCCGGAAGGAGCTTACAAGGCCATCCATCCATTGACCACGCCGCCGCCCAAAGAGAAAACGCTGCATGATATAGAAACCCTGATCCAGCATTTTCTTAACTCAAGCTGGGGGCCGGTGATTCCTGCCGGCGAGTCCTGTGTAACCATTGAGGCGACCAAAGGCTTGAATGCCTACTACCTGACCAGCGATGGCGGCACCCAGTCGTACCGTACCCGTATCCGCACGCCCTCTTTCCCGCATTTGCAGATGATTCCACAGATGTGCCGAGGAATGATGGTCGCCGATCTGGTGGCGATATTGGCCAGCATCGATTTTGTGATGGCCGACGTGGATCGCTGATATGAACGGGCAAATTTTTGAAGGTTTAAGCCTCACTGAAATCCGCGAGATTAACGCCGAGATGAGCCATTACGAAGATAAAACCGCCGTCTCTATCGAGGCTTTGAGAATCGTCCAGAAACACCGGCGCTGGGTTTCCGATCAATGCCTGGTTGCGGTGGCCGAACTATTGGAAATGTCGCCTGCACAACTGGAAGCGGTCGCGACCTTCTACAACCTGATTTACCGCCAACCCGTTGGCAAGACCGTCATTCATTATTGCAACAGCGTTAGCTGCTGGATGCTGGGTAGCGATCAAGTGCGCGAACGCTTGTGTCGGCATTTAAACGTCGAGCTGGGCGAAATGTCCGCAGACGGCGAATACACAATACTGCCGATTGTCTGCCTGGGCGCCTGCGACCATGCGCCGGTCGCAATGGTTGGGGATGAACTGAGGCTCGACATCACCGAAGATGCCGTTAACGAAATTCTGGGAAGGTGAGGCGATATGGAAATAATGGATAAGCCGCTGACTAAAAACATCCGCCCGGATCGCGTCTTTGCGACGCTGGCTGATTACGAGAGCACCGGCGGTTATCAAGGACTGCGAAAGGCCATCACCGAATTGCAGCCGAAAGACGTGCAGCAATGGGTCAAGGATGCAGGTCTACGGGGCAGGGGCGGCGCGGGATTCGGCACCGGGCTTAAATGGAGTCTGGTTCCCGTAGATGATTTATCCCAAACGCGCTATCTGGTCGCCAACGCCGATGAAATGGAACCGGGAACGTTCAAGGACAGAATGCTGCTGGAGCAAGACCCGCATCAGTTAATTGAGGGCATGATCATTGCGGCCTATGCCATTCAAGCTCAGAGGGCCTATATCTTCCTGCGCGGGGAATACCATCTTGCCAAGCAGCGTCTCGAACAGGCTTTGCTGGAAGCTAGGTCGAAGGGCTATCTGGGCGAACATATTTTAAATTCCGCTTTCAGCCTGGAGATAGTCCTGCATACCAGCGCAGGGCGTTATATCTGCGGCGAGGAAACGGCGCTGCTTAATGCACTGGAGGGAAAACGGGCCACGCCGCGCGCCAAACCGCCGTTTCCGCTGGTCAGCGGGCTTTGGGGCAAGCCGACCGTGGTCAATAACGTCGAAACCTTATGCAACGTGCCGCACATTTTACATTATGGAATCGAGTGGTATCAGGGATTGGCGCGGGGCGTCGATAAGGGCACCAAGCTGTTCGGAGCCAGCGGCCGCGTCAAGCATCCGGGTTTGTGGGAACTGCCGATGGGCACGCCCATCCGGGAAATAATCGAGCAACATGCCGGTGGCATGCGGGACGGTTACAAGTTGCGCGGCTTTTTGCCCGGCGGCGCGTCAACCGATTTTTTATTGCCGGAACATCTGGATACGCTCATGGATTACGAAGCCGTAGCCAAAGCCGGCAGCCGCATGGGGACCGGAGTCATCATTGTTCTCGACGACAAGACCTGCCCGGTAAAAATGGTACTGAACCTGGAACAGTTTTTTGCCCAGGAATCTTGCGGATGGTGTACGCCATGCCGGGACGGCCTGCCTTGGACGGTAAGCTTACTGAAAGACATCATCGCCGGAAAAGGCCGCATCGAAGACCTTGACACCTTGGCTGGATTAACCCGGATGCTGGGTCCCGGAAATACCTTTTGCGCGTTGGCTCCCGGAGCCATGGAACCGCTGCAAAGCGCGCTTAAATATTTCCGCGAAGACTTTGAACGCTACATCGCGATGGAGCAAGTGCAATGATCCGCATCGAAATCGACGGTCAGCTTTATGACGTTCAGGACGGTAACAACCTGTTGTCCGCCTGCCTGTCGCTGGGTTTGGATCTGCCTTATTTTTGCTGGTATCCGGCGCTGGGTTCGGCGGGCGCTTGTCGGCAATGCGCGGTCATCCAGTACAAGGATGCCGAAGACCAGCGCGGGCGCTTGGTCATGGCCTGCATGACGCCGGTGGCTGATAACATGCGCATTTCCATAGCCGCAGAACAGGCGCGTCAATTTCGCAGCGATAATATCGAACTGCTGATGACCAACCATCCCCACGACTGCCCGGTCTGCGAGGAAGGCGGCGAATGCCATTTGCAGGACATGACGGTCATGACAGGCCACACTTTTCGCCGCTACCGGGGCCTGAAACGAACCCACAATAACCAGAATCTCGGCCCTTTTATCAATCACGAGATGAACCGCTGCATCGCCTGCTACCGCTGCGTGCGTTTCTATGACGACTATGCCGGAGGCCATGATCTTCAGGTCTTCGGCATGCATAACAACGTCTATTTCGGCCGTTTTGAGGACGGTGCACTGGAAAGCGAATTCAGCGGCAATCTGGTCGAGGTCTGTCCCACCGGCGTCTTCACCGACAAAACCTTTAGTGCTCATTATGCGAGGAAGTGGGATTTACAGACCGCGCCGTCGATTTGCGCACATTGCGGCCTGGGCTGCAACACCGCGCCCGGCGAACGCTACGGAGAACTCAGGCGCGTTATCAACCGCTATCACGGGGAGGTCAACGGCTATTTTCTCTGCGACCGGGGGCGCTTCGGTTACGGTTTCGTCAACAGTCCCAAGCGCATCAACAAACTGCGGCTCAACGGTCAGGACATCACCGCCGATGCGGCGGAAAGCCATTTTCGTCAGCTGTTGAAAGCGGGCAAACCCGCAATCGGCATAGGCTCGCCGCGCGCCTCGCTGGAAGCCAATTTCGCTTTGCGCACGTTGGTTGGAGAAGAAAATTTCTTCCTCGGTTTGGATGATACGGAGCATACCCTGCTTAACGCAATTATCGAACTGATGCGTAACGGCGGCATCCATTCCCCGTCGCTACGGGAAGTCGAACAAGCCGATGCGGTGTTGATCCTCGGCGAAGACGTAACCCACAGCGCCCCAAGGCTGGCGCTTTCGTTGCGGCAGGCAGCGCGCAATGCCTCATTCGAGATGGCCTACACCCTGCACATTTCGCCCTGGCAGGATGCGGCGGTCAGGAATTTGGAGAGTCAGGCCCAAAGTCCGGTGTTTATTGCCGGCATTTGTGCGACCCGCCTGGATGACGTGGCCGCTAGCACTTATCGAGGTAGCCCGGAAGATATTGCCCGTCTGGGCTTTGCGATCGCCCATTGTCTTGACGAGTCGGCTCCCGCGCCAGCCGCTTTGGGCGATGCCGAACAATCGCTGGCATCAACCATTGCCGACAGCCTGAAACAGGCGAAACGTCCGCTGATCGTATCGGGAACCAGTTGTGCAAGCCTCGACGTCATTCAGGCGGCCTACAACGTCGTCAAGGCGCTGCCTTCAACAGACAAACAACTGACGTTTACCGTTCCCGAATGCAACAGCCTCGGTTTGGCAATAATGGGCGGGACAGGTTTGCAACAGGCTTTCGAACGAATCGGCAGCGGTTTGTCCGATAGCGTGATTATTCTTGAGAACGATCTCTACCGGCGGGTGCCGGGTCAAGAGGTGGACATGTTTCTGGAAATTGTCAGGCATGTGGTCGTCATCGACAGTCTGGAAAATAAAACGACGGAGCAAGCCGACTTGTTGCTGCCGGCGGCGACTTTCGCCGAATCCGAAGGCACTTGGGTCAATAATGAAGGGCGGGCCCAGCGTTATTTCCCGGTTTATCCCGCGACAGAGCCGGTTCGCGGCAGCTGGCAGTGGCTGGCGAGCGTCATGGACGATGCTCGATGGCGCCATCACGATGACCTTACGGCGGCTTGCGCAAGCGCATTCCCCGATCTTGCGGCTATCATCCAGGCCGCGCCGGGGGCGGATTACACCGTCAAAGGCAGCAAGATCCCCAGGCAGCCCCACCGTTACAGCGGGCGTACCGCGATGCATGCCGACATCAAGGTCAGCGAACCCGGCCAGCCGCATGATCTGGAAACGCCGTTCGCTTTTTCGATGGAAGGCGATACAGTGCAAGTGCCACCGGCTGTATTGCCGGTTATTTGGGCACCGGGCTGGAACTCCAATCAGGCGATCAACAAATTCCAGCAACAAACAGGCGGCCAATTGCGTGGCGGAGATGCCGGAGTGCGGCTGATTGAAGCATCCGGCACTCTGCCTTGGTTCGGCGATATTCCGCCATCTTTTAAACCGGAACAAGGCCGGTGGCGGATTATGCCGCTGCCGCACATTTTCGGCAGTGAGGAATTAAGCCTGCAATCGCCGGCACTGGCCGAAAGGCTACCCGCTTTCTGTGTTTTGCTGAATCCTTTGGATGCCGAGATACTGGGAGCCGAGACGGGCGACCAAGTGGAAATCAGCAGCCTTTTAGGCATATCGATTCTAAAGATTCCGGTGCAGATTGAACTTACCTTGCCTCGCGGTTTGCTTGGCATAACGGCAGGATTGCCGGCATTCCAGTCCATGAAAACCTGGTCTCAAGTAACTTTAAAAAAATTAAATCAGGAGGACCGGTTATGAATGCAGGCTTGGGCGATGCAGCCGACATTATCGGCATTCTCGTATCGGTAATTTTCGTCGCAGCGATGCTGATCTGGGTGGAACGCCGACTCCTGGCGGTCTGGCAGGATCGTCTGGGGCCCAACCGGGTCGGGCCGTTCGGTTTAATGCAGGTGGCGGCGGACATGATCAAAATGTTTTTCAAGGAGGACTGGATACCGCCCTTCGCCGACAAACCGGTATTCGTACTGGCTCCTACCATCGTATTCATCACCATGTTGACCGGTTTCGCCGTGATCCCCTTTGCGCCGGGCGTCGGCATCATCGATTTCAACTTTGGACTGCTTTACTTCCTGGCGCTGTCCTCGCTGTCCGTCTACAGCATCGTGCTGGCTGGCTATGCGTCCGGCAACAAATACTCGCTGTTGGGAGGCCTTCGCGCCGCGGCCCAGACCGTCAGCTACGAAGTGTTCATGGGCATTTCGATTATGGGCGTGGTAATGCTGTCCGGTACCTTCAATTTAAGGGAGATTGTCGAAGCTCAGCGCGACGGCTGGTTCATCGTTCCCCAGTTTTTCGGTTTTGTCATCTTCCTGATTGCGGTCGTCGCCGAGAGCCGCCGGGCTCCGCTTGATCTGCCGGAAGCCGAACAGGAGCTGGTCGGCGGTTTTCATACCGAGTATTCCGGCATGAAATTCGGCATGTTTTTCGTAGGCGAATATCTCGGCATTACGCTAGGCTCGGCGATGATGGTGACGCTCTTTTTCGGTGGCTGGCTGGGGCCTTGGCTGCCGCCGCTGCTATGGTTTTGCCTGAAAACCGCTGTCGGCATTATGTTCTTTATTCTGTTGAGGGGGGCGTTGCCTCGTCCCCGCTACGACCAGCTGATGGCTTTTGGCTGGAAAGTGCTGCTGCCGGCGGCGCTGTTGAACTTGCTGGTTACCGGCGGCTTGGTCTTGTCATTACAGGGGTAAGGCAATGCCCGTTTTATTCACCACGAACGACTACATGGATGTAGGAGGTAGAGCAATGCAGGAGCAATTGCCGAGACACAAAGAGCTCGAAGTTTCGCTAGTTCCCAAGCTCCAGCTTGGGAATTCAGTAAGGGAAGCTCCAGCTTCCCGTCTCGCGAAGCTGGAGCTTCGCCCCCTGGGTTCCCAAGCTGGAGCTTGGGAACCAGCGTAAGAAGGGAAAACCGATGCTAAGTCAACTGCGATCTCTATGGGAAGTTTTGAAACATATGTTCGTCAAGCCGGATACGGTGGAATACCCGGAACAGAAACCGGCGCTGTCTCCACGCTACCGCGGACGCATCGTATTGACCCGCGACCCTGACGGCGAAGAGCGTTGCGTTGCCTGCAATCTATGCGCGGTAGCTTGCCCGGTAGACTGCATCGCGTTGCAGAAAGCCGAGGACGAGAACGGGCGCTGGTATCCCGAATTCTTCCGCATCAATTTCTCCCGCTGCATTATGTGCGGGTTTTGCGAGGAAGCCTGCCCGACCAACGCGATTCAACTGACGCCGGATTTTGAAATGTGCGAATACGATCGGCAGAACATGGTTTACGAAAAGCAGCATCTATTGATCGACGGCACCGGAAAATATCACGACTACAACTTTTACCGCGTAGCCGGGATGACGGTCGGCGGCAAGGCCAAGGGGCAAGCTGAAAATGAGGTTCCGCCGATCGATGTGAAAACCCTGCTGCCCTGATGGAACATTTATCGTTCCCACGCTCCGGCGTGGGAATGCAGTGGTAGACGCTCCAGCGTCCCGTAACACTGGAGCGGGGGAATTATTATGCTGGTTTCCATGCTCCAGCTTTCTGGGTTTCGGGAAGCTAGAGCTTCCAAGACGGCGTTCCCAAGCTGGAGCTTGGGAACGAGCGGAAAAGGATCCGGCAGCTTTGCCAGAATGATGGCGTCCTGCAACGCTGGAGCGTTGCAGACTGAATTCCCACGCCGGAGCGTGGGAACTATTAAAAGAGATGATTATGGTTATGACTTTGTTTTACATCACTTCCGCCGTTGCCGTTTTCGCGACGGTGATGATGATCACCCGGCTCAATGCGGTGCATGGCTTGCTGTACCTGATTTTATCCCTGCTGGCCGTCGGCGTTCTGTTCTTTCTGCTGGGGGCGCATTTTGCCGCGGTGCTGGAAGTGATTATTTACGCCGGGGCCATTATGGTGCTGTTCGTTTTCGTCATTATGATGCTCAATCAAGGGCAAAAGACCTTGGAGCAGGAACGCGCCTGGCTACAGCCGGGCATCTGGATCGGACCATCATTGCTGGCATTGATTCTGTTCATCGAAATGCTGGTCATCGTTGTACTTGGCGGCAGCGCCGATACCGACCACGTAGTGAACGCCAAGCAGGTGGGGATAGCGTTATACGGCCCCTATCTGCTGGCAGTGGAACTGGCTTCGATGTTATTGCTGGCCGGGTTGGTCGGCGCTTATCACTTGGGAAAACCGATGCTCAAGACCACGACCGAGGGAAAGTCATGAACGGGATTCCGATGGAACATGGCCTGTTGCTGTCTGTGACACTGTTCGTTCTGGGGTTGATCGGCGTACTGGCGCGGCGTAACCTGATTATGATTCTGATGTCCCTGGAAGTCATGCTCAACGCTACCGGCCTAGCTTTTATCGTGGCGGGGGCTCGGTGGGGACAGGCGGATGGGCAAATCATGTTCCTGCTGATATTAACGCTGGCCGCAGCCGAAGTGGGTGTAGGGCTGGGATTGGTGCTGCAAATTTTCCGCCGTTTCCATACGCTGGATGCAGACTCACTGAACGGGATGAAAGGGTAGGCGATGAAGGTGATCGAATTGCTAGGCTGGATACCGTTATTTCCGTTCCTGGGATTTTTGATCCTGGTCTTGGCGGGTGACCGATTTTCCAAACCGCTGATTACCTGGCTAGGAGTTGGAAGCGTGGCTGTTGCAGCGATATTGGTTGCCCTGATCGGAGCCGAATTCCTGAATGGAACGATGGAGCCTTACCGCATGGTGTTGGGAGTCTGGATGGATGTCGACGACTTGTCGATACCTATTGGCTTCTATCTCGATGCATTGTCGGTCACGATGTTGTTTGTCGTGACCGGGGTCGGCTTTTTAATCCATGTCTATTCAGCCGGATTTATGGCGTCAGACCCCGGCTACGCGAGTTTTTCCGCCTATATGAACCTGTTTGTGTCCGCGATGCTGGTGCTGGTGCTGGCGGACAATCTGGTGCTGCTTTACCTGGGCTGGGAAGGTGTCGGGCTTGGCAGTTATCTGCTGATCGGCTTCTGGTATGAAGACACTAACAACGGTTATGCCGCACGCAAAGCGTTTGTGATGACCAGGGTAGGGGACACGGCTTTATTGATCGGTTTATTTTTGCTGTTCACGCAGCTGCACACCTTTGATATTCAGATCCTGATGCTCCGCGCTACCAGCCACTGGGCTCCAGGCGCCCTGTTGCCTGTTGCCGCCGCAACCTTGCTGCTGGGCGGAGCGCTGGGCAAATCCGCGCAATTGCCGCTGCAATCCTGGCTGCCCGACGCCATGGCTGGCCCTACGCCGGTCAGCGCGCTGATTCATGCCGCCACTATGGTCACGGCGGGCGTCTACCTGATTGCCAGAACCAATGCCTTGTTCATGATGGCCCCGTCGGTTCAATTCGCAGTCGCTGTGATTGGTGCGCTGACCTTGTTGATGTCCGGTTGCTCCGCACTCGTTCAGACCGACATCAAGCGCATTCTGGCGTATTCGACGATCAGCCAGATTGGTTATATGTTTCTCGCCTTGGGCGTCGGAGCCTGGCCGTCGGCTATTTTTCACCTGCTGACCCATGCCTTCTTCAAGGCGCTGTTGTTCCTTGCCGCAGGCGCGGTGATTTTCTGTTTTCATCACGAGCACAATATTTTCAAGATGGGCGGGCTGCGTAAAGCCATGCCTTTGGCTTTCTGGAGCTTTTTGATCGGCAGCGCCGCGTTATCCGCACTGCCTTTTACCTCAGGTTTTTACAGCAAACACGAGATTCTGTTGGCGGCTTTTGACGCCTCGCCCGGTCTATGGGCGGCCGGTTGCCTGGGTGCAATCATCACCGGCATTTACTGTTTTCGTCTGGTCTTCGTGGTCTTTTTCGGCAGGGAATGCCCGGTCATTGAAACCAGGCTCGGTTGGCAAATGAGCATACCGCTGGTCTTGCTGGGTGCGTTGGCGCTATTTGGCGGTATGTTGAAAATCCCGCTGGATTCTGTATTCCCGGTTTTATTCAACAATGATCCCGCTTTTGACCTTGTTGCGGTCATCACCGCTACGGCACCGCTTATAGGCTTGTCTATTGCGGCATTGTTTTATCTTACCGGTACCTTTTCCGCTCAGCGTCTTGTGGATTTCAGGGTGGCAAACCAAATGCGGATATTTTGTTTTAACGGCTGGGGCGTGGATGCGCTTTATGGCGCATTGGTGGTGCGCCCCTTTAAAGCCATCGCCAAACTCAATAAAAACGATGCAGTGGATCGTGCATACACTGGGATAGCCTTGCTCAGTCGGGGAGGGCACCTGATGGCCAGCGCGTCCCAGACCGGGCGTATCCGTTGGTACGTTTCATCCATGGCGCTCGGCACCGTGGTCATTATCGCCATAGGATTGCTGTCGTGATACTGCTTGCGCTTATTTGCGTTTTGCTGCTGGGCGGGTTCGCTGCCTGGTTTTCAGAGCGCTGGAGTCCGGTAGTTCCTCGTTGGGTAGCGATTATTACGCTTACGGTTGAGGTTCTGTTGCTGGTATTGCCATGCTTGGCGGCGGAACATGCGGGCGGTCTGTTATCAGCCTGGTTTGCTCATTTTTATAGTCCGTGGATTCCACGTTTCGGCATTGGTTTCCATTTGGCTATGGATGGTCTAAGTCTGCTTTTGACAGCCATGACGGTATTGCTAGGGTTTATGGCGGTCAGCAGTTCCTGGACCGAAATCAAGAACCGGCAGGGTTTCTTTTTCTTTAATCTGCTGACGTGTCTGGCCGGTACCATCGGCGTTTTTCTGGCGGTTGACCTGTTCCTGTTCTTTTTTTTCTGGGAATTAATGATTATCCCGATGTATTTTCTGATCAGCATCTGGGGCCATGAGAACCGAACTTATGCGGCAATAAAGTTTTTCATTTTTACGCAAGCGAGCAGTCTTTTGCTGCTGCTGGCGATAGTGATTTTGGTGCAGATACACCATAACAATAGTGATACGTATACTTTTGATTATTTCGAATTGCTGAATACCGCACTTGACCCCGATGCCGCCTTCTGGCTGATGTTGGGTTTTTTTATCGCGTTTACCGTCAAGTTGCCGGCGGTGCCTTTCCATAGCTGGCTACCCGACGCCCACACGCAGGCTCCTACCGGCGGCAGCGTGATCCTGGCTGGCGTGATGCTCAAGACCGGCGCTTACGGCTTGCTGCGCTTCGTCATCCCGTTGTTTCCCGAAGCGGCGCATCAGTTTGCCCCGTTTGCGCTGACGCTGGGAACCGTAAGCGTACTTTATGCGGCGATGATGGCTTTTGCGCAGTCCGACCTGAAACGGCTGATTGCTTATACCAGTATCAGCCACATGGGCTTTATCCTGCTTGGGGTATTTTCCTGGAACTTACTTGCCTTGCAGGGTTCGGTCATCACCATGCTTGCTCACGGCATCAGTGCGTCGGCGTTGTTCATGATCGCGGGTGCTTTGCAAGAACGCCTGCATACCCGAGAAATGGCCAATATGGGAGGGCTCAGGTCGGCACTGCCCCGGCTGTCGGCGTTGACATTGTTTTTTGCGATAGCCTCGCTGGGCCTGCCGGGATTGGGGAACTTTATTGGCGAATTCCTGGTGTTGCAGGGGGCTTTCAGCGTCAATAGGGTATTGGCATCTGTGACAACCCTGGTGCTTATTCTGGCCCCGGTTTATGCGCTTATCTTGATACAAAAAGTCTTTTGCGGCCCATCGTCTCAACATTCTTTTTTGTCCGATGTCGATCTCCGCGAATGGGTATCGCTAGGACTACTGTTGCTTGTCACTGCCTGGCTTGGTCTGAGTCCTCAGGCCGTATTGGACGTATCGGCTTCTGCACTGAAGCAGGAAATGCAAAATTCCGTTGCGATGGAGCGCTGATGAACATTAACCAGATTATCGCCCTTGCGCCTATCATCATTCTCGCCGCAACCGCAGTAGCAGTAATGCTCAGCATTGCTGTCAGGCGGCATTTCGTCCTGGCTTTTGGCATCGCCGCCGCCGGCATTATTATGTCACTGTGGACACTGGGCATCGCATGGCAGGAAAGTCCAATTCAGGCAACGTTATTGATGCTGGTGGATGCCTACTCGCTGTTCTATATGGCGCTGTTGCTGTCGGGAGGTTTGGCGGTGCTGGGGTTTTGTTACGACTATTTCAAAGATCGTGAAGGAGAACATGAAGAACTCCCGTTGCTGTTGCTGACCGCATTGCTGGGCGGTTCGGTGCTGGTTTGCAGCAGTCATTTTGCGACCTTTTTTATCGGGCTTGAAATACTCAGTATCTCCCTGATTGTGCTGATCGGCTATCCGCTCAACCAGGCACGGCCGCTGGAGGCGGCGGTCAAATACCTGGTATTGTCCGGTGTGTCCTCGGCCTTCCTGCTGATGGGCATGGCGCTGATCTATGCGCAATGCGGCGAACTTAATTTCAACGGCATCGGCGGCTATATCACGAGCCGGGACAATATCAACGCGATGATCTTAAGTGGAACACTCCTGATCGTGGCCGGGCTGGGTTTCAAACTTTCTTTGGCGCCGTTTCACTTATGGACCCCGGATGTCTATGAAGGCGCACCAGCGCCGGTTACCGCATTTATCGCCGCCGTTTCAAAATGCGCCGTTTTCGCCCTGCTGCTGAGATATTTTCTCAGCAGCTATAGTTATGATTACACGCCGTTACTGACCGTTTTCAGCGTCATTGCCGGCCTGTCCATACTGGGCGGTAATTTGCTGGCGTTGCTGCAAAATAATGTTAAACGTTTGCTGGCCTATTCGTCTATTGCGCACATGGGGTATCTGCTGGTCGCGTTCATTGCGGGCGGCAGCATTTCTTCGGCATTGGCGGTAGAGTCCGTTAGCTTTTATCTGCCGGCTTATTTCATTACCACGATCGGCGCTTTCGGGGTTATTTCGGTGCTTTCAACGCCGCAAACGGAAGCGGATGACATTGCTTTTTATCGAGGGCTGTTTTGGCGGCGGCCGTGGTTGGCGGCAGTTTTTACGCTGATGCTGCTCTCGCTGGCGGGTATTCCGCTGACTGCCGGATTCATCGGTAAATTCTATCTCTTTACCAGCGCCGCCGAAGGACGGTTGTGGGGATTGTTGTCCGCTATTATCGTTGGCAGCGGCCTGGGGCTTTATTACTACTTGAGAATCATCGTTGTGATGTCGATGAACGCTGAAGCGCAGGTAATTAAACCTGCCCAAGATTGGATTTCCACAGCAACACTCGCCGTTTTAGCGGGGCTGCTGGTTTGGTTGGGTATTTATCCAAGTTTTTTGATAAACGTCATTCAGTCGATAGTCTATGCGATGGAATGAATATTAACGGCAGTCCGGCTATTATCGCAGTCAACCTCTTAAGGTCGACCGGTTGCGTCGCTGCAATTATAAGAAAGCTGATGACAGCGATTGCGACTAAGATGAGGATTATGTCGAACATGGGAGGATCGCCTGCAATTAGGTCTAAAAACAAGACTATAGATCAACCAAGGATTGGGATTCAACCATTTTGATGTGTTTTTTAACTGATGTTACGCAGTCAGTCGAATTTCGATCGCTTTAACATTAAAGTGTCGCTAGCGCGACAGTTGATTGAAGCGGGTTCTCGCACCCGAAGGCGAGTTACTTTCTTTTGCTTCGCCAAAAGAAAGTAACCAAAGAA
>JAUXTH010000135.1 GCA_030679035.1 Methylobacter sp. | reverse complement strand
AAAGGCTTTAACTTCTCCACCTTGGAGCTCAGCCATTACTTTTGTTAAAGCAGCAGTTAAAGTAGTTTTACCATGATCGACGTGACCGATTGTGCCGACGTTTACGTGGGGCTTGCTACGTGAGAATTTTTCTTTGGCCATTAAAATACACCTCTTAATAATCAACACAAAACATGGAGCTCATAACCGGATTTGAACCGGTGACCTCTTCCTTACCAAGGAAGTGCTCTACCTACTGAGCTATATGAGCTATATGAGTTTAATTTTTTGAATATGGAGCGGGTGATGGGAATCGAACCCACGTGATCAGCTTGGAAGGCTGGAGTTCTACCATTGAACTACACCCGCGGATATTTTTTAATTAGATGGTGGAGGGGGGAGGATTCGAACCTCCGAAGGCAGAGCCGGCAGATTTACAGTCTGATCCCTTTGGCCGCTCGGGAACCCCTCCGTTATCGGAAAACCTGACCATTATCTTTGATCAGGTTCATAATGTCAATTAATCATTTAGCTGAATTCAATTTATTCATCGCTACTGACGTATCGCCCGTGACCATCTGGGCCACATAACCTTCAGCAAGCTCAAAAGCTGACAACATCAAATCCCACTCAACCTTAGAGGGACTTGATAACACAAAATCTGCAACTACTTTTCCGGCAGGAGGCCTGCCAATGCCTATCCTCAACCGATAAAACTCTTTTGCTCCCAGGTGGGCAATAATATCTCTCAATCCATTATGCCCCGCGTGTCCGCCGTCTTTTTTCAATTTTACTACGCCAACATCGAAGTCAAGCTCATCATGAACAACAAGAATTTCCTCCGCCGCCAGTTTATAGTACCTGGCAACCTTGCCTACCGCCAGACCACTTCGATTCATAAACGTACCCGGCTTTAGCAGCATCACCCTACCACCTGCGACGTTCACTTCCGCCATCAGTCCATCAAACCTGGATTCGCCAACCCAATCACAACCTGACTCAGACGCCAATCTATCTAAAAACAAAAACCCGGCATTATGCCGGGTTTTCTCGTACTGCCGACCCGGATTACCCAAGCCAACTATCAATTTAATCATGCGTATTCTATAGACTTCTAGGCAACGTCGTCTTTGCTCGCCTTTGAAGCCATCATAGACGCTACAGGATGATCATGTTCAGGACCTTGCGCCAGAGCAACAATCTCAACACCTGCTGGCAAAACAATATCCGAAAGATGAGCCGACTCACCAATATCCAAACCCTTCAGATCCACTTCGATATAATCAGGCAGAGCTGCGGGCAAGCAGAAAACCTCAATATCGATCATCGCATGAGCCACTATACCACCTTTCTTACCACCAACCGAGGCCTGCTCGTTGATAAAATGCAGCGGAACATGCACCTTCAATGTCTCAGCCATACTTACCCGCTGAAAATCCATATGCAGGATTTGAAATTTAGCAGGATGGCGCTGAACACCTTTCAGAATAACTTTCTCTGTCTTTCCGTCAACCGTAACATCTAAGACATGCGAATAAACCGCCTCATGCGCAAGATGCTTAATCACTTCGTTGTGGTTTAGCACCAGCATTTGAGGCTCTTTATGCCCACCGTATATTACCGCAGGCACATTACCTGTACGACGCGCCCTTCTGGCTGCGCTTTTACCTGATTGCCCACGACTTTCGGCAACAAACTCAAATACGTTAGACATTTTCCTCTCAACCCCGTGCTATCAAGCACAACAAATTAAATTTTATCAATCAACAACCGTCAATCTACGTAGAGCGAACTAACCGACTCGCCGACAGCTATACGCCTGATGGTTTCAGCCAGCATTTCTGCGACGCTTAACTGCCTTATCTTGCCCGATCTAGCAGCCTCATGACTTAGCGGAATGGTGTCGGTAACAACCAATTCATCAAGCTCTGAGCCATTTATATTTTTTAAAGCAGAACCCGACAAAACTGCATGCGTACAATAGGCAACCACCTTAATTGCACCATGCTTCTTCAACGCTGCCGCGGCGTGACACAGCGTTCCCGCCGTATCAACCAAGTCATCAATCAACACGCAACTACGCCCTTCAACATCACCAATTATGTGCATAATCTCGGCAACATTGGCCCTGGGCCTCCGCTTATCGATAATCGCAAGATCGGCATCATCCAAGCGCTTTGCAAGCGCCCTAGCCCTGACAACACCACCAACATCTGGCGAAACAACAATCAAATCTTTATACTTTTGCCGCCATACATCACCAAGAAGAATAGGTGACGAGTAGACATTATCCACAGGTATATCAAAAAAACCCTGGATCTGATCAGCATGCAAATCAACCGTTAAAACCCGATCCGCACCTGCCTGCTCAATCATTTTTGCAACCAGCTTTGCACTAATGGGCACGCGCGCTGATCGCGATCTTCTGTCCTGCCGCGCGTAACCATAATAGGGCATTACCGCAGTTACTCGTGATGCCGAAGCTCGGTGAAGAGCATCAATCATCACTAACAATTCCATTAAATTCTCATTGGTTGGCGAACAAGTTGGCTGAATAACGAAAACATCCTTTCCACGAACATTCTCCTCAATCTCTACTGCAACTTCCCCGTCACTAAACCTGCCGACGGACGCCATACCGAGGCGCATATTGAGCTTCTTTACTATACCCTCTGACAAAGCCAAGTTAGCATTTCCAGAAAACACCATCACAGAGGTGTCACTCATCAAGCACTCCCAAATAGAATTCAACTTAGCGGAGATAAATGGCTGGGCCGCAAGGATTCGAACCTTGGTATGCGGAGATCAAAACCCCGTGCCTTACCGCTTGGCGACGGCCCAATAATCAAGATATGTTACCGTTCTTCAGCTTAGAAAACAAAGGCGACTCATTTACGCCTTTGACCAGGTAAACCTGCCATTTCCTCTGAAGCGACTTATAGGTGCTAGCTGCAGTCAGCTCTGAATCGAACTGAGCAAAAACACAAGCCCCCGTTCCGGTTAGCCTTGCCTCAGAAAATCCAGACAAATCAAACAAAGCATCCTTCACAGACTGGTAACGTTCGCGAACCACCCCAAGACAATCGTTTTGGTGCTGACCCGCTATAAAGTCGGCTATTTTGATTGATTTGCTATCCCGTGTCAAATCTTTAGCTGAAAATACTTCTCCCGTATTCACATGACACTCCGGTTTTATCACTACAAACCACTGTTCGGGAATATCTATTTTCTCAAGTTTTTCACCAACGCCTTCCGCCCATGCTGAATGCCCATAGACAAACACCGGCACATCCGCACCCAAAGTCAGACCCAATCCCATCAACTTTTCCATTGATAACTGCAAACCCCATAGCTGGTTCAGCACCACCAGTGTTGTTGCCGCATCAGAACTGCCTCCACCAAGACCCCCACCCATAGGCAGATTCTTTTCGACCTCAATGCATACCCCTTGCTCGCAACCCGTTTCCGCTTTTAGCAGCTTTGCCGCCCTGACCGTCAGGTCATCCGCTTCAGGCACACCAGGCATAGGCTTTTGCAAGCTGACCCGACCGTCAGCTACCGGATGAAATGTTATCCAGTCACATAAATCGATGAATTGAAACACCGTTTGCAACAAATGATAACCATCACTTCTTTGCCCGGTAATCCGTAACATTAAATTCAATTTTGCCGGTGCCGGCCACTTTTGAGCCCATGCAGACTGATTAATTTGTTTTTGTGTCATTTAAAACCCAGTGATCGATGATTAACTTTAACTTGACCAGCCTGTTCATAACCATCATTTTGTGCGGCATAGCGCCGTCATCAACCGGCTGCATTTGCTTGTATTCACTCAGCCACCCGGCCTGATTAAAACCGGCATCGGTATCTTTATATGAATGGGACGGTTCCGGCAAACCCACCACCCAATACCTTAGCGATCGCACCGGAACAAACATGCCCAATTGTTGATTGATGAACTCTTCCGGCCGCGTTGAGGTTTGCACATCGTCCCCACCCCGATCTATGGTGACGACATTGCCTGCCAAGGAAATAACGACCGCCCCTTGACCAAAGGGGCCGGATAACTTTATTTTCTCTGCCTCAGGACTGTGTTCCCAACTTATATTGGCCGACCAGGAATCATTTTGCCCGGTCAATGCCAACCGCCCCTCAAACGACCAATGCTCCAGCTCATAAAGATGAAGCATCGCTGCCCTCGAATAATGCGCATCCGGCTCGACCGGAACCACGGAACACGCTGACAACAAAAATATCAGGAAGCCCCAAATCCATAACCCTGCTTTAAAACGTAACACTCTATTCTTCGCCGTTCAATATTCTCTTTTGAAAATCCAATAAATATTCATCTTCCGGCGCTTTTTTAATCGCTGTGTTAAATATTTTCCTGGCCTCCTCTTTGCGACCCAAGGCCCACAACACTTCGGCAAGATGAGCCGCTATTTCACTCTCTTGCTGTTTTGCATAGGCCCGCTCCAGATAATCCAAGGCTTGCATAAGCTTGCCTTGCTTAAACTGTAGCCAGCCAAAACTATCCATAATCACAGCCTCATTCGGCTGCAATTTAAGCGCCTGTTGCAGATATTTTTCTGCATCGACATAGCGATCAGCATGATCCAGCAAACTATAGCCCAATGCATTTAAAGCCTCGGCATCATCGGGATTTTTGGCTAATATTTTTTTCAGATCCGCTTCCAGCACATCCGGTCTATTAATTCGCTCCGCCATCAACGCACGCGTGTACAACAAGTCTCGCTGATCCGGCTGACCGGCTAACGCATCGGTCAACAGCTTAAAACCTTTTTCATATTGCTCTTGCTGTCCGTACAACCCGGCTTGCATTAAAATAATGCGTAACTTTTGTTTTGGAAACTGGCTCGACAATAGATTCAACCGCGTATCAGCCTCATCAAATTTCCTGTCTTTTACCAGCAATGAAACCACTGAAAGCCCCGATTCAAAAACCAACGGCCCTTCAGCCACCTTATCAAACCATGCCAGCGCTTTTTGCGTATGCCCTCGTTTTTCTTCTATCTTTCCCAGATAAAAACTGGCCTGATTTTGCCATTCGGACTGACCCAACAACTGTTTAAAAATGTCCTCAGCCTTTCCGTCACGATCCAGTTGCAGATACACCAATGCCAGCGCAATCTGACTCTCGGCATCTTTTGGATTGGCCAGAACAATACCCTGGTAAACCTCGGCTGCCGCCTCATATTCCGCTGTTTTTATTAACACCTGCGCCAGCAACTTTTTAAGCTTGTCATTTTCAGGATATTTAACCACTGCATTTCTTAGCAAGTTTTTCGCCTTAGTCAAATCCCCCGAAAATACCGCTATCTGAGCCTGAAATATCAATGCCTTATCCCAGTCAGGCTGGATATTCAAAGCCTGCTGCACTTTCTTTTCAGCCAGCGCATTATTTTTCATTTCCATAGCCAACAACGACTGCACGAAATAAACCACAGCCTGATCAGGATTCTTTACTGCCAAGACATCCAGCACCTCATAAAAAAAATCTGACTTGCCGTCATTTTGCATAACATTAGCCAATTCAAGCGCGGTCTTTTCAAATCCTGCCGGATCAGTCTTCAACACCGCACTTAAATGATCAACAGCAGCCTGTTTATTGCCGGTTCTCAATGCCGACAAAGCGGCAATTTTTCTTGCCGTCGAATTTTCAGGATCTTGCCTCAACCATAAAGAAACAGCCTCATCCGTTTTATGACTGTCTTTCATATACATGGCAATCTTTGCCGCTCTTTCTGCAAACCGAGGATCTTTAACCCGCTTGGCGGCCTCCATGTAACCTTCCAGAGCAATGGCATATTGCCCTCTTTGCCCCGCAAGCTCTGCCGCCATCAGCATATACATCACGTCAGGATCTATCGCTGTCTTTACATCGCCGGGCTGAGTTTTTTCCTTGAGCTCGGCTATTTTGACAGGTTCAACCACTTCTTCCAGCGCATCAGGCTTTTCAGGCGAACTGGCGCAGCCACTAAGAAAAACGAGGGTTATCACTGAAAACAATCTAAAAATTAACACACAATCGTCCTATTTATTTCCTGCACATATTTTGCTATAGATTATCAGAAAAATCAGCTGAGTCAGACAGCTGATTTATTCCATTTGGATAAAGCCATTATATTTCTTAGAATAGTCCCACATAATACAGGCATTAAGGTTCAAGGTAAAAGGTGCAAGACTCCAGGTTCGTGATTTAACAAAACGGCTTTTTACCTTGCAACTTTTACCTTTCACCCTACAAATCTTTTAACTTGAACCCTAAATCACATGACACTTCTTGCAGTTGGGATTAATTACAACACCGCGCCGGTTTCGATCCGCGAGCGCTTGTCGTTCCCTGCCGAAATCCTGGGCTCCTCATTGCTGGAATTGTCGCGCATCAAAGAAATCTCTGAAGCCGCCATACTGTCAACCTGCAACCGCACCGAATTTTACTGCACCTCAACCACGGCGAATAAACAAGTCCTGATTGACTGGGTCGCCCAAAGCAAGCAAATCAGCGCCGCCGATTTTACGCCTTACCTATACTGCCATACCGATAGCGAACTGATCCGCCACATGTTCCGCGTGGCCTGCGGCCTGGACTCGATGATCCTGGGTGAACCGCAAATTCTAGGCCAGATGAAAACAGCTTACCAAGTCGCCTATGAGGCAGGAACGTTGGGCAAGCGTCTGGGCAGGCTTTTTCAGCACACTTTTACCGCCGCTAAAAAGGTTCGCACCGACACCGCGATCGGCTCCAGCCCGGTATCGGTGGCCTTTGCCGCCGTGCAACTGGCACAGCAAATCTTCGACAAACTCAGCGAGCAAACCGCTTTGTTAATCGGCGCCGGTGAAACCATAGAACTGACCGCGCGCCATTTGTCACAACAAGGCATAGGCCGTATCATTATCGCAAACCGCACCTATGATAAAGCCCACGCACTAGCCATACAGTTTAACGGCTACGCGATCGCCTTGTCCGAATTGCCGGCGCATCTGGCCGAAGCCGACATCGTTATCTCGTCAACCGCCAGTCAACTGCCGATACTGGGCAAAGGCCGTGTTGAAAGCGCGCTGAAAAAACGCAAACACAAGCCGATGTTCATGGTTGATCTTGCGGTGCCGCGGGATATTGAGGCGGAAGTTGAGCAGCTCAGGGACGTGTATCTTTACACCATCGACGATCTGCAAAACACCATCGATCAAAACATGAACTCCCGCCGGCTGGCCGCAGAACAGGCCGAAGAAATAATCGACACCCAAGTCGACTATTTTTTAGCTTGGCTACGCGCCCAAGGCGCACAGTCAACCATTCAAGATTATCGCCACCAGGCAGAACAATCCCGTGATGAAGCCCTACAAAAAGCCTTAAGTCTACTAAAAAGCGGCATTCCCGCCGAACAAGCCCTTAACCGGCTGGCCCACAGCCTGACCAACAAACTCATCCATACGCCCAGCGCCCAAATCAGAGCCGCCGCCGAAAACGAACGCCACGATTTGATTGCCGCCGCCCGCGAAATTTTTAAATTAACCGACTCTCAATGAAACCATCCATACAACATAAGCTCGAAAACCTGTGCGAACGCTACGACGAAATCGCCGCTTTACTTTCGGAGCCTGAAGTACAAGGCAACCAAAATAAATTCCGCTCATTAAGCCAGGAATACGCCCAGATCAACCCGCTGGTTGACTGCTACAAACGCTATCAACAGACCCTGGAAACACTCGCTTCAGCCAAGGAAATGGCCAATGACAGCGACCCCGAATTAAGGGAAATGGCCAAGGAAGAAGTCAGCGACGCTGAAACTCAGCTGGAAGCAATCGAGCATGAACTGCAAGTGTTGTTGCTACCCAAAGATCCCAACGATAACCGCAATATTTTTATCGAAATCCGCGCCGGAACAGGCGGCGATGAAGCGGCGATTTTCTCCGGCGATCTTGCCCGCATGTATCAGCGCTATGCCGAGCGCAAGGGCTGGCAAACAGAAATCATCAACGAAAGCCACGGCGACCACGGCGGTTACAAAGAAGTCATCCTGCGCGTTGCCGGCAAGGATGTTTACTCCCAGCTAAAATTCGAAGCCGGCGCGCACCGGGTGCAACGCGTACCTGAAACCGAATCGCAAGGCCGCATCCACACCTCGGCCTGCACCGTCGCGATCATGCCGGAAGTCGACGAAGTTGACGCCATCGACATCAACCCCGCAGACCTTAAAGTCGACACCTTCCGCTCTTCAGGAGCCGGCGGTCAGCACATCAACAAAACGGAATCAGCGATACGCATTACCCACATGCCGACCGGCGTGGTCGTGGAGTGCCAGGACGAACGATCGCAACACAAAAACCGCGCCAGAGCCATGTCCTTATTGGCCTCGCGCCTGTTATCCGCCGAGCAGGAAAAACACCATGCCGAACAATCGGCCAACCGCAAACTGCAAGTCGGCAGCGGCGACCGCTCCGAGCGCATCCGCACCTACAACTACCCGCAAGGCCGCTTAACCGATCACCGCATCAACCTGACTTTGTACAAACTGGACGACATCATGCAGGGCGGACTGGAGCAGGTCATTATGCCGCTGATCAGCGAACATCAAGCCGAACTGCTGACACAACTGGGAGAAGACTAAGCTAAATGCACAGCATAAAATCCGTGCTATCAGAGGCCGCAGACACACTGGCATCAGTCTCCGACTCCGCCTTGCTGGATGCAGAGGTTCTACTGTGCCAAGCGCTTAATCAACCACGCTCGCATCTTCGCGCTTGGCCGGACAAGCCGCTACAGTCCGAACACTTGACCGCCTTCAAGGCGCTGCTTGAAAAGCGCCAACAAGGCACACCCATCGCCTATATCACCGGCAACCGGGAGTTCTGGTCGCGGGATTTCCACGTCAGTCCTGATGTGTTGATTCCGAGACCCGACACCGAACTGCTGATTGAGCTCAGCTTAAAACTGATACCGACCAATGAACCGACCAGGATCATCGATCTGGGCACAGGCTCCGGCATTATTGCGATTACCTTGGCCGCCGAACGTCCGCAGGCACGGATCAGCGCCACCGATTTTAGCTTAGCCGCATTACGCATCGCCCAACTCAATGCCGACAAACACCGTATCAGCAACATTGAGTTTTACCACAGCGACTGGTTTGCCGATGTTCCCGCTACCAAATTCAAGCTGATTATCAGCAACCCTCCTTATATTGCGGAAGATGACAGCCATCTGCAACAAGGCGATGTACGGTTTGAGCCGCAAACAGCCTTGTCTGCGCCAGAACAAGGACTTGCCGATATTAGAATCATTGCCGAAGCTGCGCGCAACTATCTGGAGCCTTGCGGACACTTGTTGATTGAACATGGCTACAACCAGCAACAACAAGTTCAAGCCCTGTTCAAGGATCTGCATTATGATAAAGTGAAAACCTATAAAGATTTATCCGGGCAGCCCCGAGTGACTTATGGACTATGGAATCCTTAAATATTATGACCCCAGAACACATCCAAATTCCCCGCAAAATAACCAACCAGCTGCTGCATCTTGCGCAAATCTCGCCGGAAATTGAAGTCTGCGGACTTATCGGCAGCAAAAACGGCCTGCCGAGCAGCTGCTATCCCGTTCAAAATACCTCAGAACACCCTCAGCAGCGTTTCCAGCTTGATCCCGCCCAGCAAATCTCGGCGATGGCTAAAATGCGCGATCAAGGCGAGGAGCTATTTGCAATCTACCATTCTCACCCGGCCGCACCGGCAACGCCATCAATCACAGATTTAGAGCTGGCGTCCTACCCCGAAGCGCTTTACCTGATCATTTCTCTCAATACCAAAGGCGTTTTAGAAATGCGCGGCTTTAAAATAGACCATAAATCGGCCCAGGAAGTAGCGCTGTATTTGAGCGAGGATGTGTAATTTTCACTAGCTAACAACGGTCTAAAAAAACCTGCAACTTAAAAACAAAATAAGAAATATCAGTTAATTTTATGTAAACTGTGACTTTTATAGCACTTTTCTTAAAAAAATCGATTCGGATTACCTATCGTGCAACTGTTAAAAAAGTTCTTTAGAAAAAAAACCATTTGCAAAGGTATTGTTGGTATCAGTTTTTTGCAGAACGGCATCGCTGTCGCCATATCTAATTACTTAGAAAATAATAAGTTATCACTTGTTCATTGCGAATTCATCGACTCAGGAAAACCCGAGGATCAACTGGACAGCCTCACTAAACTTGCCGACAGGCATAATCTTGCCGAGTATGACTGCCATCTGGTACTGACTTCCGACAACTACCGCCGCATCAATATTGAGGCGCCCGCCGTCGCCAAAAACGAAACCCTTGAGGCCATCCGCTGGAAAATCAATGAGCTCATCGACTTCCCCATCGATAAGGCTGTGATCGATTATTACGAAACCCCCATGGCCGTTCGTGCTAACAGCAGTAAAATGCTGGAAGTTATTGCCAGTCCTATTGACGTCATCAGGGGACAGGTCGAAAAATGTGCCCAAGCAGGACTCCAGCTCAAGGTCATTGATATCCAGGAAACAACCCTGCGCAACTTGGCAGTGCACACACCGGAAAACAAGCGCGGCATTGCTCTTTTGTACCTGCTGGAATTTTCCGGCACCCTACTGATACAAAAAGAGACGACTATTTATGTATCCCGTAAATTTGAGATCGGTTATAAAAGACTGGACTTGGATCGGCCCTATTCCAGCGACAGCCCGGTCGCAAATGCGCACAACAACCTGGCTTTGGAAATACAACGTTCGTTGGATTATGTCGAAAGTTATTACGGAATTCCGCCCATTCCAGCTTTAGCCGTCATTCCCTTGGCAGAAAACACCCATAACCTGCTTGACAGCCTGAACAGCAATCTCGGCATTACCGCCCGCATGATCGATCTATCCACGCTAATCGATTGCGACATTTTAGTGAATGACCGGACTCAATCGCTTTGCGCGCCGGTCATCGGTGCAACATTGCGTCATGCCATAGAAACTGCATGATACAACAAGTCAATTTATATCAGGACATCCTTTGGCAAGGACAGGATAAATCCGGCATTAACCCGTATTGGGGTAGTTTGTTGGCTATTATCCTGCTGTTTATCTGCTTCAGCGGCTATATGATATGGAATAATAAAAACACCGAGACTCAAGCGCTGCAACTTCGCCAGGATCTGGCTGCCGAACAAGCGAAGGTCAATCTGATCGCGTCGCAAATCCCCAAACAGGAAATCAACCCTCAACTCGCCGCGGAAGTCGCCCAATGGCAAAACATGTTGGACGAGTTAACACAAACCATGAAACAGCTATCCGGCAAGAGCGCAGATCAATCTCCCGGCTTTTCAAGCTATTTCCAGGCACTGTCCAACCAGTCGATTCCTGATGTCTGGCTAAGCGCGCTGTTTCTTGACGGACAACGGCAGCTCATCAGCATTGAAGGCAGCACCTATAAACCGGAGAAAATCCCTTATTTTCTACAGCAACTTCAAAAAGAATCCATATTTAATGGGCACACTTTTGCCAAACTGGCTATGCAGCAATCAGAGAAAATACCGAACCAAATAGATTTTAAACTCAGCACGACTCTGGATGCTCCGGATAAAGAAAACCATGCTCACTAATCTTCAAGAAAAATTTGAAGCCCTGACTCAACGGGAAAAAATTATCATCATCGGTGCAGTAGTGGTTGGCTTATGGGTAGGCTGGGATAACTTCTTTTTTCAACCAACCCAAAAAAAACAGCAGGCTTTCCAAAAGGAAATAAACAGCCTTAAGCAACAGATAACCGATCAACAAATAACAGCGATCAAGCTTGAAAACAGTAGCCACACCGACCCCAACCAAATCAACCAGAACAAACTGGCCGAATTAAAAGCCGAATATAGCCGCCAACAAGAGCTTATGATGCAGGGTGACAAAACCTTTGTTCCACCGCATTTAATGGCTGTCGCATTAAGCGATATACTTAACCAAAACAATCAATTAACCTTGATAAAGCTGGACACACTGCCGGCAACCACCTTGCTGGAATCCAAACAACCGCAGCTAAACCCGATCTACAAACACGGACTGGCAATCACGTTTTCCGGCAGTTACTTAGACACGCTCAATTACTTGAAAGCCTTGGAATCACTGCCTTGGCATTTTATCTGGGAAAGCATCGACTATCGGGTTAAAGATTATCCGACCGCAGAAACCACAATTAAAGCGTACACGCTCAGCTTTAAGGAGAGCTGGCTTGGTGTTTAGGCTGATGATAGCCACATTGCTCGCCGGACTTGTTTCCATGCCATGCAGCGCAGAATTTCGCGACCCGACTCAACCGGCCTATCCTCTGCCGCCAGCTGATGATCCGGCTGCTGTCGATGGTATTCCATTAGTTTTATCGGCCATCTGGATTTCTTCGCAATCCAGGCGAGCGACTATTAATGGCATTTTAGTCAAACAAGGCCAGACCATAGAAATCAAACAAAACCCGACCTTAACTCCTGAGCCGGCAATTCCAACAAAGACCACTACCGCCGGCAATAAAACAGCGGAGATGCTCAATAAAGCGCAGGAACCTGTCCTTAACCAGTCGAATGGGGATGCGAATCCGGGAACGAACCGCCCTGCACAAAAAAACAGTGCCGACCTGCCGGGAAACATGGCCGGTCCGATGGGAAACATGATAGCCCCGCGGCTTTCAACCGCAATCGGGAGCATGGACATCCCCCAGCTTCAGGGACAAAGCGCCCAGCAACAAGCGAATACTGCCCAACGCTCGGCAATTACTTCACGCACGGCCCAGCCCCCTGCATCCATGCAATCGAAGGAAACAGCCCCAACCCTGGCTCGCTCAAGCACCATTAAAATCATCGACATTCACAAAAACTCGGTCACTATTGATCACAACGGCGAACGCAAGACCTTGCACCTAGTGCAACGTCCCTACAAAACACAATAAATACTGGATACACGCTAAAATGAACCAAAACCGTCTGGTTATTTCCCTGGCCCTGGCATTGCTGCCGGCATCCTGCTCCTCGTTTCAGCCAACAAAATCATCCCATGTTGCCGATGTTTTTTCTGATGTCGTCCCGCAAGCCCGTAGCAATGCCCAACCACCGACCGCTATTACCGACGCCCTGATCCCTGATTTCAATAAGACCATGGACACCTCGCAAAATTCGATGCAGCAGGCGCGCCTCAATATCTCCGTTTATGAAGCCGATGCCCGAGAGTTTTTTATGGGCCTGGTTGTCGATACCGATGAAAACATGCTGGTGCATCCTGAAGTAACCGGCACTATTTCACTGGATCTAAAGAATGTGACCATTGCCCAAGTTCTTGATGCGGTGCAAAAACTCTATGGTTATGATTACAAAAGAAACGATATGGGTTACATCATCTATCCTGCAACCTTGCAAACCAAAACCTTTAAAATAGACCGGCTGGATCTGCTCCGGGTAGGCAACTCAAATACCAGCGTGTCATCCGGCAGGCAGGCAGGTCAAAGCAGCTCACCGGGTAGCAGCGGCCAGCAAGGAAGTAGTCAACAAGGCAGCAATCAACAAGGAAACAACCCTACGGGAAGCAACCCATTAGGCGGCGGTTACCAGCAAAACGTCAACTCCTCCAGTAGTTCCGTCCGCACCACAACAAAAACAGACTTCTGGCTGGAGTTGAAAGAATCGTTAAATCATATTATTGCAGTTGACCCACAGGCGACCGTCGATATTAACCAACAATCGGGCATCGTGATTGTCCGGGCCAAACCCATGCAGTTGCGGGAAGTCGAAAGTTTCCTGTCCGCCACCCAAAACCAAATCAGTCGACAAGTCATCCTTGAAGCAAAAATACTGGAAGTTATTCTTGATGATAACCATCAAGACGGCGTTAACTGGGAGAGTATCGTCAGAGAAGGCATCAACAGAGCGCCATTGTTAACCGGCATAGGTGCCATGAATCCGACTACAATGGCTTCTGTTTTCACCTTAGGTGCCAATTCAGGTAATTTCAATGCTTTTGTTGAACTGATGGATACTCAAGGAAAAACCAATGTACTGTCCAGCCCGAGAATTTCGACATTAAATAATCAATCCGCCATCATTAAAGTAGGCCAGGATGAATATTTCGCCACCGGTTTTAATGGTGGAACTCCGGGGGCCACTGGCGTCGCCCCTACCGCACCGACCGTCCTTATAGATGTTTTCTTTTCCGGCATATCACTGGATGTTACGCCACAGATAGATGACAATGAGGACATCACTCTGCATATCCACCCATCCATTAGCCAGGTTAAAAAAGACACCAAGGATTTCGGCCTTAACATAACGTTACCGCTGGCGCTGACCACGGTCAGGGAGTCAGACAGCATAGTGAAGGCCAAAAACGGCCAGATCATTGTGTTGGGCGGCCTGATGCAGGAAAATGATAATGAAACCAAACAAGGCGTCACCGGACTTGCTGGAATCCCTTATATCGGCAACCTGTTTAGAATCAACACCGGTAAATCCCAAAAATCAGAACTGATTATATTGCTTAAAGCCACCTTTATCGGTAGCGATGCCGACTGGCAAAATGACATTAATTCCAGCAAGCAACGTTTTGAAAAGCTTGACTCCCTGCCGCGCTGGAAATAAGTTATATTAGGTTGGGTTCATGGACAGATATTACCGAGCGCAGCATAACCCGACCGACACTGATAGCAGTATCTTCATGAAAAAAACGTTCATAGCTATTTATGTATAAAACACACTTCGGTCTCAATAATCCGCCATTCGGCTTAACGCCTGACACACAATTCTTTTGCGAGCTGCCCACTCATGTAGAAGCGCTGAATGTGTTGATGATTACTTTACACAACGGCGAAGGATTTATCAAAATCACAGGCGATGTCGGCACCGGCAAAACCATGCTCTGCCGAAAGTTGCTCAATGAATTACCCGAGCCTTACGATACCGCATATATTCCCAATCCGCACTTGCCGCCGGTAGGCTTGCTGGTAGCAATTGCCAATGAAATGGGTATTGAATACTCCCGCCAAATCGGGCAAAACGGGCTGATGAATTTAATTAATGAATATCTAATCAATAACGCTGCTGCCGGAAAGAAACTGGTGCTGATTATCGATGAAGCCCAATCCATGTCGATTGAAACATTAGAAGCGTTACGACTTATCACCAATCTGGAAACCGAAAAACAAAAGTTGCTGCAAATCGTATTATTCGGTCAACCTGAACTTGACGAGCAACTGGATGACAAAGCCATCCGGCAACTCAGGCAGCGCATCACCTTTAGTTACAAACTTAAACCGCTCTCACCGAAAAACGTTGCCGATTACATTCAACACCGGTTGCGTATCGCCGGCATGGGCAATCTATGCATTTTTTCCGGATTGGCTATTAAAGCGATGCATCACTATAGTCGGGGCATACCCAGACTGATTAATATTTTAGCCAATAAAGCGATGCTGGCCGCGTATGGCGAAGGCCTTTCGTCAATAGGCGTAAAACAGGTTTATCTAGCAGCCCTGGATACCGAAGACGCCAACACAAAATTCAAGTTTTTGGGCTTCCGTAAACGCTTTTTACTATTGCTGCTGCTTACAATTGCCGGCTATTTCCTATTGCCACCCATAACGTCACTGTTATGAGCCTGATCAATCAAATGCTGCGCGACCTGGAAAGTCGCAACACAACCAATAATGCACCCTCAGCTCTGCAACAGAATATTCATGTAACGCAGGCTCCGTCATCAAAAATGCCGTTGCTGATCTGGAGTTTACTGGCTATTGTTGCGACAGGCGGCACTTACTGGGCTTATCAATACGGTAAAACACTGGCTAAAACGCCTCCGGTAATCGTTGCCGACAACATTAAAAGAGATCCATCTCCTGTTGCCCCTTTTGAACAGGTGCTGGCTGCGCCCAACGCCGTTACCAACGCGGCAGCGCCAAAAGCAGAACAAAAGCCGCCGGAAAATATAACAACTCCGCCGGTTCCTGTAACTCAACCCGCGCCTGCAACCAAGAAGGCTCCAACGGTTCAGCCCGCACCCGTAGTCCAATCCACATCGACAGCACCGGCAGTTCAACCCAGTCCGCCAACTCAACCTGCACCCGCAGCTGAAGTTGTCGCCTCCCCTGTTAAAAATCGCCCCATCACCCCTAATCCGTCAACGACTACCCAAACAACCGCTAAACAACGGGCTGATACACTCTATCGTCAAGCAGAAAACAATTTTGAGAATCCTTCGGCCATAGTCTACAAACTGGAACAAGCCATTAATCTCGATCCACGACACCTTAAAGCCCGATTATTATTGGCTAAAACACTGCACAATCAGGGGCAAACCGACAAAACTGCCGAGTTTCTGGATCAGAGCCTCGCCTTATTCCCTGATAACCTGCAATTTATCAACGCCCGCGCACAGCTGTTCCTGCAACAAAAAAATCCCAACGGCGCGCTTAGAACCCTACAGCGTATTGATTTAACAAACAGCTCTAATGAAACCTATTTATCTTTATTGGCGGCAACCTATCAACAACTGCAATCATTTACTAATGCGGCTAACGTTTATCAAAAACTGGTAAGCGTCAACCCGGAAAAAGCCGAAAACTGGCTGGGTTTTGCCCTGGCACAAGAAAAACTGGACAATCCCAAACTTGCCCTCGAGGCCTACCAGCAAGCGCTCAGCAAAAATACCCTGAAACCATCCGTTGTCAGCTATATTAAGCAGCGGCTAAACGAGCTCAGGTAAATATTGCTGTAGCAAAGGCGAACCGAACCGCTACAAGAAAATGGCAGCAAGTTTTTGATATGGCAAGACTTGCAACCATCAAAATATAAACATTAACCGGGTTTTCAGGTTTATTGACAATAGCACGGGGAGCTGATACTTTGCCCCGCTGGCACTCGTCCTAATGGAGTGCTAATTTTGGTCGCAGAGGTTGGTGTGAGTAATACGCAGGTTTTAAATGAACGGTCGCTACAGCTGTTAAAAACGCTGGTCGAGCGTTATATCAGTGATGGTCAGCCGGTGGGTTCACGGGCTTTATCGAAAGATTCGGATTTAAACTTAAGTCCGGCAACTATTCGCAATGTGATGGCCGACCTGGAAGATCTGGGGCTGGTGCATTCACCGCATACTTCGGCAGGACGAGTGCCTACGGTCAGCGGCTATCGCTTGTTTGTCGATACCTTGTTGACGGTTAAGCCGTTGGAATCGAAAGATCTGACCCGGCTGCATCAAGGCTTGTCGGTAAGCGAAGACAACAGCGATATGATCGGCGTCGCATCGCGCCTGCTGTCGGAATTAACCCAAATGGCCGGGGTGGTGACTCTGCCCAAAAGAGAGCTGGTGTGCCTGCGGCATATCGAGTTTCTGTCTTTATCCCACACCCGCGTACTGGTCATTTTTGTCACCAATGAGCAGGAAGTCCATAACAAAATCATCCACACCTCCAAAGTTTTCAGCCCCGCCGAATTGCAGCAGGCGGCCAATTATTTGAATTCGATTTATTCCGGCCGCAGCCTGGATGCAGTGCGCAAAGCCGTTTTAAAAGAGCTGCAGGACGATCAGGAACGCATGCACCAGGGCATGCTGGATGCGGTTAAAATGGCGCAGCTAGCGTTCGATCAAGACAATAAAAAAGACGATTATGTGCTGACCGGCGAAACCAATTTGATGGGCTTTTCCGAGTTGTCGGACATGGAGCGGCTAAAAAGCCTGTTTGAAGCATTCAGTCAAAAACAGGGCGTTATCCATCTGCTGGATCAATGCATGAAAGCTGACGGCGTGCAGATTTTTATCGGCGAAGAATCCGGCTATCGGGCTTTCGATCATTGCAGTCTGGTGACTTCATCGTATTCGGTCAGCGACGAAGTGGTCGGAGTACTGGGCGTGATCGGGCCGACGCGCATGGCCTACGAGAAAATCATCCCGTTTGTCGATGTAACGGCAAAATTGTTGGGCGCCGCCTTGAATCCAAAATCAACGACCCCACTATAAATAATGACTTTTTTGTGCCGTCGGGCATGGATTTAATTTTAAATGTTAAGGAGCTATAAATAATGAGTACTGATCAGGAAGCGCCTGAATCTCAGGTTAAATCTGAAAGCGAAACGGTTGCAGAGCCGCCGCATACTGAATTAGCCGAGCACGAGATGACGATTGAGGAATTACAGCAGGCATTGACCCAGGCTGAGCAAAAAGCGCAGGAAAACTGGGACAAAGCGGTTCGGGCACAGGCGGAAATGGAAAACCTGAAACGAAGAACCCAAAAGGATCTGGAAGATGCGCACAAATTCGCGTTAACAAGCTTTGCGAAAGAACTATTGCCGGTATTAGACAGCCTAGTGTTGGGCTTGCAGGCGGCAACAGGCGATAGCGAAGACGTGAAAAAATTTCGTGAAGGCAGCGAATTAACGATTAAACAGTTCGAGTCAGTCTTTGCGAAATTCAAAATTGAAACGATTGATCCAATCGGTCAGCCGTTTAATGCCGAACAGCACCAGGCCATGGCTATGCAGGCCGTAGAAGGCGCCGAACCAAATACGGTGGTTAATGTTTTCCAAAAAGGGTATATGTTGAACGGACGTTTGCTCCGTCCTGCGATGGTTTTAGTTGCCAAAGCGGTCGAAAAAAAACCAACAGATATTCCTAGCATTGATGAACAGGCTTGAAATCAAATAAAGCAGCCTCATATTTGTAATAACTTTTACTTTTTAAATAAATGGTAGGGGCAATCCCTTGTGGTTGCCTTTTTCGTTCAGGTATTAGAAACCAATGGGCAGGCACAAGACCCGCCCCTACACAATTTTAAATAAATTCAAGTCTGGAGAACTCAATGGCTAAAATAATAGGCATAGATTTAGGAACAACAAACTCGTGCGTTGCGGTATTGGAAAATGGCGTCGCAAGAGTAATTGAAAACAGCGAAGGTGCGCGCACTACGCCTTCCATTATTGCTTTTACCAGCGATGATGAAGTATTGGTAGGACAGTCGGCAAAACGCCAGGCCGTTACCAACCCAAAAAATACCGTGTTTGCGATCAAGCGTTTGATCGGTCGTCGTTTTAAAGACGATGTCGTACAAAAAGACATCAAAATGGTGCCTTATAAAATCGTCGAAGCTGAAAACGGCGATGCCTGGGTTGAAGTTCACGGCAAAAAAATGGCGGCTCCTGAAATTTCAGCGCGTATTTTGATGAAGCTGAAAAAAGACGCTGAAGCCTATTTGGGCGAAGAAGTCACCGAAGCGGTCATTACCGTACCGGCTTATTTTAATGACTCGCAACGTCAGGCAACTAAAGACGCCGGCCGTATTGCCGGCCTTGAAGTTAAACGTATCATCAATGAACCGACTGCATCAGCATTGGCTTTCGGCATGGACAAGCCTAAAGGCGACACCAAAATCGCGGTGTATGACTTAGGCGGCGGCACGTTCGATATTTCGATTATTGAAATCGCCGAGATTGAAGGCGAGCACCAATTCGAAGTGTTATCAACCAACGGCGATACATTCCTGGGCGGTGAAGATTTCGACTCAAGAATCATTGAATTTTTGGCCGCCGAGTTTAAAAAGGAAAGCGGCGTTGACGTGCATAACGATCCGTTAGCCTTGCAACGTTTGAAAGAAGCGGCGGAAAAAGCCAAGATCGAATTGTCTTCAAGCCAACAAACCGATGTGAATCTGCCTTACATTACCGCAGATGCATCAGGCCCTAAGCATTTAAATGTCAAGCTGACTCGCGCCAAACTGGAATCATTGGTTGAAGAGCTGATTAACCGCACTAAAGGCCCTTGCGAAATGGCACTGAAAGACGCGAAGTTATCGGCATCGGATATTAATGACGTGATTTTGGTCGGCGGTCAAACCCGTATGCCGAAAGTGCAGGAAATGGTAAAAGCCATTTTTGGCAAAGAACCGCGTAAAGACGTTAACCCTGATGAAGCGGTGGCTTTAGGCGCAGCGATCCAGGCGGGCGTTCTGGGCGGTGAAGTTAAAGACGTGTTGCTGTTGGACGTTATCCCGTTATCGTTGGGTATCGAAACTATGGGCGGCGTAATGACCAAACTGATCGAGAAAAACACCACGATTCCAACCAATGCATCGCAGGTTTTCTCAACCGCCGACGACAACCAAACCGCAGTAACCGTTCATGTGTTGCAAGGCGAGCGCGAAGTCGCATCGGCGAATAAATCGCTGGGGCGTTTTGATCTGTCCGACATTCCACCTGCATCGCGTGGTGTGCCGCAAATTGAAGTCGCATTCGATATTGATGCCAACGGTATTTTGAACGTGTCCGCCAAAGACAAGGCGACCGGCAAAAAACAATCGATTGTTATCAAAGCATCCAGCGGTTTATCGGATGACGAAGTGGATCGCATGGTTAAAGATGCCGAAGCGCATGCCGATGAAGATCGCAAGCTGACACAACTGGTTCATGCTCGCAACCATGCGGACGGTATGATTCACGCGACTGAAAAATCGATGAAAGAACTGGGCGATCAAGTCGGCGCTGATGAAAAAATCAGCATCGAACATGCGATTGAGGAACTGAAAACAGCGGTTAAAGGCGACGATAAAGCGGAAATTGAAGCTAAAACGAATGCCTTAACCGAGTTATCAGGCAAACTGGCTGAACGCGTTTACGCGCAAAAATCGGCGTCAGAAGGTGAAGCGTCCGGCGCTCACGGTTCTTCAGAGCATGCGACGGCCGATGACGGTGTTGTCGATGCCGAGTTTGAAGAAGTTAAAGACGACGACAAGAAGTAAAATGTCAGTTTGGGGGCGTACCTTACCCCCATACGCATTAACTTAAGGCATAAAACCACGAAGAACACGAAGCTCACGAAGGAAAAACTTCGTGTCCCTTCGTGTTCTTTTTGCGGTTTAATAAACATCGATTATTGATTGAGCATGCTGACTTTCCGATACCTATCGGGAGCCTCGTAGCCAAAGAGTTTAGCAACATTGCCGTACGTATCTTATCCTCTTCACGGGGTATCCGGGGCAATATCAGACGATGATAATCACCAAAATCCAACAATAGAATATTGAACCATGGCAAAAGAAGATTTTTACAAGCTTCTCGGTGTAGACAGAAACGCCAGTGATGCAGAGATTAAGAAAAGCTATCGCAGTAAGGCGATGAAGCATCATCCTGACCGGAATAAAGACAATCCGGTGGAAGCCGAAGCCAAGTTTAAGCTGATTAAAGAAGCTTACGAAGTCTTATCCGACCCCAAAAAACGCTCTGCCTACGACCAGTTCGGCCATGCCGGAGTTGACGCTTCGATGGGCGGTGGACGCGGTGCAGGCGGTTTCGGCGGTTTTGGCGCGGGTGAAAGTTTCAGTGACATTTTCGGCGACATTTTCGGCGGCGGTCGGCAACAGCAGCAGCGGAGCAACGTTCAACGCGGTTCAGACCTGCGCTACAACCTGGAATTAACACTCGAAGAAGCCGTGTTCGGCACCGATGCCAAAATCCGTGTGCCGGTACTGGTTACCTGCGGCGAGTGTAGCGGTTCCGGCGCCAAAAAAGGTTCCAGCCCGGTTATCTGTTCGACCTGTCACGGTCACGGCCAAGTCAGGATGCAGCAGGGTTTCTTCTCGGTTCAGCAAACTTGTCCAACCTGCCGCGGCTCCGGCAAACAGATCAAAGACCCTTGCGGCGTGTGTTACGGCCAGGGTAGAGTCCAGGAAAATAAAACCCTGTCCGCAAAAATTCCGGCAGGCGTCGATACCGGCGACCGAATCCGTCTGGCTGGCGAAGGCGAAGCCGGGGAATACGGTGGTCCGGCAGGCGATCTTTATGTTCAGGTTCAGGTAAAAGATCACCAGATCTTTACCCGTGACGGCGCGAATTTATATTGCGAAGTGCCGATCAGTTTCCCTACCGCCTGCTTGGGCGGCGAGTTGGAAGTGCCTACCTTAAACGGCAAAGTGCTGCTGAAAATCCCTGCCGAAACGCAAACCGGGAAATTGTTCAGGCTGCGCGGCAAAGGCGTCAAGCCGGTCAGAGGCGGAGCGGTCGGCGATTTGCTGTGCAAGGTGCAAATCGAAACGCCGGTGCATCTGACCAAAGAACAAAAAGCCTTGGTTCAGCAGCTTAGCGAATCCCTATCCGGCGGCGGCAAACATCACAGCCCGCAAGAGTCTTCATGGACTGACGGCGTAAAAAGCTTTTTCGACAAACTAACAGGATAAGTCATGATGCGTATTGCTGTAGTAGGTGCGTCCGGCCGCATGGGCCTTTGCCTGATTAAAGCGGCGGCGCTGGCTAAAAATGCCGAATTGGCCGTTGCCGTCTCCCGTCCCGAGAGTCTTGCCATAGGCCGGGATGCAGGCGAACTGGCTGGCATCAGCGTGGTCGGCATTAAAGTCGTCGATAACTTGGCGTCGGTTGTCGATCACTTCGACGTATTGATCGATTTTACCCGCCCCGATGCGTCAATGGCCTTTATCGAGACATGTCGGCAGGCCGGAAAAAAGCTGGTCATCGGCACCACCGGTTACAGCGATGCGCAGAAAGCCCAGATTAGCGAAGCGGCTAAAGACGTAGCGATAGTGATGGCGCCCAACATGAGCGTCGGCGTGAACCTGTCGCTTAAATTGCTGGAGATGACCGCCAAAGTCATGGGCGATTACACCGATATTGAAGTGATCGAAGCCCATCACAGGCATAAAGTCGACGCCCCATCCGGCACCGCATTGCGCATGGGCGAAGTGATAGCCGATGCGTTAGGCCGCAATTTGAAAGACTGCGCGATTTACGGCAGAGAAGGCAATACCGGCGAACGGGACAGAAAAACTATCGGTTTTTCAACCATTAGAGCCGGGGACATCGTCGGCGAACACACCGTCATGTTTGCCGACGACGGCGAACGGGTAGAAATCACCCACAAGGCTACCAGCCGCATGACCTTCGCCAATGGCGCAGTCAGGGCAGCGGTTTGGCTGGCCGATAAGGACAGCGGTTTGTACGATATGCAGGATGTTTTGGGGCTTTCTTGATTAATTGGCCTGGGGGAATATTGATGTAGTTCTTCGATACAGCCGCGTATGTGGCGTAGTTGGAATACCGGATAATTGAAGCCGCAAGCTCTCGCCGGAATTCCGCAAGGCTTCATCAGGATTACTTGCTATTGTACTAATGGCTGAAGTGACTTGGGAGCAATGCCATTTTCAATTATTCTCTCAAGTAGCTTATAGAAAGTTGTTGAAGGATTTCCGTAAGGATTATCAGTCGCTTCATGATCTGCTAATAGGCTTTCAGCATTCGATTTGGCGTAATTAAAATTATCTTTTATCAGTTCATAATCAATTAGTTTGCTCCCATTGGATTGATAGCTTGCCATATATTTAGCTAATTCACGTTGTAGATCATGCCTATGAATATAAGACCGATGAAAAGTAAAATGCAACAATGGCCAAATCTCTATGCATGGATTAGATATGGCTGTATGAACGTTATTACCTCTTGCTAAATCAATCGCTTTTGAAATATTTGGATGATCGTCTCTATCAAATACCGCCCAGACTTCATAAAGACTATCAAAACTATCCATTTTCTTCTTAGCGTCTAAGCCTTTTTTCCTAGTAACAGCTTTTTCAACAACCGTTAATGGAACACCAGCAGGGGCAACCGGCTCCACCCTTACTAAGCCGTTACCATAATGCTTTGCAAAGCTTTTAAGATATTCGGGTTCAGTATTCTTTCCTTCGCAAAAAGCAATAATTAAAAATTTTGGTGGTTTCGTCCCTAGCTTTCGGCTAGTCGATTTTGATTGAGGGATTTTCCTAGCCATTGCCGTTGTTTTCAATCTGGAATAGCTTTTGAATGTCGCCTAAAAAAGGAATTGCGCCAAATCGTCCTTCTAAATAACCTTTCTGAAAGTTATCCGTGGCGCGTAACTCATAATCTGTCAATGGCGCGATAATAGTTTCACCATCAAAAGACTTTTCTGAAAACCAAATTTGGTCTCGCCTCAAAATATTATTACACAGGATATTGGTCTCATGAGTGGTAAAAACTAATTGAGCCCCTTTGGGATTAGTTTCTTTGCGGCTGAATAATTTAACTACTTGAAGCGTCAATAGTACATGCAAGCTTGATTCAATTTCATCAACAACAAAAACCCCCCCTGTATTTAAAACCTTAAATACAGGGGCTAATAAAGCGATCATTGCTCTAGTCCCTAAGCTTTCATCTTCTAGATCAAAAGGGATAAGGTTTCCGCTTTGGTCTTTATGAGCTAGTTCAATTGCATCAACATCTTTAAAATGAACATTTTTAGAAGTATCGCCTAGAGTATCTTTAAAAACTTCTTGAAATTTATTTAATATCTTAAGTTCATCACCATCACGTTCTTTCACCTTTAATTCAATCGCCTCTATCCCCGTTCCAGAATTTTTTAAAAAACTACTTACTTGATCTATTGTTCCGTATTCTTTAAGGCGGCTTGCTATAATAGGCGATTGTAGTAATTGATCGAATCTATATGAAAAATTTAACCTAAAATAATCATATATCCCACTAAGAAGATCATGATTATTTTGTGCGGCAGAACTCAAATATAAACTGTTTGCTCTTGTGAGCTTAGCAATTATCCTATTTTCACCTTTTAAATATTTACTAAATTTATATTCAGTAGCTTCTTCTATGCTTCTATGAAACAGAACCGTCCGGGATTTACGATTTTCATAGGCGTAAGAAAATAGCCATTCTTCCATAACAATCTCATCATTAATCTTGTATCCATAATGGTAATGTTTATTATCTAAAATAAAATCCATATCAAACTCGCTCACCTGATTTACTGCATCTGGACTGAGTTTAAAAGTTGGCCTATTAATACCATTAGGTGCGGCTTCTCTATAAGAGCTTCTAATGAAACGCACGAAGAAATGTAAGGCTTCAATCATATTTGTTTTTCCAGACGCATTTGCACCGTAGAGTGCAATACTCGGCAAAATATGCTCAGGAATACCTATATTATTAATAAGGTCAGATTGAGCGTCTTTTAGACTGGATGCAGTAAAGATTAGCTCTTGATAACTAAAGATGGATTTGTAGTTGGAGCACCCGAAACGAATAAGCATTGTAGTAACAATATAGTTATTTAGAACGATTAAAGTATAGCCTATAATGATAAATTCTGCATAATTTCAGCAAAAAGTTCATTTACAGGTCATATGACTATGGCGCGTAACCCGCTGATGAAGCATTACGAAATCCGATATTTCGTAGGCTGTAGTATCGCTGAACGCAGTGAAGCGCATCAATCGCGAACAAATGCGGTTCTCTATCATCACTACAACACTCTGAACAGCATAGCGCGACGACAAAGCAGTACTGGGAGTGTACCGGTTATCCTGGATGTAAAACAGTTAGGTAATTAGCGTAAAAACATCGCGACTAGTAAAGGAAGGCCGACAAAGTCTGGTCGTCGCAATATATGTAAGCGGCGCGAGATTAACCGAACATCAATGCAAACGTTGCTGGTTGATTGAATTGCATTTTTGTGAAGCACGTGCTCATGCTTCGTCACAAAAAAAGGGGCTTAAAAAGCGCTGGCCGCCCTCATTCACAAAAATAGTTCACAGACTAAATCGATGGATGAGAGGCGGCCAGAAATGCAGATTACTCTTGGAAATTAACTTTACACACGACTTAAACTTACGAAGCCGAAGGGTAAATTATTTTTCTTGCAGTTTTGCGCTCAGCTGTCCAGAAAACTGACCGAAATATGTACCCACTACAATAGAGATGGATATTAAGATCAGCGGGTTGTCCAAAGATGCGCTCAACAAAACGTCTTTAGTCAATTTTTCAGGAGTTTGCAGCAGATATGCGAATGTAGACGAGTATCCAAGAACGCTGGCTGGTATTGTTGCCAATGCTGGAATATTTGCCGCAAGACACAGAACCAATACTGAACATGTTACTGTAACAGCCGCCCAAATAGGGAAGCCAAGTACCGCTGTAGATGGAATAGTAGTGAGTTCAATAGCCGCTAACCAAGCCATAAAAACACCGAAGATTCCACACACGATGGTGTTTTTTAAGGCTTCCTGGTTCGCTCCCAGGAAAAAGTAAGCCGCCCATGCAATTGTTGCAGCCCAAATTAGAAAGATGCCGCTAAGAGGCCCTACTGCCAAGAATGTTGCTAATCCAGCCAGACCGGCAATACTTAATGAAAGCGCTGTAAGATTATTCATAATATATTTCCAAAATACACCTCACTTATTGTTCAGTTAGATTCCGTATTGAGGTGGTTCTACGAAACTTAACACTTGGCCTGCGTGTTACATGGTGGAAGTAAGTCTTCGCCACCCGACTATAGATAAAGAATCCAGGCCGGATGGCTTAACTTAATTATCCTTCCAAAGTCGCCAATCTTGCCGCCAGAATTTCTTCTAACGACTCTAACGCTTTAGTGAAGCCCTCGATACCTTCTGCCAATTTTTCAGAAGCCATGCGGTTTTCAGCATGCATGCGATCAAAAGTCGCTTTATCAATGGTTATTTTTTCAATTGCTGCACTGGCTGATTTTGCAGGATCCAGTTTGCGAACCAGCTCACCTTCGGTTGATTGAAGTTCAGCCAGCAAAGATGGCGCAATAGTCAATAAATCGCAACCTGCCAATTCAACTATCTCACCCACGTTACGGAAGCTGGCGCCCATAACTTCGGTTTTATAGCCGAATTTTTTATAGTAGTTGTAGATTTCTGTAACCGACAGAACGCCTGGATCTTCAGTTGGAGCATAAGAATCACGACCGGTATCTTTTTTGTACCAATCAAGGATACGTCCAACGAAAGGTGAAATCAGGGTGATTCCATTCTCGGCACAGGCTATAGCTTGATGAATACCAAATAATAACGTTAGATTGCAGTGTATGCCTTCTTTTTCCAGAACGGCGGCAGCTTGGATACCTTCCCAAGTCGCAGCAATTTTGATCAGAACCCGCTCGCGCGAAACGCCTTGCGCTTCGTACATGGCAATCAGTTCACGACCCACGCGGATACTGGCATCAGTATCGAAAGAAAGACGCGCATCAACTTCAGTGGAAACCCGTCCCGGAATGACTTCAAGTATCTTGTGTCCGAAAGAAACGGCTAGCCGTTCGAAAGCAAGGGTAGCCACTTGTGCTGCTGATGCATCTTTACCTAAAGTCTCTCTGGCGCCTTTCAAGGTATCATCAACGATTCCTTGATATTGCGGCATTTGAGCTGCGGCAGTAATCAATGAAGGATTAGTCGTGGCATCGCGCGGCTTGAAGGTTTCAATCGCCTGGATATCACCCGTATCGGCAACCACCACGGTCATTTCTCTCAGTTGTTCAAGTAAAGTCTTTGCCATTAGAGGCTCCTTTATTTTAAGATTTAAAAAAATTCAAGACATACACTCGTTATTTCCAAATTTATTCAGAATATACGCGCATGACATCCACTATAATTGCAGGGGCAGGATTATACAGTGAGTAGCAGTGATTAATCATCAAAAAGCAATCGCTCTACCTTATCTGGGGAGAAAACGATTGCTTTTAATGAGTCATGTTTCGCAGAAACCCAAGATCACACATCCATATAGTTTTGGAAACCACACATGATAGCGACAATCTAGCATAGAGAGGGCTCCCGCTTACCTATACAGAAATCTAATTCTTTACAGACAAATCACACTTTTGCTAGGCTTGCTTTTGCAGCAATATTTTGCCTGGTCAAGTATTTAGAGACGCTACTTGTAGCCGGAGATACTGCTTTTTTTTCCATATATTTAGCAACTCCGCTTACTTTAGGCATTTTCTTTGCGGTCATCGACGCTCTTTCCACATACTTTGCGACTCCACTTAAAATCGGAGCTTCTTTTGCATGAATTGCCTGTCTTGCTACGTACTTTGCAACTCCACTTAAAATAGGCGCTTCTTTTTTGGATACAATTTGTTTTGCCACATACTTGGCAACACCGCTTACCGGTGGTTTTTCTTTCGCCAAAATTGCCTGCTCTTCCAAATACCTAGCCACTCCGGTTGCTGCTGTCGCCGCTACAGCTCTTTCCTGTGCCTTTTGCATCTCTTTTTCTCTCGCCAACTGCTGTTCTCTTTCTTTTTCTTTTTCTTGCTCTTTAGCAAGTAGGCGCTGTTCTTCCAAATACCTGGCGACTATAGCGGCGGCGGCGGCCTTTCTCGCGGCGATAGACTCGTCTTCAAGATATTTACCGACCTTCGTTACTGCTGCTGTATTTCTGGCAGATATAGACTGCTTCATTAAATACTTAGAAACGCTGCTGATAACAGGCGACTTCGCTTGTTTTTCCACATATTTCGCAACGCTGCTTACTGCGGATGCTTTTTTTGTAACAGAAGCCTGCTTTGCCATGTACTTCGCAACACTGCTTATTTTCGGCTCTGTTTTTGCGAATATAGCCTGTCTTGCCATATACTTGGTAACGCTACTCACAGGAAACTGATCCAGTTTTTCCAAATACCTGGCAACACTGGATACTGTTTCTTGCTCCTGACCAACATCTGCCGTTAACGCTTTTTCATGATTTTCAAAGTGGTCAACAACCTCTTGGGCTGTTGATACTTCTTCAGCTGCCGACAACTCTTCCAAGCTTTCCAGATACCTGGCAACTCCACTTAGCACCGGCACAACTTCCTGGCTTTTCAAATACCTGGCAACTCCGGTAAGTCCGCTGGGCTCACTCACACTTCTATATGCGCGAGGAAGACTGGTTCGAGTTTCAACCTCCTTTTTGGAACCAAACAGTCCGGACACTAAATTGATCAAGTAATTTTGATCCACGTATCACCCCCGGTCGCGCATGTATTTTTCAACTCCGGTTCCCGCTTGTGCTGATTTTTCTTTTGCAGATTTAACTTGTTTTTCAAGATACTTTTCAACGCTGCTTGTTGCCGCTGAGCTTTTTTCAGATACAACTTGGCTTTGCAAATATCTGGCAACACCGGTTGCCGCCCCCATATTATGTTTTCTCAGGTATCGGGCAACACCGGAAAGTCCGCTGGCATGACTGGAATACGCTCCTGAACCGCTAGCTTTGGCTTTTGTTTCGCGCTTAGTAAAGAACAGATATCCAGCCACGGCGAAAGCGACCAACCCCAGCAAGTAAGTCATCATTGACTCTTCTTCGACTTTTACCGCTTCGCTTACCGCCACGTCACTTGTCGTAGCCCGTTCAGACGCAGACGATGTCGCGGTAGACTTGCTAGGCTTATAGTCAGCATCCTTGTACAGGACCTTAGGCTCAAAATTTGCCGCTGGATATTGTGAATCCGACTCAGCCGCCGACTCAACAGACTTGGCCTGTTTGGCCGGTGCCGCTGCAGACTTGCTGCTGTCAATATCTTGATATATTACTTTTGGCTTAAAGTCTGCTGCCGGATATTCTGTTTCTGCCCCTACTATGGGACTGGCTAATAACAGCGTAGCAACTAAACCATTCGTTAAATTATTCATTTTCACGTGTGAATCCCCCTCTATGCGTTGTTTTTAGAGTAGCCATATCTGCGTTGTTGCGCCTTTTATTTATAAATACTGAATCAATGAGTTTAAAGAGGCTCTCAATCAATATGATCAGTTTTTAAATCTTCTCAATAAGCAACAACGCAAACATGGCCTTTAAAATTAAAGTACCGCTTCTACGTTTTTGACAACATTTTCAACAGTAAAGCCGAAGTGCGTCATCAATACGCCGCCAGGTGCAGATTCGCCGAAAGTATCAATACCGACAACCGCACCGTCTAAACCGACATATTTACGCCAAAAATCAGTAATGCCTGCTTCAATCGCAACACGCTTAACACCGGGTGTTAATACGCTGTCTTTATAAGCTTGGTCTTGACGGTCAAATACATTTGTTGATGGCATTGAAACAACACGCGCTTGAATACCTTTTTCTGCCAAGGCTGCTTGCGATTTTATTGCTAAATCAACTTCTGAACCGGTCGCAATGAGGATAACTTGGGCATTGCCTGCTGCTTCAGAAACAACGTATGCCCCTTTACGAATAGCTGCGATTTGTTCATCAGTACGTGCTATGAAAGGCAAGCCTTGACGGCTTAACACCAAGCTTGAAGGCCCTGTCATACGTTCAATTGCCATTACCCAAGAAACTGCTGTTTCTGTGGTATCGGCAGGTCGCCAAACATCCATATTTGGAATGTAGCGCATAGCAGAAGTATTCTCAATCGGCTGATGCGTTGGACCGTCTTCCCCTTGACCAATAGAGTCATGAGTTAAAACAGCAATGGTGCGAATTTTCATTAACGCTGACATACGCAAAGCACTTTTCGCATAATCAGAGAACATGTGGAATGTTCCGCCGAAAGGCAATAAGCCGCCATGTAACGCCATGCCGTTCATAATAGTGTACATACCAAACTCACGCACACCATAGGAAATGTAATTACCCGGCTCTTTACCGCTGACATGTTTGAAGCTGCTGCAACTGGTTAAGTT
This sequence comes from Methylobacter sp., assembly GCA_030679035.1. Classification (GTDB taxonomy): domain Bacteria; phylum Pseudomonadota; class Gammaproteobacteria; order Methylococcales; family Methylomonadaceae; genus Methylobacter_A. Next base: position 6,103 of record JAUXTH010000135.1, on the reverse strand, counting down.
AGAGCCTGTTAAGTCCGCAGATCCACCTAAAAATTCAGGCAAAGTAGGAGCTAATCCACCAATTACTTTTTGTGATGATTGACGTGTGGCAAGATTTTCTGCTTTTGCGTTGGTTTCAGCAATCAATGCGTCAGCCGCTGCCTTCCAATTAGCCGGCAATTCACCAGCCATACGACGTTTGAATTCTGCTGCTAATTCTGGATACTCTGCCTCATAGGCTGCGAATTTTGTATCCCATGCAGATTCGGCTCTCGCGCCTTTTGCTTTAGCATCCCAGCCTGCATAAACATTTTCTGGAATAATAAATGCTTCGTGATCCCAGCCTAAAGCCGCTTTAGTTAAATTAATTTCAGGTTGACCTAAAGCCGCACCATGACATTCATGAGTGCCTGATTTGTTTGGCGATCCGAAACCAATGGTTGTTTTGCAGCAGATTAATGATGGCATATCAGTCATCGCCTTAGCCGTGGCAATTGCCTTATTAATCTCATCAGGATTATGTCCGTCTACTGACAGGACATGCCAACCGTAAGCTTCAAAACGTTTTGCTGTATCATCCGTATACCAGCCTTCAATATGACCATCAATGGAAATACCGTTGTCATCCCAGAAAGCAATTAAGTTGCCTAAACCCCAAGTACCCGCTAATGCACAGGCTTCATGAGAAATACCTTCCATCAAACAGCCATCGCCCATGAATACATAGGTATGGTGATCAACGATTTTATGACCAGGACGGTTGAACTGCTCTGCAAGCAGCTTTTCAGCCATCGCAAAACCAACACCATTGGCAATACCTTGACCTAAAGGACCTGTGGTTGTTTCCACGCCTGGAGCATAACCGTATTCAGGATGCCCTGCACATTTTGAATGTAGTTGACGGAAAGAAGCTAACTCACTCATGGGCAAATCATAGCCACTCAAATGCAATAGCGAATAAATCAGCATTGATCCGTGACCGTTGGATAAAACAAAACGGTCACGATCTGACCATTTTGGATTAGACGGATTGTGGCGCAGGTGATCATTCCACAACACCTCGGCAATGTCCGCCATGCCCATAGGTGCGCCTGGATGCCCAGAGTTTGCTTTCTGCACGGCATCCATGCTCAAAGCGCGTATGGCGTTCGCTAATTCTCGACGCGAAGTCATATTCTTCTCCTTACTATATATTAGATTACTAAATGGTGAATTTTCAGCCTGATCGACTCTGTCACAACATGTTCTTTCGGCGCTTACCCTGCGCAAGGATCAGAACGAGTGGTCATAGCCACTCGTTCCTGTGCCGCTATTCTAAGTTAGCGTGCCTTTCTCTCATTACTTCTTCAGCAATTCCCTTATCATGAATGATATGAGAAATGGTTGCTTCCAAAAATAACAAGGTAGACAGTTCAAACACAGTCCCCATGGGCATCCCTAAAACCTTACCATATTGTTCCGGGTTACCGATTTGAAATACCGCATCTGCCAGATCGCCAATGGTTGAGCTGCTTTTCGCAGAGATCAAAACGATGTTAGCACCGATTTTTTTTGCACTTTTAGTGAATGCTATTAATTGTTCAGTCTCTCCGGAACCGGAAATAATGATCAATAAGTCACCGTTTTTAATGCTTGGCGTCACAATTTCACCTACGACGCTGACATCGTAACCGCCGTGAACCAGTCTCATCGCAAAAAAGTTGCCAACCAGCTTGGAACGCCCAGCGCCTGCAATAAATATGCGCTTGGCGTTATCAAGCAAATGGGTCAACCTTACATCATACGTATCATCTGTAGCTTCAAGAACACCTGAAATCTTTTCTATGATAAGTTGCTGATGCATAATTATACCGCGTCAACCAATTCGCGAATTTCACGTGCTGCATCAGCAGGTGAAGCCGCGCCATAGATTGCAGCACCAACAACGATGATGTTTGCACCTGCGCGAACTACATCTTGAACAGTTGAAGGCTTAATGCCGCCGGCAACAGAAATTCTGACGTTTAAGCCCAGTCTTGCGATGTCGTTCAAATCAGCGAAAGGAGTATGACCTGCTGCTTGCGCGTCAAGACCTGTGTGAATACCTACAATTTGCGCACCTGCTTCAACAGTTGCACGTGCACATGCTATTTTATCTTCAACATTAATTAAATCGATTTGAGCTTCTGCTCCGTATGCATTGGCTGCTTTGATGACGCCTGCGCAAGTTGCAAGGCCAGATACACCAAGAACAGTAACAATATCAGCACCTGCCGCATAAAAAGGTGTTGCTTCGTACTCGCCTGCGTCCATAGTTTTAAGGTCAACTAAAAGCAGTTTCTCTGGGAATCTTGCTCTTAATTCTTTGACCAGGTTAATTCCGTTATGTTTGATGCATGGGGTTCCGATTTCAAAAATATCAACGTAAGGAGCTACTAAGGTAGCAAGGCCTACTGTTTGGTCGAAATCCAATGAATCTAATGCCATTTGTATTAATGGTTTTGCCATGATGCGTGCTCCGATGAGTAATAGTTATAATTTTAGTTACTTACTGTTTATGCGAATGCAACTTTAAAGTAGAAAGGGGACATATGTCAATGCCAAATGCTCAATGTTCTGCGTTGGCGCATGGATAACGACTGAACGAAGAAATATACCGGCAAAGTATCATGGATTTAATTTTATATCTTCGAGACCCTTCCAACTTCCCGCATAGCCTTAATTATGCGACCTCTTTCCGCCCTTTATTAAGCACAAACCAAACCGTATCATCCAAATCATCGTAAGTTTTCTTGTTCGACATCAATACTGTAGTAGCTTATTTTTCGACTTTTACAATACCGTGCTTGAACGACCCCATGATTTAGCACCGCCCACTCGCCTCATCAACACTATGCTACGAGCCTGGACAAAATTAAGCTTTTTATGTCAAGCTTCAAACGTCATCCATTGGAATGCACGCATTGCATTCGGTACAACACAATAACAAGCACCAACACAGAGAGAAAAAACCTGATGGAACCTTTTACCAATATACGTGCACTCATCATCGATATGGATGGCGTTTTATGGCACGGCGAACAGCCCATGCCTGGATTGACGGACTTTTTTCACACCCTACGTGAGCTACAAATCCCCTTCATTCTGGCTACCAACAACGCCAGACTGACTCAGGAACAATATGTCATCAAGCTGGCACAAATGGGCGTAGAGGTAAGTCGTGATGAAATCCTGACCTCCAGCATGGCAACAGCGTTGTACCTAAGTGAGCATACCAATCCGGACGAGAACCGCGTCTATGTGATCGGCGAAGAGGGCGCTAAACAGCCACTGACAGAATGCGGCTTTACCTTGACCGAGCTGTATGAATTGAATGATGACAAAGATAACCCCAACATGGGCGCCGATATTGTTGTCTGCGGCATGGACAGAAACCTGTCCTGGGACAAACTGGCAACCGCCACCCTGAATATTCGCGCCGGCGCCAAATTCATCGGCACCAATGCCGACACCACGCTACCAACTGAGCGCGGCCTCACTCACGGTAACGGCGCAATCCTGGCGGCATTAACGGCCGCCACCGGCGTAACGCCGACCATCATCGGCAAGCCTGAGCCCATTATCTACCAACAAGCCCTTGCGTTACTGGGCGTTGATCCTGCCCAAACCGTAGCTATCGGCGATCGACTGGAGACCGATATACTTGGCGCCGTGCGCACCGGCATACGCAGCCTGATGGTTTTATCAGGCGTATCTACTGAAGAAGATTTTGAATCAACCAATTACCGCCCCACTTGGGTTATGCCGGACATCCGCGCAGTAACCCAAGCACTGAAAACTGACAGCTACGTATTAGAGTCAATAGATGAGGCTCACCGCTCGCGCTATCATCAAAAAAACCTGAATCCACCGGAGCCCCGCTGCAATGAAAAAATTCATCAATAGCACAGACACCCTACTTGACGAAAGCCTGTCAGGTTTTGCCAAAGCCCATGCCGACATCGTTCAATTCAATGTCCAGCCGCACTTCATCAAGCGCATGGAGCCCACCGTACCGGGCAAAGTTGCACTGATTTCAGGCGGCGGCTCTGGACATGAGCCGTTGCACACCGGCTTTGTCGGTTTGGGAATGCTGGATGCCGCCTGTCCGGGCCAAGTATTCACCTCCCCGACCCCCGACCAGATGCTGGCTGCGGCGCAAGCCGTAGAAAATGGCGGCGGTGTATTATTTATCGTCAAGAACTACGCGGGCGATGTAATGAATTTTGAAATCGCCGCCGAAATGCTCGATTGCCCGCATGAATCCGTCTTGGTCAGCGATGATGTATCCTTTCCCAAAACCCACAGCACCGGTCGACGCGGCGTTGCCGGCACCCTGATTATTGAAAAAATCATCGGCGCGGCGGCAGAAGCGGGTGCGGATTTGGCAGCCTGTAAGGCGCTGGGCGACAGGATCAACCTAGTCACAGCATCCATGGGCGTGGCCTTGAGCAGCTGCACAGTGCCCGCCCTGGGCAAACCCACTTTCGACATCGGCGACAACGAAATCGAAATGGGCGTAGGCATACACGGCGAGCGCGGACGCGAGCGCATAGCTATGAGCAACGCCACAGAAATTGTCAATTATCTGGCGAGCATCATTGATGACGATTTGAAACCACAAAAAGGACAATCGGCGTTACTGCATATCAACGGCTTCGGTGCAACGCCTTTAATGGAGCTGCATCTGGTTTATGAACTGGCCTCCCAGTATTGGGAAAAACGCGGCATTAACATCTGCCGCTCCCTGGTCGGCAACTACACCACCTCGCTCGACATGGCGGGCTGCTCGATTACCCTGAGCCTGCTTGATGAAGAACTGCTTCGCCTTTGGGATGCGCCCGTCCATACCGCGGCCTTACGTTGGGGTTGTTAAAGCAGTTGAGCCACGGATGAGCACGGATTTGTACGGATGAACAACGGGGTTATCAATTCTTTGCAGTACCATTTTGGAGAAACGCCGATCTCGCATAACATAATGGTTTATCGGTGTTTATCTGTGTAAATCTGTGGCTAAGTAAGGTTTTTAGGTTAACTGCTTTGCCAGCACATCAACCAGTGCGCAAATCATTAACTGACTGGTTTTAGCGCCTGCATCGATATGCCCCCGGCTGCGCTCTTCCAGGAAAGACGCACGCCCCTTGGTCGCCAGCATGTCACGGGTAGACTCCATACCCGCGATTGCTGTCTGTGCGACATTTTCCAATGCTACAGGTAACGCAACCGAATCCGCTGCCGACTGCCGCAAGCTTGCCGCGACAGGAATCAGCACATCCAGCATAGTTTTCTCGCCTGCATCGGCCTTGCCCCGCCGCTTTACCGCATCCACGCCGCTGCTGAATATCTCTGCAAAAGCTTGCAAATCCAAAGGTCGTTCGACTTCGCTCACGACAGGCCGGTCGCGAGCGGCCTTGCTCATCGCCACAAACAAGGTGCCGTATAAGGAACCCGATGCCCCGCCCACCGCCGTCATCATGGTCATACCGATTTTCTGCCAGGCCGTCGCCCAATCAAGCGGGACCAATTCATCGCTTTGCGCCGTCAGCGCCTTGATGCCGCGTTGCAGATTAGTCACATGATCGCCGTCGCCGATAGCCTGATCCAGGGCGGTCACTTCCTTGGCATTTGTCTCGATAACGTTATCTATCGCCTGAATCAGGCTGGGTAATAATGCAGGTACAAGTTGCATGGCATCCTCCAATTCAAATAGTAATCAGGGGGAACTGTGTCTCGCCCGTCCAGTGAATCATACCCCAAGCATCGCGCCATCAGTTAAGCTAAAAAAACTTTAACCTTTTACTTGTTCTTTATTTGTTCTGCTGCTATATTTTTAAAAAACAAACAGAGAACGAATTATGATTAAATCACTCACCAGAAAGCAGCAGGAAATTTTCGATTTCTTATTGCAAAATCAGGACAACTTTCCCCATCCGCCCACGCTGGAAGAACTTTGTGCGGGCATGGGCTTAAAATCCCGCGGCTCCTTGCATAATCACATCAAGGCCCTGATTAACGAAAACCTGATCGAAGCTCCTGAGCGCAAACAGCGCGGCATCCGCCTGACCGAATACGCCAAACAAATGATCGACCATTCCGACGATCAAAG
>JAUXTH010000132.1 GCA_030679035.1 Methylobacter sp. | reverse complement strand
CTATTTACGCGGTGTTCAAACTGGAGTGTCTGAAGATTAAGCACAAGACCAATCATTTCGCGTTACGGGCTAAGCTGTTCATAAAGGCGAACCAGATGGCTTATGAAGAATTGCAGAAATTACGGGCTGCGTAACATCAGTATATAACTCTAATTTTTCTTTTTCCATTCTAAAATAATACGCTTTTTGGGTGGCGACTGCGTAACATCAGTTATGTAATGCTTTTTATGATGTTTGTGGTTTTTGCAAGCAGAATTATCCGGAAGGGACCCGATATGGCTGACGCGCCATTAGAAAGGCAAGTTATCAGGCTAGACAAGCATAAAGGAGGTGGACCTCATGATTAATGAGCTTCATGTCTTTCTGGCCAATATCTGGTTTTTTATAATTTGGCTGATATTCTTTTTATATATCGTTGTGGACGGCTTTGATTTGGGGGTGGGAATCCTGTTCCTGCTAAACCGTAATGAAAAGCAGCGAACGATTATGATGGCCAGTTTGGGTTCGATATGGGATGCCAACGAGACCTGGCTGGTGCTGCTGATCGGCGCGCTCTTTGGCGCATTTCCGCTGGTGTATGCCATCGTGCTGCATGCGCTTTATATTCCGGTTATGCTGATGATATTTGCGCTTATCTTCCGTGGCGTTGCCTTTGAATTTCGCAATCATGCGCACAATAAAGCGCTTTGGAATATGGCGTTTGGCGGGGGCAGCCTGTTGGCCGCCATCGCTCAGGGACTTGCGTTTGGCGGTTTGGTCAGCGGATTGAATGTGAACGGTACCGGATTGGATGGAGGCTGGGCTTGGCTCACGCCCTTTTCCCTGTTAGTCGCTGTCGGAGTAGTCGTGGGCTATGGGTTACTGGGGGCGACTTATTTAATAGTAAAAACGGAAGGTGAGTTGCAGCGAATCAGTGTCCGCCATGCTTATGTTACCGCCATTTTGGGAATATCGATCGGTATGGCGGTCATCACCTGGACGCTACAGTTCAACCCCTATGTTGCTGCGCGCTGGGATGATTATCCATCACGACTTTCCTTGAATTCTTTTCTCGGCATGATCAGCTTTGCTTTTTTAATGTTAATACGGGCATTGCGGCGAGGGTTTGAAAAAAGCCCATTTTTCTGGAGCGTCTTTATTTTCTTTGCCTCGCTGATGGGGATGACCATAGGCTATTATCCTTATATGATCCCTTCCTCGATAACGCTGATGGACGCGGCTTCCTCCAGTAAAACCTTGATATTCATGCTCACCGGCATCGGTTTTTTAGTGCCGGTAATGCTGATTTATAACGGGTATCAGTATTTTGTTTTTTCGGGCAAAATAAAAATGGATGAAGATTCCGGTTAGCGATGTCATTACCGCTTCAGCCGCGGTGAATCCATCATATGAACTGATGTTACGCACGGACAGTACTTCCCCCGTTTGCCGCGCCGAGCACCGGAGCTTTTGTCGAGAATAGCCCGCCAGGGGGGGCGGCATGGATGCCGCACGTCAGCAGAGGGGCAGGAGCCCCTTCTGCTGACCCTCGACAAAAGCGAGGAGCGCAGGAAATAAGCGGCAACCGGGTCGCCTTTTCTTTGGTTACTTTCTTTTGGCGAAGCAAAAGAA
>JAUXTH010000114.1 GCA_030679035.1 Methylobacter sp. | reverse complement strand
TGCACCCGGTCAGCGGCCGAGCTGCCGACGGAGCGGCGCACCCAGGCCCACATCGAACTGTCGCAGGCGCTGAACACATCAACCGTTTCCACGGCAAACGGCAGCGACGGTTTTAACGGGGTATCTAATGGTGCTACCGTTTCGGCACTCATGCCCAGGCCAATGGAGGCTTGCAGCGCAGAATCCATCAGGCTGGGGTGCAATACATATTGATCCAGCGTATGCAACACCGACTCAGGCAGCGCCAGCCGTGCCAACACCTGTCCATTCCCGGCGAACAGCTCAGCGATCCCCTGATGTCCTGGGCCGTAATCAAGTCCCAGGGTGCTGAACAGCGGATAGCATTGCGCCGAATCAAACCGGTTCATGCCCGGTTGCGCCAATATTGCGCCTGGATCGAGCTTGGCCGGATTGACTGCGGGCTTAAACGAAATAATGCCCTGACTGTGAACCTGCCTGCCTGGTTCAGCCGAACCGTCGGTAAAAATACTGTAGCCGATAGCGCCGTCCGCACCGGTCGTCAGATCGATCCCGATGTTCTGAGGCTGATTGACGATCACCGGCCTGAGCCAGACAACATCCTGTAGCCGGAATGTCATTTGTAGTTCGCGTTCCCGCCCAGCCGCAATCATCGCCGCAGCGCGCGCCATCTCAAGATAGGCCACGCCCGGCAGCACCTTTTGCCCCTGAACCCGGTGGTCGGCCAGAAAAAACTCGTTTCCGGTCAATGCGGTGGCAAACCCTACCTGCTGCAACGTCGACACGTTTTGATGCACCAGAGGATGCAGGTGTGCAGAACCGCCCACCTGATTCGGCGCACTTCCGGCTCGCGCTTCTACCCAGTACCGTTGTTCGGCGAAAGGATAACCCGGCGCGGAAATTCTGCGAGGCCTGTTGCGATACGGCTTCGCTTCGCCGTACAGTTTTTCCCAGTCAAGGTTCAGCCCTTTGACCCACATGTCCAGCAATTTGGAGAATTTCCCGCGTTGCATCCATTTTTCCAACGCTTCCTGCAACTCCTCGTCTGCTGCGAAGGCTGCCAAAATATGCTTGTGCTGTTTAACCTGTCCCAAATACAGATCGTTAATCGCATCGGTCCGCCCTTCGATAAAGGCGCGCAGTTTATATTCAAGCTCGTCAATGGAACCGGCGATAACGGCAAAGCGTTCTTCCATCGGCTCCCTGCCGACCTGAAGCGTATAGGCAAGATCGGCCAGCCTGAAGCCATACTGCTTATTGCTTTCCGGTCCCGGTTGTTCCTGCTCTAGAGCCGGGGCCGCCTGTTCCTGATTCATCCGATCATGCAACACGGGGTGGTTTTCCAGCACTCCCGCAGCAATTGCAGCGATAGAGTGATTATCAAGAACCACCTTGGCCTCAATTTCAAGCTCGAACACTTGTTGCAGCATCGCCGGCAGCATCGTTCTATGCACGGGATCGAAGCCGTAATCATCCAGCGCCTGCGTCAGTTCGATTTCGTGCGGATCTATCTGCAATATGTCTGCAACCAGGGCGCGAACCTTGTGCGACAGAACTTGTTGCGCATGGCCTGAGTTGACTGCCGCATTTTGCCTATCAACGGTACCGGCAGCTATAAAGCCCAGCAATTCTTCAGCGTAAGCTTTCAGCCTGTCCTGATTTTTCGCCGACAGCACCACCAGACTGGGCGACTCCTGCTCCTCGCTATTCGCCGCGATCCCGTCCTGTAGATATTCCTCGATCACGACATGCGCATTGACGCCGCCGAAGCCGAACGAGCTGACGCCCGCCCGCCTTGGCAGTTCGCGCCCTTCCGTGTCGCGCAACGGCGTCCACTCCCGGTTGTCCCGAACCAGGTAAAATGGGCTGTCCTGCAACTGGATATAGGGGTTCACTTCATCGCAATGCAGGCTCTTGACCAGCGTTTTGTGTTTAAGTTGCAGCAGCACTTTGATAACCCCGGCAACCCCGGCCGCCAGCTCCAGATGGCCGATATTGGTTTTAACCGAGCCCAATCCGCAATGCGCATCGGTGATTTCGGGCGTTCCGGTGGCCTGATACAAGTCCCTGAATGCGGTTTTCAGCCCGTTGATTTCGATCGGATCGCCAAGCTCGGTGCCGGTGCCGTGCGCCTCGATATAACTGACCGTGCGCGGATCGATGCCCGCCCTGGTGTAAGCCGCCTTCAGCAGTTCCGCCTGAGCTTTCGGGTTCGGCGCGGTCAGCGAATTGCCCCGGCCGCCGTGGTTCTCGGCGCTGCCGCGAATGACACCGTAAATATGGTCGCCCGCCTGCTCCGCCGCTTTCAGTTTCTTCAAAAACAGCATGCCGACGCCTTCGCCGCGCACATAACCGTTGGCCTGACTGGAAAAAGTCTTGCAGCGCCCATCCTGGCAGAGCATACCCGCCTTGTTGAAACTGATCTGCGTCTCCGGACTGATGATCAGGTTAATGCCTCCGACAATGGCCTGATCGCAATCGCCGTTCGCGATGGCCGCAAGCGCGCGATGAATCGCAACCAATGAACTCGAACACGCGGTTTCAACCGGCTCGCTCGGGCCGTGAAGATTCAGGAAATAGCTCATCCGGTTCGGCCCTACCGAACCGACCACGCCGGTCGAACTGTAGCTTTCGATGGCCGAACCTCTCTTGGCCATCAGTTCGCCATAGCCGCTGGAAGCCGTGCCGATGAATATCGCGGTATTGCTGCCCGACAAGCTGCTTGCCGAATAGCCCGCATCCTCTATCGCTTTCCAAACATACTGCATCAACAGCCGCTGCTGCGGGTCCATCAATTCGGCTTCCCTGGGCGAAATACCGAAAAACCGGGCATCGAAATTGCCGACGCCATCGATAAAACCGCCCCATTTGATATTGGTTTTGTTCGCCTCGGTTGTCGGGTCTCCGTATAACGCCTGCCAGTCCCAGCGGTCTTCAGGAATCTCGCTGATGCAGTCCTTGCCGTTCAGCAGATTGTTCCAGAACTGGTCGAGATCATTCGCCATCGGAAAGCGGCCGCTGATGCCGATGATCGCAACAGCTTTGTCGGTGTCTTTTTGTGATTCGGCTACCGTTTCAGTATTTGCAAAACGCGCATGCGGCTGTATCGGCGTTGAAACCGGTTGCTCAGCGTACTCGCTGTGATCAGGCGCTTGATAAGCTGCGGACTCTCGGCTTTGCGCCGGTCTCGTCTGCAAGCCGAATGCCTGCGCAAACACGGATCGATAGTCCGTAGCCAGCCAATCGGCAAAATCGGCAATGGTCGGATATTCAAAGAAAATCGTCGGCGTCAGTTCCAGCTGGTATTGCTGGTTCAGTTTATTGGAAAAATCAGTCAGCGTGATCGAGTCAAACCCATAATCGCTGAACTCGGCATCCGCGTCCAAATCATCCAGCTCAAACTTCATCAGTTTCGCTACGGCCTGGAGCAGCATTTGCCGGATTTTGGCTTGCAGTTCGCCGGTATCGATTTGCGGCCCACCTGCCGTGTCATCATTCCTGTTCGGCGTAGTCGTTTTGACTGTTTTTTCCGGCGTGACCAACAACCGCCGGATACGCGCCGATGATCCCTGCATGACCATCATCCGCGCTAAGCCGGACGCCATGATCCGGTTGAATGCGCCAATGCCGTTTTCGGCAGGTAACGCCACCATGCCCGTCGTCTGCCGCATCATGGCTTCCGCAGCCGCTTCCATGCGCATGCCGCCGTCCGCCCACAGCGGCCAGTTGATTGAAAGCGTATGGCCGCGCCGCTGCCTGCGGCCGATCTGCGCGTTGCGGTACTCTGCAAAGGCGTCCATAAACGCATTGGCAGCGGCATAATCCGCCTGCCCGGCGCTGCCCCAAGCTCCGGCGGCCGATGAAAATAAGGCAAAGAAATCCAGGTCAATATTTTCAGTGGCCTTATCCAGATGCAGGGTTCCGGCCACTTTCGGAGCCAGGACTTCGGTAAATTCCTGTGCCGATTTTTTTTGAATGAAATTATCCTGAAGCAAGCCCGCGCAGTGCAAAATGCCGTCGATACGGCCATGCGCATCAACCAGCCTTGCAATCAACTCATCCACGTCCTGCCGTCTGCTGACATCCAGTTGCCGGTATTCGGCATTGACGCCGGATGAGGACAACCGATCGATCTGCGCCTGTTTTTGCGGACTTAATGCTGAACGCCCGCACAAAACCACCGTCGCGTTTTTGGCATGTTCGGCAATTTGTTTTGCAAACAAAAGCCCCAGCCCGCCGCTGCCGCCGGTAATCAGGTAGACGCCGTTATCTTTCCACGGCACGACTGACGGCCCTTCAATATCCGTTTCCTGCCAGCGCAGCACCTGACGCATGCCGCCGTTGTAGCGAATCTGGGCCTGCTCCGGTGTTCTGCTGTCGGCGATAATTTTTGCCGACAGCCCGTTCCCGGTTTCACCGGCATCCAGTTCGATCAGTTGCCCGAAAAATCTTGCATTCTCCCTGTTTGCGGTTTTCAGCAAGCCGGACAAGCCGCCAAACAGCATGCCTTTGCCGCGTCCCGGAATCAGCACCTGAAGCAGCGTATTGCCGGTAGTTTTCTGGGTAAAAGCCTGCTTGATCATCTCGAAAATCTTGATGGCTGCATCCTGGTAGCTGTCCTCGACAGCCCCGTTCAAATGCAGACGCGAGCAGGAGACCCCGGCGATTTTTGCCGCTATGTCCTGCTCGATTGAGTCGGCAAAGTGCCGGTCCAAATCGCACAGTACGACCAGATGCCGCTCCCAAACCTGGTTTTCTGCATCGCCGGCTACAACCTGATCGGTCCATACCGGCTTGCACATCAGCATGGCGCTGGTTTCGACCGCTTGTTTTTGTTCCAGGCTGCGGGAGGAAAAACCCTTCATGCGGACGCAGATCCGCCCTTGGTCATCGCACAAATCGATATTCAGTTTTTGCACCTTGTCGGTGGGCGAACTGCCGTCGGCGTAACGAATCCACGCCCACATCGTTGCCGACGGCTGCGCCAGCAAAGTCAGCTCATCCAGCGCAAAAGGCAGTGACGCTGCAACCTCTGAACCTGCTGCTGCCCCTGTCGGCAGCGCATGGCCGGAACCGGCCATCAATCCGATACAGGCTTGCAGGCCGGAATCCATCAAGCCCGGATGCAGCACAAATTGCGCCGCTCCGCTTTCCACGCAGGAGGGCAATACCAGTTTTGCCAATACCTGGGGGGGGGCGTGCGCTCCTTCTCCCTCAGGGAGAAGGCTGGGATGAGGGGATATAAATAAGCTTTTTTCCTTATTTTGATTTCCCCTCACCCAACCCTCTCCCTCTGGAGAGGGCTTTAAGTCAGCAGTATTGACGATTGCTCTATCCTCGGTTACTGCGGCGGCGTTGCCGGGAGCGGAAAAATAAACCGTTTCCAGCCCTTGATGCCCCGGCCCGTACTCTATGCCCATGGCCCTGAACGCGTCATAGCATTGCCCGGCGTCAAGACTGTTCAGTTCCGGCCGTCCGGCGGTTATTTTGTCCCGCAACGCGGCCAAATCCAGCTTTTCTTCCCCGGCATCGTCAGTCGATCCCGGTTGCAGCAGCACCGCCGTGCCCTGGCTGTGCAAAACAGCCACGTCACCGACTTTACTGTAAATCCGATAGGCGATTTGATTGTGTTGCTCGGGATGCAGGCCGATATGCAACGGCGTCGGTTGATTGCCGAGTACGAACGGTCTGGCCCAGACCACATTTTTCAGCCGGATATTAACCGGGTTGCTGTCCACCTCCGCGCTGATCTGCTTTATCGCCGCCCGCGCCATTTCCAGGTAGGCGACGCCGGGCAGCACCTTCTCGCCCATCACCACATGGTCGGCCAAGAAAAACTCGGTGCCGCTAAACACGGAACTGAAACGCTGCTCGGAAAGATCCGAAGTGTTCTGATGCATCAACGGATGCAGTTGCGCGGGAGCCTGACTGATGCGCCTGTTGCCGCCGGTTTCCGGCAGCCAGTAACGCTGCATGGCAAAGGGGTACGAAGGCAGAGTGACCCGGCGCGGCCGTCTGCCGGCAAACGCGGTTTCATCATACAGCGCTTGCCAGTCGATATTGACGCCCTTGACCCAAAGCTCGGCCAGTTGCCGGACATTGCCCTCTGCAAACCGCTGTCTGACATTTTCCGGCAAGGCGTCATCTTCATTCAGCGCCCTCAATGCCTCCTTGTTGCGTGTGACAGTACCTTTGTAGCAATCGGCGGCTTCCATCCGGCCGAGCTTTGCCTTCAATTCGGCAACCGAGTCCGCGATAACAGCCAGCCGTTCAGCCATCGCCTCGCGCCCGACTTGCAAGGTAAAGGCGATATCCGCTATATCCGGCGTTTCCGAATCCGGTAGCTCATTCAGGAACCGGAGCAGATTCTCGACAACATCGCCTAGCCGGGCTTCATTTTTGGCAGACAGCAGGATCAGCGCCGGCACCGATCTTTGCACCGGAGGCAACGGGTTTTCAATATATTCCTCAATCACCACATGCGCATTGGAACCGCCTGCGCCGAATGAACTGACGCCTGCGCGCCTTGGCTGCTCGTTGCCGTCAATGACTGATCGTTGCCAGGGCCGCCCCTGCTGCAAGATAAAAAACGGCGATTGCTCCAACTCTATCATCGGGTTGATAACGTCACAGTGCAGACTCCGGTACAGCCGCTGGTGCCTGAGCGCCAGCAACGCCTTGATAACCCCGGCGATACCGGCTGCGGTTTCGGCATGACCGATATTCGATTTGACCGAGCCCAGGCCGCAATAGGCCGCATCCGGCATCGCAACGCCGGAGCTTCGATGCAGTTGCTCGAACGCCATTTTCAGGCCGTTTATCTCGATCGGATCGCCCAGCGAAGTGCCGGTACCGTGGCATTCGATGTAACCAATGCTGCGCGGATCGATGTTGGCCTTTTGATGGGCCTCGACAATCAGGCTGGCCTGCGCTTTCGGATTCGGCGCAGTCAGCGACGTGGACATGCCGCCATGATTTTCGGCGGAACCCCGGATCACGCCCAGAATGGTATCGCCATCCTGTTCGGCCCGTTTCAATGATTTCAGCAGAACCGCGCCGACGCCGTCGCTTCGCACATAGCCGTTGGCCTGTTCGGAAAAGGTTTTGCAGCGCCCATCCTCGCAGATCATGCCGACCTTGCTGTACATGATGTGCATGTCCGGCGAAATCAGCAGATTTGCGCCGCCCGCAATCGCCATTTCACAGCCTTCGTGCTGTATGCTCAACACCGCCCGGTGCAGCGCCACCAGCGAACTCGAACAGGCCGTGTCGATCACCTGGCTGGGGCCGTGTATGTCGAGGAAGAACGACAGCCGGTTGGGACAGAACATGTGCCCGAGACTGGTCAGATGCAGCGCCTCCATCGCGCCTGCACGGTCGATCAGGTGGGCATAATCCTGTAAATTGATGCCCATAAACAGGCCGATTTTGCGGCCGGAAAGGGATTTCGGCGCATAACCGGCCGACTCGATCAGTTTCCACACGCACTGGATAAACAGGCGGTGTTGCGGATCCATCAGTTCCGCTTCCCTGGGCGACATGCCGAAAAACAACGGATCGAACTTGTCGATATCCGGCGCAAAACCGCCATATTTGACATTGGTAAATTCGCCCTGCTTCGGGTCGCCGTATACCTGCTGCCAGTCCCATCTATCGGCCGGAATTTCGCTGATGCAGTCGTCGCCCTGGCGCAGATGGTTCTCGAATTCCTGCAAATTCGCACTGTCCGGGAATATGCCCTCCATTGCGATTATCGCAACCGGTTCGTAGCCGGTTTCACCAGGGCTGCGGACGTTGTTCGGTGTTTGCTGACGATCCGTTTGATCAACGGCTTGATCTTGTGCCCCGGACGCGGCGCTGGCCCTGAATTTGCTGATCCAACTTTTAACTTCGGAATCGATTTCGGCGCTGTCGATGTCGGCTGTGCCATCTGCCTGCACCGCACTTACATTATCGAACTGCTGAACTTCTTCGGTTAGCACCCGCTTCTCGATAGTCTTCCGGTAACGCTGATACAAAATACCCGCCAGTTCGTCCAGATGTCTGGCTTCGAAAAAAACGGTCGGCGCAATCGGCAAATCCAGCAGGTCTGAAATGCGTTTCATTATTTCGGTGACGATAATCGAGTCGACACCGTAGCGGGACATATTTTCCCGTACATCCAGCCTGTCCGGCGGAATCTTCAACACCGTTGACGCAATGTGAGCAATTTCCTGCCTGAATCGAAGTGGCGTTGCACTGGTGGCGCCGGTATCCGTATGTTGTCCGGCTTGCTGCCGGGCTGATGTGTCTGCCGCGCTCACAGTCGCCGGCTCAGGCTGTTGCTGCATGTCGGCGCTCGGCTGTTTCGCTTTCTCCGGGGCGCACGGACACGCTTGCTGCGCCTGCTGTGATGCGGCCTCTACCAGCTCGTTATCCAGGAACTGCTGCATTGCGGCATCCAGATCTTCTGATCCGTCAAATATCATCCGGCGTTCTCCATCATTGTCCTGCAAACTCAACGTTCATCCAGCATGTCGCGGTATTTGCGCGCGACTTTAATAAACTTCCAGAAATCCACTTCCCATAAATGCCGGTGCGAATCCAGGAAATAATCCTGTCCCAAATCCGGGTCGTCTTCCTGCTTGGCCTTGATGAATTTGTCATAGCCTTTGCTTTTGTCAGTAAACGCCTTGATATAGCTTCTGACGAACTGGCCCTGCAATCTCAAGCCGTCGCCTAGGCCTGCCGCCGCATTAACAAAACCGAAGAAAAATATGTTGTCCAGGTTTCTGGGCGCAATATGAATAAACAGATCCGGAATGCCTGCTTTCCATTGCAGCAGCGCCGGATCGATAAACGGAAAATCCCGGTCATAGCCGGTGGCGTAGATAATCACGTCCACTTCGGCGCTGGTGCCGTCGGTAAAATAGACGGTGTTGTCATCGAAGTAGTCGACATCCTCTTTCGGCTTAATATCGCCATGACCGATGTGGTACAGAATCTGGGAGTTCATGATCGGATGCGCGCCGTCCAGCGGGTGATCGGGCTTTTTCAATCCGTAATCGACGCCGTCGTAACCGGCCAGCTTGAACACCTGCTGGATATAAGCCATGGTCTCTTCCTTGGATTTGAACTTGTTGCCCAGTTGCAGCATCCATTGCGGCGTCGGCTTGCCGCCGATAAATTTCGGATAATAATGGTAGCCACGCCGTGTGCTGTGATATACGTCGGTGCCATGATGCACGGCATCCACGGCGATGTCGCAGCCGGAGTTGCCTGCGCCGATAACCAGAACCCGTTTGCCTCTGACCTGGTCGGGGGATTTATAGTCCATTGAATGAAAAACTTCGCCGCTGAAATGCCCACGGTACGGAGGGGACGGATAACGGGCGACCCGTTGCGCGCCGTTGCAGACAGCGACAAACGAATAGTGTTTGCATTCGCCGCTGGATAAGGTCACATCCCAGCCGTCTCCGGCCGGTTCCAATTTAGTTACCGAAGTATTGAAAATGGCTTTGTCATACACGCCGAAGTCCCTGGCATAAGAACGCATATAAGCCAGCATCATTTTGTGGTTCGGGTAAACCGGATAATCGTCCGGCATCGGGTAATCGGGCACCTGGGTATTGAACTTCGGTGAAATCAAATGCAGCGAAGGGTAGACCCGGCCGCACTTGCCGTCGCCATTCCACACGCCGCCCAAATCCGCTTCCGACTCATACAGGTCATAGTCGATTCCGCCGTCGTTCAGCTCCCTGCCCAGGCCTATTCCCAGCGGTCCTCCGCCAATGATGCATAGTTTTATCCGTTTGTTCATCTGTCTGGTATTTTATTTAGATTAAATCGAAATGTTAAACAGCCTGTCTTGGGTGGTGAGCGTTAGCTCCTGCAAATGCAGATGCGCCTTTCCATTCGCATCGTAGAACGTCATATCGTATTTTTGCTGATGCCCAATAGTACCGCCTTTGTGCACAAGATGCAGCACAAGCTGGTCCGGCAGCGCCCCGGACGCCGCTATCCGTTGCAGCGAAAACGGCAATAATGCCGATCCGTTCCAGCCGGAGCTGTTCCGGGCAAAAAACTGAAGCAGCCGCCACGCCGCATTGATGAACAGCGGCTGGAACATCATCCCTCTGATTTGGTCATTTGTATTTCCAGGCAGATTCAGCGTCGCCAGCAGCTCCGTTCCGCTACAGTAAATATCGGCTATAGCCGCGGCAGCCTGATCCGCAAGAACACTATCCGGCTCCATCCGCTGCAATCCGGCCCGCAGCCTTGAAAAATCAACCGATTCAGGCAACTGTATAGAGGAACTGTCGATGATGACTTCGCCGAAGTGGTTGCAGGCTTCTTGATGCCCGTCCATATCGATCGAATAAAGAATATCGCTATCCTTTTTGTGCAGGTAGACGGTTAATGTATGTTCACTACCCTGCCGATAAACCAGCGGCGTTCCCCAAACCATGTTTTTCAGCCCGGCAACCGGCTGCCCCGTTGCCTGTTCGGCCGCAAACCGGGCCATTTCGGGATAAAACAGCGCCGGAATAAACTGCTGTTGCGCCTGCTGATACCGAGCCATATAGCGCTCATCGCCGGTAAATGTAGAGGCAAATTGCTGTTTTTCCAGGCTGGAAATATTCCGGTGCACCAGCGGGTGCAGCCTGGCTTCAGGCGCTTCGACTGCAACCGGGGCCTGCTCAATCTCTTCATCAATCCAGTAATGCTCTCTGGCAAAAGGATAGCCCGGCAGACTAACGCGCCGGGGTGTCGCCGGGTACAGGTTTTGCCACGGGATGTCGTAACCCTGGCAATAAAAATCCGCCAGCGCCAGCAGCATGTCCCGGTAATCGTTCGCCTTGTCCAACAAATCGCGGCCTTGCTGAGTAAGATCCTTGATATAGTGGCTTATCGCTTTTTGGCCGGTAAATTCGCGGCTGACGACGCCGCGGCAACAATCGGCCCCAGCATCCCGATTAACCGACCGGCTCCATGTTTCAACCGCATGCTGAACATCCGAAACCACGATGGCGCAACGGTACTGGAAGTGATGCCGCCCCTGCTGCAAGGTGTAACTGATGGTGTCCAACCCTTGTTGGCCCGATTCAGACTTTTGCAGATAGGCGACCATTTGCCGGATTTGCTCCTGCAACGCAGACTCGGTTTTTGCCGAAACAGCCAGCAGATAATACGGTGCGGATGCCGACGCCCGCGCGGGTTCGGCGACATGATTTTGCACCACCATATGCGCATTGGTGCCGCTCATGCCGAAAGCGCTGACCGCGCCGATACGCAGCTGTCCCGGCTGCTTTGTCCAGGCTTTCTTCCGTTTATTGACATAAAACGGGCTTTCCCGCCAGCGGATATAATCGTTCTCCTGTTCGCAATGCAGGCTGGCCGGAATGGTTTCATATTTTAGCGCCTGGACAAGGCTGATCAGGCTGACCAGTCCGGACGCTGCAAAGGTATGGCCGAAATTGCTTTTGGTCGAGGTCAGCGCGCAAAAGCCCTGCTTGTCCGTGCTACCCTTAAACGCATCGTACAGCGCGTTGATCTCGACAGGATCGCCCAGCTGGGTGGCGGTGCCGTGGGTAACGACGTAGTCAATATCTTCCGGTTGCAGACGGGCTTTTTGATAAACATCGACCAGCAATTCGGTTTGCGACGCGCCGCTGGGCGCAGTGATGCCGTTGGTTTTGCCGTCATAATTAATACCGCTGCCGCGGATCACGCCATGAATCGGATCGCCATCGGCAAGCGCTCTGGACAGGCGTTTTAGCACGACCACCGCAACCGCCTCGCCGGGCACCATGCCGTTTGCGCGCTGGTCAAAAACATAGCATTTTCCATCCGGCGACAGCATGCCGGCCTGCGTCATGCCGACATACGCCGCCGGTGATACCATCAGGTTCACGCCAGCGGCAATCGCAGTATCGCATTCATTCTGCCGCAAACTGAGACAAGCTTGATGCGCCGCAACCAGGGACGAGGAACACGCGGTATTGATCGCCATGATCGGGCCTTTCAGGTTCAGGAAATAAGCCAGCCGCGAAGCCAAAATACCGTTATGCGTCGAGGTCAGACTCACTTTCTTCAACCGCCGTTGATAATCGCTGCCGTCCTCAACACCGACAAACATGCCGATTTTATAGCGCGCTATCTGCTCGGAACCGTAACCCGCATTTTCCAGCGCCAGCCATGACTCTTGCAGCAAATGCCGCTGCCGGGGATCCATCCGTTCCGCTTCCAGAGGCGAGATTTCAAAAAACAGCGGATCAAACTCGGCAATGCCCGGAATGCAGCCGCACCACTTGCTGTTGGTCTTCTCGGCATTATTGGCCGAATCGCCGTAATATTGCCGCCAGTCGAAACGGTCGCCCGGAATCTCGTCAACCGCATCCGCGCCCTGCTCCAGAATCTGCCACAATTCGTCGACATTGCGCGCCTTCGGAAATCGTCCGCTGATGCCGATAATCGCAATCGGCTCGTTGATGTCCGTCTCAGGCCGGTATGCTGGAGAGACAGCCGCCGCTTGACTGCCCGGCTTTGTAGCGGTTTCGATAACGACAGGCGGAGCCTGAGGCGCATCGGCATCCGGCTCATGATAAAACGCCTGCATCGCCTGCCGGTACTCGGTGAAAAAATAAGCCGTCAACTTCCGCAATGTGGCATGGCTGAAAAACACCGACGGCGTGATTTCAAGCGCATAAAAACGGCTCAACATCCGGGAGAATTCGGCCAGACTGATCGAGTCAAAACCAAAATCCGCCAAGTTGCTGTCGGCATCGAGTTCATTACGCTTGGTCTTGAGCAGATTGCAAATCTGTTCTTTTAAGTCATGGTTGATGCACTGCTCGACATCGAGCCCTTTCATCCCTGCGCGCCTGCCGCTACCCGCGGCAACGTCCGCAACCACCGGAACTGGCTCGGATCTGACAGGGTTTAAATCGGTAGGGTTCAGATCAATGATGCGCTGGATTCGTTCCGCTTGTCCGGCCAGCACCAGATACTGGGTTTTATCCTGCGCCAGCAACTGCTCAAATAGCCTGATGCCTTCATTCGACTCCAGACTGCGTTGCCCGCTGGATTTTAGATAGAACCGGGTTTGCTCGCTGTCGCCGACCTGCAAGCCACCGTCCCGCCACAGCGGCCAGTTGATAACGATGGTTTTGCCGGGATAATGGCTGTTCCGGTAGTGCGCATACGCTGTTTGAAAGCGGTTACCCAGCGCATAGTCGCAGGAGCCAAAATCGCCCAGAATCGCCGATGACGAGGAAAAATAACAGACAAAATCCGGCGTCTGCTTTTCCAGCACGCTATCCAGCACCTCTGTACCTGCCATCTTGGCATCCAGCACCCGCTGGAAATCCGCCGGATTTGTTTCCAGCACCGTGGCCGCACCGCTGATACCGGCGATATGCAGCACGCCGTTAATATCGCCAAAACGCTGTGCGGCCTGTTCGATACCCGCCTGCATGGCCTCCGGGTCGGCTACATCGGCCTGCACATAGAGCACATGGCCTCCATAGCTTTCCAGTTTTTGCAAATTGTTCCGTTTTTCCGCATCCGGTGCAGAGCGGCCGGTCAAAACCAGATTGGCGGCATAGTTCTTCGCCAGATGTTCGGCAAA
Organism: Methylobacter sp.; assembly: GCA_030679035.1. Classification (GTDB taxonomy): domain Bacteria; phylum Pseudomonadota; class Gammaproteobacteria; order Methylococcales; family Methylomonadaceae; genus Methylobacter_A. The sequence goes on along the minus strand of JAUXTH010000114.1, from coordinate 81,642 downwards.
GATCATGCCCAGACCGCCGCAGCCCCCGGTAATCAGGTAAGTGCCACCCTGTTTCAGCAGGCTGTCACCGGAGGGCCGCAAATCAACCGGCTGCACCTTAGCCGTATAGCGGATCTGTTGCCGGTACAATGCACTGTGCAGTTGCGGTACTTGCAGTTCGGCCCAGAGTGTCCGTAGCCATTCCTGCACTGGGGCATTCCGGCTCTGCGCATCCGCCTCACGGAAGATGACCGCCACTTGCGTATCCGGCAGCACTAGTCCTAATGAGCGTTCAAAAGCGATCCATGCATCCAGATAGCATCGCTCCAGCGCATCGGCATACGCGCCTGACAGGATCAGTTTCCGGGGTTTGAGTCCGGCCGAGGCCGTCGCTTGCAGCAGATGCAGCACACGGGATGCATCCTTGACACAACGCGGGTCTTCCAGCGGCCATAAATACAGGATCGCATCCACATCACCCGCAGTGTCGCGAATCATGCTGAACGCCTGGGTATAGGTCTCGGCGTTGTCGGCGTCGATCCGGTAGCGTCCATCGGAAACCTGCGCCGTACCGATGCCTTGTTCAACAAAAAGCACACGAGTCTGCGCATCGAGTTGATGCACCTGCTCAGTGATGGCTTGTTGACTCCGTTGTCCGGAAACAAAACACAGCAGTGTTTTAATTGAGTCAGCAGACCCGTTAGCCAGTGGTAACTCGGACCAGACCTCTTCAAAAGTCAACAAATCATCGGCTAGCTCTACATCCGTATCTGCTTCCAAAGGCTCGGTCTCGCTGTGGCCGTTTTCCGTAGCAGGTTCCGCTGTCGGTATCCAATAACGCTCACGGGCAAAGGGATAAGTCGGCAGGCCAATGCGCGCAGGTTTGCAGCCGCTGTAAAGCCTGAGCCAGTCAAATTCGAGCCCGTTCACCCAGGCCGCCAGCAACTTATCGTATTTGCCTTTTTCAATCCAGGCATCGAAAGTGGCGGCCATATCTTCATCGGCCGAAAACACCGTCATCCCGTCGTCGTTTTGTTTGACCTGTCCCCTGTGTACGCCTTCAACCGGTGTCGGCTGATCGATAAAGGCCTGCAATTTCTGCTCCAGCTGATCAAACGAGGCCGCCTGAAAAGCCAGCCGCTGCGGCATGGCTTCGCGGCCGACTTGCAGCGTATAGGCCAAGTCCCGCAAGTCGACGGATTCCCGCTCGTTGCGGATGAACTGCAACAGTTTGCCTGCGTAATCACGCAGACGCTGTTCGTTTTTTGCCGACAGAACGATCAGTGCCGGTGACGTGCAGCTTATCGGCTCGCTAGGCTGCCCGGCATTGCCTTGATACTCTTCGATAATGACATGGGCATTGGAACCTCCGACACCGAAGCTGCTGACGCCCGCCCGTCTCGGCAGCGGATTCCGGTTTTGATCGGTTTGCTGTTCCCAGTCCCTGGTTTCATCAACCAGATAAAAAGGCGTTCCGTCCAATTGCAGATACGGATTCGGCGTTTTCAAATGCGGATTGCCCGGTATCTGCCGGTGTTTCAGCATCAACAGAACCTTGATGATGCCGGTCGCGCCGGACGCCGCTTCCAGGTGGCCGACATTGGCTTTGACCGAGTTCAGTCCGCAATAGGCTTGAGCCGGTATGGACAGCCCCTGGCGTTGATACAGTTCGGCGAAAGCAGCTTTCAGGCCGTTGACCTCAACCGGGTCGCCCAGCACGGTACCGGTGCCATGGGCTTCTATATAACTGACTGTGCGGGGGTCAATCCCGGAGCGGCTGTAGACATCGACCAGCAGTTGTTTTTGCGCGGCGGCATTGGGCGCGGTAGGCGAAGCCGAGCGGCCGCCGTGGTTTTCACCGCTGCCCCGGATCAGGCCGTAGATTCTGTCGTTATCGGCAATGGCCTTATGCAACGGTTTTAACAGCAACACGGCAACGCCTTCGCTACGCACGTACCCGTTGGCCCGCTGGTCGAAGGTCATACAGCGCCCGTCCTCACTGAGCATGCCCGCCTGACTGGACGCAATGGTAAGCCTCGGGCTGCCCAAAACGTTGACGCCGCCGGCCAGGGCGATGTCGCAGTTGCCCTGCCTGATGCTCTCGATAGCCCTGTTGACCGCTATCAGCGAACTGGAACAGGCGGTGTCTATCACTTCACTGGGGCCGTGAAAATTGAACCAGTAGGAGACGCGGTTGGCAATCATGAACGGAAACGGTTCAGTCAGCGACTTGATCGTTCCTTTAAGTCTGGCCTCGCACCATAAATCCTTGTAATCGGCTGTCGCGACTCCTGCGAAAACGCCGGTTTTACTGCCGGACAATGCGCCGGCCGGATAGCCTGCGTCCTCCAGCGTTGCCCATACGGTTTCCAGAAACAGCCTGAATTGCGGGTCGAGCGCCTCGGCTTCGACCGGCGAGATGCCGAAAAAACGGGCGTCGAAGCAGTCGGCGTCGGCAATGAAGCCGCCCCATTTGACTTTGGTTTTGCCCGGCTGTTGATGCGGGTCGCCGTATATTTCACGCCAGTCCCAGCGCTGTTTCGGCACCTCGGAAATCAAATCCCGGTTAGCCTGCAACTGCCGCCAGAAATCATCCAGATCGGCCGAACCGGGGAATTTTCCACCAATGCCGATTACCGCGATAGCGTCTGTATCGATAACCGGTGCGTTGATTGCAACCGGTGCCGCTTCCTGTCGACGGAAACGTCCGGGCTGCGCAACGGGCTCAGGTTTCGGTTCAGCAATCGGTTGCTGCCTGTCCAAACCGTATTTTTTCAACAACGCCTGTTGGTGATGGCTTATCAGATAACCGGCCAACGCAGCCAGATCCGGTATTTCGAAAAACAGCGTCGGCATCAATGACAGCGCGTAAACCTTGTTCAGCGCGTTAGCGAATTCGGTAAAGCTGATCGAATCGAAGCCGTAAGCGGACAAATCGCGCGACAAGGTAATCTTTTCGGGCCGGATACGCTGAACTTCGGCGACCAGCCGGACCAGTTCGGCAGACACCGATTGCGTCAGTTTCTGTTGCAGGCCGTCGTTATCGTTACTGTCTGCGGCAGGCAGGCTGTAACTCAGTCTTGTTTCGACCGTATCATGTCTGAAAGTTTCCGCAATCGCCTGCGCCTTGTCCAAGCCGTATTTTTTCAACAACGCCTGTTGGTGATGAGCTATCAAATAACCGGCCAACGCAGCCAGCTCGGGTATTTCGAAAAACAAGGTCGGCATCAATGACAACGCGTAAACCTTGTTCAGCGCGTTAGCGAATTCGGTAAAACTGATCGAATCAAAGCCATAGGCGGACAAATCGCGCGACAAGGCGATTTTTTCGGGCCGGATACGCTGAACTTCGGCGACAACCCGGATCAGTTCGGCTGATACCGATTGCGTCAGTTTTTGTTGCAGGCCGTCATTATCACCGTCTACGAAAAGCCCGGTTTCGACCGCATCATATTTGAACGCAAGCAGCTTGCTACAAATACCGGCCTTATCGCCATAGGCAACCAGTACCTGCGCATAGTTGCCGGACAAACTTTGCTCCAGCGCGCGCAAGCCGGATTCGGTATCCATTGCCGCCATGCCGGTGGCCTGCCGCATCAGCACTTCGTTTTGCCGCTCCATTTGCATGCCGCCGTCCCGCCATAACGGCCAGTTCAGCGACAGCGTTTTGCCGGCACATTTGCCTTGCCGCACTTGGTCGTTGCGGTAGTGCGCAAAGCCGTCCAAAAAGGCATTGGCTCCGGCATAGTCGGCCTGTCCAGGATTGCCCAAAGCGCCGGCAATGGATGAAAACAACACCATGTAGTCCAGCGGCAGATGCCGGGTTGCCGCATCCAATGCCAAAATGCCTGCAATTTTCGGACGCAGCACACGCCTGATCTGGTCATCGGTTTTGTTACCGATATAGTCATCCTCGATAACCCCGGCGCTGTGAATGATTCCATTCAGTCGGCCGTAATGCTGTTCTATGCGCTTCAACGCGCCCTTGACCGATTCGGCTTGCGCTATATCGGCCTGCAGGTAAATCAGCTCGGCGCCTTGTTGCTTCAAGGCGTTGATGAATTGTTGACTGTCTGCATCGAGCGCCGAGCGTCCGCTCAGCACCAGTCGGGCTTTCCGGTCCACGCCCAGATAACGGGCCAGCAGCCGCCCGACGCCGCCCAGGCCGCCGGTAATCCAGATCACATCGCCGGGCTTGAAAACCGGCATCTGCGCACCGCTATCCGGCAGATTGACTTCGGTCAATATCCTGACCTGCCTTTGTCCATCGCTGCTGTAACGAATTTCGACATCGCCGCGGAGCGAGTTGATTTCCCCGGCCAGTTGGCTGACAAACTGCGTGATGGACGCATCATCGGCCAATTGATAACAAACGGTTTTTGCTGCGATTCGGGGATGTTCAAGCCTGACTGTTTTCAGCAGTCCGCTCAAGCCGCAGTACAACACCGCCTGCTCATTGTGCGGGATCAGCAACACCAGCGGCTGAATGCGGCCGGATTTTTCGTTGATCACATGCCGGCAGCGTGAAAACAGTTGCAGGAAACAGCGTTCAATGCCCGCCGCAAGGTCTTCGCCCAAGGCAGGCAGGATTTCAATGTGGGCTCTCGGCCATTTTGCCTGCAATGCTTTATGCAGCGCATCCTGCTTTTCAGACAGGATGAAAACCGGCGCTGCCGTCCGCACCGGCTGAACCGGCACAGACAACGGTTGATCCTGCCACTCCGGCGCTGCAAACACCAGTTCGTCGTCCTGTTGCGCAAACACGGTAGTAAATCCTTGCAGCGACGCCAGACACAGGCCCTGACTGTCGAGCAGGTCAATATCGACAGTTTCAATATTGCCGGATTGCGAGGTATCTTCGTGTCTTCGCACATACGCATAAAGCTGCTGCGGAAGCGGTCGGTAAATCCGTAATTGATCCATGCTGAACGGCATCGGCAACGCCGCTCCGGGCCGAGCGGTCAACGTCCACACCACGCCGGTTAATATCGCCCCGTTCAAAAGGCTCGGATGCAGAACATAATCCGCTTGGCCGGGTTTCAGCTCGTCCGGCAGTTCAAGCCTTGCCAGAGCTTCCTGATCGTTATAGCGTAGGTGATCGATACTCAGCAAAGCGGGGCCATGCGTGGAATCAAGTAATCGGTCGCATTGCTCCTTGCTGAGCACTGACGCGCAACGGGATTTAATGGCTTCAATGTCGAATTCGGCGCCGGTTTCCGGTGTGGCCGGATCGGTTATTATCTTGCCCTGGCAATGGATACTGTCGACGTCATTGTTCCGGGTCGTGATTGAGAAGCCGTCAGGCGTCAGCTTTGTTATCAGACCGCTGCCCTGCTCATTCACCAGCATCGGTTTGGGCCAGACGATATGGCTTAGCCCGTAAATGCTGCCGTCACCGCAATGCGCAGCCGCCCGCGCCATTTCCAGATACACCGCTCCCGGCAACATGCCGCTGTGATCCCTCAGGAAAAACTCGCTACCGCTAAAACGCGTGACAAACTGCCGTCCATCGGCATCCTGCGAATGCAGCAGCGGATGCGGTGCGGCGCGGCCGGTATCTTTGCCGTCAACGGGTGCGATTCGATCCCTGGACAATACCCTGGAGGTAAAGCCCAGCATACGCACGCACACTTCGCCCTGTTCGGTACACAGATCAATATCGAGTTTGTGCAAGTCATCGCCTGCCGCAGGCGTTGCAGAAGCGCGTATCCAGATCCACATGATCGGTTGGCATGGAGCGAAGACTTCCAGCGACTCCAGCGCAAAAGGCAACAACACCGGCCGCTGGCCTGACTCGCCCGCCCCAGCCAGCGCCAGCGCGATTGTCGCCTGTAGCGCGGAATCCATGATGGCCGGATGCAGCACATACAATTCTTGGGTATCGGCGATAACATCCGGCAATTGCAGTTTAGCCAGCACCTGATTGCGTCCGGTATAAACGGTCTGTATGGCTTTTTGCGCAGGACCGTAACAAATGCCTGCCGACTCCAACGCCGCGTAACATAAATCAGCCGTTACGCCGGTTTGATCGATGCTGATTCGCAAGGCGGACAAATCCAGCGGCTCCGGCGTCTTTGGCGCTTCGGTAAACGCCACACCCTGATGATGCACCTGTGCCTGTCCTGAGCGTATCTGATAGCTGATCGAACCGTTTGCTTCTGCATTCAGGCTGATCGCAACCTCTACCGCCCCGTCCGTTACCGCGAGCGGCTTGGTCCAGATGATATTGTTAAGCCTCAGCGCATGAAATTGCTGTTCGTGGCCCACCGCATGACTGACCGCCGCCCTGGCTATTTCCAGGTAAGCGACACCGGGCAGCAGTTTTTGCCCCTGAACGATATGATCGGACAGGAAAAACTCGGCGCCGGTAAAAGTCGACTGAAAGCGTTGCTGATACAGCGTGGAGGTATTGCGCTGCACCAGCGGGTGCAAGTGAAAATTTTCATAAACCGCACGTTCCTGCCCGGATAGGGTGCCGAAAACCTCATTAGGCCGCCAGTAACGCTCACGCGCAAACGGATAGGCCGGTAAATGAATCCGCCGGGTTTTACTCTCCCGGCGCAAATTCGACCAGTCTATTTCAGCGCCCTGGACCCAGGACGCCGCCAGCTTGTCCTGTGCGCTATCGGCAAGCCAGCGGGAAATTTCCGTTGCGTATTGATTGCGCTCTTTTTTGTTACGCTTGGGCTCGACATAACCGATCCACAGTGGGCTTCCGCCTGAGTTATCGGTCAAAAATGCAGCCAGCGCGCCGGTTAATTCGATAAGGCTGTGAACCTTAAATGCCACGCGTTGTTCCATTGCCTCGCGTCCGGTTTGCAGCGTATAGGCAATATCGGCAAGTGTCACAACCTCGTCGCTGAACTGGCCTTCGGCAGAATATCTAATCGCCTGTAGGACAAAATTATTCAGATTGGTCGCCATATCCATCAGCCGGGCTTCATCTTTTGCCGACAACACAATCAATTCAGGTTGTCCTGTTTCGGCACTGACGTTACGGACTCGTTCCGCGCTCCCGCCGACGAATTCTTCCACAACCAAGTGTGCATTGGTGCCGCCGTGGCCGAAAGAATTCATCGCCGCCATCAGCGGCTTGCCGTCGGTTGAACGCCATTCCGACTGCTGCGTACTCGGATAAAACGCCGACTGTTCAAAGTCGATCAGCGGATTGAGCTTCTTAAAATGCCTCAGTCCAGGCAGCTTATGATGTTTTAACGACAGCAACAGACTGATCAGCCCGGTCACGCCGGAGTTTGACGAGGTGTGCCCGATATGCGACTTGGCGCTGCCTATCGCGCAATAATGCGTCTTGTCGGTAAACTCCCTGAAAGCCCGCGCCAGCGCATTGGCTTCGATCGGATCGCCGAGCTGGGTGCCGGTGCCATGCGTTTCAATATAGCTGATCCGTTCCGGGTCTATCTGGTAGCGCCGGTAAACGTCGGTAATCAATTGTTGCTGGGCGATGCCGTTTGGCGCGGTAATGCCGTTGCTGGCGCCGTCCTGATTGATACCGGAAGCCCGTATGACGCCGTAGATGGCGTCGCCGTCGGCGAGCGCCTGATCCAGGCGTTTCAAAGCCACCATGCCGACGCCTTCCGACATCACCATGCCGTCGGCGTCGGCGTCAAACGCATAACAGCGCCCTTTGTGGGTCAGCATGTCGGTCTGCGACAAACCGACCAGAATGGTCTGTCCCATCACCGCAAAAACGCCGCCGGACAGCGCAAGATCGGACTCGTGGTTGCGCAGGCTTTCGCAGGCCAAATGCAGCGCTACGCCGGATGACGAACAGCCGGTATTGACGACAAAAGCGGGGCCTTTCAGATTCAGAAAATAGGACAGCCTCGATGCGACAATGGCTTCGGACGCGCCGGTAAAGGTTTCATGCACATAGCCGGTCGGTTCGGAGCCGACAAAAATCCCGGTTCGGCTGTCCGACAGCGATTTCGGGTTATAACCGGCGTCTTCCAGCGCTTTCCAGCTTTCCTGCAGGATCAGGCGCTGATGCGGATTCATCGACTCAGCTTCCCGTGGCGAAATATTGAAGAACATCGGATCGAAGCAGTCCCGTCCTTCCAGTACGCCGCCCCATTTGCAATAGCTTTTGCCGGGCTGTTTTTCGGGGCTGTAGCGTTGCTCGCCCAGATAGTGCTCCGGCAGTTCAGTCACCGGATCGACGCCTGAAATCATGTTCTGCCAAAACTCATCGACATTTTTCGCACCGGGAAACTGGCCCGACATGCCGATAACGGCGATACCGTCCGTCTCTAGCCGGTTCGGCCCCTGCCGGGTTGGCGGCTGCTGCGCAGGCTCCGGTTCAACCTTCCGCGTGTGCACGCAGTGCAAAGGCGTCGCGGCTTGCGCCGGTATCGCGGCCGGTTTAGGCAATTTTGCATCTGCCGGGCTGGCCTCGATGCGGATGCCATGCCGGTTGTCCGCGATGATGTGTCCAGTCAGGCGTTCGACCGTCGCATAATCGAACAGGATCGTGGTATTCATCGACAGGGACAGGGCCTTGTTGAGCTGCTGAATAAAGCCGACCCCCAGTATCGAATCAATGCCGTAGTCCGAGAACGGCACATCCAGCTCGATCATGTCCCGGCTTATAGTTAATGCTGCCGACAGGCTATCCAGAATCAGGCTTTGCACCGCTTCGGCCACATCCTGCTTATGCACTTCTGTAGAATCAATTTGAGCTGGCACAGTTATGGGCTCGGCAAGCGTTTCGGTCTGACTGGGTTGCTTTTGAATCCGGCCTTGATCTGCGGCTTGCTGTCTGATCACGCCGTCGCTGTCCGCGACGATAATCTGCTGCCCCAGCGAATGATCAGCGTTGGCCGGAAACAGCACGGATTTGAATCCTTCCTGGTACAGCAATGTCCGCCAGCTTTCAGGAAATAATCCTGGACTGCCGGGAATGCGCAAATGCTCGTCCTCTGCCAGCGACCAGCCGTCAATCAGGCCGAACAATACAGACGCGAATACGGTCTTGTCGCTGATCTCGTTCAACACCAGAATGCCGTTGCCGCGCAATGCCGCCTTGGCATTGCGCAAGGTATTGCGCATGCTTCGGGTCGCATGCAGCACATTGGTCGCGATGGCTATATCGTAACCGCCGACGGCGATGTCCTGCTGCGCCAACGGCTGCTCGATATTGCACAATTTGTAGGTCAGATACGGAAATTGAGCCCCGTAACGCTGTTTGGCATGATTAAAAAACGACCTGGACAAATCGGTATAGCAATATTCAGCTATGTACTGCCGCAATGGATTCAGGTGCGGCAACACCGTCGATGTGGTGCCGCCGGTTCCGGCGCCGATCTCGATAATCCGTATCCGGGCTGTCGGGTCGTCGTTGATGCGTTGCCTGATGTAGGTCTCGGCCACCCCGGCCACAACGTCATTGAAGTAATCGCAGACGCGGTTGTTTTTATACAGGCCCTCGATTTTGTCCATGGAACCGTTGGGGAACAGCACATCGGTGACCAGCGTTGTGCCGCGCAACACCTCCGGCAACTGAGTTAAACAGTCGTCGACCAGCACCGCCAGGGTACGGGTTTCAGGCTGGTTCAGATAATGTTGTTTTTGCGTTTTCCAGTCCCGCCACACCTGTTGCTGCGACTCGCATCCAGCGGTTTCGTCCGGCATAAAGCAGCCGTTATCGATACGCACGCAACCCCGCTCTTGCAGGATGTTCAGGCTCTCCCGCCACCAGCGGTCATATTTATCGAGAATGCCTGCCCGTTTGCGCATTGCCTCTGGATCATCCCGATGGCCCGGCTGGAAAAGTCCCATGGCCTGCAATTGCACAAACAGCAGCTTTACGATCCAGTCGTTAAGCTGGCCGGTGCTCGGGTTTTCCTCAGGCGCGGCCTGTATCGGACGATAGGCTTCGATGCTGTCCATACAGGAGCGGGATTTGTCGACCGCATACGTCGTCCATTCATCCGCAGCGAAAGTTTCTATCAGCTCCGGTTTGCTGGTCCGGGTCACGGCCAGTTGCTGCATCGGCCCGCCCAGCAGGGTTTTCAACGCCGCCAAGCCCTGCGCGGCGTCAATAGGTTGCACGCCGCGCTGTTCGACCAGGTTTTTCAGTGCGCCGGAAATGCGCGTCCCGCCGCCGACATCCCAGTAGCCCCAATTGACGACCTTGACCGCGCAAGCCCATTCATGGGCCAGTTGCCGGGCAAACGCATCATTAAACACACAGGCCGATGCGTAAGCACTCATGCCGCCGGTTCTGGCGAACGCAACCATCGACGAAAAGAACACGACAAAATCCAGCGGTTCGTCCTGAAACAACTGCACGGCCCGCACATCGACGTCGAGTTTGACCGACAAAATATCGCGGAACAAATCCTCGGACATTTGCGCGAGGCTTTGATCGTATTGGCCCAATGTCGAAACAATCAGGCCGTGAATATTGCCGTGGCGCTGCTTGATCTGCCGGTAAGCCTCCCGCATCGCCTCGGGATCGCGGGCGTCGGCCTGGATATATTCCGGCGCAACGCCGTATCCGGCCACGGCATCCAGTTTGGCCTGAATCGCCGAATCCTTTTCGGACCTTCCCAGCCAGATAATGTTGGCCTGGTAATCCCGGATCATCGCCCTGCTCCAGGTTTCGCCCAGCCCCCCGGCACCACCGATCACGACATAAACGCCCTGATCGCGATAGACATCCGCACTAGCCGCCGCATCGCGTAGCGGCACCAGCTTTTGTTGCAGCCAGTCCTGCCCGCGCCGGGCATAACTTTCCCCCTGCGGATGCGGCGGCAAGCGCCACATTCCCGCTACCGGCCAATCGGCTTCGTCGGCCACATCCAGCGCTCTTAGCTTCCATTTCGGATATTCCTTGGCGATGCTGCCGACCAGCCCGTGCACGGCGGCGTGAACCGGGTTAACCGTGTCCCGCTCGTGAACCGCCAACGCCTGCGTGGTAATCACGGTCAGCCCCAAGTCGGCATCGGCATAACCCGAAGCCAGCAAGGCTTTGACCAGCCGGAACAATTGCATGACGCCGTCTTGCTGCGCGGCGATAATTAACTCATCGGTTATCGCTCGTAATTCGCATTCCGGCGCAATCCAGACGATATGATCCAACCGTTCCAGTTGCTGCAACTGCCCAGTGATCGACTGGATGTCTTGTCCCGGCGCTATGGCCGGATCGATTGCATTTTTGTACTGCTCGCGGATCGCCTGTTTTTGCCGGTCGGTGCCGCCGACAATCGCCAGCCTTGATGTGACGGACGGAAATACTGCGCAGTCTTGCGGCACCAGCGCATCCCAAACCGGGTGCATCATGATCAACTCAGCCTGTTGCGCGGCAACTTCGCCGGAATCATCCGCGTCTGTTGCCGGTGCCTGTAAGTTATCGGCGTCAACATCCAGCCAATAACGCTGCTTGGCAAACGGGTAGACCGGCAGGTGAATGCGCTGCGGCTTTTTATCCGGGTAAAGTTCAGGCCAATCGACAGTCAGCCCTTTAACCCAGAAATCAAGCAGCTTGGTGTATTTGCCCCGCGCGATCCATTTGTCGACCGTATCCTGAAATTCTTCGTCATCGGCAAGCGCGACAAATGCATCCTTGTTGCGCTGGATTCTGCCGCGGCTGACATCCGGCATGCTGTCTCCGGTGTCGAGAAACTCGGCCAGTTTATGTTTAAGCTCCGCTATCGAAGACACCACCAAGCCCAAGCGTTCATCCAGGGCTTCGCGCCCGACCTGCAAGGTGTAAGCGATATTGTGCAGATCCGGTTCGCTCGCTTCGTTTTCGGTCAGGGAATCGAGCAAATTGGCAACAACCTGCCGCAACCGCTCGTCAGTTTTTGCCGATAACACAATGACAGCCGGAGACTCCGGCCTGATGATCTCAGGCATTGGCCGCACAACCTGCGGAGTGTATTCCTCCAGCACCAAATGGGCGTTTGAACCGCCCGCGCCGAATGAGGAAAGACCGGCTCTTCTCGGGAATTCGCGGGTTTCGCCGTCAATCTTCAGCGTTGGCCGCTGCCAGTCGGCAAGATGCTGCTGAACGGTAAAAGGCGTGGCGGCAAAATCGATATTCGGGTTTAACTGCTGCGCATGCAGACTGGGCGCGATTTGACCATGCCGCATTTGCAGTATTATTTTGCTTAACCCGGCCATGCCTGCGGCCGCTTCCAGGTGGCCCATATTGGACTTGACCGAACCCAGCGCGCAGAATCCGGTATCGTTTGTGTAATGCCGGAACGCCTCGGTCAATCCGGTCATCTCGATCGGGTCGCCCAACTCCGTACCGGTTCCGTGCGCTTCCATATAGCTGACGGTTCTTGCATCGACGCCTGCTTTTTGCAGGGTGTCCCTGATCAGCTCCGCCTGCGCATTGGGGTTGGGTACGGTATAGCCGTTGGTTTTACCGCCATGATTGACGCTGCTGCCGCGAATGACCGCATGAATGGGGTCGCCGTCCCGTACCGCCTGCGACAGCCGTTTAAGCAGCACCGCGCCGACACCCTCGCCCGGCACGAATCCGTTGCCGCCTTTGCCGAAACTTCTGCATTGCCCGTCTCTGGACAGCATATACACCGAACACAGGCCGACATAAGTCGACGGATGCAGATACAAATTGACCCCGCCGGCAATCGCCATATCGCAGTCGCCGTGGCGGATATGCTGGCAGGCTTCATGGATCGCCGTTAATGCCGATGAGCACATGGTGTCAATCGGCATGCTGGGGCCGTGCAGGTTCAGGCAATAGGAGATGCGATTGGCGACCGAGCTGAATGACGTATGCGGGAATACAATCCGGCCTTGCCGCCATAGCTCAGGGCCGTACAAGTCGAAGCCGGTTTTGGTGATACCGGTAAAAACGCCGACATTCTGCCGCAAGGTCTCCCGCGTATAACCGGCGTCTTCCAAAGCCTGCCAAGCGCATTGCAAAAACAGGCGCTCCTGCGGGTCGATCGTCAGCGCTTCGCGCGGGGAAATATTGAAAAACAGCGGATCAAAGTCGGCAAAACTGTCGATAAAGCCGCCCCATTTGCTGTAGCTTTTTCCTGCCGCCACCGCCTGTTTCGGATCGTCGTCGAAAAAATTCTGCATCGGCCAACGGTCAGACGGAATTTCACTGATGCAGTCCTTGCCCGTCTTCAGGTTTTCCCAGAATTTTTCCAGGGTGTCGGCCTGAGGATAACGGCCACTGATGCCGATGATAGCGATGGGCTCCTGTATTGTGGGCGGCTGCACTGAACCGGACAAATCGAATCTGCTGCTTTCGATACGTTGGGCTGGAGCGCTGCATTGCACCGTAACCGGACGGATCGGTTCAGGACGGTCAACCGGCCTTTCGGCTGTTGTTGCGGCGCTTTGTCCAGTCCAGGCCAGACAAGCGTTGGGATAATCGGCAGCCAGATAGCCCGCCAGCGCATCCACTGTCTGGTATTGATAAAACAAGGTTTTGGAAATGCTGCCGAACACCCGTTCCAGTTTTTGATTTAGCTGGGTGATGGCAATCGAATCGATACCGTATTTTTCCATCGGTTCGTGTGCTTGAATGCGCTCCAGCGGTATTCTGACAGTTTCCGTCAGCAGATATTTCAATTGTTGAACGGTTTTTTGCCGGAGCATATCGGTATCGATGGTCGCATCTGAATGCGCTGTCTGTTGCGCTACGGCAGGCCGCGATTGCCCTGCAGCCAGCAAACGTTGGATTACGGCGGCATCGCCCTCCAGCACCAGCGTCTGAGCCCGGCCTGAAGCCAGGCTACGGTACAGCGCCTGGAGTCCGATTTCGGTCTGCATCGGAACAATCCCGGTCGTCTGCCGCATCGCCTGCTCCGCCGCCGCATCGATGCGCATGCCGCCATGTTGCCAGAGCGGCCAATCGATCGCCAGGGTATGTCCCCGGCGCTGTTTAGAAGTCACTTGCTCATTGCGATAATGGGCAAAGGCGTCCATAAAGGCGTTGGCTGCACAATAGTCGGCCTGTCCTGCGCTGCCCAAAACCGCCGCTGCCGACGAAAACAAGACAAAAAAGTCCAGTCCGACATCGCGCGTCGCGCTGTCCAGATTCACGGTGCCGGCAACTTTGGCGGCGAGCACCGCTTCAAACTCCGCTGCCGACTTGTTCAGGATAAAGTTGTCCTGAATAACGCCTGCGCCATGCAGGATGCCGTCTATCGTTCCAAACTGCCGGATAATATCCGCGATCAATGCGTCAACATCCTGTTGCCTGCTGACATCGGCCTGTTGACAGACAACGCTAATGCCTTTTGATCTGAGCGATTCAACCCGTTGCAGTTGACGCGCCGTTAATTCCGAGCGATTGACCAACACCAGCGTCGCCCGTTGCACTTGTCTTGCGATTTCCTCGGCAAACATTATGCCTAGGCCGCCTGCGCCGCCGGTAAGCAGGTAGACACCGCGTTCTTTCCACGGCAGATCAGGCCTTTCATCGCTTGCCAGGGTTTCCCAATCGATGATCATACGTTGCGGCTGATAGCGGATATAGCTGTCGTCAGGGCAAAAACTGTTCTCTGTCAGTTTCATCGCAACCGTCTGCGCGGTATTGTCCGAACCGGTAACGATAAGCTGGGTAATCATTTTCGGATTCTCCAGCCTTGCGGTTTTCAGCAGCCCGGACAGGCCGGCATAGAGCTGCTGTTCTCCGTCCCCGGCCAGCACAACCTGAATCAGCGTGTGCTGGATATTGTCCGCGGCAATCTGTTTAATGACGTTAAAAACCTGCACACAGATCGTCTGATAACTCTGTGCCGGTGTCGCACCGGTCGGCTGTAACTCAATACAATCGGCGTCTTGCATGCGCGTTTCAAGGTCAGCCCGCTCCGCCGCATCAAATCCGCAGAGCATGATCAGATGCCGACCGTAAACCGGCCCGTTTATAGCGGTGTCGGCTATTTGCGGTTTCCATACCGGATGCGCAATCAGCACCGCATTGGCTGCATCGGCTTGTATAAATGGAACCGGTTTGAAATTCCGGCTATCGCCCGGTATTGATTCGACCCAGTAGCGTTCCTCGGCAAACGGATAGGTCGGCAGACTGATACGACGGCATGCACCGTTCTGATGCAACAGTGACCAGTCAAAATCCAGGCCGCCTGTCCAGGCTCTGGCAACCTTATCCAGCCGGCCTCTCGCCAGCCACAGTGTAACCAGGTCATTGCCATCATCATGATCGGCCAGGAACAATGCCGCTTCGCCGCTTTGTTTGACTTGTCCCTGAAAGCAGTCTTCGATCACGGCAGCGCCTGCTGCATATTGCTTCAATTTTCCGGCCAGTTCGCTGATCCCGCCAACCCGCAACGCAAGCCGCCAAGACATGGCCTCGCGCCCGGACTGCAAGGTAAAAGCCAGGTCCTGTAGCCTGATTTGCAGAGGATCAAGCTCTGTCTCGATATATTGCAACAATTTGGCGGCATAGGCTTGTAGCTGCGCTTCGGTTTTGGCCGACAGCACAATGACTTGGTCGCCATTTTGTAATGACTCTAGGGGCTGCCTGTCCGCTTGTACCGATGGGTATTCTTCCAATATGGCATGCGCATTGGTTCCGCCGATGCCGAACGAACTCAGCGCGGCGCGGCGCGGCTCGCTACCGCTTTGCCATTCGGTCAGTTTATCGATCACGCGAAAAGCGGAAGATGCAAAATCAATCTCCGGGTTTGGGGTTTTATAGTTTATCGACGGCGGAATTTCACCGTGCTGCAAACTGAGCGCAACCTTGATGACACCGGCCAATCCGGCAACGGTATCCAGATGGCCGATATTGGGTTTTACCGAGCCAATGCCGCAGAACTGTTTTTTTGCCGTGTAGCGTTGATAAACCTCGTTCAAGGCCATCACTTCGACCGGGTCGCCCAGCTTGGTGCCGGTTCCGTGCGCTTCAACGTAGCCGATAGTTTCGGGATTGACGCCGGTGGCTCTGAGCACCTTTTGAATCACATCGGCCTGACCCTTGACGCTCGGCACATAGAAGCCCGCTTTATCCGAGCCGTCATTATTGACCGCGACGCCGCGCACCAGCGCATAGATATGATCGCCGTCCTCAATCGCATCAATGGCTTTTTTGACCATCACCACGGCAACGCCTTCGCCGCCGACCAGCCCGTCGGCAGACGCATCGAAGGCCTTACAGTGGCCGTCGCTGGAAAAATTCATGCCGGGCTGGTAAACATGGCCCGCGCCCGGTATCGGAAACAAGGTTGCGCCGCCGATCAGGGCGTATTTCGCCTCGTTTAACTGCAAGCTCTGATTGGCCAGATACAATCCGACCAGTGACGATGAACAGTTGGAATGTACCGAAAAACTCGGCCCTTTCAGCCCCAGTTGATAGGAAATCATGGTCGGAATGGTGCCTCCCTGTGCGGCAATCCATGCTGCATACTCGTCTGCGGCGTCAACTGTTCCGGAGTTATGCAGCAGCGTTTTATAAAAGCTGTTGCTGGCCGACATAAACACCGCTGTTTCAGGAATTTCTCCGGCGACGTACCCGGCATCCTCGATTGCCTGCCAGGAATGCTGCAACAGCATCCTAAACTGCGGATCCATAAAGGCGGCGTTTTTAGGGGAAATATTGAAAAAACCCGGATCAAACAGGTCCTTTCCTTCCATGCTGTATTGCAGCGGGATAAAGTTCGGGTTGTTGATCAATTCTTCGGCAATGCCCGCATTACGCAGTTCCTCGATCGAAAGCAGTGTTGAGCTTTCTTTGCCCTGCCGTAAATTCCGCCAGTATTGCATCGGGTTTTTAGCGCCCGGCACATGACAGGACATGCCGATGATCGCCAGACTGTGCTGGTAGTAGTCTGGGTAGGTTTTGGTATCTGCTGCGGAACGCGGTTTAGTTGCAGTGGCCTCGGGCGCTGCCGGCTTCACGGTTGGAGAAACGGTTTCACGGCCTCTGGCCTTACCGATGAACAGGCTGATGTCCTGCACGGTCGGGTATTTAAACAAATCCGGCGCGCTGAATTTAACATCGAATGCCTCGCTGATCCGTTGCGCCAGCATCACCGACAAAACCGAATTGCCACCGAGCTCAAAAAAGCCGTCGGTAACGCCCATAGTCCCGATATTCAACAATGCCTGCCAGATGGAAAGCACCGCCCGTTCTATTTCCGACTGCGGCGGAACATAGCTGTCCTTGCGATCGATAACCGGTTCCCGCGCCGCCAGCGCGTTGCGGTCCGTTTTGCCGTTAGCCATTATCGGAATTTCCGACACCGCAACAAAGATCGCCGGAACCATATAGTCCGGCAACTGTTCGGCCAGATAATTCTGCAACTGCGCCTGCGACAGGTCATGGTCTGAATGCTTTACATAATAAGCGACCAGTTGCTTGCCGCCCTGCTGTTCGCGGGCGACGACCACGCTCTGCCGAATTGCCGGGTGCCGGTAAAGCCGGCTTTCTATTTCACCCAGCTCTATGCGATAACCGCGAATCTTGACCTGATGATCCAAACGCCCCAGATGCTCCAGCACGCCGTCCTCGCGCCGGCGCGCCAAATCGCCGGTGCGGTAAAGCCTGCTGCCCGGTTTGAACGGGTTATCGATAAACTTTTCCCCGGTCAGGGCCGGATTGTTCAGGTAGCCTTTGGCCAGACCGTCGCCGCCGATACAGAATTCGCCGGGCAGGCCTATTGGCGCCAGCCGGTTGTTGCTATCGACAATATAGACCTGCGTATTGGCGATGGGCTTGCCGATATTGATCGGCGCGTCGTTCGTAATCGGGGCGACTGTCGACCAGATGGTTGTTTCGGTAGGCCCGTACATATTCCAGGCCTCACTGCCGCTGGCGACAAACTGCTGCTTTAACGCTTGCGGCAAAGGCTCACCGCCGCACAGTATTTTTATGCCTTGTTCATTACGCCAGCCGCTATGAAACAGCATGGTCCAGGTAGACGGAGTAGCCTGCATGACGGTAGGTTGCAGCCGTTTTATCTCCTGTTGCAGACGCTCGCTGTCGTTCAGTTTATCCGTAGCGCAAATACAGCAGCATCCCCCGCGCACCAGAGGCAGCAGCAGTTCCAGCGCGGCAATATCGAAGCAGTAGGTGGTGACCGCCAGCAGCCTGTCGCCAGCTTGGAAACCAGGCTCTTTCGCCATTGAAAGCAGGAAATTGGTCAGCGACTGGTGCCGGATCATGACGCCTTTGGGAGCGCCGGTGCTGCCGGATGTATAAATGACATAGGCCAGATGATCCGCATTCGCCTGTCGGCGCAAGTCGCCGCGCTGCGCCTGACATTCAATGTCATCCCATTGGCTGTCCAGCGAAATGACAGGGAAGTCGCCGAGTCCCGCTTTGGCAGCTATACCGTGCAGCCGCTGTTGAAAATCTGCCTGTGTCAGCACCATCAATGCCTGACTGTCCTGTAACATAAAGCTCAGCCGGTCGGCCGGATAGCGCAGATCCATAGGCAGCCAGGCTGCACCCGACTTGGCTACGCCGAGCAGGGCTACCATCATATCGACAGACCGGTCAACGCAAACAGCCACTAGCTGGTCCGGTTTCAACCCGGCCTGTTGCAGATATTTGGCCAACTGCGTGCTTTTTTGATCCAGCTCGGCGTAGCTGAGTTGCTGATGTTCAAAAACAACCGCGACCGCATTCGGCGTCAACCGGACCTGTTGCTCGAATAATTGATGAAAGCACTGCTGCGCCGGGTAATCTGTTGCGGTGTTGTTCCAGTCATCGAGCAACAACTTTTGTTCTTGGTCGGCCAGCATGCCGAGTTCGCCCGGCATTTGCTCAGGATGGGCAATGGCCTGCCCGGCCAGGTTGACCAGATGTTCCGCCAGTCTGGCGATGGTCGACGGTTTAAATAGGGTCGGGTTATATTTCAGGTTCAGGGCAAAGTCGTCCTTGCCTTCCCTGACTTCAAGGACCAGTTCGTACTCCCCTTCCTGGGCGATTTCTTCGATCAGCGTTATCGACAGGGCATCCTGGAACTGCCGCTGAAAAGTCAGTAAATCGCCGGAGGAGAACACGTTCTGATATTCGAACGCAACCTGAAAAACCGGCGAAAAGTCCTCGCTCGGTGCAATACCCAAGTCACTGACCAGCACCGGAAAAGGATAGGCGGCATGATCCAGCGCATCGCTCATGGTCAGCTGCAACTCACGCATCAGGGCTGCGAACGGTTTTTGCCCCAGATCCCGGCTGCGTATCGGCAGCATATTGATAAAATATCCCACCTCGCTGTCAAAACGCTCTTGCGAACGCCCTTTTTCCGGCATGCCGATGATGATGTCGTCCTGGCCAGTATAGCGATGCAGCAGTATGTTGAACAGCGCCAAGAACAGCGTGGACAGGTTCATCCTCTGTTGCCGGGCAAATGACCTGATCTGCCCGCTCAACGCGGAATCAAGCCGGATTGAATGCGTCCGCCCCTCGAAACGGCTGCTTGCGGCGCGGGGATAATCGGTAAACAGATTCAGTCCCGGCAGCTTGCCCGATAACTGCTGCATCCAGTAAGCACGATGCTTGTGACCTTCTGCGCCGGAAAGCATTTGCTGCTCCCATTGCACAAAGTCGGGGTAGTGGTCGGCTGCTTCAGCCGGCGCCAGTGTCTTTCCTTGTGAAATTTGCTGATACGCATTGAGCAATGTGCTGACCACAGGCAGGAACGAGCCGCCGTCAAAAACAATATGATGCAGCGTCAACAGCAGGTAATTGTCACGCTGGCCGCGGCTTAATAAATGGAAGCGCACCAAAGGATCTGAGCCCAGTTCAAACGGCAGCTTGGCTATTGTCCTTATGTGCGTCAGCAACTGTTCGGGGTCCAGCGCTGAAACATCCTGCTGTTCCATTATCGATACAGGCGCCAATACCGGTTCTGTACGGGTTTCCCGGATCAGCTCGCCATCCTGTGCGGCAAACACGCTACCCAATATAGGATACTGATCCAGCAAAAAACGGCAGGCCTTCTTTAAAGCACCGGCATCAACCGATTGCGCGATATGAAAGCACAGCGGGATATTGTAAGCGCTCATATCCGGAACCAACTTTTGCAAGATCCACAAGCCTTTCTGGCCTTCAGAAAGCGGGAATCTCTGCGCTTGCCGGCTTTGCCCGGTTGCCTGTTGAGAGTTCTCCGAAAATGCCAGGCTGCCCGCAGACTGTTGATCCGGCTGCTGGTTTAACTGCTGTCCAAGATAGCGGGACAGGGCTTGTATGGTCGGATATTCCAGCATATCCCTGCCCTGCACATCGAGATCAAATGTGCGTGCCAGGCCGCGCAGCAATTTCATGCCGATAATCGAATCGATGCCGAAATCGTATAGATGCTGTTCGGGGTTAATTTTTTCCGGCGGCAGCTGCAACGCTTCGCCGAGCATTGAAATCAGGTAGTCCCTGATCCTATGTTCGCCGGTTTGGTTGTCATCAGCACGAACCGATATATTTGCGGTATTGTCCGTGCGTATCCAGTACTGCTGCTTATCAAACGGATAAACGGGCAGCCGCACACGGCGGACATTTTTGCCGCTGGACAGTGACGTCCATGATACGGAACCGCCATTCACCCAATAGGCTGCCAGCGCATGCAGGTTGTCTCCCGTCAACGGGGCTTGGCGGCTGGTCGAAGCATCTTTCGGATGCCCCTGATAAACATGTCCACAGCCGGTTTCAGCGGTGCTGCCAAGATATTTTTTCAGCCCGCTGATCAGTTCCTGTTGTGATCGCACGACCCAGGCAATACGGTGCTCCAATGCATCCCGCCCGACCTGAAGGGTAAAGGCAATATCGCTAAGGCGCGCGGTTTGACCCTCTTGACCGAGAAGTTGATCAAGCTGTCCGACCATTGCTGTTAAACAAGACTCGCTTTTTGCCGACAATACGATCAACACCGGCTCAGGCTTAATCTGTTCTGCCTGCCCAGCCGCATAATCGCCCTGTCGTTCCAGACCGACATCGTTGTGTTGATGCTGGCTCTGGTCAAATTCCTCTATCAATAGATGCGCGTTAATCCCGCCCATGCCGTAACAATGCACACCCGCCAGCCGGGCGCCGTTTGTCCTCGGCCACACTGCCGTTTCTGTCGCCAGTGAACAGGGCTGGTTTTCCCTGTCCATGTCGGGATGATAGTCTGTGAAATTGACAATCTTGTGGATGACGCCGGTTTGCATGCTGCGCACAACCTTGAACAAAGCTCCCAAAGCCGATGCCGACTCCATATGCCCCATCATCGGCTTGACCGTACTGATCTTGCACATGCCGGGCGCAAGCGAAACCTGCTGTTGCCGAGCAATGTCCTTGAGCGCACGGTTAAATGCCTGCCATTCGACCAGGTCGGACAGAACATTACCCATGCCCTGCGCCTCAATATAGCGCACTTGCCGCGGATCGATATTGACTTGCTGGTAACAGGTTTTTATCAGTTCGACATGGCTGTCGGTATTGGGCGCGGCAATCGACGCGCCGCCCTGGCCGTTATAGTTGACGGCGGTGTTCTTGATCAGCGCATAAATTGAATCTTTATCGGCGAGCGCCTTGGATAGCGGCTTCAACAGCAGGCTTGCAACACCTTCCGCGCGCAAGTGTCCCTGTGCATGCAAACCGAATGAGTTGACCGAATCGGTGGGGCTTAACTGCCCGGAGTCCGACAGCAATGCAAAAGGCTCCGGCCTTAGTAACAGATTGGCTGCACCTACCAGTGCCTGATCCATTTCTCCCGAGCGTAGCGCATTAACGGCACGGTGTATCGCGACGGCGGCTCCGGGGCATTGAGCATCGACAACTTCGCTGGCCCCGCGAAAATCAAAGAAATAGGAAATCCGGTTTGCCAGCAGGCAGGTTTGCGCGTACCACTCCCCGGTATCGACTCCGGCATCTTTGAGCAGTTGCAGGTATTCGTTATCCTGTATCGCAACGAATACGCCGGTTTTGCTTTGTTTCAGGGATTCCGGCGCGTATCCGGCATCGGCAAGCGTCTGGTAGGCCGACATCAGCAACAAACGTTGCCGAGGATCCATCGTGACGGCTTCACCGGGCAGAATATTGAAAAAAGCCGGATCGAACCCGGCGATGTCGGGAATGAAGCCTCCCCATTTACTCCGGCTTTCCCCCGCCTTTTTACCGGTCGGGTCATAAAATTTTCGCCAGTCAAAGCGGCTGGATGGAATCTCCTCGATTAATGATGCGTCCTGATCCAGCAAGCGCCAGAACTCGTCAACCGAGTTGCTTTTCGGGAAAAAGCCGGATAATCCTATGATCGCAATCGGCTCGGGAAGACCGGTATGGGCAGGCGCTTGTATGTGGCTCTGCGTACATTTAGCGGTCGGCTGAATACCGGCTGAGCTTGCTTTTAGTATCGCTTCCTCAATTTCTTTTAGTTCTTGTACGGTATTCATTACCAAGCCCCAGGCGCTATCCAATCAGTTGCCAGCCTAAATTTGCATAACCATTGGTTATAAGGAATGACTGATTGAATCAGCCGTTCCTGCAGTGCAAGGGCGCACTGCCACTGAAAAATCCAGGATGGGTTTATTCAGTATTTACTATAACTTCCTTGCTGTAACCACCATGTACCCCAAATTTTCACTCATATATTCAAACAGGTAAACCCAGTCATCAATTGCTTTGTCGGCAGTGTCGTTAAGCAGTTCCGTAATTTTCTGCTTATGCTCCTCAATGGTTTCCTTGAATTTGGGAACCAGCCAGGGCATCACATTTTCCGTAATCTCATCAATCCCTACCAGCTCGAATCCTGTTTCCGCCATCAAGTCCGGGTAGTCCTCTTTGGCAATAAAGCTGGAATGTATATGTTGCTGAACAAACGCCTTGAACTCTTCGGTCGTGGTCGGCAGGGTCGGCAAATCAGTCAGCACCAGGGTCGCACCGGGTTTCAACACCCGATTGGCTTCAAGCAGGGCGTCACGGTGACCCATGTGAAAAATAGACTCAAAAAACCAGCCCCCGTCATAGGTCTGATCTTCACTAGGTATGTCCAGAGCGCTGCCGTGGATAAACCGGAGCTTGTCCTGCATGCCTTCGGCTTGGGCTTTAGATGTTGCGCTCTGCTGCTGAAACTTGCTGATGGTGATGCCGTCCACCAAGCAGCCTTTAGCTTTAGCCAGTCTCATCGCCGGCTGCCCTACTCCGCAGCCAAGATCAATAAATCGTTGTCCTTCCTGTATTTGCACCTTGTCGATCATTATCTGCGCCAGCCTGTCTGCGGCGGCGGCAAAATTGTCATCGGCGTTATTTTCATCCCAGTAGCCCCAGTGCAAATGCCCACCAAACAATATCGGTCCCAATTGACCTTCTGGCGAATCATACAGGCTGGCGACTTGTTCCGACTCTGAAACTAGCATTGTGAGTATCTCCTAATTTGTTATGTAGCATGAATTATCAAGTCGGCATACACCCGGCATTCAGCTTCGCATTTTCTTTCGCTTAATATCAAAAACTGCATATAAAATCGGCTTTGATCGATTATAAAGGCCATTATTGCTAAAAACCACTTTTATCTTGGCTACCAACTGCCGTGAATAGCCCATGAAAACCATCTGACCATAGCACGCTTTAAACTTACGAACGATACTGAGTCAAGCCGGGAAACATACCTTTATTCGTTGTTGTCTGGGTGCCTGGCGAGGTTCTCGCCCACCATGGATCATTGCAAACTGGATGGACAGCGTACCCTGTAATAAAGCCCTTGCAAGGAATAGTTTTGCATTATTTTCGTTAACCACTCAAGGATTCCAAAATAGGTTAATACTGTAGGTACAACAAAATAATGAATAAATGGCTTTCAATCTGCCTGATGCATATAATGCAAAAAAAACATAACCTAAAAATGGTATTTATAGAGAGAACGCGGCAATGCACAATATTCTGAAAGAAAATTATTTTAACGAATACTATTCCAGCGGATTCGTGGAAACAAATCTATCGTTACCGAATGAACTGGTGGATGAAATTAAACAGCACTATCTAACGAAAGCAGAAGGCCATAACGACTTCCCGAAATTTTTCGTTAATAACGAGCATCAGGTATATCTAGAAGGCAAGGCATTAGGCTTTTTTTTTAATACCTTCCCCGGCATCGCCAAAAAATTGGTGAAAAAACTGTATGACAAAACCTATAAAAAAGCAGTTTACGGCGAGCAGGCTTATATAGAAAAAGTTTTAAAATACCTATTGAAAAACGACTTTCAGCGCTTCTTTAAAACCCGCTATATAGTCGTTTCTTACGATATGTATCTGCGTAATGACTATGAGCGTTCAGCTGCCGGGATACATACCGACTTACCCAATTTTCACCATTTTTACGAAACCGAAAACGACATTACCATTTATATTCCCCTGGTTGATCTCGATAATGAAAATGGCGGCCGCATTCAAGTGCTGCCGGAAAGCAAATTAAAACTTCCCGGCAACATATTATTAAAATTTCTATACCAGTATTTTTCAGAAGACCGCAGCAATCTGGATGAAAGCGGTTATGTGGACCCAGACAAAATCCCCCCCAAAGCCCTTGCCGCTTTTGCCGCAAGCAAACCGCATCAGGATTTGATGAATCTGTATAAAAGCGTTATCGGTCTGGCTAAAAGGCACTATGCCGACGAGTTTCTAATGACAACCGAAACCAAAGGCAAAGTGCTGTTATGGAACAACAAAAATTTTCATGCCGCCGAACGCTGGAAAAACGAACAGATCGACCGGGAGGTCTATATCATCAGGATGTTTCCGATATACGACGTCAATATCAAATTAAAAAGAAACCTTCACGGCAATCTGTTCAATAACTTCCTGCTGGATACTGAAAAGGGAGAAATCCACCGCTACGATCATCAGGTTGACCTCAGCCAGATTCCTGCCGAGGCTAAATTGAAATTATGAACCCGGCTGATTACCGGGCGCAACGGAACTCAATCATCATTTTTGTGCGCTGACAAAAAGGCACAGTCCGGTGATTGAGTTCAAGTGATAATAAGTCCACAGGATTTCAGTCAGCTGAACAATATTGAGGTTGCCGTTATAAAACTCTTCGTGAATCTTGTTTGCGGTATGCAGGAAATGCGCGCCCCATACCTCTTTGCTAACATCATTGATGATAATATTGCTAAAACCCACCTCAGATAACAGCTTCCGGTATTCATCAACCGTTTCTATATGATTTTCTGGGCTGGGAAAAACAGCATGCTGCACCAGCCTTTCCCTAGATGTAAACAGCGTATCGGATAAAACCAGACGCCCACCCTTTTTGAGAACCCGATACGCATCTTCAAGGAATTTCCGCCGGGTTTCAAAATGAAAAGCGGCTTCGATACACAGAATATTATCGAAAAATTCATCGTCAAATTCCATATCGACTGCATTCATAACCTGAGCATTACATCCCGGCGCATTCTTTCGGGCTGATTCGAGCTGTTTTTCCGAGATATTGATCGCCCAG
Source organism: Methylobacter sp. (assembly GCA_030679035.1). Lineage (GTDB taxonomy): Bacteria > Pseudomonadota > Gammaproteobacteria > Methylococcales > Methylomonadaceae > Methylobacter_A. Next base: position 56,272 of record JAUXTH010000114.1, on the reverse strand, counting down.
ACATTCTCAGCCGGATAATGATTCAGCAATCGACGCGTTGATGCCCCCATCCCGCAAGCCACATCCAGTATCCGTCCTGATTTTTCAGGCATAAAATCAAGCAAAGCATCTTGCAGCCGCTCAGACGCTTCATTCTGGGTCGTAGTCGTTTCATCCCAGTAGCCGATATTTCTATACTCGGTTCCGCCAAGCAAAATACCCATGATCCCATCGCTGCTGTAAAACGCCTGGTCGTAATAATTATTAACCTGGCTCGCAAGACTGTCCTTATCGCAACTGCTTTCCGTTGAATCCGGATCGGTATCTTTACCTGAGCGACGAGCAAACTCCACATCATCTGGCGACTGACCAACCACTTCGGTATCAAAGGTAAAATTCTTGACCAGTTTGGCTATATCATCCGGCACATAGCCGATCAAATCGATCTGCGCGGAAATACTGTCGAATAATCGTTTTTTTAGTAGATCTTTCAAATCATGCTGACTATCAGTCATTGCTCGTCCTTTGTTAATTGCTTATAGCTAAAATTATGGAACTCAATAAATATAATAAAGCGCCATAAAGGAGTATAACTATGGTTAGTTAAAGACCAATCTAAATCCGAATAGGGCACTCAATAGAGAGTGTCTCAAATTCTGTGTAAAACGGATTTTTCAATTGTCCGATAAACATCCAATCCTCGAACATAATACTAAACCGATTGAGAGCGGCTTTCCAGTTTTGTAATGGCGCCGTCTGTTTTTGCCTGGTATTCAACAACTTCAGCACCGCCCCGTCACTGGGGAACACTGCCCGGTTTTTGGTGATCTTGCGCAGACTCATGTTCACCGACTCGAGGGTGTTGGTGGTGTAAATGATACGGTAGCCATCAAAGAAAGAATGGGGACGACGCGCGCCCAGTTGCGTCGCCAGGATTAGATACTGGAGAGGAAATCGGCCCCCTCCTTATACAGTGCGGCATGATTGGTTTTGAGCTTCATGTGTGTATTGTTTCCAGCGCGCTATGACCAATGTTACACCTGTTCTGGATCGGCGGTTTGGAACCTCTTTTGCTGGAGAGAAAGGGAATGCCTTATAATTAATACAGCAATTCATCTAATCCTCCCCTATCTTAATAAAATGGCAGACTCGAAAATTTATCTGAATGTCCCTTTCGCCCAAAAGGATGAGGCAAAAGCGCTCGGCGCGAGGTGGGATGCAGTCCAAAAGAAATGGTTTGTCCCGGCAGATAAGGACATTACGCTTTTTACACGATGGCAAGCTGAAGCCGGTGCTGTGCAATCGCCAAGATCGAAGGCTGCACCCGCCAAAGTCGGTTCTTCATCCAAGAACACCAATGCAGGTGTCAAAACACATGCAACTGCTAAAGACTTTGTTGCCTATAACAGCGATACGCCGCCATGGAATTAACGTTTGTTAGAGAAATGGAGCTTAGATGACAAGGTCGGTCAGGCGCAACCGCGGAATTGGAGGGGGGGCAAGCTCGAAGCAAATCAGCTTCTAATTTTGTTAGATTCAGTGTGCGTTTTTTCAGCCAATACAGCAATCATTGCTGTATCAATTTTTCACGCTATTTGACATGTCAGTTATAAAAGTCCGCCACAAGCCACATTAATAGCTGTAATTTTCATCGTTCGATCCGGCGTCAAAAGTATACTGATCTTGAATATTGACGATTTGCGTTTTTCTACGCTTTAAAAAAAATCGACTGCCTTCTGTTGATTCCAGAATCATTTCAACACAACCACCAACAATAAAGTTATACGAGAGTATTTTAAAATCCTCATGCATACCTTCAACCTTTACATGATTGCCTACAACCCAGACACTGCTCATACTGTTTTCTTCTTTTAGTAAAATGGATATTGTGGAAAATGAACTTAAACGCAAGCTGATTATAATCTATTTCTTAGGACATAACAGATAATCTTCAATGTATTTTCATTGAAAAAATAGTTAGTTATATAAATCACTTAAACTATTTTGTATAAAAAACATGGCATCAACGATGCGTCCTTGACGATGTAGCTTAGCATGTGCCAAAAGACACTGAAATCTACCCTCATATCCATGTTAAACTCTGCTCAAAATCCAATCATAGCCCTTTCCCATGCCTGAATTACCCGAAGTTGAAACCACCTGCCGAGGCATCGCGCCGCATATTGAAGGGCAAACCATCAAACAGGTCATCGTCCGCCAGCGAAAACTGCGCTGGCCCGTGCCTGAAACGCTTGATCAAACCTTAACCGGGCTCTGCATTCAATCAGTGTCCAGACGGGCGAAGTACCTGCTGTTTTCCACCGCCTCAGGCACGGTGTTGTTGCATTTAGGCATGTCCGGGAACTTGCGGATTATGTCTACGGGTCAGACGGCGGGCAAACACGACCATGTCGACTTTGTGTTTAATGACGGAACGGTGCTGCGTTTTAACGATCCGCGCCGATTTGGTGCGGTGTTGTGGACTACGGAACCTGCTGTGGAACACCCATTGCTCAAAGATTTAGGCCCTGAACCGTTGTTATCCGATTTTAACGGTGAGCTGCTGTATGCATTGTCCAGAAACCGCAAAACAGCGGTGAAGTCATTCATTATGGACAGTCATATCGTGGTCGGCGTTGGCAACATTTACGCCAATGAAGCATTGTTTACGGCCGGCATACAACCTACGCGCCAAGCAGGCAAGGTTTCCTTGGCGCGTTATCAAAAACTGGCGGAGTGTATTCGTGTGATTTTACGCCAAGCCATCGAGCAAGGCGGCACGACGCTGAGGGATTTTGTCAATGAAGCCGGAAAACCCGGCTATTTTCAACAGCAGCTTAGGGTTTATGGCCGTGCCGGGTTGCCGTGTGTGAGTTGTAACCAGCCGCTAACTGAAGTCAGGATAGCTAATCGCTCGACGGTGTTTTGCGGTAGTTGCCAGCGATAATGCGCTTAGGGCGGGTATTTACCAAAACAATACAGTCACCCGCTTAAGCCAATACTGTTGACTTAGGCCGTTCGTGCTGAGCTTGTCGAAGCATGAATGGCTTAAGTCATTGCGCGAAATGCCCTTCGACAAGCTCAGGTCGAACGAATGGGAGCTTAACACCCGCTAAGGTGAGGAAACGACAGCCGGATCATCAACCTTCCCTGCCGCTACTGTTTTTACATTGGCCAATAATTGAGAAGCCGCCCCATCCGCCGGTTTATTCACCAAAGGCGCCAGCGTGGGTTCCAGAAACTTGATTATTTGTACCGGCAATGAGCTGGTAAAGTGGTACTTCTCGGCATCCGGCCCCGCCACATAGGCGGTAATCACGCCAAAAAATCGATCCCCGAGGAAAAACGTAAAGGTGGCAGCGCGGCTGATGAATATCGAATCGATCAAGCGCCCGCCAGCCCCCCATATTTCCCGGCGATGATCGCCGGTTCCGGTCTTGCCGCCCACCGACAACGGTTTGCCGTCGGCGCTTTTATAGATGCCTTTGAGCCGCCCCGCCGTTCCCGCCTCGACCACGCCGATCAGTGCGCCGCGCGCCGCTTTCGCCACTTCGGGGGCAAGCACCTGTAGGCCTTGTTCCGGCACCTTGTCCAGCACGGTCTCATAAGGCGTCGCTTGAGCGTAATGCAGGCTGTCAAACCGGACGATCGGCAATCTTGTACCATCGTTGCGTATAATGCCCATCAATTCGGCCAATGCCGCCGGGCGATCGCCCGATGCGCCGATCGATGTCGCGTAAGAAGGCGTTAACGATCCGAACGGATAACCCAAACGATCCCAGGCGGTATGAATCTGCTTAAAAGCCTCATCTTCCAACAAGGTCATGATGCGCCGCTGCTGGGCATTTTTGCGGCTGCTCTTAAACAGCCACCTGTAGACATTCTGCCGCTGCTCGGCACTGGCGGCAATCACTTCGGCACGCGTGGCCTCGGGATGTTGGATCAGGTAACCGACCAGCCACAATTCCAGCGGATGGACTTTGGTGATATAGCCTTGATCCTGCAAATCAAAATTCGCCGGTGAATACTTTTGATGCAGTTGCTCAACATCCTCGGCATTCAAATCCGTTGCGGTCAAGTGTGCATTCAAATAACCGCTTAGCGCTTTAGTATCGGCATCCGGGTAAACGGCTTGGTAAAGCATGGCCAGACGCGACGGTTTGGCAAAGACCCGCTGGGTCAGCAGCTCCATGATTTCATCGGTCGGCTTGCCGTGATATTTTTCGTAAAAACGCCTTAAATAAACTTGGCCTTCTTTATCCGCAAAACGCTGGAGATATTCCATGCGCCTGGGATCGTCAGGGATTTCCAGCCATCGCGCTATGCCTTCCGGTTTGTAAAGGTGATGGTAGACCAGATCGCGCATTAACCGTATGAACACCAGATTGACTGAATCGCGGAGCGCATCGCGCACCGACATGATTTTAAAGTTTTCATCCGGGGTAAAGTTATTGAAACTATGCACGCCGCCCCCGGTATAAAAATTCTCATAGGGACTGGCTGAATAACGTCGATCTAGGGCTTGGTTAAGCAAGTCCTCTAGTTTTATGTTCGGATTTGCCCGCAACTGACCGATAACCCATGCCGATAGATAATCGCGCGGGTGCAGTTCAACCCGACTCAGCACCAGCGTCGGCTGGCCTTTATATTGCTGATAGACCTCGGTAACAAGTTCCAGATAATGCACCATCGTCCGCAACTTCGCGGTTGAACCCAGATCTAGCCGTATGCCTTCGTTAATATCGAGCGGCTGGTCATAATTATCGGTCTGGATGCGCAGCAGATTGCCTTTTTCGCCGCGCTCGAACAGCATCAGGCTGTAGACGATAGGAGCAAGATCGATATTTTCATTAAGCATCCTAAAGCCCAGTATACCGGCGGCGCGGGCTTTATCAGGCTCGCTCAACTGGCGCAACGCCTGAGTGACCGCCTGTTGGATGCCGTAATCGAGCGTGGTTTTAACGGTTAAATCCAGACGATCCAACTCATAGTTGGACTTGATACCCAGCGTCCTGGCAAGGCGGGTGCGCAACACGTTCTGGGTCTTTTGCTCGGCCATGAATTTGACCGGCAATTGATCCGACTTTGCAAGGCGGACTGTGGACGCCTGCAAGGCCGCGTCTCTTAGCGATGTTGAAATAACATGCTGTTCCGCCAGCACCCGCAAATAACTATCGGTAAGATTTTGCAGCACATCATATCCTGGGCCTAAAAGGTAGGAAGGCCGTCTTTGCGACAACAGAATATTAAGCACTTGTCGGTAGGCTTGCGCCTGTTGCGGGGAAATCTGCTCAATCAAATTGATTGATTTCTGTCCGAGCAGCTGGTTAACCGCGTTAAAGTCGGCGCCGAACCAGGCCGTCAAACCATCACCCAAGCCATGCACCTCGCCTAATTTCGCGGTCGCAGCCAGCGGCATGGAATTCAAATAAGCCAGTGCGATTTGCCGTCTCATTTCACGGGTATCCGGCCCCTGCAAATAGGCGCGCAGAGACGCACTGCCCATTTGGCGAAACTTTTCTACCATCGATTCGGTATAGCCGTCCGGCGAATGCCGGTACTTTTCCAACTGCGTAGCCAAGGTGCTGCCGCCCGGCACGTTAATATCCGCGCCCAATTTTCGGGCCATCATTTGCAATGCGGCAAAACCCAAGCGATCCCATTCCACCGCAGGATTTATATTGGTGTTAGTTTCATCAAGTAGCTCCCGGTTTTCAATGAACAGCAAGGTGTTCAGTACCAACGGCGGGATGGCATTAAAATTGGGATACCCGTGGGCAGGATAGACGACGCTGAATATAGTTTGGTCGGCTTGATCGACAATGCGCAGCCCTGCCCGGGTTTTTTCTTGATAGATAGGAAACAGGCCGTAATTATCGACCAACCGGGTCATCATCGGCGAAATGGATGCCTGCGTGGTCACGCCATACCCGGATTTTTCCAGGCGGGCAATTTCGCCTGACAATAGTGTGTAGCCCAAGCGCTGATCGTAAGGGCCGTGATCGGGATAACGTATCGCTGAACTATGCCCCGGCTTAAGCTCCGTGCTCAATTGTTTGCTTATTTCCGACAGGTAACGGGCCTGATATTTGGAGGTCTGCACCTCTTTTTTTACCAGCGAGCTAACCGCTATGCCGACTACGATGCATCCAACTAAAATATAAAGCCGCAGCAGCCGAGAAAGCGCACGTTTATGCATAATAATACCTACAAGGATGTAAAGCTAAAGCGGAAGCTGTACCCGACATTAGCCTCAAAACAAATCCCCGCTTCTTTCCTGAACGGAACCACTCAAGCATTCTGCCTTCAGTATTAACATCAAAATAATTGCATCTCTTTTCGGTTAGAATTGCAGGTGACGAGTTGCAAACCGCCAACATTCGGTGAAAAGCCAAGGTAAAACCGGCGGCTATGATCAATATTATGTGCAGCTAATTATAACCACTCGCGAACAACAATGGTACTTGAAAGGGATCTTGTCAAATTGGCAACACTCCCTTTTAGCCCACATTAAACTTTTACATCAAGTAATTGCACCGTTACAATCAACAAAATTATCATCTTGGCATCCGCCCTTATCGCCCGCCATTCACTGACAATCATGCCCGAATCTTATACCCGCTTTCGCGACATTTCCGTCAGCGAAAGAATTTTAAATACCGTTTTCCTGTTAACTGTCGGACTCGGCAATCGCTCCTGCATTGCGAGAGTTGCGGTCGTGATCCCTTTTGCCGCGATGCTGTTGGATATTCTGTCGTGGTTTATTACCAAATCCATCCCCTCATTCGCCTATGTTGTCGTTGCCAGCGGGGCGTTAATGGGGATTTCTATGGGGCTGCAAATCCTGCTCATCGTTTACCAGATGTGGTTTTATGCCAGGGACAAAGACTGAGTCATGATCAATAGTATTGGTGGGATTGCTCGCCTCACATAATCATCAACGTAAGGTATAAGCCCCGTTCATGTATAATTTCGCGCCATGAGCATTATAAAAAAACTTGCATCTCAGACTGCTGTCTACGGCCTCAGCAGCATTTTCGGGCGATTCCTCAACTACCTGTTGGTGCCGCTGTATACCTATTACTTCACGGCGGCGGAATACGGGGTGGTGTCGGAGTTTTATGCCTACGCCGGATTTTTTTCCGTGTTGCTGCTATTCGGGTTTGAAACCGGCTATTTTCGGTTTCGCGATAAGGAGCACACAGGCCCCGATGTCGCCTATTCGACAGCGCTGATATTCGTGGTGTTGATCAATTTGGGCTTTTTTGCCTTGATGCTGCTGATCAACACGCGGCTTTCGGCGGCGCTGAACTATGCCGATCACCCGGAATATGTGTTGTGGTTCAGCATGATTTTCATCATGGACGCTATCGCCGCAATTCCGTTTGCCCGGCTGCGCGCGGAAAACAGGGCCTTCCGCTTCGCCGGCATCAAAATCGTCGAGATCGGGGTAACCGTGCTGCTGAGCCTGTTTTTCATCATATACTGCCCCAAGGTCTATGCGGAAAATCCCGAGTCATGGATAGCGCCGGTCTACAACCCGGCCATCGGCATCGGTTATATTTTTATCGCCAATTTAATGGCCAGCGGCTTTAAGTTTTTGCTGCTTGCGCCTCAGTTATCCGGCCTTGCCTGGGGTTTTGACCGGGCATTATTCGCCCGCATGGTTCGCTATTCGTTGCCGATGGCGGTGATCGGTTTCGCCGGGATTATCAACGAAATGCTCGACCGCGCCTTGTTAAAGTACCTGCTGCCTTACGATATACAAACCAACCTGAAGATGCTGGGGATTTACAGCGCCTGTTACAAACTGTCGATTTTGATGTCGCTATTCATTCAGGCCTTCCGTTATGCCGCCGAGCCGTTTTTCTTTGCTTACGCAGGCAAAAGCGATGCCCGACAAGTTTACGCGGTGGTGCTTAAGTTTTTTGTCATTTTTTGCGTCTTCATCTTTCTGTTGGTGACTTTATTTATCGATTTCTTTAAATATTTTGTCGGCGAGGAGTTCCGCGCAGGGCTTGAAGTCGTGCCGATATTGCTGCTGGCTAATTTATGCCTGGGTATTTATATTAACCTGTCCATCTGGTATAAATTGACTGACCGTACCTTAATGGGTGCCGTGGTATCTTTAGCCGGAGCGGCACTGACGATTGGTCTCAATGTCTGGTGGATACCGCAGTTCGGTTATGTCGGTTCGGCCTGGGCGACATTGGCCTGTTACGGCAGCATGGCCATCGTCTCCTATCTGTTGGGGCAAAAATATTATCCGGTCGATTACGATGTCAAACGCGTAATCGGTTATATCGGGCTAGGCATCGGCTTGTATTTTGCTCACGGGCACTTGTTGATGAGTTTAACTTGGCAACCGTGGCTGTTGGCGAGTGCATTGATGCTGCTTTATGTACTGATTACCGCGCTATGCGAAGGCCGTCAACGTATTGCCCTACCTCCTGCATAATCCATCTGGATGATGGTGATTGCAGCCGACCGAACTATAACTTAGGCAAATAATATGGAAACCAAAGCGCGTGTTATCGGCGGTTTTATCTTACTGCTGCTGGGTAGCTGGGTTTTACACAGCTTTCTGGCGTTGCTGGTTTGGGCGGTGGTTCTTGCCATCACCACTTGGCCGATTTATCAACGCCTGCTGGCTTGCAACGAAGTGCAGGGAAAAGTCACTTGGGGCGCGTTGCTGCTGACCTTGCTGATCGGCGCGATTATCCTTGTACCATTGGCTTATGGTTTGAGTCGATTGCTTGATGAGGCGCAATCGCTAGGGCAAATCCTGACCGAAGCGCAACACGTAGGCCTCCCTCCGCCAGTCTGGCTGGAAACCATTCCGGTAATAGGCCAATGGGCAAAGGATACCTGGATGAACGCTTTGGGCAATCCGGTCGTGGCCAATGAATCTTTGCACTGGCTAGGAACCGGTGCCGCTATCACTTATACCAAAAACTTCGCCAGCCAACTGCTACACCGCTTCTTCGGTTTTTTACTGACGTTATTGGTGCTGTTCTTTGTTTATCAGCACGGTACCGGGCTGAGTCAATATGTGCTGGCGACCAATCGAAAACTGTTTGGCGAAACCGGCGTCCGTTATGCGATCCATGCCACAGCGGCGGTGCGTGCCACGGTCAACGGCCTGGTGCTGGTCGGCCTGGGTGAAGGCTTACTGCTGGGCGTGGGTTACGCGTTTGCAGGCTTAAGCCATCCGGCCATGCTCGGCGCATTAACCGGCGTTTTTGCGATGATTCCGTTCGCTGCCAAACTGATCTTCGGCGCTTGCGCGCTGGTGCTGGTCGCCGAAGGACACATGGCGGCGGGAAGCTCGCTGTTTGTATTCGGCGTGGTGGTTATCCTGCTGGCCGACAATTACGTACGTCCTCGGCTAATCGGCGGCGCGGTCAAACTGCCGTTCATCTGGACGCTACTCGGCATTTTTGGCGGATTGGAAAACTTCGGCTTACTGGGCTTGTTTTTAGGCCCTACGCTAATGGCAGTATTGATGTCGATCTGGCGCGACTGGGTTGCCGATATGGGTGAATCAGATACGACTACGGAAGACGCGCTGCCTCAGGAAGAAATGATTGAAATCGAGCCGTTACCAAACGCATCGCCTACAGAGTTCGACGATGGTCAATGACTATTCGCCGCGATGAACAGCTTGAAATTCGTAACTTTTTAAGCTTAAATTAAGCTTAAAAAAGCTATTGACTTAGGCCATTGAAAGTCAAATAATACCACTTCGCTTTTTGCTTATAGTTCCGGCCAAACATCTACCGGAAGGAACGAATCATGATCCTCTATGATTTTCGACGCAACCCGCGCCGGTCAATCATGACCCGGCGTATGACTGACCGGCGCGAGATTCCCTATCCATTCGGTTCACCGGAGTGGGAAGAGAATATAAAAAACCATTATCTGGCCTGGCCTAAATTCAATCGCCGCAACGTAAGCCGACGCAGTGACGACAGACGCGCACTTGAGCGTCGTGATCAACTGCTTTCTGAACAACGCCGTTCCGAGAAAAAATATTCCCCTATCTTGCTTACGCAAGAAGAAAAAAAGCTGATTGAAGAGTTATATCTGAGCGACTTGGATTAGCAATCCACTCGGGTTAGGAATTGCGGATTACTATTACTCCGCATTCTAATAATTTGTGTTCAGGTCTTTGTCGCCAATCCGTGGCCAAGCGGTCAGCACAGCCTTGACTACAGTCGCTAAAGGAATGGCTAAAAATACCCCCCAAAAGCCCCATAAGCCGCCAAAAAACAAAATGGCAAGAATAATCGCGACAGCATGTAGATTAACCGCCTCGGAAAACAATATCGGTACTAACACAACCCCGTCCAGCGCCTGAATAATTGAGTAGGCAATAACTATGTACATAAACTCATCGTCGCCAAAACCCCACTGAAAATAAGCGACAGCTAAAACCGGGAAGGTAACCAGCGTTGCGCCGATATAGGGGATAATGACCTGCAAGCCCATCAAAACAGCCAGCAGCATGGCGTAATTTAGCCCCATCGTTGCGTAAGTTACATAGCTAACCATCCAGAGAATAAAAACCTCACCGAACTTGCCGCGCACATAGTTACCAAGCTGCATATCGACTTCTTCCCAGACGCGTACGCTCAAATTTCTGTCTTTGGGCATAAACTGCAAAAACCAGTCTATTAACAGCTGTTTATCTTTCAAGAAGAAAAAAACCATCATTGGCACTAAAAATAAATAAATCATGACGCTGACCAAGCCCACAACCGATGCCGCCGAAATCGACAACACATTTTGCCCGTACGTTAACAATTCTCGCTGTACTGCAAACATCATCTGCTGAATTTTGCTTTCTGAAACAAACTTGGGGTACATTTCCGGTAAGCGCATGATTCCGATTTGCGCCCTGTTAACGATTTCCGGAATCTGTTGAACCAGCTCGACGGCCTGCTGTGAAACCATCGGTATTAAATAAAACAATAAAAAAATCAAACAGGCCATAAAAACTGAAAATACCAGATAGACCGCCGGCAAACGCGGCATCTTCATGCTTTCAGCCTTACATATCAAGCCTTCCAGCAGATAAGCCAGCACAATGGATACAAAAGCCGGCATTAACAAACCGGACAATGAATAAACCAGTACAAAACTGACAATCAGAATGATTGCCAGCGCGACCGCTTGGGAGTTGGGTAAAAAACGCTTAAAGGCGTCTGTTAGAAATCGTAGACTTGTAGAGGGGGCTTGAGTTGCCATTGCTAACCGGGATTATTATTTTTATTTGCCCCATTCTACATCTAATGGGGCTTCGTTAACGGAAATATAAACCAGTTCTAGTATTGTGTGGGCACTGTGCACTCTCCAAGGACTGTTACGACGGGTGTTTTGCTGCGTAATTCAGGCAACTATATAGAAAAAACTGTACCCCGAAAATCAGATTAGCCATCAGCAGGTGAATCGGCTGGGCAACCGGCGGCATACCCAATCTGTCGAGGCTGATACCTGCAATAATGGCCGTAATGACCAGAGCGGCGAGTGATAAACCGATGCGCCGTAACAGACTTTTTTTATCGACAGACCGGACAATCTTCCAGGCCAGCCAGAGGTTAGTGAATAAAATAATCGAGGAAAACGACCGGTGCACGTAAAAAATGATCGGAAAGTCGTCACGCCAATATTGGCGATCGATATAGGTATGATTGTGGGAAATAAAATCCACCGCTTCCCTGACCTGAGTACCCATAGCCACTTGCAGCAGGGTCATTGCCATTGCCGCGATTAGCACGGTTTTGAATTTGTCCGGCAGCGCTCGAATATCAAGCTGCGCGATCACATGCCGTTGCGATCGGGCAATCGTATAAATAAGCAATGCCACAATAAACAGGGCCAACAACATGTGTAAGGTAATCATCAATGGCTTGAGATTGCTCGCCACCACGGACGACCCAAGCCAACCTTGAAAACCGACCAGAAAAAATACACTGACCGCCAGATAAAAAATGCTTTTGTCTGTTTTAAGATAGATACGTGATGCCCAGACCGTGAGTAAGATCAAGAATCCAACCGTCACCCCGACCAGTCGGTTGGTGTACTCGGTCCAGGTTTTTATCGGGTTAAACTGGGTGTTTTCATAACCGCGTTGCGCGTAAATCTCGTGATAATTGGCGGGCAACTGGGATTCCTCGGTAGGCGGCACCCATTGTCCAAAGCAAGTCGGCCAGTCGGGGCAGCCCATACCGGCACCGGAAGCCCTGACAATCCCCCCGACCAGGATGACAAAATAAACGGCGAAAATGGTCAGGGTGCCTAAGCGGCGAAAATGTGCGGCTGCTTGTGGATTAATCATAGTTTTAACCGTTTTGAAGGAAGCATGCTATGGCAAATGCCTAAGCTATTAAATAAACTGTGCAAAATTATGCCGTTAATAAAGTGATTTTATCTTGGTTGTAATTTTTCAGTTTAAGATTATATGTATTGGTATCAGAAACCTGCAGCACAATAAGCATTTTGCAACTATGTTCCCTGTTTTGTGCACACAGCACTTTACCGATACCTTGTTCCGTGTCTGCGCTGTCGTCGATGATTATTGAGTTTGGCTCAGGAGTCGTATCGCATTCGGCAACAAACATCTCCCTTTTTGTCTTGCCTAGATAATGCGTCCGGGCAACAATTTCCTGTCCGGTGTAACAGCCCTTGTTGAAGCTAATACCTCCCAACTTGTCCAGATTAAGCATTTGCGGAATAAACTCTTCGGATGTAGCTGCGGTCAGCCAGGGAATCCCTGAAATTATATCCAGATAACGCCACTGCGCAGAATCTTCAGGCTGGAAGCCTAGCTTAACTTGTTCCTCCCAGAACTTCTGAGCATTAGCCGTCTTAACAATATTCAGGCTTCGATTCTGAAGATTGACAACGATATTTTCCTGACGGCTTGTTGCAAAATCAGATGCTTCGTCAGGCTGCGATGCGCCATAAGATAAACCGATCAGGCACAATTCATCCGAACTGTCCGTTAAGGTCACATCCGAACGCAACACATACATTTGTAGCCTTTTTTTGATGGCTACCAGTAATTCTTGGGGCAAAATCAGCAAAAAAGCATCGGCATTTTTAACCAGCAGAAAAGTCGTAATCGCCCTGCCCTTAGGGTTACACATTGCACCCAGACTGCTTTTTGTATCGGTGATGTCATTAATGTTACAGGTGATTTGCCCTTGTAAAAACTTTGCCGCATCGTTCCCGGCAACAGTCAAAACGCCCAGATGTGCAATGGGGTAAATACGTTGATTGCCTTCATGCTCAGGGGCTGGAAAAACGATGTCGGTATCGTTCTCAAATATTGCATGTCCCGCAAGCAGCCAGTTTTTCCAGTCAGGGTTCATTGAAATAAAATAATGGGGAATTGAAGTGAACTGATTATATCGCTGTTCGGACAAAGACAAAAAGCCTGCCGATCATTTGTATTGCACTAGAATGCAGGTATTATCAGCCGGAAATAGATAAGGAGCGGCGCAACTTGCCAAAAAAACACGAATTACCGCTGCTGCTGGAGCTTAAACCATCCAAGCGATTAAGTCAGCTTCTTGTTGTGATGCATGTACTGGCATTAGGTTCAAGCATCGCCAACGCATTACCGCTTGCCGCCAAATTGGCTTTGTTGACCGCGATTTGCCTGCATCTTTGGTTTGTTTTTAGGCGGTTAAAAAGCAAGCAGTACAGCATCAAACAGTCTGAAGCAGCCGGTTGGGAAATATCCGATGGCCATGACTTTTTTGAGCCGGTTCACATCCTGAATTCAACCGTGATCACTGTGTTCGCAATATTTTTACATTTTAACAACCATGCAGGGAAGCAGTCGGTACTGATTGTCAACGATGCGTTAAGCGAGGCCGACTATCGGCGTCTTATCGTAAGGCTGAAAACGGCCTAGCTTTTTCGAGAGGCCGAAGAGCTTGGACTTGATTTGCTGGCAGAAAGCCTGGCCTTAAGCCCCCAGGCCAAAAGGTACTGAATCCTGCGATTTCCACTACTCAATCGGTTAAAAAGTATTTCAAATAACCGTTTGTAAAAAACGTAACCTTTAAGCGGATGAGCATCCAGATAGGCACCGAGTCTTTCGCCGTTTATTTCAAGTAAACAGCCCTCGGTAATCGCTATAACTGTCGCGGTTCGAACGCCTGACTCATGAAGACAGGTGTCGCCAAAAAGATCACCTTTATCCAAATCTCCAATCCCCGGTTTTGCGCTTCGGCGCTCTTCCATCTCCACATCCACAGACACCCGCAACTGGCCGCTTTCAATGAAAAATAATGATTTGCCCACATCACCTTCCTTAACGATCATCGCATTAGCGTAAAAACTCCGACGATTCCAAGCAGCCCCTTCCATAAAGCAAGGGTCATTGATTATTTCATTAATTATCTTTTCCATGTCCGCATATCCCGGAATCTAAAAATTCATTTAACCATTACACTGCTTAAATTGATGGTTTCACCTAAAACCGCATCACAAATCTGTCTGGAACAGATTTGCATTTACCCGAAGGGTGTCGGGCAGGAAAGCCCGGCATGAATCACTCGCACTCCAGGCCATCGACGCGCTGAAAGCCTCGTGGTAATGCCAATCCTCTTTTAGCGCGACTGCCGGAATAATGCTCAATATCCGCGCCTTTAAGCGTCAACTGCCGCTTACCGGCGATGATTTTCAATTGACCATTTTCAGGCAGTGCCACCGCCGCGATCACATAATCTTTTCCACCGGTCAGATCGGCGCTCGGGATCTGGATCAGCTTATTGCCTTTGCCTTTGGCCAACGCCGGCAACTCGGCCACCGGAAAAATCAGCAAGCGGCCTTGCAAAGTTACCACCGCCAACGAATCGGTCTCACTGCGTATCGGCGCGGGTTTTAATACCTTAGCGCCGTCCGGCAGCGTGATCAACAGCTTACCAGCCTTGTTCTTGCTTAATAATTCTTTTAGCTGAACCCTGAAGCCATAACCGAAATGGCTGGCAAGCACGTACCAGTCATCGGGTGATCCTGCCAGCAGGTGCAGAAACAACGAACCCGGCGGCGGATTCAGTCGCCCGGTCAACGGTTCGCCCTGGCTCCTGGCCGACGGCAGATCGTGTGCAGCAGTGCTGTAAGCCCGCCCGGTGGAATCGAGGATATAAACCGGCTGCGTGGTTCGACATTTGACCGCATCCAGAAAACCGTCGCCGGAACGATAACTTAGACTGGCAACGTCAATATCATGGCCTTTAGCCGCCCTGATCCAGCCTTTGTCCGACAGGATAACGGTTAACGGCTCGTTGGTTATTAACGCTGTTGTATCCAAAGCTTGGGAAGCATCTCTGGAAACAATCGGCGAGCGGCGATCATCGCCGTATTTCTCCGCATCGCGCTCCAGTTCTTTCCTGATCAGGCGATTGAGCAAACGCGGCGAACCCAGGGTTTTTTCCAGCGCGCCGCGTTCCAGTTCCAATTCATCCTGCTCGCCGCGAATCTTCATCTCTTCGAGCTTGGCCAAATGCCGTAACTTTAATTCCAGTATCGCTTCGGCCTGAATGTCGCTGATACCGAAACGTTCCATCAGCACCGGTTTGGGATGGTCTTCACTGCGGATAATGGCGATGACTTCGTCGATATTCAGATAGGCAATCAGCAAGCCATCCAAGATATGCAAGCGCGCCAACACCTTGTCCAACCGGTATTGCAGGCGTTTACGCACTGTCTCGGTACGGAACGCCAGCCATTCGACCAGGATGTCCCTAAGCCCTTTAACCTTGGGTCGTCCGTCCAGGCCGATCATATTCATGTTAACGCGATAGCTTTTCTCCAGATCGGTCGTCGCGAACAGATGCGACATTACTTCATCCACATCTATCCGTTTGGAGCGCGGAATCACCAGCAAGCGGGTCGGATTTTCATGATCCGATTCGTCCCGCAAATCTTCGATCATCGGCAGTTTTTTCGCCAGCATCTGCGCGGCTATCTGCTCCATCAATTTAGCGCCGGAAACCTGATGCGGCAGCGCAGTGATCACGATATTGCCGTCTTCCTGCTCATATTTGGCGCGCATTTTTATTGAACCGCCGCCGCTGATATACATTTTTTGTATCTCAGCGGCCGAGGTGATGATTTCCGCATCGGTCGGGTAATCGGGGCCTTTGATATGGGTGAACAACGCTTCCAGCGTACTGTCCGGGTCATCCAATAACTGGATGCAGGCATAGGCGACTTCCCGCAGATTATGCGGTGGTATGTCGGTCGCCATGCCGACCGCGATGCCCATCGTGCCGTTCAGCAAAATATTCGGCAGTCGCGCAGGCAATAACACCGGCTCTTTCAGCGTGGCGTCGAAATTATCCGCCCAGTCAACCGTGCCCTGCCCCAATTCGCTCAACAAGGTCTGCGCATAGGCGGTCAGGCGCGATTCGGTGTAACGCATCGCGGCAAAGGATTTGGGATCGTCCGGCGAACCCCAGTTGCCCTGCCCGTCAACCAGCGGATAACGGTAGGAAAAATTCTGCGCCATCAACACCATCGCTTCATAGCAGGCGGAATCGCCGTGTGGATGATATTTACCCAACACGTCACCGACGGTTCTGGCCGACTTTTTAAACTTGGCAACCGATGTCAAACCCAGCTCGGACATCGCATAAACAATACGCCGCTGCACCGGTTTTAAACCATCGGCAATATGCGGCAAGGCCCGATCCAAAATCACATACATGGAATAATCCAAGTAGGCTTTTTCGGCAAAATCCTTTAGCGGCAGTTGTTCAAAATTTCCCTGCATGATCATAAATTACAACTCATCCTTTGGTAAATCCACGTGCAAGGCACGATTCCTCTCCAGGTTTTCCTGACGCATTTGTTTTCGCAGTTCCGCCGATTCATAAAGTCTTTTTTCCACATCGTTATCCAATTGTAATCTCGGTACTTCCACCGTTTTTCCGTGTTCATCCATCGCCACCATCGTAAAATAGCAGGATGTTGTATGCCTTTTTTCATCGGTTCTTAAATCCTCGGCAAAAACTTTAACCCCGACTTCCATTGATGAATGGCCGACGTAATTGACATGCGCATAAAAGGTGACCAGCTCGCCAACATTGACCTGCTGTTTAAAGAACACCTGATCCAGCGCCGCCGTCACCACGTATTTTTTACAATATTTTGCCGCACAGGCATAAGCCACTTGATCCAGCAATTTCAATAAGGAACCGCCGTGGACATTGCCGGAAAAGTTGGCCATGTCCGGCGTCATCAATACCGTCATTGTCAGGGATTTTTCTTGTTTGGTCATTAAGCTCTTAATTCCGAAGCCTGCCATTGCAGGCTGTCAATTTCAATCATTATCTTTGTGTGCTGTCTTCGCAGGTGGCGGTGTATAAATTTTATCTAAGTCGTTATCAATTTTGACGGCAAGACTTTCAACGCCCTTTAGCGTTAACTTTTTGTCTCCACCTTTTGTTTCTGAAATGTAATTACCTATTAAATGACTATCCTTAGCCCTGACTAAATGCCCCATAATATAAGCAAATAAAAAGCTTGGTTTATGCAGCCTGCCGACCACTATATAATCTGCGTCGGCCTTTTTAGCCAGTTCGGCAGCGCTATCATCGTGGTCAAAAAGATAGCCAACACCGCCATTGGCTTCCCGCTGGGACTCTGAATCTACCGCTACGATTTTATATCCTGCACGTTCCAACTCTGCTTCCAGCATGGCTTTTATGCTCGCTGTTCTTTGTACCTCGGCGGGTATGCCAGGGGCTAAAGTTAGATCACGCAACTCAAAATCTAATATGGCTATGGTTGTTTCTGCGTTAACTTTGGTGATAAATAATATAAACAAGAATAATAACTGGAAAATCTTCATCGCCTACCTCTTGGATCTAACTTTAAAAATATCGCATAGCGCGGTATAGCGAATTTGCCGGGAACGTCCACCCTACGCTGTACTTGGGCAGCCTTATTTCAGACTACTTGCTGTCCCCCTATTCGCTTCTGATCTTTTGCTGATATGCCAACCCATCTTCAGGCCAATCGATAGTACCGCTATATTGCATTAGATCAACGGGTTTGTTCGGAGCATTATCATTATAAATAAGGATAAACTCATGTTCACCAGCAGCAATATTTTCCGGCAAATGCGCAGTCATAGTGTGATCTTGCCTGACTTCCGCCTTGATTTTTAATGATTGCAAATCTCACCTTACTATTTATTAACTTGGTTACAGCTCATCGCCCGAAAGAACTTCACGGTTTGGAACATTAGCCAACAAGCGTTGAAAAGCTTGTTTATCAGCCCGTTGCGCATGTTGCTGCAAATAATCTTCCGTTGCTATGGCCGAGACCTTTTCGGCAATAGCACTGACGATAAGCCGATTGAGAGCAGTAATTATAAATCTTAAAAAATTATCTTTATTCATATAATTTCAATTTTAAATTTCCAAAGACAAGGGACGGGGCAAAAAACGTCGCCAACTCGGACTAACGTGTTGTTTTTTTGAAAGCATCAAGTTGTAGTTGCAAGAAATTCATGATGAGACTAGCATGCTGTATACCAGTCTCAAACATCTGGTGGTATTTCATTATTCTTTCAATCAGTTACCGGGAGATTATCATGCAAAACCAAGACGAACATACCAACAAAACCGACCAACCCCCGTCCTCAACAGATTCAGGCGATATTGTAGAGAATGTTGTAGGCAACTTTAAGACGCTGTTAATAGCCATCGGCGGCCTGGCGCTGGTTTTATCCATTCTTATATTGCTACCGATGTTTCTTACCTATTTGTCTGAAGGCGATTATCGCGCTCCATCTGAGATTCACCCAACAGACACCGCTGCCAAAAGCAGTCAAAATGCCTATAAACCTGATAAATAGGGAATAGACAGATAGGGCGGGCAAAAAAGCCTGCCCACCCTATCTGCTCTGTTTAATAGCCCAGGCCACATCGGCGGCCTGCCGGTTTTCCTTGACATCATGTACCCGAAACATCTGAATACCTGCCATAACCCCTAAAGCCGTGGTCACTGCGGTGGCAGTCACCAATTCCGAAGGCTCAGTCACATCGCAAATCGTTCCCATAAAACGCTTGCGACTGGTACCTAACAGCACCGGAAAACCCGTTGCTACCAGCCTATCAAGATGCGCCAGCAAATCAAGATTATCCTGCTTGCGCTTGGCAAAGCCTATGCCTGGATCGATCGCAATGGCTTCTTTTTTAATCCCAGCCTTTAATGCTGCACTAATGCTTTCATCCAGGGCATCGAGAACTTCCTGCACGACATTTTCATAATGAGGATTGTCCTGCATGGTTTTTGGCGTCCCCTGGCTGTGCATCAAAATAATCGGCGCACCGGTTTGGGCGGCCAGCGTCAAGATTGACTCATCCCCCCTGCCCCCTGAAACATCGTTGATAATATCGGCTCCGGCATCCAGTGCCGCTTTAGCGACCTCGCCCAACGTCGTATCGATACTGATTAAAACATCGCTGCCCAATTGTTGCCTGATGGCCTTAATCACCGGAACTACCCGCTGAATCTGTTCGCTGGCTGCAACCGGCTCAGCGCCTGGACGGGTCGATTCGCCGCCTATATCGATTATATCCACGCCTTCCGACAGCATCAGCTCAACTTGCTGCATGGCGGAATCCAAGCCTGAGAATTTGCCGCCATCTGAAAAACTATCCGGGGTCACATTTAAAATCCCCATAATCAGCGGTTTATCAGGTATGCCGTCAGCCTGTTGAGAACCGGTACGACGATGAATTTGACTGAACATTCCTTAAAAGCTCCTGCGTGCGAAATCGGTGTATTGATTGATGTATAATAACCAATTGTTTTCGACCCTGATTCAATTTAATGTCTAAACCTCGATTAGCCTGGGCCATTACCGGCTCCGGTCATTATATAGAAGAATGCCTGGACTTCATGCTGACTCTGGATGATGTTGACGTCTACCTGAGCCTGGCCGGTGAGGAAGTGTTGCTTATGTACGGCATTAATCTCGATGACATCCGCAAAAAATTTCATGTGTACCGCGACAAAACCGCCTCTGCGCCGCCGGTCGGGCATTTCTACAAAGGCCATTACCATACTTTTGTGATGGCCCCTACCACGTCCAACACGGTTGCCAAATGCGTGCTGGGCATTGCCGATTCGTTGGTGACCAATCTTTATTCCCAGGCCGGAAAATGCAAAGTTCCGAGCATTGTCTACCCATGCGACATAGCGCCGGAAATGGAAACCACCGCGCCGGGCGGGAAAGTCATGGTTTATCCCCGTAAAATCGACCTGGAAGGCACGGCCAAATTGCGCACCTTCGAATACACGACCGTCGTTGAAAGCGTCGATGAACTGATTCTCAAAGTCAAAGAACGGCTACAATCCCTGACATGAGCGAACATATCCTCTTTCTTACCGGCAGACTGGCGGAAAAACAGCTGCATAATATTCTGGAAAAAATGCAGCCGGAATTCACCTATATCGTGCATGAACTGGGACTTAAGGTTGCAGCCTTGATGACCGCCGACATGATAGGTCGCCGCTTGACCGACACATTCGGCGCTGACCGCATACTGGTGCCGGGACGCTGCCGCGGCGATTTGGAAGCCTTGTCCAAAGAAATGGGGCTGCCGATTGAACGCGGCCCGGACGAACTCAAAGACTTGCCGATGTTTTTCGGTCAAGCCGCGCACAAGATTGATTTAAGCCGGTACAGCGTCAAAATCTTTGCCGAAATCGTCGATGCGCCCAATATCAGCGTTGAAGAAGTGGTCAAACGAGCCCACTACTACAAACATAACGGCGCTGATGTGATCGACATTGGCTGTTTGCCGAGCACCGATTTTCCGCATATGGAAGACATCATCCGCGCCTTGAAACAGGAAGGTTTTACCGTCAGCATCGATTCGCTGGAGGCGGACGACTTGCTCAGGGGCGGCAAAGCGGGCGCAGATTACATGCTCAGCCTGCACGAAAGCACGTTGTGGGTAGCGGATGAAGTCGCGGCAACGCCGATTTTAATCCCGGAAAAACATGAAGACTTGGCTTCACTGGATCGGGCCATCAAAATCATGCAGGCAAAAAACCGCGCCTTTATCGTCGACCCGATTTTAGATCCCCTGCACTTTGGCTTCACGCAATCCATCGTGCGCTATCATGAAGTCAGGAAGAACCATCCCGATATTGAAATGATGCTGGGAGTCGGCAATATCACCGAACTGACTCATGCGGATACAATGGGCATGAATGCGCTGCTGCTGGGCATCTGCTCTGAACTCAATATCAACAGCATTTTGGCAACCGAAGTCAGCAAACATGCCTGCCGTGCGGTCAAGGAAGCAGATCTGGCCCGCCGCATCATGTTTGCGGCGAAAGAGCATGACATGCTGCCCAAACATATCGATCCTGGCTTAATGGCTTTGCATGAGACTTCCCCGTTTCCTTATTCGCTGGATGAAATCAAAGAACTGGCCGGACAAATCAAAGACCCCAGTTACCGCGTTCAAATCAGCGCCGAAGGAATGCATATTTTCAACCGCGACGGCCTGCACAGCGCCACCGATCCGTTCGACCTGTTTCCGAAACTGCATGTAGAAAACGACGGAGGACACGCTTTTTATCTGGGCGTTGAACTGGCCCGCGCTGAAATAGCCTGGCAATTGGGTAAACGCTATACCCAGGATCAAGCGCTGCAATGGGGTTGCGCAACCGACAGCACAGAACCTACCGTTGACCTGCACACCTTCAAACCGGCCGGAACAACCTTAAAAAAGCACTAATGATTGCATCCTCTCATTACCCACAGGCGGAACCAACTGCTGCAAAACAGGCGATTAAAAGCTTTTTAATGATTTTTTGATTTACCAGTTTTAATAAGAAATTACTAATGATTCAAGAAACCATAGTCATCACCCAAAACAGTTCAGGCGTAGCGCATATTGCACCGATGGGCATTCATGTTATCTCCAAGGATGGAGTGTATGCCGCAAGCCAGCTGGGAGCTGGCGCGGCAGCAACTGCAACGCAAGACGAATTTATCATCCTGCCGTTCCGCCCTTCGACCACATTGAACAACCTACTGGAAAGCAAAACCGCAGTCATCAACTATTGCGATGATGTACGGGTGTTTGCCGGATGCCTGACCGGACGGCGCGACTGGCCGTTAAAACCGGCGAAAAAAATCAACGGCCAGGTGCTTCAATGCGCGTTGGCACATACCGAAGTCGAACTGATTCGCGTTGAAGACGACGAGACTCGGCCCAAATTATTCTGCAAAGCCGTACACACCGCTAATCATGCGCCCTTTAAAGGCTTTAACCGAGCCCAATATTCGGTGTTGGAAGCGGCGATTTTAATCAGCCGGTTAAACATGATTCCGCTGAAAAAAATACAACTGGAAATCGACTATCTGCGTATCGGCCTGGAAAAAACAGCCGGAGACCGGGAACTGGAAGCTTGGGGTTGGTTGATGACGGTTATTGAAAACTATATCGCCAAGGATGGTGTGTATGCCGGAAACCTGCCGGGAGCAGGTTCGGCAAAAGCCGAGAATAACGCATGACCGGAATGCTCGCCAGCGTTAACAGCGTAGAAGAAGCCTTGCAGGCGTTAAGCGCGAACGTCGATATTATCGACCTGAAACAACCATCACTAGGCGCTTTGGGTGCGCTGGAAACCGATCTGGTCAAATCCATTGTTGATGAAATCAATGGCCGCTGTCCCGTCAGCGCAACCGTTGGCGACCTGCCGATGCAGCCGGGGATTGTTTACCGGGCAGTCAAAGCGATGGCTGAAACCGGCGTTGATTATGTCAAAATCGGTTTTTTCCCCGGCGACGACTGGCAGGGAACTATTGAAAAACTCGCTACGCTCCCGCGAACGATGAACTTGATAGCCGTATTATTCGCCGATACCCAATTGGATTTCGCTGTGGTAGACTCGCTAAAAGATGCCGGTTTCAAAGGCGTCATGCTCGACACCATGAACAAAAAAAACGGCCCCTTAACCCAGGTCATGGCAAAAACCGACATAGCCCAATTTGTCCGACTGGCAAAAGATCGGTCTTTGCTCTGCGGACTGGCCGGTTCGCTCAGACTGGACGACATAGCCGAACTGATGCTCTACCAGCCAGATTACCTGGGTTTCAGAGGCGCATTATGTCTGGAACACAACAGAACAGCGCAATTAAGCAGGTCGTCAATGATGCAGATAAAACAGGCTATAGATTATCAAAACCCGCTCCAGGCAGAAAAGCACATTTTAATTGCCGATGACAGTGAAATAAACCGCTTGATACTGGCCAACATGCTTGAACTAAACGGCTACACCGTTGACGCTGCCGCTGACGGCGCCGAAGCCCTGCAATTCATCAGTAAAAACCACTATCAAATGGCGCTTATCGATCTCAGCATGCCGATCATGTCGGGACTGGAGATGATAAAAATCCTGAGGAGTCAGCATAATCCGCTAAAAGTTGCCGCCATCAGCACTTTTGCCGACAGCAAGCAAAAAACTGAAGCGTTGGCTGCCGGATTTGATTACTGCTTAACCAGACCGGTTGATGAAGCGCAGTTGATTGCAATGCTAAATTTACGCTAGAAAGGAACGCCGGTAAACGACAATACTCGGCGCAGGTTGAAAAAATACATTTCATAATAATGTATCAACTTGAAAATCCAGATCCCGTATCGGATGCTTTGGCTGTGACATAGCGCCGCCAAAGCGACTTGGTCCAATTATTGAAATCATCCAGATAGGTATACGCCACTGGAATCACCAACAGACTCAGAAAGGTGGACGTTATCAAGCCACCGATCACGGCGACCGCCATCGGGCTGCGGAAAGAAGAATCCGCGTGTCCCATGCCAATCGCAATCGGCAACATGCCGGCGCCCATCGCGATGGTGGTCATAACGATAGCGCGGGCGCGTTTCCGGCAAGCATCCAGCAGTGCATCCATCCTAGGCATGCCATGATCCCGCCGGGCAACAATGACATACTCGACCAGCAATATGGAGTTCTTGGTGGCAACGCCCATCAGCATGATCAGCCCGATCAGCGACGGCATGGAAAACGCTTTACCGGTCAATAACAGCGCCACAAAACCGCCGCCAAAAGAAAGCGGCAGCGCAGCCAGAATGGTGATTGGTTGTAAAAACTCCTTGAACAACAGCACCAGCACGATAAATATGCACAGCACGCCGGTGAGCATGGCGAGGCCAAAACTGGCGAAAAGTTCAGCCATCATTTCGGCATCACCAATATTGATCCGTTTTACCCCGGCAGGCAAATTGCGAATGCTCGGCAATTTTTGCACTGCGCCTGCCACATCCCCTAACGGCAGGCCGGAGAGTTCAACTTCAAAATTGATGTTGCGTGAACGGTCATAACGATCAATAACCGCAGGCCCACTAGAAAGCTCCAGATCGGCCACTTGACTCACCATCACCGACCCGGAACCCACTTTGCTTGATGGCACAGCGAGCCGTTCCAGCACCGAAAGATCGCTGCGTCCATCTGCGGCCAGTTTCACCACTATCGGCACCTGGCGTTGGGCGAGATTGAGCTTGGGCAAAGACCAGTCGTAATCCCCTACAGTGGCAATGCGCAGAGTTTCTGCGATAGCCGCAGTGGTAACACCCAGATCGGCTGCACGGGCAAAATCGGTTCGCACCGCAATTTCCGGCCTCACCAGCGCGGCGCTGGAAGCTATGTTGCCAAGGCCGGGGATGGTGCGAAGATCGTGTTCGACGTTACGGGCTGCGATGCTTAACGCCTGCGGGTCGTCGCCACTCAGCACCAGAATGTATTTCTCACCCGATCCGCCGAGGCCAACCTTGGTGCGCACGCCGGGCAAACTTTGCAGCGCCTGCCGGATGTTTTGTTCGATGGCTTGCTTATGCACAGGCCTGTCTTTCCGATCTGCCAGCAGAATCGTCAAAGTGGCGTTACGCACTTCGCTGCTTTGAGTTCCGACAGAAGGTTTTCCACTTGCTCTGCCTGATGAACCGCCGCCGATAGTGGTGTAAACCGATTTCACATAAGGCACGTTTGCCACCAGTTGGCGGGCCGCTTCCGCCGAAGCCCTGGTTTGGGCCAGGCTGGCGCCGGGAGATAATTCGACGAAAACCTGAGTCTGCGGGTTATCATCCGGCGGTATGAAGCCCTTGGGCAGCAAAGGAATCAGCAGCAATGAGCCGATGAAAAACGCCGCCGCTGCAGCTATCGTGGTTCGGCGATGTTCCAGACACCAGGCCGCCAACTTCATATAGCTTTGCATGATGCGGCCTTCCGGTGGTTCGGAGTGGCCGCTATCTTTCAACAGATAAGCGGCCATCATCGGTGTCAACATCCGTGCCACTACCAGTGAGGCCACCACGGCCAGCACCACCGTCCAGCCGAATTGCTTGAAAAAAAGCCCGGCAATCCCACTCATGAAGGCCGTGGGCAGAAATACCGCAACCAGAGCGAACGTGGTAGCGACCACCGCGAGGCCGATTTCATCGGCTGCCTCCATAGCCGCCTGATAGGGTGTTTTACCCATATGCAAATGGCGCACGATGTTTTCCACTTCGACGATGGCATCGTCCACCAGAATACCAATCACCAAAGAGAGGGCCAACAAGGTGATGCCGCTCAGGGAAAAACCGAAATACTCCATGCCCCAAAAGGCCGGAATGATCGACAGCGGCAGGGCTACGGCAGAAATGAAAGTCGCCCGCCAATCTCTTAAAAACAACCATACGACCAACACGGCCAGCAAGGCGCCTTCGTAAAGCATGGTCATGGAACTTTGGAAATTTTCCTGTATCCGCGTGACAAAATTGAACGCTTCGGTAAATTCTATATCCGGGTTGGAGAGTCGTAATTCCGCCAAGGCTTTTTGCACGCCTGCGCCTACCTCCACGTCGCCGGCACCCCGGCTGCGAGTCACTTCAAACCCTACCACCGGTTTGCCATTGAGCAAAGCCAGCGACCGAGCTTCAGCGACGGTATCGTCAATAGTAGCGATCTGGTCGAGCCGAATCCGGCGACCGTCTGCTAAAGAGAGTTGCAGTGGCCTAAGTTCTTCAACCGAAGCAACGTTGGCTAAAGTGCGCACCGGCTGCTCGCCGCTACCCAAATTGGTACGGCCGCCGGCGCTTTCTCTTTGTATCGCGCGCAACTGGCGGGAAATATCGGCAGCCGTAGCTCCCAACGATTGTAATTTGACCGGGTCCAGGGCGATGGTCACTTCCCTGCTAACCCCTCCCACCCGGCTGACCTGGCCCACACCATGCACACTGAGCAATTTTTTGGCAATCGTATCTTCTACGAACCACGAGAGCGCTTCGTCATCGCGCTGAGTGGAAGCTACAGTAAACGCCAGGATCGGCGAACCGGCCAAATCCAGCTTGGTGACAATAGGCTCGGGCAAATCGCCAGGCAGATCGGAGCGCACTTTGGAAACAGCGGAGCGCACGTCGTCCAGGGCTTCCTGTACCGGCTTTTCCAGTTGGAATTCGGCAGTAATCGCGACGCTGCCGTCCTGCACTTTAGTGGTGATGTGCTTTAGGCCTTGCAAGGTGGCGATAGCGCTTTCTATTTTACGCGCCACCTCGGTTTCCAGTTGGGAAGGCGAGGCACCGGGCAAGGATGCCGAGACTGTCACCGTAGGCAAGTCCAGATCCGGCATATTCTGAATCTTCATCGACTTAAAACTCAATATCCCGCCGAAGCTCAGCAGCACAAACAACATCATCGCCGGAATCGGGTTGCGGATACACCATGCGGAGACGTTCATGGCTGCACCAACCGTACAGTATCGCCATCGGCCAGGAACGAAGCGCCGCTGGCTACCAGACGATCATCCGGCTTGAGTCCCGAGATGATCTCAAAACTGTCGCCGGATCTTCGGCCCAGTTGTACTTTGACCTGAGAGACCTTGGCCAGTTCACCGTTTTGCTCGCCCAGTTTGAAGACATAGCTGAAGCCTTCCCGCAAAGAGAGCGCAGTCTGAGGCACGGTGAGACAGGCCTTGATACCGATTTCAAATTCACCCCGGGCGAACATCCCTGCGCGTAAGCCGTGCCGGGCGGCTTCGGGTAAATCCACGTAGATCAAACCATTGCGGCTTTGGACATCCAAGGTCGGCGCCAGTGAGCGAATCTTGCCGTTGATGCTGCCGACGTTGGGCACATCGACGCTAACAGGAATGCCGGGCTTGAGTTGCGCCATTTCGGCGGCAGTGACTTCGCCCCGCCATTCCAGCCGGTTTTGCCGGATCATCCGAAACAATTCCTGCCCCTTTGCAGCGACTGCCCCCAAGGTGGCGCTACGGGAAGAAATAACGCCATCATCGCTGGCTAGAATCCTGGTATATTTCAGCCGCAACAATTGCGAATCCAACTGCGCTTTGGCCGACTGCACCTTGGCGTTAGCGGTTTTTTCGCCGGTGAGATATTGGTTCACTTGCTGACTGCTTAGCGCCCCGGAAGCCGAGACCTGTTTGGCCCGTTCGGCGTTAACGCGTGCATCCGCCAGATTGGCCTCGGCCTCGGCTAGCGCTGCCCGGCTTTGGGCGACATCGGCTAAAACGCTCTCGTCAGAAAAAACCGCCAGCACCTGCCCTTTCTTTACTGTTTCGCCCACTTGCACATTCACCTCGGTCAAGTGCAGGTCACTTACTTCAGCGCCAATAATGGCCTCCTGCCATGCAGTTATCGAACCGTTGGCAGTCAATGTCATAGGAATATCGCGCATGACAGGCTGGATTACCGTAACGCTGAGCGCAGGCTTAGAAGCGGAAGCCGTGTCGGCGGCAGGGTGGTTGCTGCGTCCGGCGATAATGCCAATGCCGATCAGTACGCTTAAGGCTGCCAGCAGAACGCCTATTTTTCCTTTTGTCATGATTTTCCTCCGGTGAAATCGACTTGACGATTTAAATATTGATCTGTTTTTTCGGGTTCGCCGTTGCTCGGAGCAGAAGAGCTTGCAGCACCAACTTTCCGGGAATCTTCATATTCTTCCCAGCTACCGCCGACTGCTCGGTAGAGAGCGATCCAGGCGCTTACTTGCTCCTGCTCTAATTCTTTAAGGGCCATTTCAGCAGACAGTACGTTGCGCCGGGACGTTTCGACATCAATCAAATTACCTAATCCGACTTGGTAAAGTTGCTGGACAGCCAGAAAATTTGCTCGATAACCGGTAACAGCCTTGCGACCTTCGGGTAAGCGTTGACTAGCGCTATCTAATCGCACCAAGGCTTCTTCCACTTCTTTTACCGCCGTGCGCACCTTACTGCGAAACTTGCTTTCGGCAGCCTGATATTGGACTCGCGCCGCTTCCACATCGGCCGCCCGCTTACCGGCATCGAACAGCGGCAAGCTAAGCGTCGGACCTATAGCCCAGGTTTGTGCGAGCAAAAGCGCTCCCCCGTTGATGTTTTGCAACGTTGGAGTGATGTTGCCGGACAGACTCAATTTCGGAAACCGCTTGGCCTGCTCGACGCCGATTTTGGCGCTGGCCTCCGCG
This sequence comes from Methylobacter sp., assembly GCA_030679035.1. Classification (GTDB taxonomy): domain Bacteria; phylum Pseudomonadota; class Gammaproteobacteria; order Methylococcales; family Methylomonadaceae; genus Methylobacter_A. The sequence goes on along the minus strand of JAUXTH010000114.1, from coordinate 27,775 downwards.
ACATCGCGCTCGGCGGCGGCCACGTCGGGCCGTTGCAGCAGCACACGGGCAGGCAGGGAATCAATTCGGAACGCCGGCGGGCTGGGCAGCTTTGCCACCCGATCCGGCGCCTCAGTTAACAATTTACGAACTTCCGTTTCTGCAAGGTCAGTCATTGCGACAAGGCCCTTTATCGAGCGTTCGCATTGCGCTTGTTGTTGCAGCAACGTTCTATTGCCTTCGGCGGCACTGGCGTTGGCTAGCGCGACATCTCCTGGGGCGCGGAATCCAGCCTGCCCGGCGATTTCCGAGAGCCTCGCCGATTCCCGGCGCGACTCGGTGTCGGCCTGCACTATTTGCACTTGACCCTCACAATAACGATAAGCCAGATAAGCATTGGCAGCTTCCGCAGCCACCGCGACGCGGGCGTCGTGCCAAGCTGCATTTCTCGATTCCAGCTGACTGCGTGCCGCTTCCTCCTGGCGCGCCAAGCCGCCGAACAGGTCGACTTCCCAGCTGGATTGCAGCCCAACTGGAAATTGGTTCCATACGAACGGCGTTCCTCCAAAGGAAGCAGAGGAGCGTTTGGCGCCAGTGCTGAAGTCTATTGTGGGCAATAAGCCGGCATCGGCACCGACAAGGTTGGCTCTGGCTTGCTCAATCCGAGCCCTGGCATCGGCTACGGAGGCGCTTTCTTGTTGGGCTGCTGCTAAAAATCGGTTCAGAACCGGGTCATTAAAGCGTTCCCACCACCGGTTAAGATTGGCCGAGTTGGCCTGGTGAGCAATGGGCAAGTCATTCCCATCTGGCTGGGTAGCCTGCCAATTGGGCGCTGCCTTCAATGGCTTAGTTTGGTAATCGGGGCCCACCGTGGTCAGCAAGCCGCCGGAACCGCACGCTGAAATTAGCAAAGATAGGAGGCTAGGGCTTAGTGACCGCAGATTTTTATTACTCATGATTTGCCTATTGCGCACGACGCCGGGCCTCGCCTTCGACTATCGAAACGGCGTAACCGGCCAGACGTTCCGCCAGAACATCAATCGCATTGAGAGTGTTCAACAGTTGCGGTGAAATGGCAGAAACAACCTCTTGCCCGACATAAAAATGCACGGCCATACCAATAATGGCAAAAGCCAGCCGATGCACATCTATATCAACGCGTTGCAGACCTAAATGTTCTTTAAGAATCGCAACTAGAGCGTCATGTTGCGGTTTGATTTTAGTATCTATTTCCTGTTGCCAGACCCCGGTCGGCTCGATCATTTCCCGGAAATGCAGTTTCATCACCAGTCTGATCTCCTCGCCTTTTTTCAGAGGCTCAAGAAATTCCGTGAAAAAACCACCAAGCGCTTCGACTAAAGGCAGGCCTAGGTATGCTGCAACATTGGTATGACGTGTTGTCTCGCTTATAGGCTCGGTGAAAACTGCGCGATAGAGCCCGGCCTTATCGCCAAAGTAGTAGCGGATGGCCGAAATATTCGTCCCCGCCGCGTCACAGATTTCTCTGGTCGTGGCAACCTCAAAACCTTTTTCAGCAAACGACCTTAATGCCGAGATGATAAGTCTACTGCGTGCGTCATGAGTTTCCGCTTCGGTGTTTCCGTTTTTGACCATGCTGCCTCAGTGAATTGCTTTCAATAAAATAAATCAAACGATTGATTTACATTGTGTCAATCAATCGTTTGATTGTCAATGCCGGGTATTGTTAGGAGGATTTATTGATGGCAGTGATCCAGTTGCTGCACATTGACCGAGACGAAGATTGTGCGTTTCCTTTCCGCTGAACGTCCCCCTCCTTTTACAAACAAAAAACCCTTACTCGAAATCTCCGAATAAGGGTTTAGTTTGTGCTTCTTTTAAAGTGGATTGCCTGACGGCGCATCCCACTTATAGATTAGTGAGTAGAGGCATAAAGCTGTTTAATTTCTTTTACCAAAGATAAGCACTAGCCATTTTTCCCATTATTTCAAATTCGAACACATTTTCTGCCGCAGTGCGGGCGACGCCATAGCAAACGTATAAGGCAATAAATGCTCTGCTCTTGCATGTCTTCGTATTTTCGATAGCCGCTTTAACATCTTCATATCTGATGTTACGCAGTTATTCGAATTTAGACTGCATTAACATTTTTATTATTAAAGTGTCGCTGTTGCGACGGTTTATTTTTAATCGGGTTCTCGCACCCGAGGACGAGTTACTTTCTTTTGCTTCGCCAAAAGAAAGTAACCAAAGAAAAGGCGACCCGGTTGCCGCTTATTTCCTGCGCTCCTCGCTTTTGTCGAGGGTCAGCAGAAGGGGCTCCTGCCCCTCTGCTGACGTGCGGCATCCATGCCGCCCCCTGGCGGGCTATTCTCGACAAAAGCTCCGGTGCTCGGCGCGGCAAACGGGAGAAGTACCGTCCGTGCGTAACATCAGTTAATAACTGACCCGGATGCCTATCTCCGCACTGCGGCCCGGTTCCGGAGCAAAGTTACGCAGATACGATGTGGAATTGCGGATATTTTCATTCAACAGGTTTTTAGCCTTTGCAAACAGCAGCACTTCCGAATCGGCAAAGCTTGCCAGCCGATATTGCGTGCCCAGATTCAACAACAGATAGCCGGGGGTGTTTGAGTCATGCTCGCCGGCATAATTCTGGGCTTCGCCCCGCGTCAATCGCGCGTTGGTCGACCAGTCATTTTTTTCATAACTCAGTTGCAGGCCGTAGCGTAGCGGCGGCATGCGGGGAACGTTGCCGCCCTGCTCAAACGTGCCTCGGGTGTAGTCGCCGAATAAGGTCAGATCGACCGCGCCGTAATGGTTTTGCATCAGCGGGAACACGGTTTTGGCTTCAAAACCTTTGAAGGTCGCGGCGGCTTGGCGGCTTGCCACAACAGGAACGCAGCTTGCGCCCGCTGAGCAAATCGCTTCGATGGTTTCGCTGTCCCTGTTGAACACCGAGCCGGTGCGTTGCTGGTAAATGTAGTCGCCGACCCAATTATGGAAAAGATTCAACTCCGCAGTCATCCAGTCGGCATTGTAGCGATAGCCTAGATCCAGGTTATTGGATAGTTCCTTATTGAGGTTGGCATTACCCAATTCGTAGCTGTGGGTGGCCTCATGGACGCCGTTGGAAAACAATTCCTGTATCTGCGGCGCGCGTTGCGAATGGGTGAATGCCAGACTGACTTGGTGCTGATTGGTGATGTCCCACGATGCAGATGCCGATCCGCTGATCGGTTTATAAGTCAGGCTGTTGCGGTTTTCCGCCGCGATGGTTTGCCATTCGCCGCGAGCGCCCAGCTCATAAGTGACTGCGCCGATTTTGAATGATTCGACATCAAACAAACCATAGGAAGCAAGGTCGGTACGCGGCACCAGCGCTTCTGCGCCGATGGTGGCAAACTGGCTGTTGACGGACTGAAAGCCCAACACGCCATCCAATAAACCGATGGGTTTATGATCAAGCTCCAGTCGGCTTTCGTAGGATTTGTTCAGGAAGGTGGTAGCCGGTACGCCGGCATCCATTTCGACGTGCTTGTAATCGGTATAGCCGAATTTCATGCGCAGTTTTTCCGCCAGCGCGAAAGGCTGGTTGAGTTGCCCTTTGAAATCGTATTTGGTTTGGTTAAGGTCAATAGTCACCGGTGCGCCGCCGCTGCCGTCAGGCGGGATACCGTAGTTTTTCTCCAGGCTGTTGATCGAAACGCCGACCAGCCCCACATCGCCTATTTTCGAGACACCGACCGAACCGCCGCGTGACCGGGCCTTTGAATTATCAATCAGGCCGTTGGGATTATTCACGATGTTCAGGCCGGGATCGGCTGCATGAGCGGCATCTTCATCTATCGCAGAACCACCGATATGGGTATTGCCCTGATCGCGGTAAAAACCATCGACATGATAGGCCACACCGTTTTTGCCGCCTTCCAGTTTGAGGGCGCTGGAGGTCTCGTTGGTTGCCGAATCATAGCGTTGCTCACCGGCTCCGCCGACCAGCTTATCGGGAACTTGCTCGGGAATTCGGTTGTCGATCACGTTGACCACGCCGCCGATAGCGCCGCTGCCGTACAACAGCGTCGATGGCCCGCGCAACACTTCAACCCGTTCGACCAGAATCGGCTCGACGCCGTTGGCATGGTCCGGGCTTAAAGACGAAACATCATTATTGCCCAGGCTGTTTTGCATGACCCGCACCCGAGGACCCGATTGTCCGCGAATAACCGGCGTGCCGACCCCCGGACCGAAAGACTGGCTGGTGATGCCGGGCTCGTTCTTCAGCGTATCGCCGATGGTCGTCCCGACTTTGGTACGCATCTCGTCCCCGGACAGCACCGTTACCGGCTTGGCAAATTTTGAGGCGGGCTTGGAGATCGGCGTGCTGACGACCATGTTTTCAAATTCCATGACGTTGTTGTCATCCGCCTGGGCGTGACTGCCTAATGCGCCGGTCGATAAGAAAAAAATAGCGAGTTTTTTGTTCATGGTTTTCATTTATTGTTTGATAGGCATGAGGCTGATTCAAGAAGCGCTCTTAATAATGTTATAACATAACACTTGATGAGCCTTGCTGTTTTCGAAAAAATAACGGCGTCAGAGTTGATCAACCATTGTCTCGGCGCATTTTACGCAAACACCATGAATTTCGATGGCTTTGCTGTGTACGGTAAAGTCGGCTTGCTTGATTTCCTGCGACAGCGCCTGCATGACTTCCGGGGCCGCGCGCTCTTCCACTTCCTGGCAGTTATTGCAGATTAATAATAACTGTTCATGTTGATGGGCGGAGCTGTTGCAACCAACAAATGCGTTGAGGCTCTCGACCCGGTGAATCAAGCCCTGTTCGATTAAAAAATCCAGTGCGCGGTAAATGGTCGCGGGTTTTGCCGCATCCATCAGCGGTTTGATCCGATCCAGCAGTTCGTAAGCCTTGACGGCTTTGTGACTTTCCCAGATCAATTCCAGCACTTGCTGGCGTATCGGCGTTAATTGCACGCCGCGCACCACGCATAACTGCGCAGCAGTGCCTAAGGCCTCGCTGACACATTTTTTATGATCGTGTTCTGAAGCATGGGAATGGTTGTGGTTTGCTTCGGCAGGTATGTTCATTGCAAAAACCGTTTATCTGAAATAGGGTGTTATATTATAACATTCGGTTGGGTTTCGCAATTTGCCGAGTTACCTGGGCGATTTATATATTGATGTCTACATAACTCGTCATCCCGGCAGGGATTGCCGGGATCCAGAGCACAGGGATGTGATAAAGCACACAGTGAATAACAATTGATACCTAACCGATTGATTATGTCGAATATTCCATGTGTCTTGATTTAGCATTGCCATCCATGGCTTCTCGGCAATTGCTCCATGCATTGCTCTACCTCCTGCATCCTTGCAGTCGTGGATCCCGGCAATCCCTGCCGGGATGACGGTAATACAATCTGTGTGGTTGTCGATAATAAATCTGTGAGGTAGATTTTCGTCAGCAGTTAGCATGCCTTAAACTAACCGCCCCCACAAATCGTATTCATCCGCTTCTTCGAACTCGACATCGACAAAATCGCCGACTTTCAGATGCGTCGCGCCATCGATAAACACTTGTCCGTCGATTTCCGGCGCATCGGCTTTGCTTCTTGCTACCGCGCCCTCTTCGACCACTTCATCGACCAACACCGTTTCGATCCGGCCTACCCGTCGTTGCAAACGCGCCGCGCTGATTTCAGCCTGATGCGCCATAAAGCGCGCCAGCCGTTCCTGTTTGACTTCTTCCGGTATCTGGTCGGGCAAGTCATTGGCGACCGCGCCTTTGACCGGCGAATAGGCAAAGGCACCGACTCTGTCCATTTGCGCTTCGCTCATGAAATCCAGCAGTTCTTCAAACTCCTGCTCGGTTTCGCCGGGGAAGCCGACGATAAAGGTGCTGCGCAAGGTAATATCGGGGCAGATTTCCCTCCATGCTTTAATACGTTCCAGGTTATTCTCGCTGGCAGCGGGACGCTTCATCAACTTAAGGATGCGGCTGTTGGCGTGTTGGAACGGTATGTCCAGATAAGGCAGGATTTTGCCCTCGGCCATTAACGGGATCACCTCATCGACGTGTGGATACGGATAAACGTAATGCATCCTGACCCAGATGCCCAAGTCGCCCAGTGCCTCGGCTAAATCATAAAAACGGGTTCTAACCGAACGGCCTTTCCAGTCGTAGCTTTGATACTTTAAATCCAGGCCGTAGGCGCTGGTGTCCTGCGAAACGACCAGCAATTCCTTTACCCCGGCATTAGCCAGGCGTTCGGCTTCCAGCATCACATCATCAATCGGCCTGCTGACCAGATCGCCGCGCATCGAAGGGATGATGCAGAAGGTGCAACGATGATTGCAGCCTTCGGAAATCTTCAAATAGGCATAATGTCGAGGCGTCAGTTTAATGCCTTGCGGCGGCACCAGGCTGATAAACGGATCGTGCGGGGGCGGCAAATGTTCATGCACGGCAGCCACAACTTCTTCCAGTGCGTGAGCGCCGGTCACTTTTAAGACTTGCGGATGACGCTCGCGTATTTCGGCTTCCCTGGAACCCAGACAACCGGTCACGATGACTTTGCCGTTCTGGGCCAGCGCCTCGCCGATGCTGTCCAGTGATTCTTCTACGGCGGCATCGATAAAACCGCAGGTATTGACCACGACCAGATCGGCGTCCTGGTAAGTCGGCGAAATGGTGTAACCCTCGGAACGCAGCTTGGTTAGGATTCGTTCGCTATCGACCAGGGCTTTGGGGCAACCCAAACTAATAAAACCAATTTGTGGAGCAGTCATTTAAATCTCAGTTAGTGTTAAAGCGGGTTAGTTTATAGGAGTGGTTGTTCAAATAAAAATTTAAAAGATAAACGCCACGAACTACTGCTGGGAGGCAAAAGGTAGAGTACCAAAAGTAGGTCTTTAGGCGATGCAGGAGCAGCGTAGCGGAAAGGGTGCGATGAAGACATGAAACTTTGTGCTCTTCGTGTCTTCGCGGTGAATTAAATATTTCAGGGGCTAGTTCTTTGTATCGATTTTAAAATGCAGGGAAAACCCTAAACGGAGCCGCGACTTTAGTCGCGCATGAGCGTTCATGCTGAATCTGTGATGATGAGCCATCATCGCGACTGAAGTCGCGGCTCCGAATGCCCTGAAATTCAAAGCGGATACGGTTTTTCCTTAATCGCACTCGGATGACGGATTAGCATCGACAAATGCCCTTTGCTTTTGTTTAGCCAGCCTCGCACTTCGATAGTCTTGCCCAAATAGCTGTTAACATCGGGAAATAAATCCAGCCATTTGCTTTCGATGCGCGCCTCGAAGGCATCGGAAAATTCCAGGTAAACCGACTTGCGGGTCTTGCGGATATTGACCACCTTGCCGACCAGACGCGTCCAGCCCGGATGCCCGGCTTCGGTAAGACCGGCAACCGGTATTGCGGCATATTCAGGTCGCCCCCAAATGCCGAGCTTGGCTTGCTCTGCCTGATCCTGCGCCCTAACCAATTCGTTTACATAGAGCAGCTCGTTCGAATAGATGCTGACTGCCGCTAACCCCGCGATAACCAGTTGCAGGTTGATATGTTCTTTTTTTTCGGTGAACAAATGCGCCAGCGTCCTGCCGTACTTATCGGTTTTTTCCATGCCCACTTCCAGGCGGACTTTGGCGTTTTTCAGCTTGTCGGCCAGCCAGCGTTTGGCCTCGTCGCCGCCCGCATCGGCCTGTTTGTCCCGGTGCTGAATCTCGGGTGTATTGATACCCAAAAAGCGGATTTTGCGGCCGTCCTCCAGCACCACAGTGTCGCCATCGTAAACCGTCTTGACCCTGAAAAAAGCATAGCCGGGTTTTATATCGACTGTTTTTGCATCGGCAACCGGGCACTCGGTCGCATCGGTTCCCGACCGATTGCGACACTTCCACCATCCCTGGCGGTCGGAAAAATGCTTGCTGCCATTCGCATCTTGCCATTCGTAAATTTCCGCATTCACCCAGCCGGGCAAACATAATAATAAAACCAGTAAAATTCTCATGGGTCTGCCTGCATAGCTATTGAAGTAGGGTAATTTCAGCATCTAAAAAATAGAACACAGATGACACGGATTTGGCTGATAAACGCGGATAAAACCGAGCTTCTTCATAAAAACTTATAGGCATAAGGCAAAGAGGTGTTTTTTTCGCCTTTCGCCCTTTGCCTTTTTATCCGTTTAAATCCGTCCAATCCGCGTCATCCGTGTTCCATTATTAAAATTAGTCTCACTGAGTAGTTACAGCGTATTCAACTCAGACTTGAGCTTTTGCATATCCAATTCATTTTCCCATTTGGCGGCAACCACGGTGGCAACGCCGTTACCGATTAGGTTGGTCAAGGCGCGGGCTTCGGACATGAAGCGGTCTATCCCTAAGATAAGCGCAAGTCCCGAGACTGGAATGGTCGGAATAACCGAAAGCGTTGCCGCGAGGGTGATGAAGCCGCTACCGGTTACGCCGGCGGCCCCTTTCGATGTAAGCAGCAGCACACCGAGTAGGGTCAGTTCCTGGGTCATCGTCAACGGGGTGTTGGTCGCCTGAGCGACGAAGATAGCGGACATCGCAAGATAAATCGAAGTGCCGTCAAGGTTGAATGAGTAGCCGGTCGGGATAACCAGGCCGACGACGGACTTGGAACAGCCCAGTGCTTCCAGTTTGGTCATGATGCGCGGCAGCACCGATTCCGAGGATGAAGTGCCTAATACGATAAACAGTTCGTCTTTAATATAAACGATGAATTTGATAATACTGAAGCCAGTAAAGCTGGCGATCAGTCCGAGTACGATAAAGATGAACAACAGACAGGTCAGATAAAAGCTACCCATTAAGCTCGCCAGCGGTACCAGTGACGCGATACCGTATTTGCCGATGGTAAACGCCATCGCGCCGAAAGCTCCGATTGGCGCGAGCTTCATGATGGTTTCCACTATGCCGAACAGCGCCTGTGAAATCTTGTTGATGAACACGACCACTGCCGCCCCCGTCTCTTTCATCGCGGCCAGCGAAAAGCCGAACAGCAATGAAAACAGCAATACCTGCAATATGTCGCCCTTGGCAAAGGCATCAATGACGCTGGTAGGGATGATATTGAGCAGAAATTCGACCGTGCTCTGCGATTTTGCCGCTGCGGTATAAGCGCTGAGGCCTTGGGTATCCAGCGTGCTGGCATCGATATTCATGCCGGAGCCGGGTTGAATGATATGCACCACAACCAGCCCTATAGCCAGCGCCAGCGTGCTAACGACCTCAAAATACAACAGCGCCTTAATGCCGACGCGGCCGACCTTGTCCAGCTCCCGCATGCCGGCAATGCCGGTCACCACGGTGCAGAAGATGATCGGCGCGATGATCATCTTAATCAGCTTGATGAAGCCGTCGCCGAGCGGCTTCATCGCGACGCCGGTTTCAGGGTAAAAGTGGCCGAGCATAATGCCGATGATGATGGCGGCTAGGACTTGGCAATACAGCTGTTGATAGCGTTTTTTGGGTGCGTGAACGGTTTGCACTGATAACCTTCTGATTGATGAAGTAAGGCAATAAAATCATTATCTTTTTAATGTATTTTTACCGTAATAAGCTACTATATCCAAAACGGCGATAACACAAGCCTAAAAGAACTTGCTGATTGTATTCGATATTGCATGTTTAAATGAAACTACAAAGGATAAGCATGGCTCAATTCGAAGACCTCAGCATGAATGCAGGGACACAAACTGAAGAAGACTGTTACCTGGGCCAGTTCATCCCATTGCAATATCATCACCATATGCTCATGGATCAATACCGTATGGGCTCATTCAAGGCCGCCATAGACGCGACCGTCTTCCCCGGCGCCAAGGTGCTCGATTTAGGCGGCGGCACCGGTGTCATGTCCTGGTTTGCCGCCGCCAAGGCCAGTAAGGTATGGTATGTCGAATTCAATCCCGATTTGGTTAGGGAAGCCCGGCGTCTGCTGAAGCTTAATCAAGGCGGCGAGAAAGTTGAGCTGGTGCATGCCGATGCCTTCGAATATTTGCCGCCCGAACCGGTGGATGTCGTCATTTGCGAAATGCTCCATTCCGCCATGGTGTGTGAAAAACAAATTGATATTATCAAGAGCTTTAAGGAGCGCTATTTGCAGCGTTTCGGCGGTTCTTTACCGCGTTTTATACCCGAGGCGGTGATTATGGCCGTCCAGCCTGTGCAGCAGAACTACCAGTTCATGGGGTTTCATGCGCCGATAATGCAATTCCAACTGCCGACGGTCATTCATACAGATACTACGGAATTCGCCCCTCCTCAGGTTTACAGTACCGTCGACTTCATGCAAACGGTGTCTGAAGAATTCAGCTGGAAAGGGGTATTTGCCCTGGAGCAAGTCGGTCAAGTGAATGCATTGCGTTTTATCACCAAAAATATTCTGTCTCTCTCGACTGAGGATAACTCGGTTATCGACTGGCACAATCATTACTTGATGTTGCCGCTTGCCGAGCCTATTCACGCGAAAGCCGGTGCTTTACTGCAAGTCAGTTTTAGCTACCGCGCCGGCGGGTCGCTTACTCACCTGCAAAACTCCATTTCTGTGATCCTGGAATAGGGCGTTATTTATTCTAGGGCTCGAAGTCAATAGAGTTTTTAGCGTTGTCCGGCGGCAAACAAGCGATCTCTGCAAAAATTGATTTAGGTTCTGTTTGACATTTATCTCGATTTCAGAGAAATTTAGTCGTTTTATTGAATTGGCGAATCGGTTGGTGCTCAGTACGGCCCCTGGTTATTGCCGGCATTTTTTTTATTTTCCAGAGATGATTATGACACTTACCGCAATGGATCTTGTTGCCCAAGCTAAACAACATATTGTTGAAATTGATATTGACGATGCAAAAAATTCCTTGGGAACAAGCCTAGTCTTGGATGTCAGGGAGCCTGCTGAATATGCCGCAGGCCACTTGCCTGGCGCGTTCAACATACCTCGCGGCGTATTGGAGTTCAAGATTGGCTCGCATCCTGACTTTCAGGATAAACAGGATGCACATATTATCGTTTATTGCCAATCCGGCGGCCGCTCTGCATTGGCAACAGAGGTCTTAACCAAGATAGGATTCAGCAATGCCGTCAGCATGGCCGGCGGATTTAAGGCCTGGGCTGATAGCGGCAACGAAGTAGTTTAGATGCCTGAATTGGACGCTATCCGTCTGGATAAATGGCTATGGGCGGCGCGTTTTTTTAAAACCCGAAAATTGGCCGCTGAGGCTATTTCCGGCGGGAAAGTCCATGTTAACGACCAGCGCGTCAAGCCTGGAAAAGAAGTCAAAATCGGCGCCATGCTCTCTATCAGCAAAGACAATTATCGTTGGGAGATCACGATTATCGCCATTAACGGTCAGCGGCGCTCGGCTAAAGAAGCGGTTTTGCTTTATGAAGAAAGCACTGAAAGCCTTGCCAAGCGTGAGCAGCAAATCATTAAAAACCGTGAGCAGCGGGAATTATTCGACTTTAGCGGCAGGGATCATAAACCGAACAAAAAAGAACGGCGTCTGATTCATCAGTTTAAGCAAGGGTAGAGGAATTGAAGAACTTCTGCTCCTTACCTACATTCATGTAGGCAGCATCGCTACAAACAGGTAGGCGGCTTAGGCAAACCGGCCAGCTTGCAGGCGTATTTTAACGGGCCATCGGGAAACAGTTTGTGCAAATAACGACTGTTGCCCTTGGCCTCGCCCAATTCCTTGGCAATGGCTTTAGTAAAAACCCGCGCATTGGGCAAATGTTTAAATTGCTGATAATACCGCCGGATAAACAAAATAATTTCCCAGTGTTCAGCGTTCAGTTCGATATGGTTTAACGCGGCCAGCCGTTCTGCGACTTCTTCATTCCAGTCCGCGGGGTTGATCAAAAAACCCTGCTCGGTTGTTTCCAGACGCAAATCCTGATCAATCACGACCATGACTGGATAACCGGGTTATTCACCGTCAATTCGACCAGTCCGGCGTAATCGATTACCTCAATGCCCTGAACCAGCTCATCGGGGGCTATTCCGCGCACGGCGATGTCGTCTGACAACACGCAAAGGCGGTTTCTTCCTAATTGCTGCGCTAAGGTATTGCTGATGGCGCTATTTTGTAATGTTCGCAGAACCGCGTTTTCAAGAAATACGACAATATCTCCGGAATCAATGCGCTCTAAAATGGCGGATTCAATCGGTGACTGAAAAATAAGGTGCAGCACGTTAAGCGCCGTCAGTTAATTTAAGGCCAATAATTCCAGTAACGACCAGCGTAATTGATAGCAAACGATACCAGTCGGCCGATTCTTTAAAAAGAATAATCCCCAGCACGGCCACGCCGACCGCGCCCATGCCTGTCCAAACAGCATAAGCGGTTCCCAACGGCAAAGTTTTAATTGCCAATATCAACAAATAAAAACTACAGCCACCGGACACCATCGTTATGATGCTGGGCCACAGTTTGGTAAAACCTTGATTATATTTAAGACTTAAAGCAAATATGATTTCTGCAAACCCCGCAGAAAATAAAAGAAACCACGCCACGAACACCCCTTTTCTTTGTGCTTGGATACCAAATATCCTACAATATACTAAACTTAGCTGCACATAGAAACATTTTGGATGAGCCTTTCCTGGGGAAGTCCAAAAAAGTCAAAGAATGACTGCGCATCCATCCGGGTAGTACCCGCATTCGAATAAACCATTTAACATTTATTAATGAGCGATTTATCTTCTTTCTCAATCCAAAATTCAAGGCAAATAATCAGCCATTTATCATTATTAGTTAAAAATAAATGCCTGCTGAGCGCCCGTTTTGGTGCAAATAATGAGTCCTACATCACCACATTGCTCGGTATCAATGAAAAAAATAATACGGTGATTTTAGATTACGGATCCAAGGAAGATTTAAACCAACGTATACTTAATGCCAACAATGTTGCATTCGACACGGATTATCAAGGCATTAAAGTTTCTTTCACTGGAGCTGAGCTGAAAAAAATCACTCATCAAGGGGAATCGGCATTCAGTATGGCTATCCCTAAATCGCTTTATTGGATGCAGCGTAGAGAGTACTACAGGGTAAAGTCGCCGCTTTCAAAGCCCAATTATTGCCAGTTAATACTGGACGATAGGAAACCCGTTAATCTTAAGATATACGATATCAGTCTTACCGGCTTTGCAATGCTTAATGTATCTAAAGAGGTTTCTGATCTATTGGTTCCCGGTAAAACATTTGAGCAATGTAAGCTCATTCTGTCAGAAGCGGGTGAGGGCATGATTTCCTTTGAAATCTGTGCCAAGTACATCATTAACCCGGGTAAAGTACAGAAAATTCAAAAAATAGGTTGTAAGTTTATCAAGTTAAGCCGTTCAGTTGAAGAGATTATTCAGCGTTATATGCAGCAGATTCAACGAGAAGACTTACAGAAAGAGTGATGCAGTTCATTTAAAGAGTAACAGCGCTAGCTGATTTGTCCGATAATCTGCAAAAAACACACGGTCATTATTAATGAGTGAAGCCACTTCTTATTCAATCAACAACCCCAGGCAAATAATCCAGAATTTAACTATCTTGATTAAGAATAAATGTCTGCTTAGCGTTCGTTTTGGCGAAGGCAAAGCATTTTTTCTTACTGCAATACTTGAGATTGACGAAGCAAATAAGGCCATAATTTTTGATTACGGATCCAAAGACGCTTTAAATCAGCAGCTTCTTAAGGCCGACAGAATCATTTTCGAAGCCGATTTTTCGGGCATTAAAGTTTCTTTCAAAGGAAACATGCTGACACAAGCCCTCTATAATGGCCAGCCGGCGTTTACCATGCCGATTCCTGAGTTAATCTTTTGGATGCAGCGCCGGGAATTTTTTAGGATAAAATCGCCGCGATCAAAAGGCAGCTATTGCCTGTTGATACGGGAAGATGAGGAACCCATTAAATTATTGTTATACGATATTAGTCTTACGGGTTTTTCAGTGCTTAATACTTCAACTGAAATATCCAATTTATTGGTTTCCGGTGCGCAATTTGAGGATTGCAGGCTGGTTCTTTCAGAAGTAGGTGAAGATACGGTCTCCATTAAGATCTGCGCCAAGTTGATAATTAACCCGGATAAGATTGCTGCTCTAAAAATCCAAAAAATAGGCTGCTTGTTTACCCGGATATCGCCTATGTTTGAGTCAACCGTCCAGCGCTATATCAATCAGCTACAACGAGAAAGCATACAAAAACAGAGTGAGCGGGAGTAAACTTCTTGCCATACAAACACACTCAATTCGCATAAGGCAATGGCTACCCCATCAGCTTCCATAGCACGCAACATCATCACCGTTACCCAGCTTAACCGCGCAACCAGCCAGTTGCTTGCCGAGCATTTCCTGTCTGTTCTGGTTGAGGGCGAGCTATCCAATTTAAGTATGCCTTCTTCCGGGCATATGTACTTTACGCTGAAGGACGCTAATGCCCAGGTGCGTTGCGCGATGTTCCGCCCCCAGCAGCGCCGCTTGACGTTCAAGCCGGAAAACGGCAAACAGATTATCGTCAGGGCGCAAGTCAGTCTGTATGAACCCCGAGGCGACTACCAGCTGATTGTCGAGCAGATCGAAGAGGCTGGGGATGGGGCTTTGCGCAGGGCGTTTGAAGCACTGAAGCTGAAGCTGTCGGAACAAGGCTTGTTCGATGCCGCGCACAAACAACCCCTGCCCACGTTGCCGAGAGCAATCGGCGTCATTACCTCGCCGTCAGGAGCGGCCATTAGGGACATACTGACCGTATTGCAAAGACGTTTTGCGGCGATACCGGTGATTGTTTACCCGGTGGCGGTGCAGGGTGATAACGCCAAACATGAAATTGCCAGGGCGATAGCCATCGCCAATCGGCTTAAGCAATGCGACGTTATCATACTTGGCCGGGGCGGCGGGTCGTTGGAGGATCTTTGGGCATTCAATGAAGAGCTGGTTGCCAGAGCGATTTATGACAGCGAAATCCCGATTATTTCAGCTGTCGGACATGAAACCGATTTTACCATTGCCGATTTTGTCGCCGATCTGCGCGCGGCAACACCCTCGGCGGCCGCAGAACATGCCAGCCCCGATCAGCAGCAATGGCTGTCCCGATTCGTCTACCTGGAATCGCGACTGCAACAACAATTGCAACGCAAGCTGAACCAAAAACAGCAGACCCTGGACTGGCTGAGCCAGCGCCTGCAACAGCAACATCCCGGTCAGAAGCTGGCAAGAAACGCAAAGCGCATGGATGAGCTGGAGGCCAGGCTTAAGCAAGCCATGCACACCAAGCTTCGCCATATGGCCGGTAGTGTCGAGGCAAAAACCGCCCAATTATGGCAACATAATCCTGCGGTAATTATCAGCAGTTATAAACAGCGGCAAGACTATTTGAGTAAGCGCCTGATTGCCGCAACCGCGCATAAACTGGAGCAACTCAAGCAGCGCTTGTTAAACTCCAGTCAGACCTTGCATGCCGTCAGCCCCTTGGCAACGTTAAACCGGGGTTATGCGATGGCAATCAATCCGTCTACCGGTGAAATCATCCGCTCCGCCGAACAAATCAGCGTCGGCGATATGGTTCAAACCCGTCTTGCGCATGGCCGGTTCACCAGCCAGGTTAAAGATATTAAGGAATGAAAATTAAAACCTAACCGCTTGTTCCTACGTAATCAAAACAAACTTTGTGTATCCAAAGCAAGCTTTGGACTCCTATAACGCCGGAGTTCAAAGCTTCCGCTCCTCGGCAACTGCTCCTGCGTTGCTCTACCTCCTGCATCCGTGCAGTCGTGCTCACGCCCCTTACCTACATCCATGTAGGCAAAGCTTGCTTTGAACAGTCAGTGCAGTCGAGACCGAGCGGTTGAGGGTAGGCAATGACGGCTGGCCGAGATAGGTGTTGTCTAAACAGGATTAGCGGTAGGTTTGATCAAAGGCCACTGCTGTATTACTTTATAAATGACGCCGCCCGGTTCACTACAGGATTCAACCAGGCAAAACGCCTCGGCATGCCAGATAATCGGTTCAATCTTCACGTCCGGTAAATACCGGGCATGCCGGGCCAGCGTAATATGCGGGGTATAAGGCCGGGTATCGGTTTGCAGACCGCAATTTTCGGCCGCTTCCGTCAATGCGGCAGCCAGCATCACGGCCGCCTCCGGCACGGGTTGCCGGCAGGTCAAACATAAAACCCTGGGCCTACTCCAATAACTTAAACGGTCAAAGGTCAGCTCAAAGGGCGGGACAGCAATGTCGGCGACTAACTGCTTGATCAATGATGAAACATCTTCATCAACCTGCCCCAAAAACACCAAGGTCGCATGGAGATTGTGCGGTTGCACCCATTTGAACCCTTTAGCCTTGATGGACTGGTCCAAACCAGCCAGTGCTTGCCGGGTTTCATCATCAGGCCATAAGGCAAAAAACAATCTTGAAGTATCAGTCATGGTTTTAACTAAAGATCAGCCTTTCGCAACCATCCGATTTTTATTCCTGATCCACTCACTCCACGATCCCGCGTAAAGCTTGGAACCGGTTAATCCCGCATGTTCCATCGCCAGTAAGTTATGGCAGGCGGTAACGCCCGAACCGCAATAATGAACGACTTGTTCGGGGGCGGTAGTGCCGATAAGTTGTTTAAACTGATCGCGCAATTGTTCCGCCGACAAAAACAAGCCGTTGTTGTCCAGGTTTAATTGAAAGGCCCGGTTTAATGCGTAGGGAATATGGCCCGCAACCGGGTCGATAGGTTCTTGTTCGCCGCGATAGCGTTCAGGCGTTCTGGCATCGATTAGGCAAATAGTTTTTCGGGCCAGGCTGTTTTGCACCTGTATCGCATTAAGCCAAGCGGCCTCGTCCAGGTACGGCCTGAACGTGGCGGACTTAACTCTGGGCAAGGTTGTGGTGATCGGCAGCCCTTGTTTTTGCCATTGCTTGATGCCGCCGTCCAATAAGACAACCTTGTCATGCCCCATGCAACGCAATAGCCACCATAAACGGCCTGCAAAAGCACCGCCTGCATCGTCATAAATAACAACCTGGCTGGTGTTGGTTACGCCCCAGTCCCCTAGTTTTTTTGCCAATAAGGCGAAGTTCGGCAAAGGGTGGCGTCCGGTAAAATCGGTGATCGCCGAAGACAAGTCTTTGTCTAAATGGGCATCGCGGGCATTGGGGATGTGTCCGTGTCGATAGGCTTTGGCACCCGCTTCGGTATCCGCCAATGAAAAGCGGCAATCGACGATAATCCAGTCGGGATTATTAAGTTGTTGCTGGAGTGTCTGTGCGGAAACAAGCGTCGTGTAAGTCATAGTTTTATACCATTAAGATGATTTTGCCGATGTGTCGGCTGCTTTCCATGAGTTGATGGGCTTTTGCGGCATCGCTGAGCGCAAAAGTTGAATGGATAATCGGTTTGATTTTACCTGATGTTAATAAGGGCCAGACGTTTTCCAGTAATTTGTCGGCGATTGCGGCTTTAAAGTCATCGTCCCTGGCTCTTAAGGTCGAGCCGGTAATGGTGAGCCGTTTGAGCATGACCGGCAGCAAGTTTATCTCGGCTTTCGGGCCGTCTTGAATAGCGATTTGCACCAGCCGGGCATCATCGCTCATGCACTTTAGGTTGTGCGGGAAATAGTCGCCGCCGATCATGTCTAGGATAACATCGACGCCTTGGTTGTCGGTAAGCCGTTTGATCTCGTCGACAAAATCCTGTTCCTTGTAGTTGATTGCGGCATCGGCGCCTAGGTCGATACAGAAATTACATTTGGCTTCTGAACCTGCGGTGACTATGACCTTGGCGTTAAAGGCCTTGGCAAGTTGTATCGCTGTCGTGCCTATGCCGCTGGTGCCGCCATGCACCAGCAGTGTTTCGCCTAGCTGCAACTGGGCGCGGTCGAAAACATTGCTCCAAACGGTAAAAAAAGTTTCCGGCAATGCCGCGGCTTGGGCAAAAGACAGATTTTCCGGGACAGGCAGGCATAACGCCGCCGAGGCGAGGCAATATTCGGCATAACCGCCGCCGGTCGCCAGTGCGCAGACCCGGTCACCTAAATTCAAATGATCGATGTTGCTGCCCAATGCCTGAATGGTTCCTGCAACTTCAAGCCCCGGAATGTCGGATGCGCCGGGCGGGGGCGGATACAGGCCTTTGCGCTGCATCACATCGGGTCGATTGATTCCGGCGGCTTCGACCTTAATTAATACTTGATTGGCTGATGGTATTGGTAAGGCGCGTTTGACCGGTTTTAAAACACCGTTTTCAATTTCAATCGCAAGCATCTGTTCGGGAAGCGACATAGTTACAACGTCAATAAACTGAGTTGCGGTTATTATATGCCGCAGTTATTGATATGCTAACTTTAAATAATGGAACACGGATGACACTGATTTAGATGGGGTTAAACCGATTTCTTAAAAGCCGAAGCCAAATTTGTTATTCCGAATATACTCAAAAACAGGGTTATCATCGAGTAGGCATGGATATTGATGTGTCGACAGACCTAAAGCTCTATCGATGCATGCAGTTGCAAGCAACGCACTCAGGATTTGGTTAAAAAGAACTTCTTTAAAATAGTGATTTCGGGAAGTCCTTTTTAAAGTCTTGTTTTCTATTTCAAACAAACGGCATTTTTACCTTTTTGCCAGCCAGTTAATCTTGAATCGGCGTTATTTCAAAACTTCTTACCGTTTTTATTCGATGGAAGCGGTCAATTCCTGTTCCGGTGATAAAATAGCCCATTACCTTCAACGTTAAATCGAAAAAGCTTATGTCACTTGCACCGCGCTCGCCCCGGAAAGTTTTTATCGCTTTGTTCTTGTTCCTGGCTGTATTGGCTTGGAGTTTGATGCAAACCAATGAGTATTTTGTTAATGGCAAAGGATTGGATAGTGATTGGTTAAACCCGCAAACCTGGTTGAAGCCGTTAAGCAATCATGAGGCTTTGGGACAGGTTGGAGTTAATGTAGGTGACTTGAATGATGTGGCGTTTATTGATTCGCAACACGGCTGGGCGGTGGGGTTGAATGGCATCATCCTCGCCACCGACAACGGCGGTCAAAGCTGGCAGCAGCAACAAAGCAGCGTAGCAACAACGCTTTACGCGGTACAGTTCACCGACCTGCAACACGGCTGGGTGGCGGGTTCGGATGGTGTCATCCTTGTCACCGACAACGTCGGGCAAAGCTGGCGGCCACAACAGAGCGGCGTGACAACAGCGCTTGCCGCAGTACAGTTCGCTGACCCGCAACACGGCTGGGCGGTGGGTGAGAATGGCGTCATTCTTGCTACCGACAACGGCGGACAAAGCTGGCAGCCACAACAGAGCGGCGCGACAATATTGTTTAAAGCGGTACAGTTCACCGACCCGCAACACGGCTGGGTGGTGGGTTCGGATGGCATCATCCTTGCCACCGACAACGGCGGCACAACTTGGCAAAATCGTTCTCTCCCATTATTAAAAGCAATTGGCGAAAGCCGTCCTAAGCTAGCCGTTTTTCCCAGTTCTTTAGTCTTATTGCTATTGTTACTCACTGGTAGCTTAGTGATCCGACACACCTACAGCTACTATGCTGAGCCGCGTAGACTGCAAGGCGGCATCAACGACGCACCCGTTACCCAAGCCCAAGAAGACTGCTTAGGACGGCTGGAGCTGGTTAAAACCCTGGCCGATTTAATCCGCAACCGCGACACCGTGCCGCCGCTGGCGATAGCCATTACCGCACCTTGGGGCAGCGGCAAAAGTTCGGTGCTGGGTTTGTTGCAGCATGAATTGCAGGGCGAGGTGTTTGCGGTGCAGTTGAATGCTTGGCATTACCGCGATGACGGGCAATTGCTGGCGGCGTTAATGGAGCATGTCCGAGAGCAAGCCCTGCCACCTATGTTAAGCCTGGATAATTTGGTGTTCCGCAGCCGTTTGCTGTGGTTTCGCTGCTTTGCCGGTTCCGGCTTCCGAGGTTTGGCGGCGGTGCTGGCAGGTCTTACGACAACAGTGTTTTTTGCCAAGCAACAGCAATGGCAAATCCTCGGCGATTGGCTAAGCCGTGAATTACCGGCGTTAATCCCGGCATGGCTAAAAATGTCAGTCACCGAGCCGTGGTTTAAACTGATTTTTGCAGTGCTGGCGGCATTGCTGGTTTACCGCTTGCTGAAATCGTGGTTGGCGACATTTTGCGCGTTTTCCCCGGAATTGGTTGCCTTGGCAAGCCGTTTGGGCAAATCCGCCAAGGAGGCGATGCAGGTTGCCGACTGGTCGAAAGATGCCGGCTTGCGCTTCCGTTTCGCGCGGGACTTTGAAACGGTGGCAAAGGCTTTGGGTAAAGGCCGCTTGCTGCTGTTAATCGATGATCTGGATCGTTGCGAACCTAAGCAAATCGAGTCGGTGATGACGACGCTGAACTTTTTGTTCTCGACGCCCGCGCCCTGTTATGCGGTGCTGGCGATGGATTGGGAGTATGTAACCGATGCGTTGGGTGTGGCATTTAAGGACTTGGCGGTAGCCCGCGCCGATACCGATACCAAAGGCAAAGCCTTTGCTGAACATTATCTGGAAAAAATTATCCAGATCAGCATCGATTTACCGGCGGTGAACGGCAGTCGAGTCGCGCTAATTGACCGTACTCAGCGCAAGGCCGAAGAAGTTGTCGATTGGTGGGGCAAGTTGACGAAGTATTGGCCTCGGCTGGCGTATTCGCCCAGCCAGCGTTGGGCTTGTTTGGCATTTGCCATGTTGCAAAGCCCCTTGCGTTTGTTGGTATCGGTTGTCTGGCGTGGACTTGAGTTAGGTTTGTGGATGTGTTGGCAAGCCATTAAGCGCTTTAACCGCAAGATGCTGACACCTGTTTATGACGGCCTGTTTATTTTAGTGTTGGCTTCGGCATTGGCTTTTGCGGGGGTGCATTTGGGTTTAGTCGCGCAGGATTTTGCCAGCCAGTCGTTAAAATCTGTGAACGTAGTGGAAAGTAAACTACCTGTTGTAGAACTCGCTAAAAATGCCAAACCTGAACCCGAGAAAAAACCGATTGAATCATCAGGGCCTAAGTCGGCAGCCGCGCCTGTGGTGTTTGTCGATGAACAACTCTATCCCACACATTATTGGCTGTGGGATTTTGCAGGAGGCTTAAGCCTGATATTGCTGCTTATGGTTTGGCGTTTAAGTTTGCAAGTTCAAGATACTCAGGTTTTTATCGAGGTCATGAGTCAGTGGCAACTTTGGCTTGCCGAGCATCATAAAACGCCGCGCGATTGGAAACGTTTGCTCAACCGTGCACGGTTGTTTGACATGAGGGTGCGCGTTTATCAGGAAAAACCGTGGTATGCGGCGTTGGATGAAAAATGGCAAGCTTGGCGTTTTCGAAGGCAACCCTTACCCGTTCCGTTTCAACACGATGAAATAAATGAGCGTTTAGCCATGCACTTGTTGATGCTAGACGTTTATACGCAAGGTGAGTTGGCAACAAGCGTGATGCAATTTTTTGCTTATAATAAAAATAGTGATAGTTTCAACAGACTAAATGATGCACTCATGAAAAGGCCAAATAATTTGCCTGAGCTGAAGACATTAATGAGCGATCTTGACTACCGAAATAATGAAAAAACTGATGAACGATTTGCCGCATTGGAAAAGGCTGAAGGTCAACTGTACTTATGGTTTAGTTTGTATGCGGGCTTGAACACCCTGCACTTGTAATTGCAACAAAGTCAAACAGTTGCTGCTAGCAACGCGGTAAACACTTAATCTCGGTTGTTTGGGAGCAGCCGCAAATTGGAACGTGAAGCGGCCCACGGCCCACAGCGTGGAAGTCATTTGGCTGGTGGACGGTGATACCGGAGCCGCAAAAACGAACGACCTGCTCAACTTTAAAAGACTACTTTCAATGGCAAGCATCTGTTCAGGCTGCGGCATAGTCACAACATCGTCAACAATCCAAGTTGCGGTTATCATATGTCCCAGTTATTTTCATAAACAATTGTGTGGGTAGGATAAAACAGATGATTCGTGCAGGTATTGTGGGCGGAACCGGATATACCGGTGTTGAGCTATTGCGGATTTTAGCGTTGCATTCGGATGTTGAGGTGGCGGTCGTCACTTCACGTAGCGATACCGGGTTAAGAGTTGATACGCTTTATCCCAGCTTGCGCGGTGTTATCAATGTGGTATTTAGCTTGCCTGAGGTCGAAACCCTGGCCGAGTGCGATGTGGTGTTTTTTGCAACGCCGAACGGCACGGCGATGCTGATGGCGGAGCAATTGCTGGCGCGCGGCGTTAAGGTGATAGACCTGTCCGCTGATTTCAGGTTGAAAGATGCCAAGGAATGGAGCAAGTGGTACGGCATGGAGCACGCCTGCCCCGATTTAATTGCCGAGGCGGTTTACGGGTTGCCGGAAGTGAATCGTGAGGCGATTAAACAGAGTAATTTAATCGCGTGCCCCGGTTGCTATCCGACTGCCGTGCAGCTGGGATTTTTACCGTTGCTGGAAAACGATCTGATCGATGTTAAATATTTGATCGCCGATGTTAAATCCGGTGTCAGCGGGGCAGGGCGTAAAGCAGAGTTGGCGACGTTAATGAGTGAAACCGGCGAGAGTTTTAAAGCTTATGCGGTTGGTGGTCATCGGCATTTGCCGGAAATTACCCAGGGGCTTGAGTTAGCGGCCGGAAAATCGGTCGGGCTGACTTTTGTGCCGCATTTGACGCCGATGATTCGGGGCATACACGCTACTTTATATGGACAGGCGCATGGCAATCTGGACGATGTGCAGGCGTTGTATGAAAAAAGATATGCTGACGAGGCGTTTGTCGATGTGCTGCCGCAAGGTTCGCATCCCGATACCCGGAATGTCCGGGGCAGCAATAACTGCCAGATTTCGATTCACCGGCCGCAGGGCGGCCAAACCGTCGTGGTCTTGTCGGTGATTGATAACCTGGTTAAGGGTGCGGCGGGACAGGCGGTGCAAAATATGAACCTGATGTTCGGGCTACAGGAAGACTCAGGGTTAAAGGTAATCGCGCTTTATCCATAATTCTTGACTAAAAAGCTGGGTATAGTCATAATTTATTTAACTCCATTTTTTATAGTGATTAATCTATGTCAAATCCGATAGTTTTTACTGATAGCGCCGCTTCCAAGGTGGGCGAATTAATCGCCGAAGAAGGAAATGATAATCTGAAGCTGAGGGTTTATGTCTCAGGCGGCGGCTGCTCGGGCTTTCAATACGGCTTTACGTTTGATGAAGAAGTCAATGAAGATGATACCTGCGTTGAAAACGGCGGTGTCACGGTGTTGATTGATGCAATGAGTATTCAATATTTAACCGGCGCAGAAATCGACTACAAGGAAGATTTGTCTGGTGCTCAGTTTGTTATCCGTAATCCTAACGCGACTACGACTTGCGGTTGCGGGTCTTCTTTTTCAGCATAGCTGATTTATAGTTTTTCCCCTTCGACGGGCGACAGGATGCCGCCCTTTTTGTTTCCCTGATAAATCCCTCCAAGAATGACAGAGTTAACCGCTCCTGTGACTTCTTTAAGATTGCCCGGCAGATTATTCATGGTTTGTCTGGCTAGCCACGCAAAAGCCATGGCCTCGACATGATCGGGGTGAGCTCCGTAGCGTTCAGTTGATTCGACAGGGCATTCCATGTTTTGTTGGATAAGTTCCAGCAAGTAGGCATTGTGACTACCGCCGCCGCAAATCAATACCCGCTCGGTAGCCGGGGCGTGTTTTTTGATCTCATCGCAAATCGTAATCGCCGTTAAAAAACACAAGCTGGCTTGTACGTCTTCGGCCTTGTAACTGAATGCGTCGAAATACTGGTAAACCCAGGGGAGCGAGAAATACTCCTTGCCGGTGCTTTTGGGCGGGGCGGCATTGAAATAAGGGTCTTGTTTTAATAGCCCCACCAAATCATGATTGATGTTGCCGGTTTTGGCCCACGCGCCGTTTTTATCATACGATTGGTTTTGTTGCAGCTTGATCCATAGATCCATCAAGGTGTTGCCGGGGCCTGTATCAAAGCCGATAACTTCTGTGGACTGATGTTTGGGTAGCACGGTTATATTGGCGATGCCGCCGATATTGACGATGCAGCGGTGCTCATTCGGGTGCTGGAATATGGCTTGGTGAAAGGCAGGAACCAGCGGCGCGCCTTGTCCTTTGGCTGCAATATCCCGGCGTCTGAAATCGGCCACGGTGGTAATACCGGTAAGTTCGGCAATTATGTTGGGGTCGCCGATTTGCAGGGAGAAAGGGAATTTGTCGCATCGGTTCCCTACCGATTGCGACACTTCCACCATCCCTGGCGGTCGAATTTCCGGTGCATGGTAGACGGTTAGCCCATGGCTGCCGATGGCGCTGACCGATGCGGCGGGAATATCGGCTTTGGCAAGCAAGCTATTAGCAATGTCAGCGAATAAGTGCCCAAGCCGGGAGTCCATAGCACCGTATTCCTTAAGCGAGATCAGCGCGTCAGGTTTGCTAAGTCTCTGGATTGCGCTTTGAAGGTCGGTAGGGAAGGACTGGTATTCAAACCCGACAAGCCGGACTTTTTCGTCTTTAAAATCAACCAGAGCGGCGTCAATACCATCCAGACTGGTGCCGGACATGAGTCCGATATAAAGCTCAGACATTGGTTTGTTTAATCGTAATGAGAGGGGTTTTTTGCAAATAAACCTTTGGCTTTGACCTGTACAAGTTGGGTATAGTACGGTTGGGTCTGGGCTTTGAAGTCAGCCAGTAATGCGTTACTGATAGGCATTGAATGCGGTATTTTGACCGTCTCCGGGTCGCGATAAATTCCATCGACATGAAACTCGTAATGCAAGTGGGGGCCGGTGGCCAAGCCGGTTTGGCCGACATAGCCGATAACATCGCCTTGCTTGACATGATCGTTGACGGTTAAGCCTTGTTTGAAATTAGACATGTGTGCATAAAGCGTTTCGTAGTGATCATTATGTTGAATAATGACGACTTGTCCATAGGCGCCGTTGCGACCGCAGAAGGTAACAATTCCGTCTCCGGTTGTTTTTACGGGCGTGCCGGTTCTTGCCGCGTAATCAACGCCCTTGTGTGCGCGAATTCGATTAAGGATGGGGTGCTTGCGATGCGTGTCAAAAGGGGAACTGATCTTGATAAAGTCAACCGGCGTAGTTAAAAAAGCCCTTTGCATGGATTGTCCGTCAGGCGTGTAATAACTGGTGCCGGCCTCACTTATGTATCTGACAGCTGTGTGTGATGATCCTTGGTTAATAAACTCGGCGGCAAGGATTTCGTCGCTATCCGTTTCTTTGCCGTCAACCATTTTCTTGCCATATACAATCGTGAACTGGTCGCCGGGGCGGAGATTAGTCGCAAAATCAATGTCCCATGCAAAAATTTCGGTAAGTTGCAGAATCAACTCTTTTGGTAAGCCGCTCTCAAGTCCATCCAGAAATAGAGAGGTTTCTATGGATACGTGAGCCGTGTTAATTGTTGTGTTTTGTGGGCGATCTAATATGACTGGGTGGTATTGTTGATCGTTATCGGCGTGGATGGGTTGATCCGATTCGGTGGTATCCAGATCCAAATCCAGATTATTTTGCGGCTGCTTGTGATTGGGTGACTTTACCGATGCGGTTTTGATCGACTTGGAAGAAATAATGGTATGTTTTCTTGTAGTCGGCTCAGAAGAGGCAACGGAGTTGGTTTTGTGACCCGGCTTGGTCGAGGCAATGGATTGTTTATTGTTTTTTAGCTTGGCAGCAACGGCGGCTGGTTTTTTTGTTGCCGATTTAGATGCCGCAACAGATGATTTTTTGTTGTTTAGCTGCGCAGCAACTATGGCTTGTTTTTTTGCGGTAGATTTAGGCGTGGCGACAGGTTTTTTTTGCGTAGTTTGTTTGGCTGCGGTAATAGAAGCTTTTTTGTTGTTTGTCTTCGTTGTAACAGGTGTTTTTTTGTCGACAGCCTTGGATTTAACTGCTGTTATGGGACTTTTCTTTTCAACAGGCTTTGTGTTTTTTGAGTGCGTGGCAGTAGAAATAGTCTTGGCTGTTGCGGGCTTAGTTGCTGGTTTTGTCTGTGTGTGACCGCTAACTGAAAAGGCTGCGCAAATTCCAAAAAGCAAGGAGGTATAGATTCTATTTTTCACTAGGCTATGCTAAATAATTGAAATTTACGTAAATCATAAAGAATTTAATGAATTTATAATCACATTTTAAGCGGTTTTAAAGGTTTTTACCAATTATAGACCTCACAAAGTTTTTATTCAGTGAGTTGGTTATTAATTCTATAATGAATCATTTGTAGATATTTGGAGAAAGACATTGCAAGAGGACGTATTGGAGCACCTACTTAGAGGGACGGATGAGGTCTTAGTCAAACAAGAATTAATTAAAAAGCTGGAAGAAGGACGGCCCCTCCGCATTAAGGCGGGTTTTGATCCGACCGCCCCCGATTTGCATCTGGGGCATACGGTATTGATTAATAAGTTAAAGCAATTTCAGGATTTGGGGCACGAGGTGCTGTTTCTGATTGGCGATTTTACCGGCATGATAGGCGATCCAACCGGAAAAAACGTGACGCGCAAGCCGTTGACCCGGGACGAGGTTATTGATAATGCGAGAACCTACGAGGAGCAGATTTTCAAAATTCTGGATCCGACTAAAACGCTGGTGATGTTCAATTCAAGCTGGATGAATGCAATGTCGCCGGCCGATTTGATCCAATTGGCCGCAAAGCATACCGTAGCCAGAATGCTGGAGCGGGATGATTTCAGCAAGCGCTTTAAAGGAGGGCAGCCTATTGCGATACATGAGTTTTTGTATCCTTTAATCCAAGGCTATGATTCAGTGGCGATGAAGGCTGATGTGGAGTTAGGCGGTACCGATCAAAAGTTTAACTTGCTGGTTGGGCGGCAGCTGCAAGAGGCCTTTGGGCAAAAACCCCAAGTCGTCATGACTATGCCTATTTTGGAAGGGCTGGACGGCGTGCAAAAAATGTCCAAGTCGCTCAATAATTATGTCGGCATAGCCGACTCTGTCGATGATATGTTCGGCAAGCTCATGTCCATATCTGATGAATTGATGTGGCGCTATTTTGAATTGCTGAGTTTTCGACCTATGGCTGAAATAAAGTTATGGGGCGAGGAGTGTAAGCAAGGCGCAAATCCAAGAAATTACAAAGTAAAGCTGGCTCAGGAAATTATAGAACGATTTCATGATGCGACTGCTGCGGTCAAGGCGTTGGAAAATTTTGAAGCCAGATTTCAGCGCGGTGCGATGCCGGATGAAATGGATGAATTGGAATTAAAAATTGATGGTGCAAGTTACGGCATAGCGAATCTATTGAAGGACGCCGGATTAACGGAGAGTACGTCCGAGGCCAATCGCATGATAAAGCAGGGTGCGGTAAAGATTGACGGAGAGAAAGTTTCTGATTCAAAGCTGGAGATTTTGGCAGGTGCTCAGCATGTTTATCAGGTAGGAAAAAGAAAATTTGCGCGAGTAAAGATAACTGCTTGACGCTAGCGATGATGTCCGTATAATGCGCGGTTCTTTCGGGGCAGGGTTCTCGGAAGAGCAGGATGTAGCAAGAAATAAAGTTGGCATGGAAGTTGACAGCGGGGCTGAACGGGTTATAATGGGCGGCTTCTTCGGGGTTGGGTAACTTGCTCCGGCAGAGACGGAAAGAAAAAGAAAAGTTAACGGGATGTTGACAAGTTGAATTGGATCTGTATAATTGTCCAGCTCAACCGGGGCTTAGCTCCACGCTCTTTAAAAACCTGATCAAAATAATTTGTGTGGGTGCTTGTGATGGATTGT
>JAUXTH010000112.1 GCA_030679035.1 Methylobacter sp. | reverse complement strand
ATATCCCCTTCCAACATTGCCGACAAACCGGTTGCCGTCGCAAACCCACTATTACAGATCAGATAATCTGTATATAACTCTAATTTTTCTTTTTCCATTCTAAAATAATACGCTTTTTGGGTGGCGACTGCGTAACATCAGCTATTAACTACGAAACTGATTGGCCGCAATGGCTGAATCAACACACACAATCCAGTTTATGGTTATACCTTGCCCTGACTTTTGAGTGTTGCCAGAAATAACAACAAGTGTTGACTCGCCAAATGATAATGATTATCATTTGGCCCATGGACAAACAACATTCTTCCTCACTCGAACCTTTGGACTTAGCGCTTTCTGCAAAGAAGGACATGCCGCAGGCTTTACGCCCATCAGGGATGATGGAAGCGCCGGCAGTGGCTGGATCACAGCCGGTGCGACAGCGTGTACACAGTGCAGAGCTATTTGGTACAGCACGCGAGGTTGTCATCGAACATGCCGGTGAAGAATACCGATTGCGTTTGACGCGTCAGGGTAAATTAATCCTGACCAAATAAAAAAACAGCCAGCCACCCAACATCTTCAGGTGTTGTTAGCCAGCCAATGTCAAAGATGCATACTGCTAAAACCCAGTGCCATCTAAACGCTGCACCTGCAGCTACCTAACATTTGGATGGTGAAATCAATGAATTCAAATAAACAACACAAAAAAGTAGCCCTTTCCGGTAACGACGATTGTCGAGTGATATTTTGTCCTGATTGCGGCACGTTAGAGATAAATTTGGGCGCATCAACAATACGCACCAATAGTGAATCATTAAACATACTCAGCTCGGTGTTAAATCACGCCAAAGTGCGGCTTGCCCAAATGCAAGATGCGGCACCGGCAAATGGTAATACCCAATATATGAGGCTCGGCCGTGTTCACTAAAATGATCTTCCCAACAGCTAACTTCTATTTTCTGGAAAGCCGTCCCGTACCGGTCTTGGAGAATATCAGCTTCAACGAAGTTATGCGCACCAATGACCGCCCATGGCTTGCGCTGAGTCTGGTGCTGTGCGCGCATCTCGCGGTGTTTGCGGCATTGCGTCCGCAACCACAGTCTTTATCGATGGAGCCTATCCCTGACCCCATCATGGTTAGCTTGCTAAATACGCCGCAAACAACGCCACAAAAGCCGATGCCGCCAGCCACACCCATAGAAAAAGTACAAAAGCCAGTCAAGAAGCCGGCCAGTAAACCTGTTGCTCCACTTATAAAAGAAACAAATCAACCAACCCAAACATCCATGCCTACAACAGCGACAAGCTCGCCCGCTGCCGAGCCGGCGTCCAAGGCAATTGACACACAGACATACCAGTCGCCCAACTTCAATGCCGCTTATTTAAATAATCCGGCACCCGATTACCCCTCAATCTCGCGGCGAGAAGGCGAACAAGGCCTAGTATTGCTACGCGTACAGGTAACGGCAAACGGTACAGCCGCTTCTGTAGAGCTGCAAACCAGCAGCGGTTCGACCCGACTCGATCAGGCAGCACTGGAAGCCGTCAAGAAATGGCGGTTTATTCCGGCCAAACGCGGCGAACAACCGGTCAGCGCGTCGGTGACAGTGCCGGTCAGATTTTCAATAGAAGGATAAAACCATCATGCAAGCAGAATATCTCTTAGACAACCTGAAATTCATCAGCCAAGGCGGTGCGGTATCTATGACCGTAGCGGCGATGCTGCTGTCCATGTCCATCGGAAGCTGGACTTTAATGGTCATCAAAGCCATACAGGCACGACGCATAAAAAGCAGCAGCGCGATTTTTATGACGCGTTTTTGGCAAGCCTCGACGATAGCGGCAACCATGAACGGACAGTCGAAGGAAGTAGAAAACCCGTTTGCGCGTCTTGCCATACAAGGCATTAACGCGGACGACCATCACAGGCGTTACACAGCGAAGCTCGTGAAAGAACGCGTAGTTACGACCGCCAAGGATGGTGGAAGTGCCAGCTGTGACGGGATCACAGCTGGGGCGACCGCCAAGGATGGTGGAAGTGCCGGCTGTGACGGGATCACAGCCGGTGCGACCGCCAAGGATGGCAAAAGTACCGCGTTGCCACCACTAAAGGGTGGTCTATGGACAGATCATTCGCGGCACGATGAATTCATTGCCCAGGCGCTACGCCGCACTATAGGCCAGGAAGCCATGCGGCTGGAAACAGGACTCACTTTGCTGGCCTCGGTAGGCAGTATCGCCCCGTTCATCGGACTATTTGGTACGGTCTGGGGAATTTATCACGCGCTCGGCAGTATCGCCGTCGGCGGTCAAGCTACAGTTGACAAAGTAGCAGGCCCGGTCGGTGAAGCTCTGATCATGACGGCATTCGGTCTGGCAGTCGCCATCCCCGCCGTACTCGCCTATAACGCCCTGGTACGCGACAACCGCGTATTAATGGGTGAAATAGAGACTTTCGCCCACGATCTGCATACTTACCTGACCACCGGGGTACCGTTGGCAGCCCTACAGACTACCGAAATAACATCAACAGAGGTGACATTATGATGAGCTCAGGCGGATTCGGCGGCGATAACCACCATACGCAGCCTATGGCGGAAATCAACACGACGCCGATGGTGGACGTCATGCTGGTACTGCTGGTCATCTTCATCATTACCGCGCCGCTGCTGACCCACGCAGTCAAAATCGACCTGCCGCAAGCCGACAGCCAAACCCATCAGGAAAAACCCGACACCGTCACCCTGTCGATTAATGCGGAAGGCAAACTGTTTTGGAATGATGCGCCATTTGAAGATGCTGAGCTTGCCTCGCGACTGGCGGCAGAGGCGCAAAAAAATCCCCAACCCGAACTGCACCTTCGTGCCGAACGGGCCACACCGTACCAAAAACTGGCCGAGATCATGTCGGCGGCGCAAAGCGCAGGGATCATGAAAATCGGCTTCGTTACCGATCCGACGCCAAAGAAATAATTTCTTCAATCTTATATTCAGCCAGCCAATAAGCTCTTGTCGCTTGTATAGCCAGCCAACTATTACAAAACGACAGGAGCTTCATATGAAACATTCATCCCAACTCAGACAAGGACGCGTCAGCGCGGCATTACTGTTGGCGCTTGCCGGCGTGCCGCTAGTCACTTTGGCGGATACTGCCACAAGCAAGAAAACACCGCCATCCAAGCCGAAAAACGAAACCTTGCTGCCGGTAGTGAAGGCCAGTACCGCACGGATTTACCCCGGAGCGCCGAACGATGTGGCGAGGACGGGCAGCAAGACCGATACGCCGCTACGCGATATTCCCGCCAGCGTGGCGGTAGTGCCGGAAAAGCTGCTTAAGGAACAGGGCGTAATCACCATGAATGACGCCATGCGTAATGTCAGCAGCGTCCAGCCGCAAATGGCGGGCGGTTATGGTTATGCGAATAACTATACCTCGCGCGGCTTGAGCTTAAGCTTTTTACGTGACGATATGCCCGACGGCCCGTCTCAAAACGGCTATTACCGCACCATGGCCGATGTCGAGCGCATCGAGGTGTTAAAAGGTCCGGGCTCCGCACTGTTTGGTGCTGCGAACGGCGGCGGCAGCATTAACCTGATCACTAAAAAACCGCAAAAAAAGTTTAATTTATCAGGGGGCACAACTTTCGGCAGTTTCGGCACAGGCAACGGCTATCTCGATTTAACCGGATCGATGATGAATGATACGGCGGGCCGGTTAATCGTGAACGGCGAACACTCCGATGGTTTTCGCGGCTTAAAACGCGATATTGTCGAGATCTCACCCAGCCTGACATGGAACATAGCTAATAATAAAACGCTGACCATTGATTTTGATCACCGCGACATTCAAGTTAAACCGGACAATTTCGGCATTCTTTTTGACGCTAAAGGCAATCTTCCCAATGTCTCCCGCGAAACCCGCTACTACACCCCGTTCAATAAAACCGACCAGCAAATTAACCGGGTCGGCATCACGCACGACTGGACATTCTCCGACGCATTAAGCATGCGCACCGCAATGACCACGGAAAACCGTCAGCTGGATTTAATCAGAAACCTGTCGGCCAATGTCAGTTTGGCAAACACAGTGACGGGACGAAATGCGCGCAGACAAGCCGATGATGCTTCTTACACCACCTTCCAGAATGAGTTGACCTGGAAAACGAATACCGGCCCGGTTGGTCACACCGTATTGAGCGGATTTGAATACAAAAACAGCGACATCGATTCAAATGTCGATATCTATCTTTTCCCCAATATCGCCAACCTGCTGAATCCGGTCGTTTTGGAAACATCGCTGGCAGGAAACACCAATTTTCAACTGTTTGATCGAAAAATGACCAGCGATACCGTGTCTTTCTACGGACAAGACCAGCTGGCATTTGGCGAACACTGGAAACTGCGCGGCGGGGTGCGGCACGACATTATCAATTATGACGATAAAGGTTTTGAACGGACGGTTCAGAGTCTTGCAGGCATATCTAAATATCGTGAAATTAACGAGAGCAAGTCCTTCACCACCGGATCGATAGGCGGGGTATTTCAGCCAACAAAAAACCTGGCTTTTTATGCGGGCTATAGCGAGGGGGCATTCATCAACCTGGGTACCGAAAGTAAGGCGTACTCCACCGCCCCCGAAACCTCTTCACAAGTAGAAGTCGGCGCTAAAACCACGCTGCTGGACGGCAAGGTTGATTTGAATGCAGCGCTGTTTGATACCGAGCGTAGCGACTATTTCGTCACCTTGCCCGGCAATAACGGCCTGGCGACCCAGGACGGCAAAGACCGGTCCCAAGGCGTCGAAATGGATATTGGCGCCCACCCGCTCGCAGGCTGGAATATCACCGGTAATGCAGTATGGATGGACCCGGAAACGCTGTCTCGCGCCGTAGCCAGCAATGCAACTTTGGGCGTCACCGATCGCAGTATCTACGGCACTGTCCCTACTGGCGTCAGCAAAGAAACATTCAGCATCTGGAACAGTTATGAAATCCAGCAAGGGGCCGTCAAAGGCCTGACCTTGGGCTTGGGTGTTACGCACAAAGGCGAGGCTTATGCGGATAACCTGAATTTGCTTAAAGTGCCGTCCTACACTACATTAGATGCTGCGATTTCCTATCGCCAGCCTCGCTGGGAAGCCGCCGTTAACCTGAAGAACCTCACCGATGCCCATTACTATACCAACCCCACATTTGTTGGCGCTCTGCCCGGCGACCCGCTTAGCGTTTACGGCAGCCTGCGTTTTAACTTTAACTAAAACAGAGACTGGAAATGCTGCAAGCGACTGAACTCACTAAAGCCTATAACGGCGTCATTGCCCTGAACAAACTTAACCTGACCGTCAACAGCGGCGAGATTTTCTGCTTGCTGGGCGCGAACGGCGCAGGAAAAACCACGACAATCAATTTGTTCCTGAATTTCGTAACACCGACCGGCGGGCGGGCGCTGGTGAACGGTATCGACGTCAGTGAAGAACCGCTGGAAGTGAAGCGCCACATCGCCTACATTCCTGAAACGGTGATGCTCTACCCCAGTCTTTCCGGCTTGGAAAACCTTAAGTATTTCACCACGCTCGCGCTGGGACATAAGCGGCCAGAACATGAATTGCTTGAGCTGCTCGGCCAAGCGGGACTCGCGAAAGAGGCCGCGTTCAAACGCGTTTCCGGTTACTCGAAAGGCATGCGGCAAAAAGTCGGCATTGCGATTGCGATGGCGAAAAACGCGAAAGCGCTGCTGCTCGACGAGCCGACCTCCGGTCTCGATCCGCAAGCGGCGAACGAATTCTCCAAACTGCTGGATCGGCTTAAAGCTGAGGGCGTGGCAATTCTGATGGCTACCCACGACCTGTTCCTGGCCAAGCAGGTCGGCACGCGCGTCGGCATCATGCAGCGCGGGATTCTGGTCTCGACGATGACGACCGACGATCTCGGCCATGCCGATCTCGAACGCATTTATCTCGATATTGCCGACGACTGCATGGATGCAGGAGGTAGAGCAATGCAGGGAGCAATTGCCGAGCGAAAGGAGGACAAATGAACGCCTCCGCAACTGTTATCGGCACCATTGCGCGCAAGGAGTTGCTTGAACTGCTGCGCGATGCGCGTTTCTGGTGGACCGGCGGCATCATTCTGCTGTTGATGCTGATTGCGCTGTTTCTGGGCTGGCAGCAAATGCAGCGCGTCGACGGTGAACACGCCGCAGCGCGCGCCGTAACTTATCAGCAATGGCTGGATCAGGGCGATAAAAATCCGCACCAGGCGGCACATTTTGGGCAATACGCTTTCAAGCCGGTGAGTCCATTGGCCTTCGTTGATCCGGGTATCGATCAATTTGTCGGCTCCACAGTGTGGGTGGAAGCGCACAAACAAAACGAATTCAATTTTCGCCCGGCGCGCGACGCAACCTCGTTGCAACGCTTCGGCGAGCTGACGATCGCGTTTGTATTACAGATACTCGCACCGCTGGTCATTGTGCTGCTCGCGTTTTCGGCGTTCACCGGCGAGCGCGAACGCGGCACCTTGCGGCAATTGTTGAGTATCGGCGTAAAACCTACGCAGTTGCTGGTCGGCAAAGGCTTGGCGATTATGACGGCCGTCGGTGCATTACTGTTGCCTATGGCGCTGCTCGGCTTTATTGCGCTGGGTTTCGCCGACGATCAACATGCAAGCGCGACCAATTTATATCTGCGCAGCACTTGGTTGGTTGTGGGCTATGCGATCTATTTGACCGGGTTTATTGCATTGGCATTGGGCGCATCCGCAGCTTCGTCTTCATCGCGCAAAGCCCTGATTGTGCTGCTCGCGTTTTGGGTGGTGAATGGTTTTATCGCGCCAAGGGCCATGACTGATTTAGCCCGCCTATTCTGCCCAACGCCAACCAAGGTGGAATTCCAGAACGGCATCAATGAAGCGCGCAAAGCGACTTTCGGTCACGATGAAACGCATCCCGCTTTCACAGCTTTCCGTGATGAAGTGCTTAAAAAATACAACGTGACCCGCATTGAAGATCTGCCGGTCAGCTTCCGCGGCCTGTCTTTACGCAAAGACGACGAAAACGGCTATCGCATTTACGACGAACACTACGGCGCACTCTGGGCTACCTATGCGCGTCAGGAACGTATCCGCGCCATCGCCGGGTTTGCGTTCCCGCTAGCTGCCCTCAGGCCGTTTTCGATGGGCTTGGCGGGCACCGATACCTTTCATCAAAACCGGTTTGCTACAGCCGCCGAGTTATACCGGCGGCAAATTCAGACCGCAATGAGCGAAGATTTGATACAACACCACAAAAACGGCGACAACAAATATGTGTCTAATCGCCAGTTGTGGGAAAAGATTCCGACGCTGGAACACAAAATACCGGAAGCCAAAACCGCTATCGCCGAACAGGGCTTGAATCTGGGGATTTTATTGGTTTGGATGTTGGCGACGATCACTTTTGCGGTAACGGCTACGCGGCGCTTACGGCCATTATAAGGACTAGCAACAATGCACACATCACTGTATTTAAAAGAGATATTCAACTTTGAGCGCTCTCTGTTCCGCGCCGATCGCCTGGACTTTTTTGTCGCATTGATCCTGTTTGCGACGGTCGGTTACGCGTTTGTCAACGGCCAGTCATGGATCGACAAGCAGCAGCAAGCCGTACATGCGGCGCAAATGGAAGAATCGGTGCGCCTGCAAGAGCTGAAAGATAAATTAGCCGGCATTGATGCGGGCAGCCTTAAACCGGCCAAGGCTTACGAAAATCCTGCCAATGCCTATTGGGTGGGTAATCGCCACGCGGCAACCTATGCCGTTCTGCCGCCGACCGCATTTGCCGCGACCGCAATTGGTCAAAGCGATCTCAACCCGCCCTACATCAAGGTATCCTCTGACAATAAAGAGTCGTTCGCCTTAAACGAGGAGATCGAAAACCCCGGCAATTTACTGATCGGCAATTTCGATCTGGCCTTCGTCGTCGTGTTTTTATTGCCGCTACTGATTATCGCGCTGTCGTACAACCTGCTCTCTGCCGAGCACGAACAAGGTACGCTGGCTATCACGATGACCAACCCGGTGCCGCTTTGGGTTTTGATCGCCGGTAAACTCAGCTTTCGTGTAGTGCTTGTCTTCTCGCTGACGGCAAGCATGACGGTGATCGGCTTGCTGGTCATCGGTACGGATTTATCGACGATGGATAGCTTGGTGCGGCTGGGCTGGTGGATAGTGCTGCTGTTTGCTTACATACAGTTCTGGTTTGCCTTGGCGGCGGCGGTAAACGCGCTGGCCAAGTCATCCGCACAAAACGCGCTGATTTTGACGGGGCTGTGGATTGTGATTTTATTGGTGTTGCCGAGCTTTATCAGCATCGCTGTTAATGTCGCGTACCCGGTTCCATCCCGCGTCGCAATGGTAGGCCTGATCCGCGCCGCACAAACCGATGCGAACAAGGAATCCGACGCAACCGTTGCGCGTTTTGAACAAGAGCATCCCGAAATGACCGCGATGCCGCTTGCAAAAGGCGATGACACTGCGGCCATCAGGAAGCGGGTGTTTGTGCAGCAAGCGGCGGCCAGCCGGATTACCCAAATCATGGCAAGGTACGACCGCCAATTGGCGCAGCAACAGCGCATCGTCGATAGTCTGCGCTTTTTATCACCGGCGATTGTGATGCAGGAGGCGCTAAATGCCGTCGCCGGCACCGATAACAGCCGCTATCAGCAGTTGTCGCTACAAGTCGATGCCTTTCACCGTGTATGGCAAGATTTTTTCCTGCCGAAAGTGCTTGATAATACGCCGCTCACACTCGCTGATTACCAGAACTTTCCGCGCTTTGCTTATGCCGAACAGGCCATTTCTGAAACCGGCATGCGCTTGCTCGGCGCCCTGCTCGGCTTGGTTGTCCCGATTGCTGTGCTATATTTGTTCAGCCTGCGCCGCATCCGGGACTACCCGGTAACGGCATGACAAACGAAAGAGAATAATAATGGCACAAACACAAACATCGAAGACGCTGCTCAGGCAACCCAAACGACTACCATGGCTCAAATGGCTGCGCCGCATCCATGCCTGGGTCGGGCTGTGGGGCGCTACGCTGGGTCTGTTGTTCGGGGCTAGCGGAATTTTACTCAATCACCATAGGGTGATGAAGATTCCGGCAGTGCATATGGAACAATCGCAAATCGAACTGGCCTTGCCCGCGCCGCTTCCAGTCGATGCAAAAGCCTTGGCAACATGGCTGCAAGCGCAGTTAAGTATCGATAGGGAACCGAGTAAGATTTCCACTGAACCGGCAAAAACCGTGACTTGGCGCGGCCAAAACTTCCAGCAACCCGGCCAGTGGCGGGTGGATTTTCATAGCCCGCAACATTCTGTTAACGCCGAATACTGGGTAGGCAATACTTATGTTTCGATAAAACATCAGGACGCCAACGTGTTCGCATTCATCACCCGATTGCACAAAGGTGTCGGCATGGGCACGGCTTGGGTGTTGCTGGCCGATACATTGGCAGGCGGCCTGGTATTTCTTTCTCTGACCGGGCTTTTGTTGTGGACCAAGCTGCACGGCTCACGCCTGACTATGGCCGGATTGGGGCTAACCTCGCTTGGGCTGGCAGTGTTTGTTGTGCTAAACTCGCTATAAGCCACTCATTAAAATGGATTACACGACACCTTGTTAATTGCATACGGACTCACCATCCAGACCGCTGTTTGTCAATATGCAATAACCCGACTTGCGTTTCATGAAAACTATCTGCATCATGGTGTACAAAAAGCAGCAAAAAATCATGAAGAGACGGCAAAATCCAAGCAATCCGATCATCGCTTTATAATGTATTTTAGGGCCAGGTAATTATGCGAAATCAAACCAAACAACATTCAATATTCAGTTTATTTTTTGCAATATTACTCAGTTTAATCCCCGCTACTAAAGGAATAGCAGAGAATTTACCCCCCCCGCAACAAATCATCCAAAGTGTTTCGACAAATTTACAGCAAAAATTAAAAGACAAAGTCTTTACCAAGGATTTTGCACAAGTGACGCGGTACGTTAATAGCGTTATTGACCCGCATACGGATTTCGACAAAATTGCGCCGTTAGTGCTGGGAAAACACTGGAAAACTGCAACCACTGACGAACAGGAACGTTTTAAGCATGAATTTCAGATGCTGATAGTAAGAACCTATTCCAGGGCGTTTGTGGAGTATAACGATTGGACAATACGTTTCATGCCGCTTGAAATGTCTAATGAAGCTACAAAAGTTATCGTCAAAACACAGGTCCTCCAATCCGGACAGCAACCTGTTGACGTCAATTACCGCATGTTCCTGAACAACGGCGAATGGAAAGTCTACGATATTATGATTGACGGCGTCAGTCTGGTGACCAATTACCGCTCAACCTTTAACGACGAAATTCAAAACAAAGGTTCTTTAAGCGCCGTTATCGATAACTTGGTTAAACGCAATGCCGAAGCGCTTGCCGCAAAAGATTCGTAAATGACAGAGTTCAACCACAAACTAGAGGGTGTAAGAATTTTTGTGTAAACGGTCATTTGGTAGGAAACTGCCACCACTTTTAACGAGGAGTTAGAAATGACCGTAAGCAATGAACTGATCGACAGCCTGCTGGCTAATTACAAGAAACCCGAAGACCTAATTGGT
>JAUXTH010000111.1 GCA_030679035.1 Methylobacter sp. | reverse complement strand
CTTCAAACAGCCGATTCACGCGGGCGATGGCTTGCAGGATGTTATGCTCCTTCAGGCGTTTATCGAGATAGAGCACGGTATTTCTAGGCGCATCAAAACCAGTCAACAGCTTGTCCACGACAATCAAAATTTCCGGCTCATCGGAATGTTTAAAGGCGTTGATGATGCTGTCTTGATATTTCTGGTCGTTGCCATACTTGACCATCATTGATTTCCAGAAGACTTGTACTTCTTCCAGCGTATCCTCGTCGACACTGGTATTGCCTTCGCGGGTATCGGGGGCGGAAATGATCACTTCTGCGGATACATCCCCGAATTCGTCGAAATATTTTTTATAGCGCAACGCCATAGCCTTGCTGGAAACGGCCAACTGGCCTTTTTTGCCGGTGCCGTTGAAGTTGGTTTTGAAATGTTGGCCAATATCGTAAGCAATCTCGGCGATGCGTTGTTCGGACTTGCTCAGCTCTTCTTCGCGGCGGAATTTATTCTTAAGGTCAGCTTGTTGTCTCGGCGTCAGATTCTTGGTTATGCGTTCAAACCATTTGTCGATTTGCGCCCGGTCACCGTGCAGCTCGCTCATGCGGCCTTCGTAGAGCAAAGGCGTTACCGCCCCATCGGCCACGGCCTGGTTCATGGTGTATTTGTGAATAAAGCCGCCGAATTTCTTGGCCGTTGTCTTTTCCTTTTTGAGTAACGGTGTACCGGTAAAGCCGATGTAGCAGGCATTGGGGAAAACGTTCTGCATTTTGGCGTGGGACACGCCGTATTGTGAGCGGTGCGATTCGTCGACCAGCACGAAGATGTTGCTGCTTGCATCGCTGATTTTGCGTTTACGACTGGCCGATTCGAACTTATCGATGATCGTGGTGATGATGTTAGC
This sequence comes from Methylobacter sp., assembly GCA_030679035.1. Taxonomy (GTDB): domain Bacteria; phylum Pseudomonadota; class Gammaproteobacteria; order Methylococcales; family Methylomonadaceae; genus Methylobacter_A. The sequence continues at coordinate 1,797 of JAUXTH010000111.1, read as the reverse complement.
TTTATTGTGGGTAATTAGCTCCAGCAGATGTTCGCCGGTTTTAGCTTGTACCACCGGCTTGCCGCAGGCATGGAAAGTTTTGTAAATCTGGTCATCCAAGTCCACGCGGTCAGTGACCAGCACAATCTTGGGATTGAGAATGGCCGGTTCCAACACTAAAGCTTTCGCCAGCATCACCATGGTCAGCGATTTGCCCGAGCCGGTCGTATGCCAGATCACGCCGCCGGATCGCCGACTATCGCCACGACTATGTGCCACTCGATCCAAGGTCGCCTTGACCGCAAAATATTGCTGATAGCGACCGATTTTCTTTTCCTTGTTATCGAAGACGATGAATTGATAAATCAACTCCAGCAACCGCTCCGGCCTTAGCAGGCTGTGTATGGCTTTATCCTGCGGGGAAGGAAAACGCTCGCCCGATTGCCAGAGGCATTCCATATAAGCACGTTGTTGTTCAGTTCGTTCCGAGAACAGACGAGCTTTGAAATCGTCGCTAGAAGGGGCGTTGACCAACTCATGCAGAATTTCTTCCTGAGAATCCTTGTTTTCTTCCTTCCACCCCGCCCAAAACTTGCTGGGCGTTCCGGTTGTACCGTACAGGGCTTTATTCTGGCAAACGGATAACAACAGTTGACTGTAGGTAAACAGTTCCGGGATTTCATCACTGCGTTGGTTGCGCAGATGCTGACTGATGCCTTCCGCCGCCGCATCCCTCAAATCGGGGCGTTTACATTCAATCACCACCAACGGGATACCGTTCACGAACAGCACAACATCGGGTCTGCGGGTTTGTTTGCTGTTGCGGCGTTCCAGCACAAATTCATCACAGACGTGATAAACGTTGTTTTCCGGGTGCCGCCAATCGATGTAATGCAGGGAAAAACTTTTGGTAGTGCCGTCGATGGTTTGTTCCAGACTTTTACCTAGGGTCAGCAGGTCATAAACCTGTTCGCTGGTATTCATCAGGCTATCGAACGGAATGCCCGCCAGCGCCTGCACCGCTTTCTGAATATTGCCGTCACTGAACGGATATTCCTGGCCTTTGAAGGTAATGCGGTTAAATTTTTGCAATTGGCTGGCAAGCACGTTTTCCAGCAGGCATTTGGAGGTTCTACCACTACGCAAGGCCAACTGTTCCGATGGGGTCAGATAGGTAAAGCCGAGCTTTTCCAGCAAGGCAACGGCGGGCAAGAGCGAGGATAAATCTTCCAAATAATCGTGTGCGGCCATCGTGTGCTTCCTTTATGCGGGAATTCCGTTCGCTTGTTAAGTAATTGATAAGTGACAAAATTAGAGTAGAATAACGAGCAACACGTCCCCTATCGGTAATGTTGCTTCGGCGATAAAACCGCTTAGGGACTTTTTTTGCCTGTTTATTTTAAATTCGCGGGCAGCCAAACCGGCCGATAATTCAGAAAAGTAAATATAACAAACTATATTTTACCTTTACGACAAAAAGTAAAATATAAAATACCGTATTGTACTTTTCCTTAAAAAAGCGCCCGATAATCCTCAAACATAAAAATCCTGCACGTCCATCATTAATCCAGTAATGACATAAGTTTTTCTAAGGCCTGTGTCTCGGCATTAACCGACAAATGCAGAAAATCGTCGTAATCGTTCTGGGCGTGCGCCTTATCCAGAGCCTCGTAATAAGCCAAACGGTCGGTGGCTTTAAACACCACCGGCAAAAACCCCGCTTTCATCAAATCAAAATTCATCAATAAACGGGCGGTGCGGCCATTGCCATCGACAAAAGGATGAATCTTGACAAAATCCACATGCAGTCTGGCTGCA
>JAUXTH010000105.1 GCA_030679035.1 Methylobacter sp. | reverse complement strand
ACGCCAGTTGTGAAGGAAATAAACTACTGGCGCGACTAAAGTCGCGGCTCCAATAACCTGAAATTTAAAATAACCACATTTATACGCAATTGATCAGCCAGTGATTATAAAATCCAAGCTTATTTAAGCGCGATTGCCCTGCAATACGCTTAAAGTCAGCTTGACATTGCCGTAGTGCGGCTCTACAATGCACCCAGCTTGAAATAGTTTTACCGTTATGCTTATCTTTACGAAGTTCTTCATGTAATTGTTCGTCCTGTTATCATTAAGTAATTCTCTAATTTCCCAGCGCCATCAGCCCTTAATAAGGCTTTAATTACTAAAAACTAGGATTACACAAAATGACTACAGGTATCGTTAAATGGTTTAACGCTGAAAAAGGCTTCGGTTTCATTCAACAAGAGAATGGCCCCGATGTTTTTGTTCACTTTCGTAACATTAACAGCTCAGGCTTTAAATCTCTTGATGAAGGACAGAAAGTACAGTTTACTGTCACTCAAGGACAAAAAGGCCCGCAAGCAGAAGAAGTAACACTCATCTAATTGCACGGCAAAATAAACCGTAGCTCTTTCGGGGGCTACGGTTTTTTTATGTCTGCCAATAAACAAATCAACCAACTCTTACCGTTATATTCATTTCAAGCTTATCAGCATCTCAAAAACAATTCATCTTTGCCTTGTGCCAGTTGAAATGTTGATTTTGCATCTGCGGCAACTTGCTGATTTGTCAGTTTATTCGAAAAAATTCAGTATCTTCAATAGTTCGGTGTGTTATTGCGCACTGGGAAATTCATGCGTCCGGCTTGATAAATAATGCCCAATTTTCCAAATAAACGTTATCATTCCAATCGCTGGCTAGGCCACCCAAAATTAACTCTATCAGTTTGCACAATAATATATCCGTTACAATAATCAACGAAGAGAAAAAACATGGCCGTATTTGCAAATCCACTAACCCAACAAATCACCGATTTTATTTCCGGCATAGGCATTCCTGTACAGGCAGGAGATATTCCTGATAATGTTATTTTGCCCGGTATTTTGATTGATAAGGGCGTATTGGTGGTGGACGAAACCAAGTTGAAATATCCTGGAGATTTATTGCACGAGGCTGGACATTTAGCGGTGATGGAAGGCATGCAACGCAATATTTTATATAACGATGTCAGCAAAAATGCCGGCGATGAAATAGCAGCGTTAGCGTGGTCATGGGCGGCCTTGGTGTATTTAAACCTGCCGCCGGAAGTTGTGTTTCATTCCGATGGCTATAAAGGCGAATCAGAATGGCTGATAGATATTTTTAGCAACGGCAGCAATCTAGGAGTACCACTGTTGCAGTGGATGGGTTTAACTGCTGAACCAAGCAAGGCTGAAAAATTAGGCTGGAAGGCGTTTCCACAAATGCAACGTTGGTTAAGAGAATAGCACTGCATTTGCTAGTTTATGTATTTATGCGTAATTTCCAGATTGGGGGGTGTAACGCGAAGCCTTGGTTTAGACAAGATGTAAATTAATGGTATCTACTTTAAAAGGCGGGAAAAACCATGAATGGAGCCGCGACTTTAGTCGCGCATGAGCGTTCCTGCATAAGCAGTGATGATGAGCCATCTCCGCGACTGAAGTCGCGGCTCCAAATGCCCTGAAATTTAAAGTAGATACAATTAATGGTTTTATCGAGTGGTTGTTCGAAGGGGATTCTCCGCGATAGCGGCTTCGTCCAACACTGTATTAGCTGTTTCGAGTATAAATCACCTATAAAGAAATTTGGGAATCACCAATCCTTGAAAGTCTCAACAGAATCCAACTTACCCCAAACAACAGGGTTTACACCCAGCTTTCAGCTTGGCGGAGTGGTTGGATAGTGAACCAGATGATCTCTCAACCCCATACGCGACATTCAGGAGGGAGCAGAGAGGTGACGAGCGTCCGTCACCTCAGGCCGATAAAACAGCCTTACTCGATTGCATGGTTTTTAATTATGGGTTCTGCTTGGGTTAACGTACGACGAACCTGTTATTCTCAGGCAAACATTATCTCATAGTAGAGTTTGTTATCATTAGAACCCGGGTTAATTGATAATATAGGCCCCATGAGCCATTGATGCTGTCCCAATTCAGCATGCTCAACAAGATAAATATCTTGCAACAACAGTGTATCGGGCGGCCCGGTAAAAACCAATGATAACGGAGTGCGAAATTGTTCCGGTATATTGCGGCGCGGTAATTCCGCTACATCGATTAATTGCAAGTCGATCAGACCAGCTTGTGTGTGTATTGTGAAGTTTGTGCCCACTAACGGAGAGGCTTGTTCAAGACTAAGATTCATGGCTAACCTTTAGATAGAGTTGCGTCAAAAGTCGACGGCGTGCATGATAGCAGAAAAAATATTTTAAACTTCGTAAAAAATTTATAGATATGTCGCCGCCCGATTTTCATTTACGTTCCGTCCAGGAGCGCGATCAAGAATTTATCGACACACTTTATCGTTCAACCCGCGAAGATTTGCTCATGTTGCCGATGGATTCAGTCTTTATCGACAACTTGGTTCGATCTCAGCAACAGATTCATGCACTTGGAGTGCAGCAGAACTATCCAAATGCTCAAACCAAAATTCTCGAATCTCAGAGTCAAGCGCTGGGGCGCATGGTATTCGAGCACACTACCGGCGATATTCGCCTGATCGACATTGCAGTCCTGCCTAGCGCTCAAAGACGTGGTTTGGCGCGGTATATGGTGCAGCACCTTCAACAGATGGCCGGAACCCATCAGGCAAGCTTGAGTTTGCGCGTAGTAAAAAACAACCTCAAAGCACGCAGGCTCTATCTTTCTGCCGGCTTCCAAATTGTTGACGAAGATGAACTGAGCGAACAGATGCGCTGGCGAGCTGGAGTTACAGTATGAAACAGGCTACCCGTTATTTGCGTTTGCCGTTCGATTTCGATCTGGCCGCGTTGCAAACCGATTTGCAGCGCTTAATGCCGGATCAATGGGTGCCTCATTACAATGATCAAGCTGCCGAGGCCGGATATTGGCACTGTCAGGCATTGCGTTCTCCACACGGACGTAGCGACGATATTCTGGCATTTTCGAATAACCAATTTCTGGATACGCCGCTATTGGCGCGCTGCCCTTATTTTCAGCAAATCCTGCAACACTTCAAATGCGAAACCTGCGCCGTGCGCTTGATGGCATTGGCACCGGGCGGCGTCATCCGCGAACATACCGATCCCGGAACCAATTTTGAAGATGGCTTGGCACGCTTGCATATTCCTATTATCACAGACCCAGAAGTATTGTTTTGGCTGGATGGCGAGTCGATTCATTTTGCTGCGGGCGGCACTTGGTACATGAATGCCAATTGCAGGCACCGGGTTGAAAATCATAGCGCAGTGCATCGTATTCATTTAGTGCTTGATTGCATCCCGAATCAATGGCTAACCGATATATTTAATGCGGCCGGGTTTGTTGCCAATCCCGAACCGAAATATGGTGATCCCAGTATTACCGATGCAAATGTATCGGAAATCATTGCTGAATTGCGGCAAAGCGGCACAGCTGCAGCATTGAGTTTGGCTAATCGATTGAATGCTGTGCGGAGCGCTGAATAAATCCTAATTAATCGGTAGTATGCAGTTCCCCCCCCAATGCCATTAAGTTAAGCGTAATGATGCCGTAGGAGTGGGCCGCGCCCGCGACATTTAAGCAGTGATTTCTAAGTTGTAACTCCATCATCGCGGGCATGGCCCGCCCCTACAGTGCTTAACTTAATGGCATTGCCCCCCAATAAAAACAATATAATATTAGGAGTAGTGCACGGCTCTGCGAAAGAAAAGCCGGGGTATGTGTTTTAGTGACTATATTCAGTCATCTATCTACCGGCATTACGGAACCTGCTTACTGGGTTAATTAGCCCATGATCTTTTTTGTTTTATTTAACGGAATGATCTGCTATCTTTGCGACCCAGTCAGCTGACTATTTGGCTAGAATTAAAAAAATTGGGCCATAGCACTGACTTTTCCAATTAAGTAAAAATAAATTGCGGCTGTGAATTAAATTCAAACCTTGGTTTTATCTTACCGATTGGAGTTTGAGTAAAATTGTATTACCGGTAACTAGTGCTTAATTTCAAAAATCAGGTATTTATTGTTTTATGTGGGCTGCTTTTTAAGGCTTTTTACTAAAAAGCATAACCCTATTTGCGTAATTAAATACTAGGTAATCTTATCGTGCAGCGGTCTATTATCGTTGCGTTTTAATCACATACAGTAAAATAGGAATTTATTATGGATGCATTTATGGGAACCATTCTGGCAGTGGGATTTAATTATCCACCAAGAGGTTGGCTGTTTTGCAATGGTCAAACAGTGCCGATTGCTCAGAATTCGGCAATGTTTGCGTTATTAGGCACCATGTATGGCGGGGATGGGCAGGTAACTTTCGGCATACCCGATCTGCGCGGCCGGGTCGTTGTCGGGTCACAGGGTAATGGGCCAGGCATATCACCGATTGCGCAAGGTGAAAAGGCAGGCGCAAATAATGCCGCGGTTACCTCTACCGGTACAGCAACGATAACAATCACTCAGGCTAATCTACCGGCACATACACATACGGCGACGTTGAGTTTAAGCGACTTAAGCGCCACCTCGACGCTTAATGCCACTTCGAAAGGACCAGGTAGTCCGGCTCCTTCTAATAACGCCACCTTGTCCAATACCGGCACAGGCGGTACCTCTGGGGCGATGTATCTAGCCACGCCCGGTGCAGCTACGGATTTAGTCCCGCTCAACACCGCAAGTGTGAGTACGGTAGTTAGTGGTACCGGTTCAGTGACAAACGCCAATACCGGCAGCGGCGCGCCACTGGCGATTCCGATCGCAACCACAAGCACCATTTTTTCCAACATGCAGCCCTATCTTGGGCTGAACTACATAATTGCTATGGAAGGGATTTTTCCTTCCAGAAATTAAACCGGTTAGGCGCGGCTTGGCCGCGCCTTCCTTTTTCTCATACTATCCCATGCTGAATGAACGGCAGTTATTACGAGGTCAGCCTGTTGTCAAAGATGCTTTGACCTCATTGCTCAATTGGTTTCCGGTGACCCTGCAAGGCCGGGAAATTATTTGGCGACATATCCCAAACCGTTTTACCGCTCCGTTTTTCGCCGATACATTGCAACAACAAAATCCGGCGCAACGTTATATTTGCCGCACAGAATTCGATTGGCTGACGCGTCTGGAACCGGCGCTGACACCGAGCGCGTTTATTTTTCATACCTCGCGTTGCGGCTCCACCTTGCTCAGCCAATTATTGGCAACCCTGTCCTGTTGTATTGTGATGTCGGAGCCGCCAGTCATTGATGCTTTCTTACACCTCCATCAAACAGAGCCCGAAGCCGGTGGCGGCAGCGCCGGCCTGAGGCAATTGATCCTGGCCTTGGGGCAACAGCGAAGCCCTGAAGAAACTCACTTTTTCATCAAGCTCGATAGCTGGCATACTCAATTTTTGCCGATATTTCGCGCCGCTTTCCCGGATACACCATGCTGGTTTCTTTATCGAGAACCGGAAGCCATACTGGCTTCACATCGACGCCAGCGCGGACCGCAGATGGTACCGGGAATGATTGCCTCGCTGGCGGCAGAAGCATTGGAGGCAGGGGATTTGGACGGCTATTGCGCCAAGGTTCTGGCTGGGTTTTTCGAAGCGGCGCTCGCTAACGTAGAGCATTTGCAATTAATCAATTACCGGCAATTACCGGACATCCTATGGCAAGACCTGCTGTCTCGGCACGGTCTTGATTGCACTGCGGAACAACTGGAGTGGATGCGGCAACGGGCTGGTTTTCATGCCAAAAGCCAGGGCATCCGGTTCATCGGCGATGCGTCGCTCGCCTCATCGCATCCGATACTGCAACAACGGGTCGCGCCACTCTATGCCCAGCTCGAACAATGCCGCAGTCGTGATCAATGAAGCCGTAGGAGCGGGCCGTGCCCGCGATATTTTGGCAACGAAGTGTGTCTTGACCCATACCGTTCGCGGGCATGGCCCGCTCCTACGAAGCTTAATCACGTGCCCTTGTGGGTCGGGGCTAACGGATCGAACTTAAGTCAAGAGCATTAACAACAAGCCCCAAAAAAATAAGCGTTTCCGGTGCAGGCTACTTTGATAAAAAGTGATTTTTAGGCTGCATCAAAATTAAATGGGATGCATGACATAATAACGATAAAAGCCTGATTTACGGAAGAGTTGTAATTGGTAAGTTGTGTTGTTACACTGAGGCTAGGTATTAGTACTTACTAGATATAACTAATAAGTGCATTCTTTATTAAGGCTTTGCCATCCACTTAGACTATATGCCCCGCTATCATTTTATTTCTGGACTGCCGCGTTCCGGCTCTACCTTGCTGGCAGCCATCCTGCGCCAAAATCCACGTTTCCACGCAGGCATGACCAGTCCGGTAGGCTCTCTTTTTAACGCAGCCCTGGCGCAAATGAGTGCCGGCAGCGAATTCGGGGCGGTAGTCGGTGTCGATCAGCGGCGAGCAGTCTTGCGCGGCTTGTTTACCTCGTTTTACGAGAGTTACCCGGATGATGCGGTGATTTTCGACACCAACCGCCAGTGGTGCGCCAAGCTGCCGGCCCTGCTGGATCTTTTTCCGGGCGCCAAAATCATCGCCTGCGTACGCAACGTAGCCTGGGTTATGGATAGCATCGAGCGACTGTACCGGGCCAATCCTTACGAAAACACCCGGCTGTTCGGCAATATGCAACGGAGCACGGTTTATAACCGCCTTGAAGGGTTGGCCCAGCACGACCAACTGGTCGGCTTTGCCTGGTCGGCTTTGCGCGAAGCGTTTTACGGCGAACAAGGAGCTTCTCTGCTGGTCTTGGATTATGACCTGCTGGCCCAGGCGCCGCAAAAATTGCTGCCGCTCCTCTATCAGTTTATCGGCGAGCCGCTTTTTGAGCACGATTTCGAAAACGTGGAGTACGACGCCCCCGAATTCGACTTCCAGTTGGGGGTCGAGGGCCTGCACCGCGTTCGGCCCAAGGTGGAATTCCAGCCAAGGCGTACGATTATCCCCCCCGATTTGTTCGAGAAATATTCCCAGCTTTCTTTTTGGAGCGACTCTTCGGGCAGCCAGGCCTACGTAGTTACAGCCAAGCCACCGGAGCAGGGAGTTCTGGTGTCGGAATTGAAATCGTAAATGCCATTTAGGCTTTGCACTGAGTACAAACTAAAAGAAACATATTCTGAGCAACCTTTAAATTACGCTCACAATGCGCCAAGCGCTTAAGCCAGACTTTCGGTAACCCGTTCACTAATGCAGAGAGCACCAACATGAAATTTATCAAAACCATGCTTAAAGAAAAATCAGGCAAAATAAATTCAAACCTGTCGGCTCCTGCAATCGACTATGGCTCGCATTATAAGCCCCGTCGAACCATGATGGCGCTGGAGCCGCGTATCATGTTTGACGGTGCGGCAGTTGAGACAGCTGTAGATACTGTGACCGATCCTAAGCCCCCTGTGCAGGATGCTGCCGCTATAGAGGCGGCCAAGCTTGTCGAAGCGGCTGCCGATGTTGTACCGCCCGCAGTTCAAGTTGATCCAGCGTCGGCGCGCACCGAAATCCTTTTTATCGAAAACAACGTCACCGACTATCAGATATTGAGTGACGGCGCCAAGCCCGGCACCGAAGTGCATATACTGGATGCAAGCGGGGACGGCTTGGCGCAAATGGCGCAAGTTCTGGACGGACGTAGCGGCATTGATGCCATCCATATTATGTCCCACGGTTCCGAAGCTTCGGTAGGTTTGGGGTCGCTGCCCCTGACTGCGCAAAATCTGTCGGCCCATGCCGCCGACTTGGAAACCATCGGCCAAGCGTTAAACCCAAATGCCGATATTTTGCTGTACGGTTGCGATGTGGGGAAAGGTTCCGATGGCGCGGCGTTTATTTCGGCATTGGCGCAAACGACGCATGCCGATATCGCGGCGTCGAATGATGCGACCGGAAGCGCGCGTTTGGGCGGCGATTGGACCTTGGAGGTGGTGCAAGGAAATATTGAAGCGCAGCCGGTGGTGACTGCGGAACAGATAACGCTGTATGACTCGGTGCTCGCCGCTTATTCAGGAACAATCACCTTTGCTGGGTCGTTCGATAACGTAGGTGGCAGCACGAACAGCTCTAATGACGTGACCTATACGGTTTCTGGTCATCAGTTAAAGATTAATGGGACTGCCCAGAGTGTTTACGGATATGTTGGTGCTGGAAACAGCTACCTCCCCAGCAATTACGTAGCCATTAGTTCGAACGATGGCGCTGAAACTACCGTTACCCTGTCGTTTACTGCCGGAGAAACGTTCTCTCCGAATGCCATTACCATTGCAAACAGTTCCTCCACAGGAAAAAATGACAACATCTCATTAACAATCACAGGTAGTAATAGTCAATCTATAAATACGTCGTCTTTTGGTACTTTTAGTGGACGAGTTGGTACTCAGAAACTAACCGCCATTGATCTAAGCAGTATCGGCGCGGTCACTTTCCTGACAATCACAAGAAATGGAGGTGGCACCTTCGGGTGGTTCGGCATCGACGACTTTAACGTCTCGAATGTCCAAGCCAGCCTCAACGCCCCGACTCTCAGCGCCACCGGCGCCACCCCCACTTATACCGAAGACGGCAGTGCTGTGGATCTGTTCAGCAGCATCACCGCCGCGACCAACGATAGCGGCCAGACTTTCAGCGGTATGACGCTGACCGTCACCAATGTTTCCGATACTACCGAATATCTGGTCGTCAACGGTATTGACGTGGCGCTCAGTACTTCAACCAGCGGCCTGTCGCTTTCCACCGTCGGCGGGGAAAGCGCCGGCAGCGTCACGGTGACCGGGGCCGGGGGCACCAAAACCGTCACTATCACCGGTGCCGTGCTCAGCAACGCCAATATGGGAACGCTGATTGATGGCATCACTTACCGCGACAGCAGTCAAGCCCCAACCACGGCCAGTAGCCGTGTCGTCACCATTACCGGCATTACCGACAACGGCGGCAGCAGTAATACGGCCAGCCCCAATATCGCCGCGACTGTGACTGTGGCCGCCGTCAACGATGCGCCGACCTTGACGGCGTTTGCGTCGACGGTCGATACCGTCAACGAAGACACCGAAGTCGAAATCACGCTGGCCGAACTCAAGGCACAGGGCGATGAAGCAGACGTAGATGGCACGGTCGACGCCTTTGTGATCAAAGCAGTCAGCACCGGCAGTCTCAAGATCGGCACCAGTGCGGGTGCGGCTACGGCCTGGGCGGCAGGCAGCAACGACACAGTGGATAGCACCCACCAAGCCTATTGGACGGGCGCGCAGGACGCCAACGGGACCTTGAATGCGTTCACGGCAGTCGCCAAAGATAACAGCGGGGCTGAATCGAGCACAGCCCGCCAAGCCACCGTCAACGTCACCGCCGTCAACGACGCTCCCAGCGGCGTCGGTAACCTGACGCTGGCAGCGGTTACTCAAGACACGACCAACCCGACCGGCACTGCTATCAGCGCCTTAACCGGCTATAGCTTCCAGGATGTGGATACCGGCGCTACCAGCCCCGGCGTCCTGGTGGTGGGCAACACTGCCAACGCCGTCACGGAAGGCGCCTGGCAATACAGCAGCGACGGCGGCGCCAATTGGAAACCCGTCGCCACGGTTGCGGAGGGGGCTACTGCCTTGGCTTTGTCTAGCGCCACCCAAGTGCGTTTCGTCCCGGTAGCTAACTACAGCGGCACGCCACCGGCCTTGTCGGTACGCGCGTTGGATAATACTTATGTAGCGGCTTTCAGTACGACTACCGGCGGCACCGAAACCCGTGTCATCGCCAACAGCTCGACTAATGGCGGTGCTACGGCTATTTCCGGTAGCCTGAACACTATCAGCACTAGCGTCACGGCGAAAAGTACAACCAGCGAGACACCGGTTCAAGAAGAGGAAACACCTGGTAGCAATCTCACTCAGCAAAACGGAAATACGGATAATAAACCCAATTCAGATACCGGCACGGGCAATAATACCAATACAGGTAACAACACGGGTACGGGCAATAATACCAACACTGATAATAACAACAATCCGAGTGACACGCATGGTTCGGACAACAGCAATACCAACAACTCTGGCAATAACAGTTCGTATAATAACAACAGCAATTCCGGCTCCAGTTTTAGCCAGACCATCGTTGTTGATATGAAGCTGAACGTTGATTCACACGGAAACGGTACATCCGGCGGCACCATTAATATACCTTCCAGCGCCTTTGCCGGGCTGAATACGACCGGGGCGGTAACCATTACTGCCGCGCAGTCCAGCGGGCAAAGTTTGCCGTCGTTTATCAGCGTTAATCCCAGCACCGGTGCCGTTACGGTAAAAGAGGGCGCTGTTGTGACCAGTCCGATCACGGTGAAGGTCACCATCAGGGATGCTCAGGGCAAGCAGGTGGTTGTTCTGGTCAAGGTGCAGCCGCAAAAGGGCAAAGTACAGCAACAAAATCAGGAGCAAGAGGAAGATCAGCAGACTGATGATGGCGAAAGGAATCAGGGAGACAATTCACAGGGACAGGGAAGGGGGCAAAACCAACGAACCCACGCGGAACAGATCGACAAGCAACTGGCTCACGCCGGCAAGCCCGGCCTGACTCAGCAGTTGCAGATGGTGGGCAGTAAAGGTTTTGAGCTTCAGCGCCAGAAACTGCTGGACAGTCTGGCAAGCCTGGTTAGCGAGAATAAGGATGCCGCTTGATTACGCTGGTTCCCAAGCTCCAGCTTGGTAACCCAGATGACGAAGCTCTAGCTTCGCGAGACAGGAAGCTGGAGCTTCCCGCACTGAATTCCCAAGCTGGAGCTTGGGAACTAGCACAGTGTATAGGATGAACCTACATCGTGCGGCCCATCTTGTCGTAGACTGCGTTCGATGGGCTTCGTGCCTCTCAGTCCATCCTATCGGCTAACCTTCTCGGCAATAGCTCCTGCATCCATGCAGGTCGTCCAGCAGGAAAGGGAACAAAGGTGCCGAATTTTGATGAGCAATGGGTATAATTATGCCGAACGGGGTTGTTGGTAAACCTGTCTAGCGTAGAATGAGTAGTAAAACTAGGCGGACAGAGACGCCGGTAATTTTTTCAACATAGCACTAATAATAAAAATACATCATGAACCATCCAGCCCCTAAAGTTATCGCCGGCCTTTCCGGCATTTTAATGCTCGCCGGTTGCGCGATCATGCCGGAACCGATTACTCCAGTTGAACAACAGACTTCGCTCAATGCCGATAAGCAGGTCATTTTCGCAAAACAGGAACCCGTTTCAGCTCCGCTCACGGTCTATGACGCGATGGCCAGGGCGCTAAAATACAACCTGAATCACCGCGTCAAGATGATGGAACATGCCGTGGCTGACGGGCAGTCCGATTTGGCAAAATTCAACTTGTTGCCTGACCTGATTGCCTCGGCGGGTTATCGGGGTCGTGACAATTACAGCGCTTCCAACAGCCGCAACGCTGTCACTGGGGCTCAACAACTACAGTCATCGACCTCGCAAGACCGGTCGCGCAAGGTTTACGACTTTACCTTCAGCTGGAACGTGCTGGACTTTGGCGTCAGCTATTTTCAGGCCAAGCAGGATGCCAACCGGGTTCTGGTTGCCGAAGAAACACGCCGCAAGACCGCCCAATTATTGATGCAGGATGTGCGCACCGCATTTTGGCGCATGGCCGGCACCCAGCAACTGGAAGGCGAGATCGATAAAATCTTGGGCGGCGCCAGACAGGCATTAAAGGACGCGCAAGGTATCGAAACGGAACGTCTGGCCGCACCGCTGGAGATATTGCAATACCAAAAAGACTTGCTGGAAATCATCCGCAAACTGGAAGAATTATCGGAAACGCTACGTCTTGCCAAAACCGAACTGGCCTCATTGTTGGGCCTATCGCCCAGTCAGAAATTTCAGTTGAAATTGCCTGAAAACAACGCGCTGCAAGCTCCCGAATTTTCATTGCCGATCGACAAGATGGAAGAAATGGCGCTGCAATTGCGTCCAGAATTGCGGGAAGAAATCTACAACAACCGGATTACTACCGAAGAGACCCATAAAGCCATGGTGCGCCTGCTTCCCGGTGTTGAATTCAGGACCGGTTACAACTATGACAGCAACTCCTATCTGCTAAATAACAACTGGCTGGAGTTGAGCGGCCTCATCAGCCAGAACCTGATGGAGTTGATTTCCGCACCGGCACGTTTCAGCCAGATAGACGCCCAGGAAAAGCTCGGCGATGCGCGCCGGTTATCGGTTTACATGGCGGTATTGACGCAGGTTCATTTGTCCTATCAGCAGTTTTTAGTGGCGCAGCAGCAGTATAAGCGCACCCAGGAACTGGATGACATCACCCAGAAGATTTCAAAGCATATCAGCAATGATGCCGAAAATGACGCCAAGACTGAGTTGGAGCAGATTCGTGCGACGACCAATGCACTGATGTCCAAGCTGCAATCGCTTGAAGCCTATGCCAGCATTCAAAGCTCGATGGGTCGGGTTTATGTGTCATTAGGCCTTGATCCGTTGCCGGTGTTTATTGAAAATTACGATATCAAGACCCTGGCAACTTCCATCGAATCCGTGGATAAAAACTGGCAGGCCGGGCGCTTTCCTGAAGTGACGAAGTCGAGTGCGGACAAGGTATCGGCTGTTGATGCGAACGTTGCCAAGAAAGATGCTAAAGACCAGCCTTGGTGGTGTTTGACATGTCTTTGATTTTGTGAAATCCGCCTTGCGTTATCCTGTGGGGTTGGCCTATTTCTTTAATCATGTAGGTCGGATATGTTGTTTATGCCCGACGTTTCCATGTTTGTATCGTTGCAAAGCAAGCTTTGAACTCCGGTAGTTATGATTTTTGGAGTCCAAAGCTTGCTTTGGTCATTCAAAGTCAAATCAAATGTTGGACTGTCAAAAAGACGGTAATCCATCCATGTTTTCGTGGTAAACATTCCTTATACTGATCACCTATATTTAGACCTCAGCAAACAACCAATACTTATTATGCGTACCTTTCTATTATGGTTAATCTGCACCCTCGGCTTTAGCGTTTATGGCGCAGCCTATGCCGCCGAGTCGGCCGAAATTCGCGCTCAACTCAATGCGCAACACTCAGCCATTTTGTCCAGCGAAATGGCGGCAAAAATCACTCAGCTTAATGTTCAGGAGGGGGAGCGATTCAAGCAAGGGGATGTGCTGGTCGCGTTCAATTGCGCCGAACAGCAGGCGCAACTGAGAAAGGCGCAGGCCGTTGTGCAAGCCGCCGAAAAAACTTATGAGGTCAATACCCGGTTGACCAAGCTCAAGTCAATGAGTCCGCTGGAGCTTGAGATGGCGGCTGCCGAAGTCGCCAAGGCCAAAGCCGATATTGCCTTGATGGGCGCGGTGCTGCAAAAATGCACGATTACCGCGCCTTTTTCGGGGCGCGTGGCCGAGCGTTTGGTGCAGCGTTATCAATACGTTAAGGCCGGTGATCCGGTTTTGGATATTCTCGATGACAGCCAGCTCGAAATCACCGTGCTGGTGCCCTCCAACTGGCTGAAGTGGTTGAAACCGGGCTACGAATTTAAGGTTTTTCTTGAAGAAATGCAGCGCGAGTATCCGGCCAAGGTCACGAGGCTGGGCGCGCGCATTGATGCGGTCAGTCAATCCGTTAAAATTACCGGCGTCATTACCGGCAAGGTCGATGACTTGCTGGCCGGTATGAGCGGTCGCGCCATATTCGCTGCGACCGCCAAGGATGGTGGGAGTGTCGCAATCGGTACGGAACCTCTGCGACCGCAATGACCGATACGTTAACCGATTCACCGCGGCAGCTGGCGGCGCTGGCGACGCTGCTGCAACTGGAAAAATCCTTCCGTAACGCCGATACACCAGAAGCTCTTGCCTATACGTTGGTTAACGACAGCCGGGGCCTGATTGTGTTCCGTCAGGCGGCGTTGTGGCGAATAGACAGCGCAGAGGTGGTTGCCGTTTCCGGTCTGGCGGTCATCGATGCCAATGCCCCGTATATAAGCTGGTTGAACAAGGTCTTCAAACAGTTGTCGCTGGATACTTCCGGGGAGATTCGTTCCCTGACAGCAGAGGACTTGCAGAACGGCAGCGACGAGGAGTGGCCGCAATGGGTGCCTGCACATGCCGTCTGGCTGCCGGTATCCGCCTACGGCGCTACGCCGCAAGCCGGGTTGTTGCTGGCGCGGGAGTCTGCCTGGACGGAGGGAGAGCTTTATTTACTGGAGCATATGGCGCACACCTTCGGCCATGCCTGGGCGGCTTTGGCACCCAGGCCGCCTTTCTGGAAACAGGACTGGCTGACTAAAAAACGCCTGATGACCAGTCTGGCTGTGCTGTTTTGTCTGTTGTGGATTCCGGTTCGGCAGACGGCATTGGCTCCGGCCAGTGTCATTCCCGCCCATCCGACCATCCTCAGGGCCGCCATTGACGGCGTCGTCGACCGGTTTTACATTCAGCCCAACGAGCAGGTGAGCAAAGACCAGCCGTTGTTAAGTCTTGAAGAAGAGACTATTAAAAATAAGCTAACCGTGACCCGCAAGGCCTTGGCGGTTGCTGAAGCCGAATACCGCAAAACCGCGCAGCAGGCGATGTTCGACATGGACAGCAAGGCGCAGGTCAATATCCTTAAAAGCCGTACCGAACAGCAGGAAGCCGAAGTGCGCAGCATGGAAGACTGGCTGGCGCGTATCGACATTAAAGCGCCTCATGCCGGGATAGCGGTGTTTTCCGATGTTAATGATTGGATAGGAAAACCCGTCACCGTCGGCGAGCGCATCTTGATGGTCGCCGACCCGGCCGATGTCGAGCTGGAAGTGCAGATGCCGATTGCCGATGCGATTAATCTGGAGACCGGCTCCAAGGTGCAGTTTTTCTTGAATGTCGATCCGACCACGCCGGTTTCGGCGGAGCTTTATTTTGCCGCCTACGAGGCCGAGGTTACGCCTGACGAGGCCTTGGCTTACCGCTTGAAAGCCCGGTTCAAGCAGGCGGACGTACTGCCCAGAATCGGTCTGAAAGGAACGGCCAAGGTTTTTGGCTCGCGGGTTCCGTTTGTTTATTATGTGTTAAGACGACCTTTGGCGGCATTGAGACAATGGATGGGAATGTAGTTCAGCTGCCGCCGCTGCGTGAAGAGCTGAGTTTGTTTTCGGGGCCTTGCGCTTTCGACGGCTCCCCCACTTGGACGCTGTACGATCTGGCCAACCAACATTTCTATCGTCTCGGGCAAGTTGAAAACGAGATTTTGGCACATTGGGATTTAAGTTCACCTGAGGCCATCATCGAACAAATATCGCAGTACGGTTTGCACACCGTCAGCATTGACGATATTCAGCATGTGTTTCAGTTTTTAGCTACCCACAACCTGCTCCAGGTCAGGGGTAAAGAGGCGGTGCAGCGTCTGGTCGGGCAAGCCAAGGCCGCGCATCATAACTGGTTTGTCTGGCTGATCCACCATTACCTGTTTTTTAAAATTCCGCTGCTCCGTCCAGATCGTTTGCTGGCGCTTACTTACCCGGCGCTGCGCTGGATCTATCAGCCGGTGGTGCTGTACGTGCTGATGGCGCTGGTGCTGGTCAATCTGTATTTGCTGATCGATCGCTGGGACATGTTCACCCGAACCTTCCTGCATTTTTTTTCGACCGAAGGCTTTGTTTATTATGCCGTCGCGCTGACCTTGACCAAAACCCTGCATGAATTGGGGCACGCCTATACCGCCCATCGCTACGGCTGCCGGGTTTCCGCGATGGGCGTGGCTTTTCTGGTGATGATGCCGGTGCTGTATACCGATGCCAGCGAAGCGTGGAAATTGACCTCGCGGCGGCAACGTCTGGCGATAGGTTTTGGCGGCATCGCCGCCGAATTGGGGCTGGCCGTTTTGTGTACCACGCTGTGGCATTTTTTGCCCGACGGCCCGTTACGCAGCAGCGTATTTTTGATGGCGACGACCACCTGGGTGATGACGCTGTTTATCAATCTAAACCCGTTAATGCGTTTTGACGGCTATTTCCTGCTGTCGGATTATTGGGGGATTGAGAACCTGCAAAACCGGGCATTCGCACTGGGACGCTGGCAACTGCGGCGGATATTATTCGGCTTTCTCGATCAAGCGCCGGAGCGGTTTCCGACGAAGACACAGAAGCTGTTGTTGATTTATGCCTGGAGTACCTGGATTTATCGGTTTTTCCTGTTTCTGGGGATAGCCCTGTTGGTGTATCACTATTTCTTTAAATTACTCGGCCTGTTTTTAATGATGGTCGAAGTCGGCTGGTTTATCATGCTCCCTATCGTCAAAGAAATTAAATACTGGCTTGAACACCGCGAGCACATGGAGTGGAACCGCAATACGCTGACGATCTTGTCGGCAGTCCTGATCGTCATCGGCATTTTGTTCATTCCCTGGCAGAGCCGCATTGAAGCGCCCGGCCTGTTGAAAATAGCAGCCCATACCGAGCTTTTCATGCCGCTGCCCGCTAAGCTGGATAAGATTCTGGTCACAAAAGGCGAAACCGTTAAGTCCGGGCAAACGCTGGCCCAATTCAGTTCTCCCGACCTTGAATCAAAACTCGAACAAAGCAAAATAAAGATCGACTCATTGCGCTGGGAGCAGGATTTTCATGGACAGGAAAAAAGCCTGAGTGAACGGCATCTGGTGGTCATGAGCGAACTGGAAGGTGCGGTCAGCGAGTATGACGGCCTGATCGACGAGCGTAAGCGCCTGACCGTTGTGGCGCCTTTCGACGGTGAAATCATCGAAATAAACGATCAATTGAATGCCGGGGAATGGATAGCCAAAGACGAGCCGCTGGTAACCGTGGGGCAGTTTAATGCTTACCTGATAGAAGCTTTTTTGGCCGAGGATCATCTGGGCCAGATTCAACCCGGCGCGGAAGCGGACTTTTATCCGGAACAGATGGATTGGTCGAGCATCCCGTGCCGGATTGTGCGCATCGATAATGCTGCGGCTTTGCAGTTGCCGCCGGTTTTCACTTCCCGTTACAGTGGGAGCATCGCCATTCGGGGTAATAACAAGGAAGTGTTGGTTCCCGAAACATCGGTGTACCGGGTCTGGCTACAGCCCCTGCAAACCGGCGAGCCGATCAACCGGGCCATCAAAGGCAATGTGCTGATTGACGGAAAAGCCGAGAGCATCGCCTCATCGTTATGGCGGCAAGTTGCGGCAGTGTTTATTCGGGAGTCCGGGTTTTAGGCGTAAACCGGAGCTTGGTTGATTAAAGAGTAAATTGGTGTAGAATTGCCCATATAAAAATATGGGTAGCCTAAGAGATCGAGTGCTTGGTTGTTCGAGGGGTGCCAAGCAGGAAGTTTTATAACAGGAGTTGTATAAATGAGTAAGTCTAGTTTTGAATGGGATGAAAACAAAAACCAAAGCAATCAATTAAAACATGGTGTTTCTTTTGAATTCGCTCAAGCTGCATTCGATGATCTGAACAGGGTTATCATTCGTGATTTAGAGCATGAACAGAATGAAGAGCGCTTTTTTTGCCTTGGTCTGGTAGACGATTCGGTTTTAACAGTCAGATTTTGTTATCGTCGTAAGAAAATCCGTATTTTTGGCGCGGGGTTCTGGCGACAAGGAAAAAAACGTTATGAGCAAGAAAACAATTTACACTGATGAGCCGCTTGCGATGGGCGAAAGAGTTGCCGATTTTTTACCGCCTCCTTCCGAGTTGGTAAAACGGGATGCGACTGTAAAAATTACACTTGAATTAACACAAAGCAGTCTTAATTTTTTCAAGGAGCAGGCACAGCGTGAGCGGGTATCCTATCAGCGCATGTTAAGAAACTTAATAGATGCCTATGCTAAGCAGCATTCTGTTTAGCATGGTAATCCCGTAGAAACTCGCTGTGCCTACTATGTTAAAACTTATCAACATATCCTCGGCAGCTGCTCCCCGCTCAATAAATCCAGAACCCGGTTGATGCCCATTGCGGTTTGCAGGGTAACAGTGCCTTTCGGGTGCGTCGCTTTGACCTTGCCGATTTGGCAGGCCTGTTGGCCCAACGGATGCCTGTGCAACGTGCTCAAGGCCAGCGCTGTTTGCGCCTCAGGCACAAACAGCGCAAAGCAGCCTTCGTTGGCGATGTACAGCGGATCGAAGCCTAAAATTTCACAGGCGCTGTTGACGTCCTGGTGTATCGGCAGTGCCGTTTCGTTGATTTCGATTGCATGATGCGAGGTGGTGGCCAGTTCTATCAAGCCGCTGGCCAGGCCTCCGCGGGTCAAGTCGCGCATGCAGCGGATGTCAATTCCGGCTTTAAGCAAATCCTGAACCAGGCCGGACAGGTCGGCGCAGTCGCTGGCTATGCTGCTTTCGAAGTTGATGCCTTCGCGCTCCAGCATGATCGCGATGCCGTGCCGCGCTATGTCGCTGTTGATGATGATGCTGTCGCCGACCTGAATTTGGGCGGGCGAGACATTGACGTGTTCGTCGAGCAGGCCGATGCCCGCGGTATTGATGTAAACGCCGTCGCCGCTGCCGTGATCGACCACTTTGGTGTCGCCGGTCACGATCAGCACCCCAGCCTGTTGCGCGGTTTGCTGCATGGATTCGACGATGCGTTGCAGGTCTTTAATCGCGAAACCTTCTTCAATAATCAGTGCGCAACTCAGGTATAAGGGTAAGGCGCCGCTCATGGCTAAGTCGTTCAACGTCCCGCAGACCGCCATCTTGCCGATGTCGCCGCCGGAAAAAAACAGCGGCTTTACGACATAGGAATCGGTGGTAAAGGCCAGCCTGGAGCCGTTGATATTCAACACGGCGCTGTCGTGTTTCTGGTTCAGCAGCGGATTGCTAAATACCGGCTGGATCACGCTGTCGAGCAGTTGCTGCATCAGGCGGCCGCCGCCGCCATGGGCCATGACGATTTGTTCGTATTGCAGGGGCAGGGGGCAGTTCAGTTTCAAATCAGACATGTTGGTGACGACGGTAGCGGTAATAGGCGGCGCATGCGCCTTCGGATGAAACCATGGTGGCGCCCAGCGGATGTTCCGGTGTGCAGGCCGTGCCGAACTCGGCGCATTGTGCGGGCTTGATCAGGCCTTGCAATACTTCGCCGCTGCGGCAGGCGGCAGGTTCCAGGGTGTTGATGGCGGTGACCGCAAAACGCTGTTCGGCATTCCAGGCGTCGTAGTCGGCATTGAGAGCCCAGCCGCTGGCGGGGATTTCACCGAGGCCGCGCCAGCTTCTGTCGACGACGTCGAACACCTGGCTTATCAATTGTTGCGCGGGCTGATTGCCTTGCTCCTTGACCGCGCGGCTGTATTCGTTTTCAACCTGGTAACGATGTTCTTCCAGTTGTTTGATGCACAGGTACAGGCCGTGCAGAATATCGACCGGCTCGAAACCGGTGATCACGATAGGGATTTTATAGTGAGCCGACAGCGGCAGATATTCGTGGTAGCCCATAATCGAGCAGACGTGGCCTGCGCCCAAAAATCCCTGAACCTGGTTGCCGGGCGAGTCGAGCAGCGCCTGCATGACCGGCGGCACGCGGACATGGCAAATCAGCAGCGAGAAGTTGTCCAGCTGTTGCTGTTTGGCCTGATAGGCGGCCAGGGCTGTGGTCGGTGCGGTGGTTTCAAAGCCGACGCCGAAAAAGACCACCTGTTTGTCGGGATTGGTCTTGGCGATATTTAGCGCATCGATCGGCGAATAGACGATGCGAATGTCCGCGCCCTGCGCTTTCAGGCTGAGCAGGTCGTGGTGCGAGCCGGGGACGCGCAGCATGTCGCCGAAAGAGCAGAAAATCACATTGGGTTGCGCGGCAATCGCCAGCGCCTTGTCGATATAAGCCAGCGGCGTGACGCAAACCGGGCAGCCGGGGCCGTGGATCAGGTTGACTTGGTCAGGTAGTAGCTGATCGATACCATATTTAATGATGCTGTGGGTCTGGCCCCCGCATACTTCCATGATGTTCCACGGCTGGGTGGTGATGGCTTTTATCGCGGCGGCTATTTTTTTTGCGGTCGCCGGGTCGCGAAAATCATCAAGATAGTTCATGCGGGACTCTCCTGTCCTGCACCCTTCGGCGTGCTGCTTGTTGTTCCTGACAAATTTGTCATATAGGATTTTCCTGAGACTCTGAAAGAATTCATTTTGTAACTATTCAACCTTAGGGTTTGTTTTTGCATGACCAAAGCAAGCTTTGGACTCCTTCAATGCCGGTGTTCAAAGCTTGCTTTGAACAGTTAGAGCGGATCGGGTGTAGGAACTGGGGTGGTTACTAATAGGATTGTTTTCTTCGTGCCCTCTGTGGTAAATATTTTTTAGATTCTGCTTGTGGTCATAGCTTGCTCTCGAAATCCGCTAAATCCCGGAACGCTTGCAGGCTGGCTAATGCCTCGGCTTCATCCAGGACGGACAGCGCGAAGCCGGCATGAACGATCACATAATCATTGATGTCGGCTTCCGGCACATAGGCCAGGCTGACGTCTTTGCCGATGCCGGAAAAGTTGATGCGCCCGGTACGTGCAAGCGGGTCGCTGTGATCAGACAGGCTGATAATCTGTCCGGGTATGGCTAGGCACATAAGTCATCCAATATATTTTGCGGCGTACAACTGGCCGAGAGCCAGTCCGCCGTCGTTAGGGGGTATCTTTTCGTGGCAGTATACCTCAAAACCTGCGATCTTTAATTTATGGGCAGATTTCGCCGTGAGACAGGCATTTTGAAAGCAGCCGCCGCTCAGAATTACGGTTTTTTGTTCGGCCCGCAGGGCTACGGCCAAGATGATTTCGGCCAGGGTGTTGTGAAACTTGGCGGCGATTAATTCAATCGGGCTGTGCTGTATATCGTCCATGAGCTGTTCCAGGGTGATTTTCCAGTCGATGACGATAGGCGTTTTTTGCTGGATGTGGAAGTCATAATGCAGGTCTGATGCGCTTGTTGTGGCACTCATTTCCAGCGCCATTGCCGCTTGGCCTTCATAGTCATTGATATGGCATAGTTTCAATAAGCTGGCGACGGCATCAAATAATCGGCCAACGCTGGTGGTGCGCGGGCAGTTGAGTTGACGGCTTAAGGCCGATTGCAATAGTTTTAATTCCTGCGCGGAAAAGGGCAGGTCTGGGCGAGTAAATGCGCTTTCGGCAATTGCTCCATGCATTGCTCTACCTCCTGCATCCATGCAGTCGTCGCCAAAGGTCTCGTAGAGCAGACCCAATGCCGCGCGCCTAGGTTCCTGTATGGCTTTGTGTCCGCCGGGCAATGAAAACGGGGCAAAGTGGGCATAGCGTTCAAAGCCCTGCCGGTTAACAAGCAGGAATTCGCCGCCCCAAAGCGTGTTGTCGGCACCGAGGCCCGAACCGTCCCAGCAGATGCCTAATGCGGGAGGCTCCAATTCGTGTTCGGCCATGCAGGATAGGGCGTGGGCGTAATGATGCTGCACCGGGTGGGTTGTCTTGCCTAGGTTGGCGGCAATTCGGCTGCTGGCATAACCGCCGTGCAGGTCGTGCATGATCCGGGTTGGGGTGATTTGGTAAAAGTCCTGCAAATCCGTCAGCGTGGCTTGGAATTGTTGTTGGGTTGCTTCCAGATCAAGATCGCCCAAATGCTGGCTTAAAATGATGTGTTGTCCGCGGCTGATCGCGACGGTGTTTTTTAGCTGGCCGCCGACCGCCAACGTGTCGGGCATGGCGGTTTTTAATGTGATCGGCAGCGGCGTGTAGCCTCGGGCTCTGCGCAATACGGTGATTTTGTCGTTGATTTGCCGCACCACGGAATCGTCTAGCGGGCGCAGGATGGGCCGGTCATGGGTCAGGAAATAATCGGCGATACCTGCAAGTCTTGTTAATGCCTGTTGCTGATTGATGCAAATGGGCTCATTCTGGCGGTTGCCGCTGGTGGCGACCAGTGCGTACAAAGGTTGCGGGGCAATATCTTTGTTCAGCAGCAGGTGGTGTAACGGCGAATATGGCAGCATGATGCCGAGCAGGTTGCTGCCGGGGGCAACCGCAGATGTAGGGGCGAATTTATTCGCTCCAGGGCGAATAAATTCGCCCCTACAAGCCGTATCAAGACGACTTAACAGCACAATAGGCGCGGCGGCAGAAGTCAGGGCTTGTTGTTCCAATGTATTGATCATGCAAAGCTGCTGTGCAATCGCCAAATCAGCCACCATCAACGCAAAGGGTTTTTGCGGGCGGTGTTTGCGCAGTCTGAGACGCTCGACGGCTTGCCGGTTGGTGGCGTCAACCAGCAGTTGATAGCCGCCTATGCCTTTAATTGCGACGATTTTGCCGTTTTGTAGTTGTTCGATTGCAGTGACTAAGGCGTCGTGCTTTTTGGTTAAAAGCTTTCCCGAGTCATCAAGCAAGCTTAAGCTGGGGCCGCAGTTGGGGCAGGCGATGGTTTGGGCGTGGAAGCGCCGGTTGTCTATGTTGTGGTAGTCTTGCTCGCAGTCGCGGCAGGGTTTGAATGCCGCCATGCCGGTTCGGCTGCGGTCGTAAGGTTGTCGGGTCATGATGCTGTAGCGCGGCCCGCAATGGCAGCAGCTGGTAAACGGGTAATGATAGTAGCGGCTGCCAGAATCGAAAATATCGCCGATGCAATCCGGGCAGGTGGCTATGTCGGGCAGCACAAAGGCCGATTGTTGGCCGTCGGATAGGCTGGCTTTAACCTGGAAACCGTTAAAGTCGGCTAAAGGCAGCTTGGTTATGGTTAATGATTCGATTTTTGCAAAAGGCGGCAGCTGGTTATGCAGGCCGTCAACAAAGTTTTGCTGGTGTTCGGATCGACCTTCAATGTCGATGGTTACGCCGCTGTGGGTGTTGGCGACCTCACCTTTTTGTTGGTGTTGCCGGGCAAGGCGGACGATAAACGGACGGAAACCCAGCCCTTGAACGAACCCTTCGATATTGATTTTTAAATGTTCTTTGTTAATGCTAAGGCCTTTTGTCGAGGGATAATGAGTGTTTTTAACTGTCACTAAAACAGTAGACGGTATATAATCTCACGGTTTTATTCAATCATTTACTAAATTCATACCGGAAAAAAACATGCTGGGTAAGTTGGTTAGATTTGTTATAGGAAGCCGTAATGACAGGCTGATAAAGAAGAAAAGATCATTGGTCAAAAGGATCAATGCTCTGGCTTCTGAGTACGAAAAATTATCTGATGATGCGTTAAAAGCAAAAACTCAGGAGTTTCGTGATCGCTTGGCGCAAGGTGAAAAACTGGACGATCTGCTTCCAGAAGCGTTTGCAACAGTCAGGGAAGCGTCGACCAGGGTTTTCGGCATGCGCCATTTCGATGTGCAATTGATCGGCGGCATGATTCTTCATGACGGCAAGATTGCCGAAATGAAAACCGGTGAGGGTAAAACCCTGATGGCAACCTTGGCGGCCTATCTGAACGCGTTGCCAGGGCGCGGCGTGCATGTTGTTACGGTTAATGACTATCTGGCCAAGCGCGACTCCGAATGGATGGGCCGACTGTACGGCTTCCTCGGCTTGACGACCGGTGTGATTATCAGCCAGATGGAAAGCGATGAACGGCGCGAGGCTTATGCGTCAGACATTACCTATGGCACCAACAACGAATTCGGTTTTGATTATCTGCGTGACAATATGGCTTTTAGCCTTGAGCAGAAAGTCCAGCGCGATTTGACCTTTGCTGTTGTCGATGAGGTCGATTCGATCCTTATCGATGAGGCGAGAACGCCGCTGATTATTTCCGGGGCTACCGAGGAAAGCACTGAAGTTTATATCAAAGTCAACAAGATCGTTCCATTCCTGACCAAACAGGAAAAAGAAGGCGAGCCGGGCGATTATTCGGTCGATGAAAAAGTGCGGCAGCTGTACCTGACCGAAGCAGGCCATGAGAGTGTTGAAAACTTGATGGTCGAGCATGGTTTGATGGCGGAAGGCAGCAGTTTGTATGATGCGACCAATATTCGTTTGATGCATTATCTGACCGCATCATTGCGGGGTCATGTTCTATTCAAAAAAGATGTTGATTATATCGTTGCCAATAATGAAGTGATTATCGTCGATGAGTTTACCGGCCGGATCATGCCGGGACGGCGCTGGTCGGACGGCTTGCATCAGGCGATTGAAGCCAAAGAGCATGTCGAAATTAAAAGTGAAAACCAGACGCTGGCCTCGATTACTTTCCAGAACTACTTCCGCTTGTACGAAAAACTGTCCGGTATGACCGGTACGGCAGATACCGAAGCGTTCGAGTTGAACAAGATTTACGGTCTTGAAGTGGTGGTCATTCCTACGCATCGCAACATGATTCGTAGGGATTTGGGCGACGTGGTGTTTTTGACCACCGACGAGAAATATGTCGCCGTTGCCGATGATATTAAAGAATGCGTTAGCCGTGGCCAGCCGGTGTTGGTCGGAACCACGTCGATTGAAAACTCCGAACGATTGTCTACATTATTGAACAAGCTTGGTGTTAAGCATGAAGTGCTTAACGCCAAACAACATGAGCGTGAAGCCCATATCGTTGAGCAAGCCGGTATGCCGGGTGCGGTCACTATCGCCACCAACATGGCCGGACGGGGTACCGATATTGTACTCGGCGGCAATCTGGAAGCGGAACTGGCGGCATTGGGCGAAGATGCCGGCGAGGCCGATAAGGATAAAGTCCGTGGCGCTTGGCTGGAAAGACATGAGCAAGTCATCGCCACCGGCGGTTTGCATGTTATCGGTTCGGAGCGTCATGAGTCGCGTCGTATCGACAACCAGTTAAGAGGCCGGTCGGGCCGTCAGGGCGATCCCGGTTCAACCCGTTTTTACCTGTCGCTGCAAGATGATTTGATGCGTATTTTTGCATCGGATCGCGTGGCCAGTTTGATGCAGAAACTAGGCATGGGCAATGGCGAAGCGATTGAGCATCCTTGGGTGACCCGCTCGATTGAAAGCGCCCAGCGCAAGGTCGAAGGCCGCAACTTCGATGTGCGTAAAGAAATCCTGGCCTATGACGATGTCGCCAATGACCAGCGCAAGGTGGTCTATGCGCAGCGTAATGAACTGATGGCGGCGGAAGAAATATCCGACATTATCACGGCGATACGCGAAGACGTGGTCAATAATGTGATTACCCAGTATATCCCTGCAAGAACCATGGTCGAACAGTGGGACACCAAGGGTCTGGAAGAACATCTGCATCAGGAGTTTAACGCCGAAGTCCCTGTGCGTAAGATGCTGGAAGAAGACCATTCGCTACAGGAAGAATCATTGCGTAAGCGCATTATTGCTATTCTGGAGCAAAGCCATAAAGACAAAGAACAGCAGATGTCCAAGGAAGTGCTGCAACACTTTGAAAAATCAGTGATGCTGCAAGTGCTGGATAACAGCTGGAAAGAGCATTTGGCGGCGATGGATTATTTGCGTCAGGGCATACATTTTAGAGGTTATGCGCAAAAAGATCCCAAGCAGGAATACAAGCGCGAAGCGTTTGAAATGTTTACCACTCTGTTGGATCATATCAAGTATGAAGTGATAGGCATCCTGTTTAAAGTCCAGGTCAAGCAGGAAGAAGATGTTGATGCTATTGATCAGCAAAGGCAAGCGCAAGTGCCCAAGGAAATGCATTTTGAGCATGCTCAGGCGCCCGCTTTGGATGCTTATGAGGAGTCGCTGCTTGCTGCACCTGAACAGGACGAAGAAACTTCAGAACAACCCTTTGTCAGGGACGGCAATAA
Organism: Methylobacter sp.; assembly: GCA_030679035.1. Classification (GTDB taxonomy): domain Bacteria; phylum Pseudomonadota; class Gammaproteobacteria; order Methylococcales; family Methylomonadaceae; genus Methylobacter_A. The sequence continues at coordinate 6,933 of JAUXTH010000105.1, read as the reverse complement.
AGTGGGTCGTAACGATCCTTGCCCATGCGGTTCAGGCAAGAAGTATAAACAGTGCCATGGGCAGTTGAGCTGATTTGATTGGCAGTGAGTAGGAGTTCCTGCTCACTGCTTCCATTCCCCACGTTCGCCATTTCAAAACAGGTTTTCTGTAGGTTTCTCATCAGGTTCATTGGCATCGGCTGTTGAGCCTTCAGTGGTGGATGCAAAACGGGTTGGTACGCGATCCGCTTGAAAGAACTCCCATATTCCGCCTTTGTTTGTGTCCTCCGTTAACAAGCCTGTCTCAGGGCTTATAAATGCTTTTACGATGCCCTCCGGCATGACAAGAGGTGTTTCCGGGGTGTCTTTAAGGGCAACTCGCATAAATTCAATCCACATCGGTAATGCGGCTACGCCGCCTGTTTCGGAATTCCCCAGCGGCGAAAAATCGTCAAATCCAACCCATGCGGTGGCGACATTCGATTGCGTGTAGCCATTAAACCAGGCGTCGCGCTGTTCGTTGGTGGTTCCGGTTTTTCCGGCAAGATCTTGTCTGCCCAGCACTTTTGCGCCTGTCGCGGTGCCGTGTTGAACGACATCTCTTAATAACGAATTCATCAGAAAACAAATTTGCGGGGTAATAATCCGGGGGGCGTAGTTGCGGTTTAATTCCTGGGTGCTGTCACAGCTAGGGCAGGCAGTTTTGGGCTTGGCCTGATAAATAATCTCGCCTTCGTTGGACTCAATGCGCTCAATAAAATAAGGTTTGATCAGGAATCCGCCGTTGGCAAATGTGGCATAAACCCGCGCCATTTGCAGAGGGGTCGCATCGCCGCTGCCCAGTGCCAGGGACAGGGTTTTAGGTATTTGTTCTTCTGTAAAGCCAAAGCGTAATGCTGTTGCGACGGCTTTCTCAACGCCCATTTCACTCAATAAGCGTATGGAGATAATATTTCTTGAATGGGTTATAGCCGATCTGATGCTGGTTGGACCGTAGAATTTTTTACTGTAATTTTCCGGTCGCCACTCGTTTTCCTGGCCTGGGATGTCAATGACGATGGGTGCATCGTTAATCATGCTGGCAGCGGTGTAGCCTTGTTCCAGTGCGGTGGTGTAAATGATGGGTTTAAAGCCCGAGCCCGGTTGTCTTTTTGATTGGGTTGCGCGATTGTATTTGTTGCGATGGAAATCGAAGCCGCCGGTTAACGCCAAAATGGCGCCATTGGCAGGATCCAATGAAACAAATGCGCCTTCTGCCCCCGGTACCTGCGTTAACGCCCAGGTATTATTAGGCAGTTGACGGACACGGATAATGTCGCCGGTTTTTAGGATAGTGCTGCCGGCCCATTTCATGTTTTCCCAAGGTATTTCAATGAGAGTTTTGTCTTGAAGGCTGGCCGTTGCGGTATTGTTTTTTACCCGTAGGACGGTGGCGGGTAGGGTGTCGCCGATGTCTGTAGGGACGACTTCAGTCGCCCTTTGACATGCTGGGCGACTGAAGTCGCCCCTACAATGCCGGTATCCGTGGCGTTCATCATAGGCGTGCAGGGTATCGTTAAGCGCTTGGTTTGCCGTTGTTTGCAGCGTTCCGTTTATCGTTGTATATACCTTGAATCCGGAGGTGTAGGCTTGCTCGCCGTACAGCTCAAAAAGTTTTTGGCGCACCATTTCGGCTAGGTAAAGCGCCGAAACTTCAGGTGTTACTGATTGCAGTTTTGCGGTAGAAGGTTGCCGTGATGCGTCCTGGTAATCCTGCTGAGTGATGTGGTTAAGCTCAAGCATGCGGTGCAAGACATAATTGCGCCTTTCAATGGCCCGTGCCTGATTGGTGATAGGGTTGTATAGAGATGGCGCCTTAGGCAGGCCGGCAATCATGGCCTGTTCGGCCAAGCTCAGCTCAGTCAGGTTTTTGCCGTAATAGACCTGAGCGGCTGCGGCAATACCATAGGCCCGGTGGCCCATGAAAATCTGGTTTAAATAAAGCTCCATGATTTTGTTTTTCGGGTACTCGTGTTCTATTTTTAGCGCCAGCATGATTTCCTTTAACTTGCGGGTATAGGTTTTCTCGCTGGTCAGCAGGAAGTTGCGGGTAACTTGCATAGTGATAGTGCTGCCGCCTTGTTTTTTCTTGCCGGTCAAGGCAAGTTGCAGGCCGGCTCGAAGCAGGCCTTTAAAGTCAACGCCGGGGTGCTGATAAAAACTGTCATCTTCAGAGGCAATGAAGGCATTAATTAGTTGCTGGGGAACCTCCTCTATAGTGACCGGCGTACGTTTTTTTTCGCCGAACTGAGCAATCAGTAGGTTATCTTTACTGTAAATGCTTAACGGTATCTGGTATTGGACATTATGCAGGGTCTTAATGTCAGGCAAGTCGGCTGCAAGCTTGTTGTATAGAAAATAGCCGGAAATGGATGCAGCCAAGATTATGGTCATAAAAAATACAACAAACCATTTTAGAAATTTAGCCACAAGGGATCCTGGGAGACGGTGCAGTAACGATAATGCAGGAGATGAATGAAACAGCCCGAACAAATAAATTGCACATTTTAAGCATCAAAATAAAAAAGGCTACTATACTTTCGCCAGTAAATAGGTTTTGTGGTTGTTGAGTATAGCCGACGACTGCCAGGGATGGTGGAAGTGTCGCAATCGGTAGGGAACCGATGCGACCGACTGCCAGGGATGGTGGCCGAGACAGCTCCAGGCAGTCTTCGGTATTTCCTCCTTCCATGGAGGTCAGAAGTGTCGCAATCGGTACGACTGCATGGATGCAGGAGGTAGAGCAACGCATGGAGCAGTTGCCGAGGGAACCGATGCGACCGACTGCATGAGCATATTTTTGCTCCATGCAAAATTTGTATTGCTCACATTCCTGCGGGTTATGCAGTGGATTGGATCGGGTATACACAATCACATAAGGCATCAAGTTTTTTAAGGGTTAGTTAATGAGTTGGTTTAGTCAGAAACAAAGTGCTGTTCTTGGAATTGACATCAGTACGGCGGCTATAAAATTACTCGAATTGAGTAAGGTCGGCGCTCGTTACCGGGTTGAGAGTTATGCCGTAGCACCTTTGCCGCAAGACGCTGTAGTCGATAAAAATATAGCAAACATTGAAGTGATAGCCGAAGCTATAAAAGTCGCTTTAAAACAATCCGGGTCAAAGCTAAAACATGCGTCTGTCGCTGTTGCAGGGTCTTCAGTGATGACCAAAGTAATACCGATGCCTGCTTCGTTAAGTGATGATGAAATGGAAGAGCAGATCATGGTTGAAGCGGACCAGTATGTGCCTTATTCGCTCGATGAGGTTAATTTCGATTTTGAAGTCCAGGGCGAAAATGAAAACAACCCTGAAATGGTCAATGTGCTGCTTGCGGCATCGAGAAAAGAAATTATTGATGATCGTGTTGAAGTATTGGCCAAGGCCGGTTTAAAGGCCAAAATTGTCGATGTTGAAGCCTTTGCGATGGAAAATGCATTCGCCTTGCTGATTGACCAATTGCCGGATGCTGTAGAAGGCCAAACAGTTGCCATCGTGGATATAGGATCCACGATGACAGCTTTAAATGTTTTATATAATTCCCGTACCGTATACACCAGAGAGCAGGGCTTTGGCGGCAAGCAGTTGACGGAAGAGATTCAGCGCCGCTACGGATTAACTTATGAAGAAGCCGGCCTGGCAAAAAAGCTGGGCGGACTGCCGGACAATTATGCAGTTGATGTGCTTGAGCCATTTAAACGGGCAATGGTTCAGCAAATTCAGCGTTCGATACAGTTTTTTGTTTCATCAAGCGCGAATAGGCGTATCGACAGTCTTATTTTGGCGGGCGGTTGTGCATCAATACCGGGCATAGACAAATTGGTTCAGCAAACTATAGGGGTGCCAACGGTTATAGCCAATCCCTTTATCAATATGGCTCTATCCAATAAGGTAAAACCCCAGTCATTGAGTAATGATGCTTCGGCAATGATGATCGCATGCGGGTTGGCATTGAGGAGTTTTGACTAATGGCAAAGATCAATTTACTCCCCTGGCGTGAAGAACTGCGGGCGCAGAAAAAGCAGGATTTTATCAATGCTATTGGCGTAGCTGTTTTGTTTACAGCGCTTATTTTTGGCGGAGTTCATTTGTATATTGAGGGGTTGAAGGCGTATCAGGCACAAAGAAACAAAATCATACAGGATGAAATAGCCTTATTGGATATAAAAATTGCTCAAATAAAAACGATTGAAGAACAGAAAGCTAAGTTGTTGACCAAAATAGAATTGATTCAGAAGTTGCAGGAAAGTCGTCCGGAGATTGTGCATTTGTTTGATGAGCTTCCCAAGGTCACACCTGACGGGGTTTTTCTCACGGCATTCACTCAGAAGGGTGCTGATCTGACTTTTGAGGGCAAGTCCCAATCCAATGCCCGCGTTTCTGCGTTCATGAGAGCTATTGAAGCCTCCTCTTGGCTGAAAGTCCCGACGCTTGATGTGATTCAGACAGCGAAAAAAGTTAGTCCTGATCAGTTAAGTGATTTCACCATGCATGCTAAGCAGGGTAATCAAAACGCGCCAGCAGCGGCTGGAGGGAAATAATGAATCTGTCAGAAATCAATTGGGATCCTAATGAGGCGGGGACTTGGCCATTTCCCATTAAAGCGGCAACCATTGCAGTGATATGTGCCTTGGTTTTCGGTGCAGGTATTTATTATGACACGCTAGATCAGTTGGCTGCGCTGGATGCTTCTGAAAAGAAAGAGCTGGAATTGAAACAGTCATTTGAGAGCAAACAGAAGAAATCAATCAATCTTCAGGATTATGAGGATCAATTGGCGCAAATTGAAATACAACTGGAGGATATGATTCGACAAATGCCGACAAAAGAGGAAGTTGCAAGCTTGTTGATTGATATTTCCCAGACAGGATTGGCCAGCGGCCTGGAGTTCAGGTTATTTAAACCCAGTGCGCCGATACGTAAAGACTTCTACTCGGAGCTGCCAATCAGTATTGAGGTTATTGGAAAATATGAGGAGCTGGGTTTGTTTGTCAGTGGTCTAGCCTCGTTGCCCCGGATTGTTACTGTACACGATGTAAACATTATTCCCGAAGGCAAGAAAGATAAGGAAAATAAGGAAAATAAGGAAGGGGAAATGAAAATGACTGCAACGGTTAAGACCTATAATGAAGGCGTTGATGGAACAGCGACTACTGTGGTCAAAAAGAAAAGAGGGCAAAAGTAATGGAATGCAATAAATTACTGGCGCCATGTAGGGGCGGCTTTAGTCGCCAATGGCGAATTCATTCGCCCCTACAACGCCAAGCAAGAGCAGGATTACAGGGTCGCACCGGTTCCCGACCAGTCGCTACACTTCTGACCTCCATGGAAGGAGGAAATGCCGAAGACTGTCGGGAGCAGTCTCGGCCACCATCCCTGGCGGTCGGTCGTACTGGTTCCCGACCCGTTGCTACACTTCTGACCTCCATGGATGGAGGAAATGCCGAGGACTGTCGGGAGCAGTCTCGGCCACCATCCCTGGCGGTCGGTCGCACTGGTTCCCGACCAGTCGCGACACTCCCACCATCCCTGGCGGTCGTAACTTGCATGGTTTTTATGGTGTTGCTTGCAGGTTGTGGCAATGATGATTTTTCAGATTTAACCCGCTATGTTTCAGAGGTTAAGGCTAGGCCTAAAGAACCTATTAAACCTTTGCCTGAAATCAAGGTGATTGAGCCTTTTATATTTAAACCGGAAGGTCTGCGTGACCCGTTCAGGCCGATGGAGCAGCCTGAACAGGCTGAGGGTATGGATGTTTCAACGGGTGGCGGTATAAAGCCGGATACCACCCGGCGTAAAGAAGATTTGGAAGCATTTCCTTTGGATGGCCTAAAAATGGTGGGTACTGTAGATATGACGTCGAGTTTGTGGGGATTGGTAAAGGCGAGTGACGGTACAATCTATCGCGTCAAGGTTGGAAACTACATGGGTAAAAATTACGGAAAAATCATACGGATAGTCAGCGATAAAATTGAATTGATGGAAATAGTCCCCGATAAACCGGGAATGTGGCGTGAACAACCAGCTTCATTAACGTTGACAGAGTGATGAAAGAGGATAACAAAATGAGTAATAAACAGGGCGGCGTTATGGTGAATACCCACAGGGCACAAGACAAAACGGGGCGTTCATTATGTGCGCACATTGGCTTAGGTCTATTTTTATTTATATTCCAAATCGTATCTGTTAGAGCGGGTGAGTTGGCGCTATCAGGCATAGACTTTGCGACGCAGTCAGGGGATAAGTTGCAGATTGAAATGGAAATGACGGGGGCGGCCATTACACCCACGGTATTTAAGACGGATAACCCTGCGCGTATCGCCCTGGACTTTCCCGGTGTAAAAAGCGCACTGGCAAAAAAGATGTACCCGATAAATCAGGGGGCAGCAAGCAGTGTTTATGTGGTGGAGGCAGCCGGTCGGGTTCGTGTCGTTGTTAACCTGATTGAGACAACACCGTTTGAAACCAAGGTAGTTGGTAATAAAGTGCTGTTGACCTTGACTCGAGCAAAGGCAGAGATGCCGGCTGCATTAAAACCGGTTGTGGCAAAGACTGTAACGCCCGTTGCAGCAAAAACAGCTAATGCGGTGGTTGCCGCATTAATACCCGCACAAGATATTAGCGGCTTTGATTTTAAGCGAGGCGACAAAGGTGAGGGGCGGATATTGGTTGCTTTGGCTAATCCCAACACCATCGTTAACTCTAAAGAACAAGGCGGAAAAGTTATCATAAGCTTTCTAAACACCCGTTTGCCTGAAAGTCTGTCTAAACGGCTGGATGTTTCCGAGTTTGCAACGCCTGTTAAGTTTATTGATACGGTCTCGTCTGACCAGCTGACCACAATTACTGTGTCGATGCAAAACGAGCTTTATGATTATTCCGTGTTTCAAGCGGATGGGTTGTTGACTATTGAGTT
>JAUXTH010000047.1 GCA_030679035.1 Methylobacter sp. | reverse complement strand
CATGCGCAAATTACTCCATGCTATCCACGGGATGTTGAAGCATGATGTGCTTTTCGATAACACCCGTTTTTATGCAATTCCGGCATCTGTCGGATAGCTAAAAATCAATGAAATAGGTTTGACTTTGAACAGAGTATCTACCCCAAAACCGTGAAATAGCTATCCTTTATTTAAGTATCGCGTCCAGAAGAGCCAGAAGCTTTGATATATCCAGCGGCTTGGTCAAATAATCGGTAAACCCGGAGGCCAAGCCTTTTTTACATCCCGCTCCATCGCGTTGGCAGAGATCGCGACCACCGGAATATCACAAGTAGCCGGATCGTCCCGTAAATGACGCAAGGCTTCAAAGCCATTCATACCCGGCAGGTTGATGTCGAGCAAAATAAGATCGGGATGATGCGCTTTTGCCAGCTCCAATCCTTGCTCGGCGGTGCGGGCATCAAGCAGCCGCAGGCTGGTATGCGTAGAAATTATTTTCTGCACCAGCCGCAGATTGGCTGGGTTATCTTCGATATAAGATTGTAGATCAACGCTATAGTTTTTCAAATTTTGATGCAGCACAGTCTAATAAGCCAAGCTACATGCCAAACAAGATGTAACAAGTGATCGCCGCAACGCCGATTACACCCAATTTGATTTTATTAAACAAAGACTGCCCTTCCCAATAGTAAAGCAAACTGGCTTTCTTCCGTGAACAGTAGGAAAACAGGCTTTCTTTGCATCGCTGAAAAATAGGTGGAACCGCCCGCCACAGCCAGTAAAGTCCACCAATCGCAGTAGCCACTAAGATATAAAAGACAATAATCTGAGTGTGATGAGTGTCGGTATGAAAAAAATGCTCAATGAGGTGGTCAAGAGAGGACTCGGTAAACTCAAACGCAAGATGGAGGAAATGGAGGATGTTTACGAACAGGAAATGGAGCAGACTGGACAATAAATCGAATACGACATCAGGCATGACGATAACCGTCATCACAGCGGCCAGGGTAAATGCTCTAACCCAGACTTGTTGGGATCGTTTTCTTGCCACATGCTTGACCAGCAATTCCCGATCTTCATCCGCCATTTTGATGAAATGCGCGCCAATAAAATAAGGATACTGGGTTTCGCTTGGATTACTGTTTCTGCAATAAACAACCTTGCCGTAAGCCAGGATGGCCGACGTACTGGATCCCAACAGCATCCTGATTGCCAAATAATCGCCTTCTTTAAGCGCGTCTTCGCAATTAAAAGCCATGCCGCTGGCACTGATGTTTACGTTGTGGGTTTCATTTTCGTTAAATTGAAAGCCCGGCATCTTGCCTTCCGGCAGATTTTTTTCCGGCAGCCCCGTATCCATATCTGTAGACCACGAAGGGGCATTCAAAATATCATCGATAGCAGATTGCGGTTCGGTCAGCAGTGTTTCATCTATTTTTTGGTAAAACAGATTAACTTCGTCATAAATCCGAAAAGAAACTCTTCGGTTTTTATTTTTCGCCATGTTGACCTTATCCATAATCTACAACCTATAATCTTTTTATTGTTAGGATTTGATTATACTCTGCACACTTCAAACATTACGCACTGTCCACGAAAACCACGAAAGACACGAAAAACACCTTATAAAACAATACGTTTTACCGCTTTCCGCCTTATGCACCCGCCTTACGTTCAACAATAATGGGTTCAATTTTCTCACTCATTTTTCGTGCTTTTCGTGCTTTTCGTGGACAATAGTTAATTCTACTTTGTCAGATTCAATGAACGCACAATTCAGACTCGTCATTCCGGCAGGGATTGCCGGAATCCAGGCTCCATGGATGGATTTTAGCTTACCGTCCCTGGCACTGGATCCCCGCTCCCGGCGGGGATGACGATCTTGTGTGTAATCTGACAAAGTAGAATTAATCAAACAGTTTTAACCTACCCAAACTCTGGCGTTTCTGAACAGACGCATCCACGCGCCATATTCATCCCAATCATCCGGGTGCCACGAGTTCTGCACGGCTCTGAAGCAACGTTCGGGGTGCGGCATCATAATAGTAAACCGACCATCCGTAGTGGTCAGTCCGGTAATGCCGAACGGCGAACCATTGGGGTTGGCAGGAAATTCCATGGTTAATTCGCCGTAGTTATCGACATAACACAAGGCCACCGCACCGGCTTCCAGTGCAATTGCCGGATCTGCAGCAAATTCCGCGCGACCTTCGCCATGGGCAATGGCGACCGGCATTCTGGAGCCTTCCATACCGGCAAACAAGATCGACGGCGACTTTTGCACTTCGACCACGGCCACCCGCGCTTCAAATTGTTCCGAAGTGTTGCGCATGAAACGCGGCCAATGTTCGGCACCGGGAATGATGTCTTTTAAGCCCGACATCATCTGGCAACCGTTACAAACGCCCAAGCCGAAAGTATCGGGGCGCTGGAAAAACGCGGCAAATTCATCCCGGCAGCGCGGGTTGAACAGGATGGATTTTGCCCAACCGCCGCCGGCGCCCAGTACGTCGCCGTAGGAGAAACCGCCGCAGGCAACCAGACCGGTGAAATCAGCCAAGCTGACCCGTCCGTGAATAATATCGCTCATGTGTACGTCGATGCTGGTGAACCCGGCTCGATCAAATGCCGCAGCCATTTCCACATGACCGTTAACGCCCTGCTCGCGCAGTATCGCGACTTTGGGTCTTGCCGCATTTCTAAACGGCGCGGTCACGTCGTCGTTGACATCGAAAGTCAGCTCAACATTCAAGCCCGGATCTTCATCATCGGCGATACGCTCAAACTGTTGCAGCGCGCATTCCGGATTATCGCGCAAGGCCTGCATTTTGTAGCTGAGTTCGGACCAGATGCTCTGCAATTCGGCCCGACCGGAGGAATAAACAACCTCGCCCAAATGGCGAATGTTCAGTTGCGGTTCGTCCATGACCTTGCCGATCACATACGTGCAATCGATCAGACCCGATTGTTTCAACAGCTCCACGACCTCCTTGCAATCGCTTTGGCGCACTTGCAATACCGCGCCCAACTCCTCGTTAAACAATGCAGCCAACACGTCTTCGCCCAGGCTATCGAGCGTCAGGGTCACGCCCAGCCTGCCGGCGAACATCATTTCCGCCACCGTTGCCAGTAAGCCGCCATCGGAACGGTCGTGATAGCTCAGCAGTTTGCCTTGGGCGTTCAGTGTTTGTATGCTATCAAAGAAAGCTTTCAACAAACTTGCTTCATCCAGGTCAGGACAGTCATCGCCGAGCTGGTTGTAGACTTGCGCCAACACCGATCCGCCCAAACGGTTTTTACCGGCACCCAGATCAATCAGGATCAAGGCGCTGTCTTCATCCGGCACATTACGCAGTTGCGGGGTCAGGGTAAGGCCAATATCCGCAACCGGAGCAAACGCGGTAATGACCAGCGACAACGGCGAGGTCATGGTTTTTCCACCCCACACGGTTTTCATCGACAAGGAATCCTTGCCCACCGGTATTGCGATACCCAGCGCCGGACACAATTCCATGCCCACCGCTTTGACCGTATCGAACAATGCGGCGTCTTCGCCCTGGTAACCTGCGGCAGCCATCCAGTTAGCCGACAGTTTTATTTTTCTCAAAGAATCAATGCTGGCAGCAGCAATATTGGTGATGGCTTCGCCTATCGCCATACGGCCGGATGCCGGTGCATCGATAACCGCAATCGGCGAGCGCTCGCCCATCGCCATCGCCTCACCGGCCACGGCATGAAAGCCCACTGCCGTGACGGCCACATCGGCCACCGGCGTTTGCCAGGGACCGACCATTTGGTCGCGAGCCACCAGCCCGGTCACCGAGCGGTCGCCGATGTGGATCAAAAAGCTTTTGTCGGCGACGGCGGGGAATGCCAGCACGCGCTTGACCGCCTCGTCCAGCGTGATGCCGCTAACATCCAGCGCTTGGGTGTTGGGTTGGACATGCTCGACATTGCGGTGCAGCTTCGGCGACTTGCCGAATAACACCGACATCGGAATATCGACCGGCTTGTCGCCCAGCAACTCGTCGTTCAGCGTTAAGTGCTCTTCGTCGGTCGCCTCGCCGATCACCGCAAACAGGCAGTGTTCGCGTTCGCAAAAGGCAGTGAATAACTCCAACGATTCCGGCTTGATCGCAACCACATAACGTTCCTGGGCTTCGTTACACCAGATTTGCATCGGCGACATGCCTATATCGGCATTGTGCACCTTGCGCAATTCGAAGCGTCCGCCGCGGTCGCAGTCATGGATGATTTCCGGCACAGCATTGGACAAGCCGCCCGCGCCAATATCGTGGATCGACACGATCGGCGTATCGCTACCCATCGCATTGCAATGGTTGATGACTTCCTGGCAACGGCGTTCCATTTCGGGGTTTTCCCGTTGCACCGAGGCAAAATCCAGGTCTTCCGAACCTGCGCCGGATGCCTGCGATGAAGCCGCGCCGCCGCCCAAGCCAATCAACATCGCTGGGCCGCCCAGAATAATAATCAGCGAACCGGCCGGAATCGGCTGCTTATTGACCAGCATCGGCCGGATATTGCCGAGGCCGCCTGCGATCATGATCGGCTTATGATAACCCCGAAATTCGTTGTCCTTACCTGGAACCGCTTGCTCGAAGCTGCGGAAATAACCGGTCAGATTGGGCCTGCCGAATTCGTTATTAAACGCCGCGCCGCCGAGCGGGCCTTCCAGCATGATGGTCAGCGCCGAGGCGATACGTTCCGGCTTGCCGTTATCGGCTTCCCAAGGTTGCGGAAAGCCGGGGATTTTTAGATGCGACACCGAAAAGCCGGTCAACCCGGCTTTGGGCGCAGAACCGCGGCCGGTCGCGCCTTCATCCCGAATTTCGCCGCCGGAGCCGGTTGCCGCCCCCGGATAAGGTGAAATGGCGGTAGGATGATTATGGGTTTCCACTTTCATCAGCAAATGCGCGTCTTCTTCGACATAACCGTATTCGCCGGTCTGGGGATTGCGGATAAAAACCTGCGCATTTGAACCGACCATGACCGAGGCGTTATCGCTGTAGGCTGACAAGATCCCTTCCGGGCTTTTTGCTGCGGTATTGCGGATCATCTTAAATAGAGTTTCCGCCTGCTCTACCCCGTCTATCGTCCAATCGGCATTAAAAATCTTGTGTCGGCAATGCTCGGAATTAGCCTGGGCAAACATCATCAATTCAACATCGGTCGGATTTCTGCCTAAGGCTTGAAAGCTCTCGGTCAGATAATCGATTTCATCATCGGACAAAGCCAGACCCAGTTCGGTATTGGCGACAACCAGCGCGTCGCGGCCCTGCTCTATTATCGCGACACTTTGTAACGGCTTGGGCTGATGCAGAGCAAACAGTTCGGGCTCGATGTCGCCATTCAAAACCGTTTGGGTCATACGGTCATGCAACAACGCTTTCACGGCTGATGACGGCGCATAGCCATCCAGCGTGTACTCAATGCCCCGTTCGATCCGTTTAATCTCGGATAATCCGCAACGCTCGGCAATCTCGGTCGCCTTGCTGGACCAGGGTGAAATCGTGCCTGAGCGCGGCACGACCAGTAAGTGCGCGCCCACAATATCAGCACTGGCGTGCGTGGAACCGTAAGCCAGCAACTGTTTTAGAATCGCAGATTGAGCGTCACTCAAGTCATGTTCAATATCCACAAAGTGAATAAACCGCGCTGAAACAGCCTTGATAGCGGGTTCTACAGACTGAAGCTCAGCCAATAGTTTGTTAATACGAAAGTCGGAAAGTGCGGATGTTCCAGGGATTTTTAACATGGGTAAAAAAGATTCAAGGTAAAAGGCGAAAGACGAAAGGCGAAAGATGAAACGGCTTTTTTAGCCCTTAGTCTTTCGCCTTTAGCCTCATTAAATCACTTAGCCAAATCAGACTTAATAGTGTCATGCAACAGCATCAACAAACTTAAACTCAACGCATCAGTCGCCGGTTTTTGTTCTTTGTCCAGGACAATGACCTCAGTCTGCTGGTTGTTTTCTACCAATTTGAGGACATACTCTTGTTCAGTGAGTTCAAATCCTTTGAAAAAGAATTTGACCTCATCCATGATCGACCCATCTTCCACTTCCTGCTTGTCCGGGTCATACTGGACATTAAACAGCCCCTCCTCCTGATTACGATTAGTCACTTCAATGGACTTTCGGCTTAACGCTTTGCCAACCATACGCCAGACTCTTGCTGGCGGCGCGCCGATACGCAATCGCTTGGTTCCCTGGTCAGCATCAACCAGTTCAACCTGAATAAGTTTCCGGTCTATCTCTGGAGCTGTTTCAGTTTTCGGGGCGGCGGCCGTCGTTTCAGCAACCGGGGAGGCATCCGTCGTTTCAGCGGTGGCCGCGGAACCAGCCTTCTCAGTAGCCGAGGCGGCAGGCAGGCCGGAAAGCGAGTCACCGACAAGGTCAGTCGGCAAGACCAGCGGCGGAATTTCAGTGGTAAACTGATAATCTTTTTCTTTGTCTGGAAATAAGTTTTTTATGTAACTGCAGGCTGATACATTGGCCAAAACAGCAACGATAATAAGCGACCTGAATTTAGTTTTCATAATGAGTGGGGTGTGGAAAGTAGATAGTGGACGAGGCGTGTGTCTACGGTTGCTTTTTCCACTACCATGTCCTAACTACCTAGCTTACGAATTAAATAACTTCGGCCTGACGCATTGCATCACGCACCGCATCAAAGCAATCTTCGGTCAACCAAGTCAAGGGTAAACGTATGCCCTTGCCCATCAGGCCCATTTCGGCAACCGCCCATTTAACCGGAATCGGGTTGGATTGGATAAACAGCTTATCGTGTAAAGCGGCCAGTTTTTTGTCGATAGCTAAAGCGGTTTCAGCATCACCCGCCATCGCTGCCATAACCATCTGATGCACCAGTTTTGGTGCGACATTACCCGTTACGGTAATGCTGCCATTGCCGCCCAGCAGGCAAAACTCGCGGCTGCTCGCATCGTCGCCGGTATAGATCGCAAAATCCTCGCCGGTCAAATCGCGGATTTTTTTGACCCTGGACAAATCGCCGGTCGCCTCTTTAACGCCGACGATGTTGTTGACATGAGACAGGCGGCCAACGGTTTCAGGCAGCATATCGCAAGCGGTGCGTCCCGGTACATTGTATAAAATCTGGGGAATATCGACCGCGTCGCTGATGGCTTTGTGATGCAGGTACAAGCCTTCTTGAGTCGGCTTATTGTAATAGGGCGTCACAATCAGGCAGGCATCGGCCCCGGCTTCTTTGGCCAGACGGGTCAGGTTGATCGCTTCGGTCGTCGAGTTTGCACCGGTTCCGGCAATCACCGGTATTCTGCCGCCGACATAATCAACAATCGACTTGATCACATCGCAGTGTTCATGCTCATCCAGCGTCGCCGACTCGCCTGTGGTGCCAACGGCGACCAGGGCATCTGTTCCCTCGGCTATATGAAATTCCACCAGCCTTTTTAAGCTCTCCTTATCCACCGCACCGCGTTCATCCATCGGTGTTACTAAAGCGACGATACTACCTTGAATCATGAAATCTCTCGATCAGAATTAATGCTGTTACAAAATTATCGCCATTATAACAAGCAAATAACTAAAACTCAGCCTGATACGTCATTTTACTGGTATTTAGCCAAAAACCGATCCAGCGCATTGGCAAAATCCTGCTTGTCTCGTTGCCCAAGAGGCGATGGCCCTCCCGATGCTTGACCGGCACTGCGCATTTCCTCCATAAAATCACGCATCGCCAATCGCTCCCTGATGTTTTCTTTAGTGTAAAGCTCGCCTCGGGGATTAATGGCATGGGCGTTTTTGGCTATCACTTCAGCCGCCAGCGGAATGTCGGCGGTAATCACCAGATCATCTTGCTGCAAATGTTTGACGATGTAATTATCGGCCACATCAAAACCGCCTGATACCTGCACCGCGCTGATAACTTTTGATGGCGGTATGGTTAAAAAATGATTGGCCACCAGTGTCAGCGGCACCTGCTTTCGTTCCGCCGCCCGATATAAAATATCTTTAATCACATTCGGACACGCGTCCGCATCAACCCAAATTTTCATAACCCAGCTCCGTGCTCTGTTAATTTTGCTGCAAATACTAATATAGTGAGGTATAATACTCTGATAAACAAACACATTTCCCCGCGCTTCCGCGCATTCTATATCTACAACAGGTAAATCCATGTCCAATGATGTTTCTACATTACCCTCTTTTAGCGATTTAGCTCTGATTGAACCGGTGCTAAGAGCGCTGAAAGATGTCGGTTATGAAACACCCTCACCCATACAAGCACAAACCATCCCGCTCCTACTGAAAGGCAAAGACGTACTGGGGCAAGCACAAACAGGAACCGGCAAGACTGCCGCTTTCGCGTTGCCGATTTTGTCGCGTATCGACCTCAAACAAAAAGACCCGCAAGTGCTGGTGCTTGCGCCAACTCGCGAACTGGCTATTCAGGTAGCAGAAGCGTTTCAACGTTATGCCGCGCATTTAAAGGGCTTCCATGTTCTGCCGATCTACGGCGGACAAGACTACACCACGCAACTACGCCAGCTAAAACGCGGCGCTCATGTAGTTGTCGGCACACCGGGCCGGGTCATGGATCACATGCGTAAAGGCACGTTAAACCTGAGCGGACTCGGCTATCTAGTGCTTGATGAAGCCGATGAAATGCTGCGTATGGGTTTTATTGATGATGTGGAATGGATTCTTGAGCAAATCCCTGAACAAAGACAAATCGCGCTATTTTCTGCGACCATGCCGACGGTTATCCGCAAAATCGCCCAGCAATACCTGAATGAGCCTGAACACGTCACCATCAAGGTCACCACTACCTCCGCCGAAAACATACGCCAACGCTATTGGATGGTCAGCGGCGTACACAAACTGGATGCGCTGACCCGCATTCTGGAAGCGGAAACTTTTGACGGCATGATTATCTTCGTCAGAACCAAAACCGCAACGGTTGAACTGGCAGAAAAACTCGAAGCACGCGGTTATTCGGCCGCCGCGATTAACGGCGATATGTCTCAAGCCTTACGTGAACGCGCCATTGCCAACCTGAAAAACGGCAAACTGGATATTTTAATCGCGACCGACGTTGCTGCACGCGGACTGGATGTAGACCGCATCACCCATGTCGTCAACTATGACGTTCCATACGATACCGAATCTTACGTGCATCGTATCGGCAGAACAGGACGCGCAGGCCGCACCGGCGATGCTATATTGTTTATTGCGCCCAGAGAAAGAAATCTGCTGAATAATATCGAAAAAGCGACCAAGCAAAAAGTCGAGGAAATGGGCCTGCCTTCAACCGAGGTCATCAACAATAAGCGTATCTCCCGTTTTAAACAGAACATTACCGATACATTGGCCGCCGAAGAACTGAGCTTTTTCAGCCAGCTACTAGAACAATACCAGCAAGAGCACAATGTCAGCGCGTTGGAAATAGCCGCCGCACTGGCAAAACTGGTTCAGGGCGACACTCCGCTATTAATGCAAAATCTGCCTAAAAAAGCCAAAGATAGCCGGGATGACAGGCCATCCAGGGATGATCGTCCATCACGATTTGATAGATCCGACAGACCGCAAAAAGACCGCAAACCGAAACGCGCATTCGGCGGCGGCGCGGATATTGAAATGGAAACCTACCGGATTGAAGTCGGTCACAACCACGGCGTAAAACCCGGCAACATCGTCGGCGCCATCGCCAATGAATCGGGAATTGACGGCGATCATATCGCCCGCATCAGAATCCAGGACGACTACAGCACCGTTGAGTTACCGGCAGGCATACCGAAGGAATTGTTCGAGGAATTGAAAAAAGTCAGGGTAGCCGGTCAGCAACTCAATATATCCAAAATGAGCGAAGGCGCTAAAAAACTCGCTAAATCAGATGATGGTTTTAAAAAGCCGGCCAAAACCGACGATAGCGCTAAAAAGGTGGATAAGAGTAAGAAACGAGTCGGCTCGACATCCAGACGGGCCAAACCGAAAGACGCAGATTAATCTTCAACTCTGTGGGCGACCTGCCGGTCGGTCGCCCGCAACACCTACTGATTCCAAATACAAGCGCCCCCGGCTTTTTCAATGGCCTCCAGACGCTGTTGATGCGCGTCAAGCTCATCTTCCGTGCAACGGATGACTTTTAAGGTGGGACGATCCGCCGACAAATATTTAACCTCACTACCCACAACCGACTCCTCCACCCTTCCCTGCCCTTCATCCAGCAACGAAGACTGGCCGCCGGTCATCAACAAAAACACATCAGCCAGAATCTCAGCATCCAATAAAGCACCATGCAGATCCCGGTGACTGTTATCGATACTATACCGTTTACACAACGCATCCAGACTATTGCGCTGCCCCGGATGTTTTTTCCTGGCATAAGTCAGCGTATCGAATACCTTGCTGTAATCGGTGACCGTTCCAATCTGATTATTCAGCCGCGAGAATTCATAATTGATAAAGCCTACGTCAAACGGCGCATTATGAATGACTAACTCAGCGCCTTGAATAAACGCAATAAAGTCCTCAACAACACCCGCAAAAACAGGCTTATCCTCCAAAAACTGATTGGTGATGCCGTGAACCTCAATAGCGCCGGCATCAATAATCCGCTCGGGATTAATATAAACATGGAACCGCTTGCCCGTTAACCGGCGATTAACCAGCTCCACGCAGCCTATCTCGATAATCCTGTGTCCTTCCTGGGGATTTAATCCGGTCGTTTCGGTATCGAGAACCACCAGTCTATTTGTAAATGTTCGCTTATCCACTTGCCACCTTAGGCTCATTAATTGTTTTTTAGTATAAATTCTTTAAGCCGATATGGCTTCTAAATTTTCCGACAGCAATGGCCGACACATAGGTTGACCGCTATCCTTTACTGTTTTTTCTGTTAGAATTTAGCCAAACCGACTAGCGTGATTTTTCCGCATTACAGAAGATACCGATATGACCATCAAAAAAACCCAACCCGACAGAAACAAGCTCGACCAAATCGTAACCGACGCGCGACGCAGCCAGGAGCTCAGGGAGCAATCCTATCGCGGCCAAGCGCTTAAACTATACCCTTGGGTATGCGGCCGTTGCACCCGTGAATTCGACCACAAAAGCCTGCCCGAATTGACCGTGCATCATAAAAACCATAACCACGACGACAATCCATCCGACGGCAGCAACTGGGAATTACTGTGCCTTTATTGCCATGATAATGAACATTCAAGATACGAAGAAACCCGCTTTGACGGTTCGGCAACGGGCAAATCCACTACGCCTACCGCCACGCACAATCCATTTGCCGACCTGAAATCCCTGCTAGCCAAGAAATAATCGAATCTGCTTTAAATCTCAGGGCATTTGGAGCCGCGACTTTAGTCGCGAATGTCCACATCATCACAGCTTATACATGAACACTCATGCGCGACTAAAGTCGCGGCTCCGTTTGTGGTTTTCCCTGTCTTTTAAAGTAGATACAAATAAACTTACCGTTGATAAAAGCGTCTTCGCCAGCCCGACTTATCGCAACTCTGAACTTCAAAGCCGTTCTTACAACCGGACTCAACCAGATAATCCCTAAACTGGGAATAATGCTGCTCGAATTGAATACCGTATTTAAACGGCAAAGGGACGGGCGGTGCAGCTCCCTCAACAAACAATTCCACAAACTCATCATATGGGGAGTTGCTTGGTTTATTGAACGCATGCACAACCTGTCCATCAAGCAAAAAGCTGTCGCCCCTTGCAAAACATAGCGTGAGCTTAAGGTGATTGTTTGTTTTTAACGCCTGATTGCTAAAGATGGCAATACCCTGCTTGCTGACATTGATTATTTTAACCGGCTGTACCCGGTTAAACAGAACAGGTGTTTTTTTTAAAACGGCGTCGATGTCGTTCCTTTCGTAACGAACTTGTTTCCGGGCTGCTTTTTCTGCCATAACGACTACTCCAGATGCGCTTGATGGCCTATATAATGGGATCAAAGCCAACTATCATCTATTCGTATCGTTACCTAACTGATATTACGTAAAGGGCGATAGGCCGGTCGCCCTTTATAACCACTAGGGACTACCTCAAATTCTCAATCAACACATCGGCAAACTCGCTGCATTTGACTTCTGTCGCCCCATCCATCAGCCGGGCAAAATCATAGGTCACCCGTTTGCTGGAGATGGCGGCATCCATCGCGTTAATGATCGCATCGGCGGCTTCTGTCCAACCCATATAACGCAGCATCATTTCGCCGGACAGGATCAATGAACCGGGATTGACCTTATCCAGGTCGGCGTACTTGGGTGCTGTGCCGTGCGTGGCCTCGAAAACTGCGGTGCCGGTTTTATAGTTGATGTTGCCGCCGGGCGCAATCCCGATTCCACCGACTTGCGCGGCCAAGGCATCGGATAAATAATCGCCGTTCAAATTCAAGGTCGCGATCACATCAAAATCTCCAGGCCGGGTCAGCACTTGCTGCAAGGTAATATCCGCGATGCTGTCCTTAATCAAAATGCGGCCCTTTGCCAACGCTTCGGCCAGCACCTTGTTTGCCGCCACCTCGCCAAACTCGGCGCGGGTTTTCTCCCAGTGCCCCCAGGTGTAGACGTGCTCGGAATATTCGCGTTCCGCCAGCGCATAGGCCCATTTACGAAATGCCCCTTCGGTGTATTTCATGATATTGCCTTTATGGACAATGGTCAGGGATTTGCGTTTATTGACGATCGCATAGTCGATAGCCGAACGGATCAGGCGCTCAGTGCCTTCCTGCGATACAGGTTTTATACCGATGCCGGACGTTTCCGGAAAACGGATTTTAGCGTATTGTTTGGGGAAGTTCTCTTTCAGCAGGTTTAAAAATATCTTTACCTCTTCGCTGCCTTGCTCAAACTCGATACCGGCGTAGATGTCCTCGGTGTTTTCCCGGAATATGACCATATCGACGGCTCCGGGATTTTTTACCGGCGAGGGCACGCCGTTAAACCATCTGACCGGCCGCAAACACACATACATATCCAGCTTCTGGCGCAACGCCACATTCAGCGAACTGATGCCGCCCCCTACCGGCGTGGTCAACGGGCCTTTAATGGACACCAGATAATTCTTGCAGGCCTCGACGGTTTCATCAGGAAGCCAGGTGTCAAGCAAGCGATGGGCTTTCTCCCCTGCATACACTTCCATCCAGTGAATCTTCCTTTTCCCGGAATAGGCACTGGCAACAGCCGCATCCAAAACACGAACGGTGGCGCGCCAAATATCAGGCCCGGTGCCGTCGCCTTCTATAAAAGGGATAATCGGATTATCCGGCACCACCAGCTTGCCGTTTTGCATCGTGATGGCACTGCCATTTGGAGGGGGATTGAGCGAGAGACTGGCCATGATAACTCCTTATGAATAATATGAGTAATGCCACGCAAGGTAGCGGCGTCGCGCTGTAAGGTCGCTACAGACTTTGCATCATAACAAATGCACTGGTGATTGCGCCCCACCATTTCCAATCACGTGTCTATTTCTGATCCGTTGTCACTGTATATACGACATAAACGACATAGATAACGGTTAAAATATAAATGATTGCTGACATGCTGTTTACCTTCTTGAAGTGAATTTATTATTATTTTGTCCAAGGTGTCAGTTTAACTGACGCCTTGGACAACCCGTACTATTTTATTGAGACTACACCAAAGCTTATCGTCCTGCATCAAAAACAAACGGCGGCAGCGGGCAATGCAGGGCTGCGCATATGGCCCTTAGCAGCTCGGCTTCGTAGGTGGTGACTTTGCCGTCATGAAAAATCGTCAGCACGAGCGCGGAGATTAAGGCCTGCTTGTCCAGCATCTGTAGTCCGTCCAGCTGATTCAACGCGGCGTCTGTGGAGAAAACCCAATTCTGGGGCGGCACATAGTCCGGCCATTGTTGGGTATCGATCAGCATTTTTATGCGCGGCTGATAACGGCCCAAAGATTCCATGCCTTTTTGGTACGCTGTAACGGCGTCAGTGGTTTCAGCATGGCCTTGTTTGGCCACGAGGGAAAACAAGGTGCCTATAGCTTCCTGCAGTTGCGTCAGACGAAGATTGCCGTGCCGATGTTGCGGGTGCGCGGCATCGTTCAAATGGGTTTTTAACACGCGGCTCAATGCAAACTCAAAGGTATCGGTCACGCCATCGACCTCGATCAATCGCTGCACCAAGTCGGCTATGGATTCCAGCTGCTCCTGCGGCCGATTTTTAATCTGCGGGAAGGCGATTTGCAACAAGGGCAGGCGAAACGCTGCCGCGAGCTTTTGTATTTCCAGTTGCAGTGTTTCGGCGGCCATCACCATCGTGCCGCCCAATTGCTCGGCAATCAGTTCCAATTGGGTTCGACGCACGGCTTCGTCGGCATCAAGCAGCAACGCCAAGACCAGCGGCAATGCGTCAGTGCCGGAATGGGCGGCGAGATACAGGCTTTCAGGTATCGACTGGCGGAGATTTGAGGCAAGCTGCATGTGGCCTTCATCGGGCATGCCGACCGTTTCGGTCACCGTATCGGGGGTAACCGAAAAATGTTGAGGTGCAAAACCGGCTGTAGCTGAACGTTGTTCGATCGCTTCAGAGCCGTTTTGAATTTGATCAGGCATGCGTTCGGCAAGCCGGTCTATTTCCGACTCATCAAAGTTCGGCTCCAAGGCCTTGATGCGCTGAATCAACGGCGGATGGGTCGCCAACAATGAACTAAATGATGCGCCGGTCGCAAACAACATGTGGCTGACTTCATCGGCGTCCACTGTCTGTAGTTCAGAGCCTTGCTGGGCGGCCGCTATTTTTTTTAACGCGCCCGCTATGCCTAATGTCTGACGGGTAAATTGCACAGCTGAGGCATCGGCCAGAAACTCGCGTTGCCGCGATACCCCCGCCTTGATCAGCTGGCCGAAAAACACGCCGATATAGCCGATCAGAAACAGCCCTAATCCGGCCAGATAAATAGCGGCCGTGCCATCACGCCGGGAATTATCAGAACGGACAGTACCGTATCGGGCGCTGTTCAACACAGCCCTGCCGATCAGGCCGATGACCAGAATGCCGAACAAAAAGCCCATCAGCCGCATATTCAATCGCATATCGCCGTTGAGGATGTGGCTGAACTCATGGCCGATCACGCCTTGCAGTTCGTCTCTGGATAGCGTTTCCAGCGCACCACGCGTGACGGTCACCGCCGCATCGCTGGCGGTAAATCCTGCGGCAAAAGCGTTAATGCCGGACTCCTGTTCCAGCACGTAAACTTCCGGCATCGGAATGCCGGATGCAATCGCCATTTCTTCGACGACATTATACAAACGGCGGCGCAACGGATCGCTACTCTCTGCGGTAATCAGCGTGCCACCTAAACTGCGGGCGACCTTACCGCCGCCTGAACTCAATGATGCAATCCTGTAAAGACTGGACAGGCTGATAAAGCCGATAGTGACCAGTGAAATGCCCGCCACCAACGACCGGTTTTGGATCAGCCAGTTTAAATCGGGCAGTACCGCACCGCCCGATTCATCGCCCACGTTGATGATCAGCGCCGTTATCACCAGGTTGACCGCCGCGACAATCGCAACCACGGCCAGCATGAACATCAGGATCAAAAAGCGGGTCTTGCGGCGGGCATCGTCCTGGCTTTGAAAGAAGTTCATCGTTACACCTAAGCGATTTTAAGTAAACGAGACTTTCGGTACTTCGCGTTTTTCCGGCGCTTCTATTTCCAGATGTTCGGCAGGATTAAAATTAAACATCCCGGCCAGGATATTGTTGGGGAAGTTCTCCCGGCCGTTGTTATAGGTCATCACCGCATCGTTAAACGCCTGACGGGCAAAGGCCACCTTGTTTTCGGTGGACGAGAGTTCTTCCTGGAACTGCATCATGTTCTGGTTGGCTTTGAGGTCTGGATAGGCCTCGGCCAAGGCGAACATTTTACCCAGGCTGCCTTGCAGCGCCGCTTCCGCGCCTGCGAGTTGCCGGATCGCCTCGGGATCGGAAGGGTTCGCCCCTGCGACCTTAAGCCCGGCCACAGCAGCATTCCTCGCTGTAATAACGGCATCGAGCGTTTCCCTCTCGTGTTTCATATAGCCTTTAACGGCTTCGACCAGATTGGGTATCAGGTCATAACGCCGGGTCAGCTGAACATCTATTTGGGAGAAGGCGTTTTTAACGCCGTTGCGCAAGTTGACGAGTCGGTTGTAAATGCCGATAAAAAACAGCGCCACAACAATGATGAAACCGATTAATGCAAGCAAAACAGGCATGATGGTACTCCATGAAATAACAAGGTGTATCCTAATCATACAAGAGCAATTACTATCTGTCCTTTGTTTTTATGCTCTATATTTATGGGAACACGGATGGCACTGATTAGACGGATTTAAACGGATTTATTTTTTTATCTGTATTCATCAGCTAAATCCGCGTCCTATTTTCCTAACAACCGAAACTTTATGCCTACCGATAACCGCCTGAAAATTCTGTTGGCGATCATTGCTGTCACCATAATCGCGATTTTCAGCATCGACCCCATCGCCCAACAATCAAGCTACCATGACTTCGCCGACCAGCACCGCATGCTCGGCATAGCCAATTTTTTCAATGTGCTGTCCAATTTGCCGTTCGTGATTATCGGCATCATGGGCATCCGGCTGGTCGCAGTACGACAGGCAACCGGCGGCTTGGCCGAATTGCGGACGATGTATCTGACGTTTTTTATCGGGGTATTGTTAACCGGTTTCGGTTCTGCGTACTACCATTACCAGCCCGGCAACCAGTCCATGGTTTGGGACCGCCTGCCGATGACGATTGCGTTCATGGCCCTGTTCAGCGCCATTGTCGGGGAGTATGTTTCGACTCAGCTGGCACAAAAATTATTTGCCCCGTTGCTGTTTTTTGGCGCTGTTTCAGTCATCTATTGGTATGTGACGGAACTGAACGGCCATGGCGATTTGCGCGCTTATGTGCTGGTGCAGTTTTTGCCGGTGTTGCTGATACCGCTGATCTTGTGGCTGTTTGAATCGAAGTTGAATAACGGCAAGTATATTTGGGGCATCATCGGCGCTTATGCGGCATCGAAACTGATGGAGCTGTTCGATGCCGGGCTATACGGCGCTTTCGGCTTGATTAGCGGGCACTCGCTAAAGCATCTGACCGCCGCGTTCGGGGCGTTGATTTTTTATTGGGCGCTGAAAGAGCGGCGCTAATCTCAAAAAATTACTTTTTCAGATTCCCCGCATGCAATCCGCATTCTTTTTTCGCGCCCGACTCCCACCACCAGCGCCCTTCCCTTTCATGCTGGTTGGGCAGTACGGCACGGGTGCACGGCTCGCAGCCTATGCTGATGTAGCCTTTTTCATGTAATTCGTTATAAGGGACCTGATAGGCTTCGATATAATCCCAGACCTGCGCCGAACTCCAATTCAGCAAGGGATTGAATTTAACCAACTGGCGCCCCTCGGTCGAAAAGACCGTGTCTATCTGCACCTCGGGAATGTCTTGCCGGGTGTCCAGACTTTGGTCTTTGCGTTGGCCGGTAATCCAGGCGTCTACATGAGCCAATTTGCGTTTTAACGGTTCAACTTTACGGATACCGCAGCATTCCTGATGCCCGTCTTCATAGAAACTGAACAGGCCTTTTCTTTTGACGAAGCTGTCCAATACGTCGCGGTCCGGCGTCAATAATTCAATATCAATTTGGTAATGCTTCCTGACTTTTTCTATAAAACGGTAGGTTTCAGGATGCAGGCGTCCGGTATCCAGGGAAAAAACCTGTATGTCTTTCCTGATAGCCACCGCCATGTCGATCAGCACCACGTCTTCCGCACCGCTGAAAGAGATCGCGATATTATCGAACAGCTCCAGCGCTTTTTTCAGGATGACGCGCGGGTTCTTATGCTCCAGCTCGGTTTGCAGTTGTTTTATATCGAAGGTTGTCATGATGTGTTTTTCCTTGTTACGCCGTGGGCGTTAATCGGCCAAAGCCAGCTTTGGACTCCAGAAAGCACCGATGCCGGAGTACAAAGCTGGCTTTGTAACTCGCAATCATTAAATTAAGCTTGCAAAAAATACTGCTTCAGGAAATCGTCAAAAGGGATTTGCTTTTTACTTTCAATTTCCTGCTGTTTGGCAAGAGACTCTGCGGCCATGTCATTAAACTTCCGGGTCTTAATGTCATCGAGTTGATTAAGCTTGAAATACCGCTCGTGTTCCGCCGAAGTGTTTAATGCGAAACGGGCAAACGGCTGCCGCAGCTGGGTCATCTGCTCCAGCATCCGCGCCGATGCGGTTAAATCGGGTTTTTCGGCCAGCAACTGCTGTTTTTCCAAAGCGGCGCTGTAGGGTTTTTCGGCATTATCCTGATCGAGGATTGCGCACACCGGCTGCATCGATTCAAAAATTTCAAACGCCCAATCATGCAACAGGATTTTCTGGTTGTTTTTATTAAGTTCCAGACCCGGCTTTCTGCCGAAATTGGCGACAGCCAGTTGATTGGCGTTGTTAACCTGTTGCTCCTGGTCTGAAGTTTTCGGGCTGTCCTGCAACAGGCAGGTCAGCAGCAGCGCCTCAATAAAACGGGCTTTATCTTCATCGATACCGATCGGGTTAAACAAGTCCAGATCCAGAGAGCGCATTTCTATGTAACGCACCCCGCGACGCTTAAGCGCCAGGGTCGGCTTTTCGCCGGACTGGGCAATCTGCTTAGGCCGCATGGTGCTGTAAAACTCGTTTTCGATCTGCAAAATATTGCTGTTCAACTGCCGGTATTGGCCGTCGACCAGGGTGCCGATTTTTTCGTACTCGGGATAAGGCGTGCTAATGGCCGCACCCAAGCTGCTGACATAGCCGTCTATTGAGTTGTAATCGATTTTCAGGTTAGCCTGGTTTTTACTCTTGTAGCCGATGTCGCTCATCCGTAACGAGGTCGCATAGGGATGATAAAGCGTACCGTTGTCAAATTCTTCAAACTGCGCCATCAATGCCGGACGGCTGTTGAAGAAGTTTTTGCAAATGGCCGGCGATGCGCCGAACAAATAAAGAATCAACCAGCCCATACGCTGGAAATTCCTGATTAAACCGAAGTAGGCATCGTTAGTGAACTGATCCAGACTCAATGGACTGTTTTTTTCTTTATGCAAAACCGGCCACAAGGCTTCAGGCACCGAATAATTGAAATGGATGCCGGCAATCGACTGCATGGTTCTGCCGTAACGGTGCCATAAACCGTGCCGGTAAACATGCTTCATCCGGCCTATGTTGGACGACCCGTATTCGGCGATGGGGATGCTTTGGTCGCCGTCAATGCCGCAGGGCATGCTTGCACCGAGCAGGATTTCATTATCCAGATGCTGATAAACAAACTGATGGATGTTGCGCAAATAGTCCAGCGAGTCTTTAACATCGGCAAATGGCGGGGTAATCAATTCGATCAGGGCTTCGGAATAATCCGTGGTGATGTACGGATGGGTCAGCGCCGCGCCTAATGCTTTGGGATGAGGGGTTTGAGCGATGAATCCGTCTTTGGATATGCGCAGGCTTTCCTTTTCTATCCCTTTAAGTCCGCCGCAAAGTAGTTGCTGATGACCGTTTGCGCTCAGTTGATCCAAGCGTGTTAAAAGCGCGTTATTCAAATTAGTCATAGAATGGGTACATGCCCTGTAGTCCTTTTATAAGCGAACTATTATAAAGGGTTTGACCGATTGAAGAAATATAATCGCGGCATGCGCAATGCCATGGCTAAACGTGATAGATTTGGGGAAGCGTTACAAATAAGGCATCATGCAACTTGAGCCGGTCTGCGATACATCCGGGCAACTTGAATTTACGACGGCAACTTTTATGACCTCAATCCCGTTACTGCTTACCGCCCCGCACCTTTGCAGCTACCTGGAGGATAAGCAAGCGCAAACCGCGTTTGTTAATCCTTCATTCGGGATCGATACCGCTATTTATTCGCAGCTTATCGCTCACGGCTTCAGGCGTAGCGGCGATGACGTTTACCGCCCTCAATGCGAGCACTGTTCGCAGTGCGTGGCAGTGCGCCTGCCCGTTACGCAGTTTAAACCCAACCGCCGCCAGAAGCGTTGTTTGCAAAAGAACCTGCAAACCACGGCAGTCATCAAGCCCGCAGTTTTCGAACAAGCCCATTACGATCTTTATCGGCGCTACCAAAAACAGCGTCATGCCGAGGGCAACATGGCGAACACCAGCCCGGACGAGTACATTAAATTTTTAGGCAGTTCATGGTGCAATACCCAATTTGTAGAATTCTACTGTGCCGGCGAACTGGCCGCCGTGGCCATTGTAGACTGCCTTGATAACGCCCTATCCGCCGTTTATACCTTCTTCGATCCCCAATTTTCGGATTACAGCCCCGGCGTTTATGCGGTGCTTTGGCAAATACAATACACACAAAAACTGGGCCTGGACTGGCTGTATCTGGGCTTTTGGATTGCCGACTGCCAGAAAATGAACTACAAAACTCAATACCAGCCCCTGCAAGGCTTTATAGATCAGCAATGGGATTTTTTAAAGTATAAGTGAGCGTGGAGCCTGCAAAATTACAAGCAGCTATTCTCAGGCACACATGTCAAAGTTGATCCAGCGGACTCAACACTCCCCTGCCGCCCTTATTCAATACATGGGTATAAATCATAGTTGTAGAAACATCGTTATGCCCCAATAACTCCTGCACCGTGCGGATGTCATAACCCGCTTCCAATAGATGCGTCGCAAACGAATGCCGCAACGTGTGCGGCGTGGCAGGTCTGGCAATCCCCGATACCTGCACCGCTTTCTTCATTGCCCGTTGCAATAATTTCTCGTCAATATGATGGCGTCGCTCCGCTCCACTGCGCGGATCAACCGAAAAGCTGCCTGAAGGAAAAATATACTGCCAGCACCATTCCGTTGCCGCATTCGGATACTTGGTCGCCAACGCGTCCGGCAGAAAGACATTCGCCTTGCCGATACGTTTATCATCTTCAAACAACGTCCGTCGCTGTTCCAAATGCGCCTGCAACCCGGTCGCTATCGAAGAGGGCAACATCGTTACCCTATCTTTCCCGCCCTTGCCGTCACGGATCAGAATCTCATTACGCTCAAAATCCACATCCTTAACTCGCAAACGTACGCATTCCATCAAGCGCATCCCGGTTCCGTACAGCATATTCGCCATCAACCCATGCATGCCTTTCATCCGCGCCAGCACCTCCCGTACCTCCGAACGCGTCAACACCACAGGCAAGCGTTGTGGCTGCTTGGCGCGCACCACATTATCCAGCCACGGCAAATCTATTCCCAACACCTCCTTATATAAAAACAGTAGCGCCGACAACGCTTGGTTCTGCGTTGAAGCTGATACATGTCCATCCACTGCCAGATGCGTTAAAAACGCCTCCACCTCCGTAGTCCCCATCTCTTGCGGATGACGCTTATTATGAAACAGAATAAATCGTTTGACCCATTGCACATATTGCGTTTCTGTACGGATGCTGTAGTGCTTGACGCGAATGCGATCTCGCACCTGATCCAGTAGTTTGGGAGGTGTGTTTTGATTTTGCATAAGAAGGTTGCTATTAATAGTGTAATTACTATAACATCTACCCTAACGGATTACCGAGGCGGCATTATACACCTCCATACCCCGGTCATTTGAATTTAATATACACCTGAAAAGGTGTCTACTTAACGTTGGGCAACTCAATCTCGGAGAACACAATGAATCTCGATGAATTTGTCAAAGAAGTCCTATCCCAAATTATCTCGGGCATTCGCAGCGCTCAAGAGATAGAAGGCGGCGCCTTTGTTGTACCCGGCGGAGATGGAGGCCATGACTACGCGAAACATCCAAGGGTTTCATCGAGCGCCTTCATCAAATCAACCATCGTAGATTTTGATATTGCCCTAACCGTTGAGGACACAAGCAAAGGCGCTGGTGGCGGCGGCCTTAAGGTTTTCGGCATTGGCGCAAACGTTCAGGGTGAATTGTCATCGAAAGACACGACCCTCAGTCGCATTCAGTTCGCAGTTCCAATCCTGTTGCCAACGAGTGAGCGGGAGTGGCACAAAGAATTTAAGGCCAAAGGTGAGTAAGTTGCCCAACCCGACATTCAACCCGGACTCCGCAAAAGCGCGGAGCCGGTTAATTTTACGTTAGGCGTCACAAACATGGCATCTCGCATCTCAAGCGCACTATCCGGAATCGCTGGCGAGTATTTTGTCGCCGCTGAACTGACACGCCGTGGTTACATCGCCTCGCTAACGCTCCGCAACACGCGTGGAATTGACATACTCGCCTCAAATCTCGACGCAACGCGAAGTGTTGGTATTCAGGTCAAGGCTGCCCAAGGTCGCAACAAGACTTGGATGTTGAATCAGAAGGTTGAGTCAAACGAAGCGACGAATCTTTTCTTTGTGTTTGTTCGGCTGAATCACCTCGATGCCCCAGAGTACTACATTGTTCCTCGGGAGGATGTCTCACACTTCTCCGCCGAAAATCACAAGCTCTGGCTCGCAACACCAGGCCGCAAAGGGCAGCAACACAACGACAACCCAATGCGTCAGTTCAAAGATGCCGAGGACAAATATCGGGATCGATGGGATCTCTTGGGGCTTGATGGTGACGCCTAACCCGACATTCAACCCGGACTCCGCAAAAGCGCGGAGCCGGTTAATTTTACGTTAGACTCAGCTTGTTGCGCTCTCTGGACGATGTAATCAAAAAGCTCGGGTTGATAGAGTTGTTTTTGATAAAAAACTTTATTTTACAAATAGTTAAAAATATTGTATTGTGCGAAGCATAAATGCTTTGACGCATAACAAGTTCATGCGATCACAAGCATTTATGCTTCGCGCCATCATTAGATTTTTCGGTGCCTATTTTTCAGGAATTGGTTACCTAAAACAGGCCTTCCATGATGCTGATAAAAGAATACCAACCGCACAACAAGCTGCGTCTAACGTCCGTTCGAACGGACATCGTTCGTTTTCACTCACGATGCCGCTCAACTTTGTTAGTTAGGCATCCATTAATATTCTATCCATCGTACACAAAATAACATGATGTACTAGTTGAGTATTTGCGCTAAAATGAATACTATAAGTATCATTTTGTGAGATCATGATGGAAAATTTTAAGAATAAAGTGCTATTGGGCGATTGCAGAAAAGTTCTAAAGAAGCTATCTGATAACGCTGTATCTGCTTGTATTACAGACCCGCCATACAATTATGAATTTATTGGTCACAAATGGGATGATTCTGAAATTCAGCGCAGAAAAGATCGCGTTAAAGACAGTAAGACGTTAGTTAAAAATATCCCCTATGGTAGTGGTTTAGCTGGAGGGGTGAGAAACAAACGTTGGTATAAGAGGAATAGAGAAAATATTCTCGAGTATGAAGATTGGTGTTTAGAATGGGCTACAGAATTATTTCGAGTATGTAAGCCCGGGGCTTCTGTTTTAGTTTTTAATAGCACTAGAACTATTGCTCATGTTCAAGTGGCTTTAGAAAAAGCAGGATTTTATGCCAGAGACATAATTGTGTATCGACGTTCAAGCGGAATACCTAAGGGTATCAACATGGAAAAAAACCTTGAGCAAAAAGGTTATGCAAATCCTGAAAGTTGGCAAGGCTGGCATAGCTGTTTAAGAAGTGAATGGGAGGCTATTTGTGTTGTTCAAAAACCACTTGTGAATAATTACACTCAAACACTCCTTGAGTATGGAACAGGACTTTTTTATGCCAAACATGAAGATGGTGGATTCCAATCAAATATATTAGAAAACATCAAACGCGATAAAACCCCTGATTACAATGTCCATTGTACTGTTAAGCCCTTAGAACTTATGAAAAAGCTTGTCGATATTTTCGTTCCAAGAGTAGAAGGAACTATTGTTATTGACCCCTTTGCAGGATCAGGCACCACCTTAGTAGCAGCCAAACAAGCTGGGATTGATTATATCGGTATAGAAGTAGAACCTTCCTATATCGAGATAATAGAAAAGAGACTTAAATCTGTTAGCGAACCACAAGAAATGCTCTCGCTTTTCTAGTAAGGTAGTCCTCCATGTCGAATCCAGAAATATCCTTAATAAAATCAAATGACTGTTTGCCAATGTATATATTCCAAGTCCCATTTTGGCAGGCTGTCATTGCGGCAGGCAAGTTATCTTCACGAAGAAATAAAAAAACAGGTTCATATCCTTGCTCCCTTAATAAAGGGCCATATGATTTAAACTTTTTCAAAGTTCCTGAATCGCCAGACCCGAGTCGATATTTAGTATCAATGGCGTAGTTTTGAACAATAAGATCACATGGTTCATCACCGCCTATGCGCAAGGCTGGCTGAAATGTTGGTAGTATTTTACAAGCTTCAATGACCAGTGATTCCCAGCATTTCCCTAATTCTCGCCCCCAATACTGACGATTTTCACGCTTAAGTAAAGGGGAAATTCCGAAGGCTTCCATTAAAAGGTCATGGTCATCATTCTCATCTGAATAAACTTTTTCAACAAATGATTTTTTATAACGCTCAAGTACTGCGTCTAAATTTTGTTCAATTGACACTAGATTTCTCCAAAAAGAATAATGCGAGCGGCTGCTCTAATGCAGTTGCAATTTTTTCGGCATTTATAAGAGTTATGTTTCTCTCCCCACGCTCCACAGAACCTATGTATGTCCTGTGCAAGCCACAAAGATCGGCAAGTTCCTCTTGAGAAAGCCTTTTCAAGCCCCTAAAATACTTAACTTTTTGACCGAAAGATTGTGTTATTGTCATAAGGTAAATAATCCAGCAATGCACTCTATAAGTCGACAGACTATAAGTAGCAAAGAGCAATCAAATAATTGGAGGTAGTGTAAAATTAAATGCCTAACATGGCGCTCAACCGGAGCGCGGTTATAATGCGGTTTTGTTTTTTCAGCTTTCCGGGCCGCGCCCGGTTAGCTTTACGTTAGGAGATACATATTCTCCATGCTTCGGGCAATACATACGCTGGGCTTTTTCGTCAATTTCCAACCCGTCAAAACACACAGGGCAAGCCAGAATGATTCCATTATTTATTTTTTCCATCGCTTCTTGAAAGGTCATAGTCATGTCTCAATCCTTTAAATGTCAAAACGTAAAATACGGCGCTCAAGTTCCTGCCACAGACAGCAAGCACCACCATATAACGAGCGATATGTATTACACATGCCCATCGTGCGGAGCAAAAAACAAAGTGGTACGAATACCCACTTCGCAAGGTTCTCCAATTCAATTAACTCAGGCTGGAATCATTGAATAAAACTCCTAACCCGTAAATCAACGGGAACGCGGCCCTAATCTTTCGTTTAATCTTCATTCGCGTCGCCGCGTCCCGTTATTATTGCGTTAGGGCCTATAAAAATGCCATCACAGCAGCAGAAAATTCGCAATCTGTTACGCCATGAGCGATGGTGTGCGTTGCGGTCGTGGTGTTTGGGCCTCGGGCTTTTGTCTCTCATTACTGCTCTCGGTACTCTGGGTCTCGGTGGCGCTGGAAACCCCAAGAATGCATCGAGTGTTTATGCAGCTTTTGCTGCTAGCGGTCTGCTCCAGTCGCTGGCTTGGCCACTCCTCATCTTTGGTTTTGTTGCGCTTACGGTTGGCGTGGTAATCGGTGTCTTCCTTAATAGGAGCCGCAGTGGTCTATAATGTTAGTTTGTCGTTTTTGGTCGCTGGTAGTTTAGCTTTGATGACTGCTACTGGCCTAACCCGGCGCTCAACCGGAGCGCGGTTATAATGCGGTTTTATTTATCAGCTTTCCGGGCCGCGCCCAGTTAGCTCTACGTTAGGCA
>JAUXTH010000093.1 GCA_030679035.1 Methylobacter sp. | reverse complement strand
GCTTCCGTAGAAAAGGCATTGATCGAACTGATCACCAACTCCGATGACAGCTATGCCCGCCTGGAAAAAACCGGGACGCAGGTGTCTGGCCACATTCGCATCAAGTATGAGCGGCATCAGGCCGGCGCGCTGCTGGTGGTCGCCGACCAGGCGGAGGGGATGTCCTTCGAACGAGTCTGTTCTATTTTGGCCTATGGCGCCCCCCATAGCCCCTTGGCACGAGGCGAAGGCGGAGGGCGCGGTTATTTCGGACGTGGCTTGAAGCAGGCTATTTATGGACTCGGTCACGGCTGGATCGAGACAATTCATGCCGAACGGTTTTCCCGTATTGAATTATTCCGGAACGAAAATGGCGATTATTTATTTGAAGATTATGACGGCGACCGGCCGGCAAAGGCGATAGATTATAGCCGCTTAGGCCTATCTGACAGCGGCACTCAAGTGACAATCGTCATTGAGAACTCGCATGTAAATATATCCCACTATCGCTCCGTTGTGCTGGCGGCGGCCAATAATATCTATCTGCGCGATGTGGTGACGCGAAGAAATGTGGAACTACTGCACCTACAGCATGGGAAAGAAATAGAGCGCCGAGGACCGGTGCGCCATAAAGAGCCACCTGCAATTTTGCTGCTGGGCCCAGAACAGACTGGGGGCTTTATTTATCAGCAACAGGAGTATCCTTTTACCCTGACCTTGAAGCGCGCCCAAGATGGGGAATTAACCCTAAAGGGCGACGAACGAACGAATGGGCTGATTATCCTGTCCGGCATGGCAGTGCTGGACTGTCAGCTGTTTGACTATGAAAACCAAGTGGGGACGGAGTACCTTTTTGGCACGGTGCGTTGCGAAGCCTTGCTCGAAAAATTAGGCCAAGGCATGGCCATTATTAGCGACGAAAGGGAGGGCTTGAACCATAAGAATGCCTTTGTGGAGGCTTTTTCCCAGGCCGTCAGCAAAATGATAGCGCCCTATGTGTTGGCGGAACAAGAAAAGCTGAAGCATCTGGAGCGCGCTACAACGTCTGGCCGAACCGGTCATATGATCGAACACCTGCTTCAACGCATGAGCCGTGCGGCGATTCAAGACTTGGGCATCATACTGCCAACCTCCGACCTGGAAACGGGTATTTTTAATGACAAAGAACTTCCGGCTGCGCTGCGTTTTACCACGCCGTTCTATTATCGCAAGGTCAATCATGCCTTCCACGTTGCCTTGCTGCTTGATCCTAGTCAGTTTTCGGGTGATGAGATATTAACCTTCAACTATGCACTACCCGATTCCATGCACATCGAACCCGCTCCGACGGCGATAGCGGTTCGCGAGCTTGGTGATATGCAGCGGATCGAATGGACGATCGTGGGCGATACAGCTGGGGAGCATGGAGAGATCAATGTACGGGCGGGGACGTATTGGGCCTGGTGTGAGATTGCTGTGGCGGAGCATGCTTCCGGGCACAGCCATGGCTATTCCAGTCATATTGCAAAAAGAGGACTGCCTCGGGATCATGGTGCCGATATGTTCGTCGGCTATGAGTTCCGCAACCTGAACAACGAGCTGGACCGAGCGGTATATAGCGCCGAGGAGCGAAAAATCATCATTAATACCGGTGCGCCGACAGTTCAATTGTATGTGGATGGCCGGGGGCATTTTCGTGATGCCGCCAGACTGCTGCTGGCCGAGCTTTTCATGGATGTGATTTCAGATGAGTTGGCTCGGCGTTCTGTAGAAAAGTCGGGCCATAAGGGCAGTGCTGGGGCCTACCGCGCTGCAAAACAGAATATCATTCGCCGATACGGCAGCGAGATCCATCTTTCGTTCTTGAACGTATAAATAAGCACGGTAGGGTGCGGCGAGAAATGCCAGACCCGCCGCAAGCCATAAAATCAGCCCGAAATAGTGAACACATTCCTTGAAAAAACACAAAATCTAAACGACCGGCTGTGTTTTTCCTTCCATTGCAAGTTGCTGACACACTAAGCCAGTCAAAAACGTGAAATGCTCAGCACTTTTGATTGAATAATTGCAACAACACCCTAAGTCATCAATTTGTCATAAATGACATCTATCCTTGCCGTATTTTAAACATGCAGGCGAGTCAATGTTAGATCAATCGTTATTAAACCAATCGAGAGCTGGGCTGTCAGAAATTGAGGCTGAATATATTGCCAGCAGCCTTCTACGAATTTGTCCGCCGGTATCGCCCCAACACACCAATTTGGATGTCACCAAGCTGTT
>JAUXTH010000072.1 GCA_030679035.1 Methylobacter sp. | reverse complement strand
GGTGCGCAATGCGCACCCTACGATTCCTTATCCTAAAACCTGTCTGTTGGGGGATTACCCACGGCATAATAGGAGACACTCATGGCAGCTCTAACAAAAGAAGAGACCGAAGCGCTTATTCAAGAAGTGCTTGAAGTCTATCCCGAACAAGCAAGGAAAGATCGCGCCAAGCATTTAGCGGTTAACGATCAGTCTTTGGAAAAATCGAATAAATGTATCACTTCAAACCGCAAGTCCCAGCCCGGCGTAATGACCATTCGCGGTTGCGCTTATGCCGGTTCCAAGGGTGTGGTTTGGGGCCCGATTAAAGATATGATCCATATCTCGCACGGCCCGGTCGGTTGCGGTCAGTATTCCCGCGCCGGTCGTCGTAACTATTACGTCGGAACAACAGGCGTCAATACGTTCGGCACGATGAACTTTACTTCCGACTTTCAGGAGAAAGACATTGTTTTCGGCGGCGATAAAAAGCTTGCCAAAATCATGACTGAAATCGAAGAATTGTTTCCATTAAACAAAGGCATCAGTATTCAATCGGAATGCCCGATCGGTTTGATTGGCGATGACATTGAAGCGGTCGCCAAAAAAGCCAACAAGGAAATCGGCAAACCTGTGGTGCCGGTTCGTTGCGAAGGTTTTCGCGGTGTTTCCCAATCTCTGGGCCATCACATTGCTAATGATGCGATTCGTGACTGGGTACTGGAAAACCGTGACGGCGATGATAGCTTTGCAACCACTCCTTATGATGTCGCTGTTATCGGCGACTACAACATTGGCGGCGATGCCTGGGCTTCGCGCACCTTGCTGGAAGAAATGGGCTTGCGCGTAGTCGCCCAATGGTCCGGTGACGGTACCATTGCTGAAATGGAAAAAACGCCCAAGGTGAAATTGAATTTGATCCATTGCTACCGTTCAATGAACTACATTGCGCGGCACATGGAAGAAAAATACAAAATCCCCTGGATTGAGTACAACTTCTTTGGCCCCACCAAAATTGCCGAGTCATTACGCAAGATTGCTGCGTTATTTGATGAGACGATTCAAGCAGGCGCTGAAAAAGTTATCGCCAAATATCAGTCTGAATACGATGCGGTTATCGCCAAATACAAACCACGTCTGCAAGGCAAACGCGTGATGCTCTATGTCGGTGGCTTGCGTCCGCGTCATGTGATCGGTGCGTATGAAGATCTGGGTATGGAAGTGGTCGGTACCGGCTATGAATTCGGCCATAACGATGACTATGACCGTACCATCAAGGAAATGGGCAATGCCACGTTGATTTATGACGACGTGACCGGCTATGAATTTGAAGAGTTCGTTAAGAAAGTCCAGCCTGATTTGATCGGTTCCGGCATCAAGGAAAAGTACATTTTCCAAAAGATGGGTATTCCGTTCCGTCAAATGCACTCCTGGGATTATTCCGGCCCGTATCACGGTTATGACGGCTTTGCCATCTTCGCACGAGATATGGACATGACATTGAACAACCCTTGCTGGAAACAGGTGAAAGCACCTTGGAAAACAGCTGAAAGTTCAGACGTAGCCGTCGCTGCAAGCGCTTAATTTTAAGGTAACTACTCAAATGGAACGCAGATGACGCGGATGATTATGATGACCGCTGATCATCTTAAAACGGCGAGCAAATGATGTCTTTAGGATCATTCAAAAAATCTTATTTAATCATAAATGATCTGCGTCATCAGCGTTCTATCTTTCTAACTGCTGAGTAGTTTTTACCGTTCCTTCAACCGTCGTCCACAGATTAGTGGCGCGTAGGAGATTATCATGAGTCAAGAAGTCGAAAACATACAACCGAGTTATCCCTTATTCCGTAACGATGAATATAAGGAAAACCTGGCCAATAAACGTGAAGCTTACGAAGAGCGTCACCCCCAGGAAAAAATTGATGAAGTGTTTCAGTGGACAACCACTAAGGAATACCAAGAACTCAATTTTAACCGTGAAGCGTTAACCGTAAACCCGGCTAAAGCCTGTCAACCTCTAGGCGCTGTATTGTGCGCATTAGGATTTGAAAAGACCATGCCTTACGTTCATGGTTCGCAAGGTTGCGTCGCCTATTTCCGTTCTTATTTCAACCGTCATTTTAAAGAGCCTGTTGCCTGCGTTTCAGACTCGATGACTGAAGATGCTGCGGTTTTCGGCGGTCAGAAAAACATGATGGCCGGCTTGGAAAACGCCAAAGCCTTGTACAAACCGGAGATCATTGCAGTATCTACCACCTGTATGGCTGAAGTTATCGGCGACGATTTAAATGCGTTTATCAATAACGCTAAAAAAGCCGGACATATCGAACAGGAGTTCCCAACACCTTATGCCCATACCCCAAGCTTTGTCGGTAGTCATACTACAGGCTGGGATAATATGTTCGAAGGCATGTTGAAGTATTTCACCCTGAATCATATGGACGACAAAAAAGTCGGCTCAAACGGCAAGATCAACCTGGTTCCGGGCTTTGAAACCTATCTGGGCAACTTCCGCGTCATGCACCGCATGATGAAGGAAATGGGCGTTAATTATTCGTTATTGAGCGATCCTTCCGAAGTCTTGGATACGCCTGCTGACGGCACTTTCCGTTTGTATTCCGGCGGCACGACCCAAGCTGAAGTGAAAGACTCGCCTAACGCGATCGATACCTTGTTGCTGCAACCTTGGCAGTTGGAAAAAACCAAAAAGTATGTGCAAAACATCATGCATCAACCCGCTACAGCCATCAATATTCCGATGGGCCTGGAATGGACTGATGAATTCCTGATGAAAGTCTCCGAACTGACCGGTAAGCCTATTCCTGCTTCTTTGGAACTTGAGCGCGGCCGCTTGGTGGACATGATGACCGACTCGCACGCCTGGATGCACGGCAAAAAGTTTGCCTTGTACGGCGATGCGGATTTTGTGATGGGTATGACCAAATTCCTGCTGGAATTGGGCGCTGAACCGACTGACGTATTGTGCAACCACGCCAACAAACGTTGGGCGAAAGCGATGGATAAAATGCTGAAAGATTCGCCTTATGGACAAAAAACTGTCGTCCATACCGGCAAAGATTTATGGCATTTCCGTTCATTGGTCTTCACCAACAAACCGGACTTCATGATCGGCAATTCTTACGGCAAGTTCATCCAACGCGATACGCTTTATAAGGGCGAAGAGTTTGAAGTGCCGTTGATCCGCATCGGTTTCCCAATCTTTGACAGACACCATCTGCACAGAATGACAACGCTGGGTTATGAAGGCGCTATTTATATGCTGACAACCCTGGTTAATGCCGTGCTGGAGCAGTTGGATAAAGAAACCAGAGGTATGGGTACAACTGACTATAACTACGATTTGATTCGTTAAGTTGTAGGGGTATCCCTTGTGGATACCCTTCCTTGTGGATACCCTTCAAATACGGATATTTCCAAAGGGGCAACCACAAGGGTTTGCCCCTACGTTCAGTCAAACCCAATCAATGCGTGTAAACGGAGAAACTTAATGCCTAGTGTCATGTTGAAAAAAAATGCAGAGGGCAAATTAGTCTTCTACGTACCCAAGAAAGATTTGGAAGAAGTAGCGGAATCCGTTGAATTCGATAGCCCCGATAAATGGGGCGGCGAAGTCCTGCTCAGCGACGGCTCAAAATATTATTTCGAACCGCTGGATGCGCAACCGGATTTCCCCATTACTTTGCGCGCAAAACGTTTAGATTCAGGAGAATAATCATGGCCTTATATATTGTTGAAGCGGATTGCATTTCATGCGGCGACTGCGAACCGGTCTGCCCGACCAACTCAATCACCGAGGGTAAAATTGTCTTTAAAATCGACAAAAAAACCTGCACCGAATGCGAAGGCGATTTTGACATACCGCAATGCGTCAAAGTTTGCCCCGTCGATAACTGCATCTTGCCTTTAGAGGCGTAAACAGATGGACAGCCAGGCTATCTCACGGGAACTGGCTTTACGTATCGGGCTGGCCGCTCGCGCTTTGCCCGATACCGACGCCAAGCGCCTGCTGTCAGTGCTGACTGACGGCATCGGCCTTCCAATCACCGAACAAAAACTTATCGGCCTCAACCTTGATACGCTTAAGATCGCCTTAGCGGGCGAGTTTGCCGATATTGACGAGCCTTTGCTCACGCATGCTTTAAGCATCCTTAAATCCAACATTAACGCCCCGAAACAACAAGCCTATATTGATGGCGACATGCCCGGTTCCATCCGTATTGCCTGCGCCAGCAATGACGGCATCAACGTTGACGGTCATTTCGGTTCGTGCAGTCAATTCCTGATTTATCAGGTCTCCGCCGATGAAGCCCGTTTAATAGACATCCGCGACACCAACATACCCGACAATCTGGAAGTGGAGGATAAAAACGTGTTCAGGGCGGAACTGATTCAGGATTGCCAAGTACTTTATATCGCCTCTGTTGGCGGCCCTGCGGCGGCAAAAATCGTCAAACTGGGCATACACCCGATAAAACTTTCAGCTATTGATCCTATTGCTGTTGTAGTCGATCAATTGCAAAGCGTTATTGCCGGAACTCCGCCCCCCTGGTTGGCTAAAGTCATGGGTGTTGAAGCAACTGATCGGTTCCATTTTGAAAGAGAAGTGACAGGATGATTACCACAAGCCAAGTCAACGCGATAGCGGCAAGAATCGAAACATTGGGAGTTGATGAGTCTGCTGTTTCTGAGCTAAGACAGCAGTATCAACCCATCCATTTCACCTACTGTATGGATGACGATCTACCCAATAATACGCCGGTCATTGAGCATAAAGACTTCAATCTTTATTTAATTGACGGCCGGGAACACTGCCTGTGCCTGACCAATGATTACGATGTCGCAACGGGCATTGTCGTTGCAGAAATCATCCCGGACTAAACGGAACGTCGCATGTCCGATCATCAAAGCCCTGTCAGCGTCCCCTTTGCCGATTGCAGCCTATGCCCTTTTCGCGGCAAAACCCTGCTGATGGGTCGTTGCATGCCCGGCGATACCTGCGTATTCGTAGAAAGCGGCAGGCAGATTGACCGCTTTTTTCGCGTTAATCCCGCTTATGCAGAGCAATATCTACACGACAGCTTTTGGGAAAGACGCGCCATTGCCGTCCGTTACGCACCGCAAAAAGCGCTGGCCGCGCTGATTGACGATGAAGATGAAGTGGTCAGACGCGCGGTCGCCTATCGCATACCCGTATCCCAGCTGCATCTGTTAATCGACGATACGGATAGAGAAGTACGCATGACCGTAGCAGATCGCCTTGCGCCCGAAGACCTGGAAAAGATGGCTGACGATAAAGACTACATCGTCAGATTAACCATAGCCAAAAGACTGCCGAAAGGACGTCTGTTCCGGTTTATTCGCGATGAGGACCAGCAAGTGCGGAAAATCGTGGCCGAACGTTTGCCCGAAGTCAGCTTAGGCCTAATGGCTCATGATAATGCCCCTGAAGTCAGGCGCATCGTCGCTGAACGCATGACCCCGGATGATGCCGTTATCATGCTGCATGATTCAGACTGGGTGGTGCGCTATACCGCCGCCCAGCGCGTTGCGCCCGAGGCATTGGCCTGTCTGCTTGATGATCCTGAACCAGATGTAAAGGCGACGGCACAGGAACGCTTAACAAACTATTCCCATAGGACAGATGGGAACGAGAAACCGGGAACCTACAATGGCTGATCAACACTTTCAACTTGATGGGCAACAGCTTGCAAAAATCTGCAAACACACCCTGCCCGACCCAGATGACGAATTATTACTCTCAAAGCTTCAAGCGCTGAATCCCGGTTATCCGATTCGCTTAGCCAAAACTTGGGATGAATGGTATCGCCTGGGCGGCATTGTCGATATGGAAGGCAACCGTATCGCCAGCAATTTGATTGAATGGACTGAAAGAACCTATATCGAATGCGGTAAAAACCTGCAAACCCTGATTGATCACGCATTGGAACAAAAGTTCATCGCCACGCGGCAGACCGGCACCACCCTGCATTTTGTCGTTCAAACCGGCAATAAAGCAGAACAATTCATCCAGATCGACATTGATAAAACCCATGAGATGTCGGATCGGTTGCTGGTCAGCGAACATAATCCGCCGGAAGATTTAGAAGAATTTATTGATCCACTGGAGCCGGAATGTATAGAAACATTCTGTATTGGAACCTCACGTTATTCTTATCGACGTAAAACTGACGTGTCGATTTTCATGGATGAAATCAATAAATACCATGCCACAGAACATCCGGCACAACGTTTTATGGATGACTGGAACCGCAGCAGCGCCCTGCAAAAAGCCGTGCTTTCCGATGACTGGATTGTACGTCCATTTAGGAATACCGGCCGCTTCGGTGAACAAATAATCAACGTTGAACTTATCAACACCCAGCAAAAAAACCTGCCGCAACTGGAAGACATTAGCGGCAAAAAAGGCACATCGCTACATAACCTGTTAACTCGTTTCGATCGTCAGGCCGGTTATCCGTTTGCCTGGTTTTTTTATATGGTTAAAGGCAAGCTGGTTTCCCCGCACAGCGGTCTAGCGGTTTTTAAAGATGTTAGCGGCGATTTTTCTTATTTGCCCGAACGTGATGTCGCGATACTTAAAGACTGGGTTAACACGCCTTACAGCGTGTAGCGAACACTGAATTTTTCATCAACTGCGTTGCAGTAATTTTCAACAAAAGGAGTCAACACAATGTCAATTGCACAAATAAAAGCATTCTCTGAACTGGCAAAAACAGATGCTGAATTAAAAGAGAAACTGTTAGGAGTACAAAAAATCAGAGAGCTAATCACATTGGGCAAAGAATATAATTTTGAACTGGATGAAGTAGAACTTTATCCGCCCAACGAACCGCAATTCGTCGAAGAACAACTTTCTGAAAGAATGGCTAAGGCTTTATTGAGGGTTTGAGGGTTTGAGTCTTTGTAGGTTGGCGGTGAATTGTTGGGCTTCCTTTCGTCAGCACCAACCTACAAAATACCCAACATAGTTCCGGGTGATCAGCAGAGGCACGGAATTCCCACATGCCACTACGTTTATACACAACTAATTTCGCCAATAATTTCAAAGTCCATGTACGGATTCCAGCGCAACCAACTAAAACTGCATAGGATGTTGGTTAAGTGAGCTGCGGCTTTAAGAATTAATATGGCTTCCTTGATCTGAGTGTATTGTAGTCAATAAGCTATTGATTTTCAGGCATGATTAACAAACACTTAGCCGAGCGAGCGCAATTTGTAACAACACGTTTCGTGTGTTGTTACTCCAAGTCAGCTCATGGATGTCAAATTCATTAGCACTCTGCCTGTCGCCGTCTTCTAATTTGATGCCCAGCTTGCTGAGCTTGAAATGGATTCTATCAATGCTCAACAGCTTGGCCGGGACTTCGAGATACTTTATCAGGGTATCGAGATAAACATCCGGGTTGGCCAAACTCTTAACTTTCGACTCGTAAGAAACATCGCCAGGCTTGAAAGCTTCATGGGTCATGTGCAACGTCATCTCCTGCTTGATAAGTCCCACTACGCGACCAAACAGATACTCTTTTAGCGCTACGCTTAGCTCTGCACTGCTGGTGCAAGGAGCATGGATTTTGTGCGAAGAGAAATTGACCGCTTGTTGCGGCACTTCGCGAATGAGCATATCGCCTTGCATAGCTATACCCAGCGTCCCCTTTTCACTCTTGCCGGCGGTTAACAGTGCATACATAACCGGGACTTGATATTGACTATGGGCGCGTAAAAAGGCATTCACATCGTGATCGGTATTAAACAGCTTGTCGATGTCGTTGCTGCTGGCGAACAGGGCATTGACGAGTGGATCAGTCCCAAAGGCATCCAGGTTCAATTCGACGGGTGGCGGAATCTGATCGGCGATCTGGAGCACATGGTTGTGCAGCGCCCGTACATGTTCCCTTAACTTATCGGCGTAGTCGTCTACGGCGCGCATCTTGCTGTTTGAGGCATCGACGAAACTTTCGACGGTCTGCCGATCTTCCTTCGACTGTTGCTCCTGGTCGTGAAGTTGGCTACTCAAACTGCTGACAAGGTTTTTCAGGTGATCTAATTGGTCGTCGAAAAACGCTCTAAGACTTGAGGCTTCGTGTGATCGTTTATCGTCGTTCATGTTCGGTTTTTTCCGTACGGGTGTGGGGTGGAGAGGTTTAGCAGGATACTGAAAAGGCCATTTTTGTATAAATCCAAGCACATACGATATTTGTGTCAGCCTAACAATGAGTGGCTTATAAATCGACGAAGCCTTGACGGTCGGGCAACGATAAAGCGGTTGTTCGACAGGGCTTTAATAAACCATTAATAAAATACTTCTAAGATTGAATCTGCTCGTTTGAAGCTGTCGCCAATGAATGGCTAATAAAAGCTCAACTCGAAACAATTTAATACATCATGTTGCAGGATCAATATTATGAATCATAAGCACATTTTTAATAAAGCGTTAAAACTGGCTCATCAAGAAGTATACAGGAAGGTTGCTATTCATGAAGCAGGGCATGCAGCGGCTATTTATCTCGGCAACAAACGAAAAAGACTGCCGCCGGTTTTTTTTCAGATTTTTATAACGCCGGTGAATGGTGACTTTCACTCATCCCCGTTGTTAACTGCTGACACTAAATATATTGCAAACTTAGACGGTGGCCGCTTAATTCATACGCTGCCTTCCTCAATTGAAGAGGCAACACACGATTTCTCTTCAGCGCAGATAATTGGTTATCAGCGTGCTTTTGAAGCGGATATGATCAACATGCTGGTCGGATCTTTGGCAGAAGCAAAATATATTGCAGAACGAAACGGAGAACTGATTAACCCTCGTCTCATCTATTTAAATGCCGTGTATTACTTTGATGCTACTTCCGAATTAGAGGCTGTTAACGAGTATCTTGACTGCTTTCTTGCAAATTCAGAGCTTAGAAAACAAAAAATCACAGAGCTGTTTTTAGCGGCATTCAACTTCGTTAATGAAAGATCAACTTGGCGGGCAATTACAGCCTTGGCGGACTATATTGTCAATGAAGAGAAAAGTGTCATAGGGTGTAATGAAATTATCGACGTTCTGGAAACCGTTAATCATGGGCCGATACTTTAGATTTTGGCCAAGTCTGCAAGACTTCCAGGTGAAGATGGAGCTTCGGAACCTTCAATTTCCTCCATGAATTGGACAACCCAGCGTTCGACGCGCGGCAGGCAGCCATTCAGCGAGGTCTGCTTTTCCGGGATGGTGAAGAAGTCGGGTTCATGAAGGTAGGGATTTGTGATTCTGCCGACATCGATGGCATCGTGACTGAGATCGACGAT
Source organism: Methylobacter sp. (assembly GCA_030679035.1). GTDB lineage: Bacteria > Pseudomonadota > Gammaproteobacteria > Methylococcales > Methylomonadaceae > Methylobacter_A. The sequence continues at coordinate 11,531 of JAUXTH010000072.1, read as the reverse complement.
TCGCCCGCTGATGACATTGTATTGATGTTCATAGTGGCCGCAGATCGATCCGCCGAAGACCTGATTCATGAACAGGCTGCCATACTTGCACGATCCCGAAAGATCGGTTGGAGCAAGTGCGCCTCGCTCCGCAGCCTGTTCGCACCATTTACGAAATACAAAAACCTTGGCTTGCGCGAAACGTTCGTAGGAATAGGCAAGTTGAGCCTTCCGGTTTACAGTCCAATCTGTCATTTTAGAGCCTAAGTAAGTTATATGTCGGCCCGCTATGATCCTAGAAGCCGCAGTTGAGCATTCCAAAATTCCGTTCGCCCTGAGCTTGTCGAAGGGTGAGCGGGGTTTTGGAATGGGGGCGTGTGTGAAAGCCGTTCATGCTTCGATAGGCTCAGCACGAACGGCTTTCACACGCTCCAACTGCGGCTTTTAGGGTGATGGATAGAAGGAATGGAATGGCGGGTCTTAACAAACCTCATCATGAGTAAACCTGACTCGTTCCTCGGCTGAACGTCCCAAGGCTTTAGCAAACCACGGCGGCGGCGCATCGAATACTTTCTGGAATTCTTTTAACTGATCCACCGCTTCGATAACATCAGGAACCTTGATCGGGTAAATATCGGCGCGTATTACTTTAGCCGCCGCCGGGCCGCCGATAGATTGCACGAACATGACGTGACAGTCTTTAATCAAGTTGGCGCGGAACAGGTTTCTGTCGTCGCTGCTGTCGGCTTCCAGGGTTGAGCGTATATCAACCAGCCGGTAATCGTGCTGCGATAACTGATAAACCAGAAAACGGATGCAGGAACCGAAATGCCCGTTAATCAGAGCGCCGCTGTTTGAGCCGATGGCGACGCGGATGGAATCGGGCATGTCTCCGTCTTTATAAGGCATTATTTCCGGCAGGTCTTCATCTTCTGCCTCGTCTCCCCACAGGTAACGCACGGCCAGTTTGATGTTGGCAAGACCGATGCCGATGTCCTCGCCGTCTTCTTCGCCGTCCAGGCTGCCTAAGCCGGTTTTTAGGTTGGTGACGGTGATGGATTTTAGCTTTTCATCATCCAAAGGCGAGCCGACTCGCTCGTGTAATATTTCCAGCAGCCGGGGTACATCGATACCCGGCAAGATGCGCGATGCTAAGGCAATGCGTAAGGCTAGTTCACGGGGCAATGCTTCCATTTTAATCTCCTGATTTAACGAGCTTGGATGAGTTTGAGTATTTTTCTGGTGGAGGCTAAATCCAACGCCGTGAAATCGTCGTGCGTTGTAAGTGTCGGATCAGCGCCGGCCGCCAATAGTTGTTCGACAATCTTTTCCCTGCCGCTGGATGCCGCAAAAATCAGGGCAGTAGCACCGGAGGCGGAGTTTTGATGATTAATATCGACTCCTGCATCAATCAGTGCATTGATACAGTCGCTGTTGTCGGCATAACAAGCCGCCCATAATGCGTTATTACCGTATTGATCAGTCACATCCAGCGCTGCATTCTGTTTGATCAGAAAGCATACGACATCGTCACGACCTTGTTGGCTTGCCAAAATCAAAGGGTAAATGCCGTCATGGTTCTTTAAAATCGGTTGAGCTACAGAGAAATAGTTATTTTGTAACCAGTCTCGTATTTCAGGTTTCATCACAATTCCTGATGTTGATCTTTCCAACTGGAATAACCGCCTTCCAGGCTGTAAACATCCTGGAAGCCGAAATCGCTGAAAAATTCGGCAAGGTGTTCGCTGGCATGGCCGTAATAACAATAGATCAGCAAACTGCGCTGCTTGTCGCCGCGTTTGACTAATGACTCTTTCAGGTCTTCATGAACGTGCAGGGCGTCTTCCAAATGTCCTGCCCTGTAATCTGTCATGGCCCGACAATCCAGAATCATAGGCTTGGATTCTTTAATCAGTTTTTTAGAATCGGCTACGGAAATGGTTTTGTATTTCATAGTCGTATGAAGGGTTCAGGTTGTAGTAAAACCAACAATAAAATGGATTTTGTTGTTGCACATGCAGTTATCGGACATCCATTGGCGCTATTACTTTGGGTTAAGATGCCTTATAAATTAATCTAGCAAATTGTCTGCCATAATCTTAAACGCTGTGCTTTATGGGCTGCGGGGTATTCGCAGGCAAAAAAAGCGCCCTAGTCGAGAAAATAGGGCGCGGAAGGTACAACGCTCAGGAAAAGGTTGTTGGACAAAAGCAGTTAAACTTATAGCTACTTAAACGCTAAATTTATAAGCCTAGATTTTATGAAATAGTGAGGATTTTAAATTGCGCCTACAGCGGCATCTTTAATTACCTCGATAGTATTTTCTTCCGCTTCGGCAAATGAAACGACCGGGGTTTTGGGGTTATACGATTTGGCTGCTGCGTAAGCGATAGCGACTTTATCTTCAGCAGATTGGTTCTTTAGCTCGCTTTTTTCGATATACAGTTCTTCGAGCAATTCATTCCAAACCAGGCCTTCTTTGAAAGGAATCAGTTTGTAAATCACCCCTTCCAGTTCAACCTGCATGCCTTTGCCGATATTTTCGACATAGATTAAAGCGATGCAGTCTGCTGCAATATCGGCTTTGTATTTTTCAACAAAAACGGGCACTAAATCGAGCGTAGGCAAGAGGCCGTTGATGAACTTAATCTTGTCGTTTTCAATGATCATGGCGGAATGGATCAGCAGGGCTTCTGGAGGTTTGCGGTCGGTTGCCGAGCCTTCGCGCAGGGATCCCTCTTTTATGACCAAGTCGCCGCGATAAGCATAAACTCCCGCAGTGCCGGTTTGACCGTTGACCAAGGTGACCGTTAATAATCCTTTAGCTTGGTAGGTTTCTAGTAGCATTGTTTTTTCTCCAGATAATTAAATAAATAGTGCGATTGCATGTTGCTCTGCTGACGTAAATACTGAGGAGGGAAATCAGCGGCGCTGGGTGCTTGGCTCATTCCGTCTATGTGCGTCATCAGCGCCTGTAGAAACAGTAACAAGCACTGAGACATTGGGTGCTATTTCCAGTCTGACTTCCGATACGATATTACCGTCGTTGACTTTGATGATACCTTGCCATTGGTTATGAATACTGGGGTGCATGACATTATCCTTGCCTGTTTTTTAGTAATAACTTTGATTTAGCATGCTTTATGCCATGTTGCGTTATTTGAGACTTTATCCTTTAAAACATATAGATGGAACTGTTTTTCCGGTTCGGTTGTGGTGGAGTTTGATGTCTTAACCAACAATGCGGGTTATTTTGTAATTAATTGTCGGGAACCTTACATTTTGGTGGGGTGCGCTGGTTCCCAATCTCCAGATTGGGAACCCAGAAAGCGAAGCTCTAGCTTCGCGAGCTAGGAAGCTAGAGCTTCCAAACCGAATTCCCAAGCTGGAGCTTGGGAACTAGCCAAAATAGTCTATTCATGCCGAGTACACATCCCACAGACGCTTGTAACTGCTGTCCATGCGCGAAAGCTTGGTCGTTACCTGACTGAGCCGGTTAAATTCAGGAAACCGGCCTTTTTCGCCGGTGCCGTACCATTGCTCCATGGCCTGGTTTAGCCGTTGCCTGTCGGTATAGTCCTGAGCTATCTGGCTCTTCAACCAAGTCATGCTGTTGCCTGGCGTCAGATCGACTATCCGGTAACGCACCGCGTCGTCAAAAATGCGCACGCCGCCGCCTTCCGCCGCAGTTTGGTACAGTTTTATCGGATCGATTACTTCGATGCCCGCCAGATAGTTAATGGCGAATTCGTGCAGTTCGGGCAGCCACGGCACGGTCGGCCCCATCAATACGGTGGTGGCGTGTTGAGCAAGCTCGGCCAAGCGAGGGAAGGTTTTATTGGTGATGGAACTGGCCGTTAAAAATACCCAGTCGGCATCGGGCAGTAAAAATTCACAGGCGGGATCGGGATAGTCGGAAGAGCTGGGCTGCCGTTCGATGATGCTGAGATTGATCTGCTCGGCATAACGTTCAATGCCCGGATAACGCCCGACTACAACGACTTTCTTGCCTTGCAGCCGGGGCAGGAAATGATCGAAAACCGCCAGATTGGCATTGCCTGGAGTCGGCAGCAGGGTTATCCCTGACGGTAATTCATAGCGGTTCAAGCTGCAATTAATAGCTGCCATCGCAACTGTCGCCTTGTAAGGCTCCCAGTCGGTAATCCATCCCGCCAACTCCGCCAATGTTTTACCGGCTAAGGTACCCGGCCACGACAAGGTGCGGGTGGGTGTGCCGGGACTCATCGCCAGGCCTATATGCTGTGCTTTGCAAACCGTCCAAACCAAGCCGATGTTTAATTCGGTGACCTCTGTATCGCTGCCGGCATAATCCAGCAACAACTCATAAATTCGCGCCGGATTTTCCATGTCGGCTATACAGGCATTTCCAATAACTTGGCTTCAGATTTAATCTGTTCGGCTTTACCCCACGCGGTAACGCTTTCGACAAAGCGCTTGGTGTTGTTAGGATGCGGTTTGACCACATCGTATTCTGCGTAAAAAGTGCCGTCGCTATTAAACTGAAGTCTGCCGATGCGCTGTTTTTTAGCTTCATCGTACCAGTAGCCGGTCAAGTTATGTCCGCCGACATAAGGATCTTTGATCAGTATAAAGACGGCATCATCGTAAATTGGATAATGCTGAATTTCCGCTGAGATAAAACCCAGCTCGTTGATTTCTTCCGTCAGTCGCTGACAGATAGATGCCCCCAGATCACGGTTGGTTTTGATTTGCTCAGACAAATCCATAAGGGTTCCTCAGGCTACCAAATTTCGGCCGGAACCATCAGTTCGGCAACCGGCTCACCGCCGAGCAGATGCTGCTCGATGATGGTAAGGACGTCGTCCTTTTTCAGTTTGCCGTACATAATCCCTTCAGGATAAACCAGGACGCTGGGACCCATCATGCAAGGGCCCATGCAGCCGGTGTTGGTCAGGGCGATTTTTTCAAACAGGTTGCGGGCTTGTATTTCATTCATGAATTCATTCATGATTTCCGCGCAACCGCTGCTGGCGCAGGAGCCTCGGGGATGCCCCTGTGGACGGTTTTGGGTGCATATGAATACGTGTTTTTCGGGTCTGGGCATGATCGTAATCCTTTAAAAAATTAAACGGCGTAATTATTCAGCGGTTAGAAAATGGAACGCGGATGACGCTGATAATTATGATTAAATAAGATTTTATCTGTGTTCATCATATTCATCTGCGTCATCAGTGTTCCATTGCGATTGATGGCTGAGCCTTTACGCAGCTTGTTTATGTTCGTGGGTGAAACAGCTTTTCGGGCACACTTTGGAGCAAGCTTCGCAGCCGATGCAATCGAGCTTGTTTTTTAAGCTCATGACCATGCTGTTGTCATCGTCGTCTTCAAAATCGCCATAATCATCATCAAAGTCATCGGGATCGAGCGCTTCCTCTTTTTCCACCAGATCGAACACATCGCGCGGGCAGACTTTAAAGCATCGGCCGCAACCGATGCAGGTCTTTTGATTGATGTCGGTGACATAAGCAGGCGTCCACTCCGTGCCGCCAAAGGTAACGCCGGTTACAAATTCAGACATGTTGTTCTCCTGCTCAGGCCGCTTCAGCTTGAGCGGCAATCAGTTTTTGGTTGGCTTCATCCCAGGCTTTGCAGGCATCATAAGTGGCTTGTGCAATGCCCATAATTTCGCCGTAAGCATCAGGCAGCCGGTCTTCAATCAGGTCATGTAATTCCATCGCCTGTTCGCTGGCCAAGCGCTTGTTCTTTTTGACTTCTTTTTCCAGCTTTCTTAACTCTTCTTCAGTCATTTAGGCATTCCTCAATCAGTTGCAGCCGCATTGTATTTTTCGATTAAGCCCAACGCCTTCTCGATTAGGCTGTCGCTTTTTTCACGCAGGTCTTCCAGACTTGAGAAGCCGAAACGGTGGGTGTCGCGTAAAATCTTATCGACCACAATGAGTTTGCCGACCATGATTAACGCGCGACCAAAGCCTTCGTGGCTGATGTGAACCATAGGCGCTGCCATCAGGCCGGTTTTTTTCTCGATCAGCGTAGCCAATGAGTTGTAATAGGCTTTTAAGCGGGCAATGGTGATTTCATCAGGATCGCCGATTACCGGAATGTTCTTTTTGCGTTCTTTGGTTAACACAATAGGGTCGATGATTTTTGCTTCCGACCAACCTTCGTAGGTATCGTAAGTATCAATCGCGCGTAATTGTTTGATCATGTCTTTGACAATCTCTGAACTCAGGTTGGCGTCGTCTTCTTGTACGACTAATGCGGCAGTGGCCATGTTTTTTCTCCGTTAAGTGGTAATTTGTTAGTTCTGGTTTGAAGCTCTCGTTTGAGAACGAGCTAAGCCTAAGTGGTTATGGTGTCGTAGGAGCGGGCCATGCCCGCGAAATGCTGGCGACATTTATTAAGTTAATATCGCGGGCACGGCCCGCTCCTACAAACAAGAGGAAATATCATTCGTCCCAACCCTCATCTTCCATTTGGTTAAAACGCTCAGGATCGGGACTTTTGTGTTGATTAATCGCTTTTGCCAGCCAATTGGACGGCCCGGCCTTCATTTCATTTTGCAGGTCAACGATTAAGTCGTTAATCTTGCCGCCTTCATGCACCTTGACCGGCTGGATGTTTTTGGCGATCAGCTGATTAATGGCCGAGCCGCCAACGGCTTGGCAATACACCGCCGCACAACCGTCCAGTAATTCAATCTTGACCGACAGCTTGTCTTCATTGCCGTCCTGACTGAGCTCGCCAAACTGGGCGGCCTCCAGCAATTGCGCGTCATCCATATTCACCGCATAAATCGCGAAGGACTTGGCCGAGCCGAAATGTTGGTTTACCGTTTCCATGTCAGTGGTGGCAAACGCTATTTTTAATGCGGTTTCCATAAGCTTCCTCTCATCAGTGCCTTGCACTATATGCATGCGTCTTGTTAATGACATGTCTGCGGGTAGTCCGTTATTTCGCTGGCCGGTTTTTGGCCGTACACCGAGCGGTAGACCGGGATTTCTTCATGCGAATAATTGATGACCAGGTTGGCCAGATCAAACAGCGTCTGCCGGGAACCGCGATAGCCGATCCAGGTTTTCTGGTAGCCGCCGATAATGTCGTATAGCGGAAATCCGGCTCTTAAAATAGGCGTGCCTAATCGTTCGGCGGTATCGACAGCGTGCGAATTGCCGATAACCAGTTGCGCCTTGTTGGCTTTGCCGATCAGTTCCATATCCTCAAGGTCGCCGATTTTGATGCTGGCGACGGGGATTCGCGCCAGCAACGGCACGTTGCAGGAGGTGACGGCAGCAACGACTTCCGAACCCATTTCCTGAACCTGATCGACAAACGCATTCAGTAAATCCGCATCGGCGGCAATCGCAATACGCAACTGGCCGAGCATGAAATGCGTATCCAGCATCGCGTCCTGCAACTGCGCACGCTGCCGCTCAATGCGCTCCGGCACTTGGTGCCCGCTGATTTCAACCAAAGCAGAAATCAGCGCATCATTGGCTTTCAAGCCGTAAAGATGATCGATGGCATAGGTCGGCACGCCGGTTTTTTCTTCCAGCAACTCTGCCGCCTTGGCTAGCGAGGGCCCGATAACCACCGTCGCCAGCGCATCGCCCAGCGTCGCCATTTCAGAGATCAGAGTGCCGCCGATAGTTACGGGGCTGAAATCTTCATCGGTCAAACAGCCATCCAGCGAATCGGAAATATCGGGTACAAAAACAGGCCTGAGCTGGAATTGCTCAAAAACATCCCGAAGCGCTTCGATATCGCCGGGCGTCAGCATGTAATTGACCAGGACATTAACCTGGCGTTTGCGTTTGCCGGGGTAAGTTCCGGCTTCCTTGGCATCCGGCACCAACGCGCGAATAATTTCGGTAAGAGTCGCTGCAAACCCGGTTTCGACGCTGCCGGTAAAATCAGGCGTATTGACCGCGACGACGGCGACATCGGCGAATTCCGGGTTGGCTTCCCTGAATTCCCGGACATTCCGGTGCACATCGGCGCCTTGTGTTTCCGCAAGGCCGGTCGTCAAAATCGTAATCAGGGCAGGGCGGGATTTTTCGGCAATAGTTTTAATGCCTTCACGTACATTTTCGTCCGCACCCATTACCGAGCTGCCTTGATCCATCGCCGTACTTTGCAGCGGGATAGGCTCCCGGAAGTGGCGCACGAAAAACACTTTGGCGAAGGCAGTGCAGCCTTGCGAGCCGTGCAACATAGGCATGGCGCGATTAAAGCCCAGCGTCGCCAGCGAACCGCCTATCGGCTGGCTGGCTTTCAGCGGATTGACCGATAGCGCTTTGTTTCTTTTCAGGATGTCAGCCATTTGTCACCTTCTTGTTTTTCCACGGCGCGGGCGCTCTAACCGCCTCCCATACCGGGCTTTCAATCGTCAATGCCAGTTGGCGCACCAGTTCCAGTATGCCTTGGTAACCTTCATAACCGAATTCGCGTTCCTGGTTAATATCCAAAAACGGAACCTTGGCTTTTAACGCCGTGTACATGTTGCGGCCACCGGCGATCAGGATGTCGGCCTTGTAATCATGGACGATTTTCAGCAACGCCCTGGGGCTGCCGTCGTCGATCATCACGGTATCTTCGCCCATCAGTTCGCGGATTCTGGCCTTGTCCTCTTCGGTGGATTTTTTGGTGCCGGTCGCAACCACCACCATGCCCAAATCCTGCAACGCTGAAATTACCGACCAGCTTTTTACGCCGCCGGTAAACAGCAATACCCGTTTGCCTTTCAGGCGAGCTTTCCACGGCTCCAGTTCTTTCCTGATCCTCGTTTCTTCGCGCAGGATCAGCGCTTCGGTACGTTCCGTTAAATCTGCATCGTTAAGGGCTTTTGCAAAATCCCTTAACGCCTGGCTGGTGTCGGTAATGCCGTAATAACTGCCTTCAAACCAGGGAGTGCCGTATTGTTGTTGCAACTTGCGGGCGACATTGACCATTGCTTTCGAGCACACCATCATGTTGACTTCAGCTTTGTGCATGGTCTGCACTTCACGGAACCGCGCATCGCCGGACAGGGTGCACAGCACGCGCAAGCCCAGTTCATCCAGCAGCGGCAGCACATGCCAGAATTCACCGGCGATGTTGTATTCGCCGATCAGGTTAACGTCATGGATGATAATTTCCGCGCGTTGAACGGTTAACGGCAAGGGGTCGGGATCGCGGGTGCCGATCACATGATTAACCATCGCATCACCGGCAATCCGGTTACCCAGATTCTTGGTGCCGTAAAATCCGGCAGAATCAATCGGCACGACCGGAACGCCCCAGCGCTCTTGGGCAGACTTGCACACCGCATTAATGTCATCGCCGATCAAAGCAGGGACGCAGGTGTTATAAACAAACACGGCAGGCGGATGGTAGCTGTCAATCGCCTGCTTAATCGCATGGAACAAACGCTTTTCCGCGCGGCCCATAATAATGTCCTGCTCGGTCAAGTCCGTAGTCATGCCTATACGGTATAAGGTCGCACCGGAAGACCGTGTACCCCGGTTGTCCCAGGAACTCCCCGCACAAGCAATCGGCCCATGGACGATATGCGCGACATCCGCAATAGGCAAGAGAGCTATCTGCGCCCCGTCAAAAGCGCAGCCGCCCGCAGAAGCTCCGGGTTTGGGTTTGGCGCAACCGGACTTTTCCTTCTTGTTATGCTCGCAGGCAGGTTCGTCCAGCAGCGCGGCAATGTCTTTAGTTGATTTCATCGGCTTGACCAATAGCTTTGTTTGATTAAGCTAAAGCAATCGTTGTGCCATTTTGTATAGCATTGAAATTACTTGAGTTTACTGGGTATGGTTTTGTAGGAAATCTTACAAAGCGAATAGAAAGATATGACAAGCAAGGCTTATTGGAACGATACTGAGGGAGCATTGAAGGCGCATAATGAACTAATAGGTAAGCAATCAGTAAGGCAGTTAAGAGTCACCTTTGATATTAAAGTACTAATTTTAAAAAAATTAGTACTAGACTGGGGAGGGGGTGCTATACTAATTTTTTATTAATTAGTAATCAAGGCATTCGCCATGAAATTGCCGCTTTCCCCTCCTTGTTTCGAAACACTTCTTGCAAAAGCTGATGGCAATAAATTTTACAGGTTGCTTAGTTCGAACTTAGGGCCGACGGATGCAGAAGGTCGCTATTTGCACTGGGATAAATTACGGCATTTACAGCCCCCGGAAGGATGGACGTCGGAAGATTATTGGGCGATATTAAAATTCGCGAGGACAAAACTTTATAAAAAACTGCCTTTCACTAGCAAGTCCGGCGAGCAATTTCAGTTTTGTATGATCGATAGCATTCATAGGGATTTGCACTGGATAGATCAAAATGCCGCCGGTCGTATCGGTATGGATAAGCCGGTTACCAATCCGCACACTCGCGACACCTATCTTGTCGGTTCGCTGATTGAAGAAGCCATCAGTTCCAGCCAGTTGGAAGGCGCATCAACGACCCGCAATGTGGCGAAAGAAATGCTCAGGCAAGGTAGAAAACCTAAGGATCACAGCGAACAAATGATCTTTAATAACTACCAAGCAATGCAATTCATTCGGGAATATAAACAGGAAAAGTTGACGCCGGCCATGATTTTACAATTGCATCGTTTGCTAACGGATGCAACGCTGGACGATGTAAACAAGGCGGGGCAATACCGGGATGCTGGCGACGATATTCATGTGGTCAATGCTTCTGAATCGGTTTTGTTGCACACGCCGCCGGAATCATCGGAACTGCCTAAAAGAGTAGAACGCCTATGCCAGTTTGCTAATGACTTGGACGGTAAAGAGTTTATCCACCCGGTAATCAGGGCGATTATCCTGCATTTTATGATCGGCTACGATCATCCATTTATCGACGGCAATGGCCGGACAGCACGGGCGCTGTTTTATTGGTCGATGGCAAATCAACAGTATTGGCTGATGGAGTTTATTTCCATCTCCCGAATCATTAAACAAGCCCCTGCACAATACGGTAGAGCCTATCTGTACACCGAAACCGATGACAACGATCTGACCTATTTTATTATTCATCAGCTGGAGGTGATCAAGAAGGCGATTAATGCGCTGCATGAACATCTTGAAAGGAAAGCGGTGGAACTGCATTCTATAGAAAAACGCCTGGATGGCTCGCTACTGCAAGGGCAATTAAATCATCGTCAATTGGCTATCCTGCGCCATGCGCTGGATCATCCCAATGCTATTTACAGTATTCAAGAACACCAAGCGGCGCATAAAATCAGCTATCAAACGGCTCGGACGGATTTATTAAAGCTGTCCGATCAATTCAAGATTCTCAGCAAACGTAAGTACGGAAGTTCGTTTGTCTTTGTTGCGCCGCCCGATCTCGTCCAAAAATTGGCCGATGGTGAGCAAATTTGCGAAACTGATTTGTTAAATAGTTTGCGCTAGGATAATGGTATGGACTCCTCCTCTTCCCTCCGGCATCGCGATGTGCCAAAGTGGAAGAAAGTAACAACCACTTAATGAAGAAGAGGAATCCGCCATGAATATTACGACAATCGGTTTAGACATTGCAAAAAATGTTTT
>JAUXTH010000069.1 GCA_030679035.1 Methylobacter sp. | reverse complement strand
GTGAACCACCCGATCCCATCCCGAACTCGGAAGTGAAACCGTTTAGCGCCGATGATAGTGTGGCAGTTTGCCATGCGAAAGTAGGGAATTGCCAAGCTCTTAAATTAAAAACCCAAGCCGAAACGCTTGGGTTTTTTTTTGACCGGGATTTGGGGTGGTTCGTAGGCTGGGTTAGCGGTAGGTAACCTAACATTTTGCTGAATATCACCCGATGTTTTTCAAGAGTTGTTGATTAACGACGACATAGAAGCAATTATCTAAAGCTGCCAATGTCAGAAAGAAATTCTATGGAGCCATCTATCAAATTCTTCTCGCTCGGTCTTGATGGATTCGTCTTCCAAATATTTTGCACTAAAGGCAACATCCCATCACAAAACAAGGATTCTAATTTGGTATCTTTCATGATCTTATGATATTCCTGAGTTGGCTTTTTACCTGACCATGTCATTAAACAATCTATTGCCGCCCCAGCAATAATATCGGCTACCTGAAGTTGTGGATGATTAACAGAATCACCAAAAAACAAGTCAGAAATACGTAAAGGAAGTTCGACTTGGCGATCCCCATATCCTATGATTCTCGGGTCAACGCCAGTCATTAGCGTGCGTAAAAAATTTTCCCTACGTCTAAGAGGTTTTGATTGGTCGTGCGTGACATGAAACATGCCTGATGATTGTTCCATCCATTTGTGGGTAAGGGAAATGAACAAATCTACAGCAGGATCGAATACTTCAATGTCCTGATAAACCCCTATGAACTTATCGAGCCTACCACGCGCTAAAAGCAACCCGGTTGCAAAATCTCGACTATTGACAGGTGTATATCTCGCAGCTTCGGAAAGCAAATAATCAAATTTATTAAAAGCTTCCCTATTTCGTAGCCGAATTGCATGGACAAAAGCCTGTTGGATTTTATTCCAATATCCGGGGAATATAGTCTCACCAGTGTAGTACCAGATATTGGTCAAGCTTACGTGTGCGTCATTCTCATACAGATCAATTCCACTCTCATACAAAGGTGGTTCGATTAGCTTGTCGACGATATGCGTAATCAAATAGTATTTTTTATCGGCTATAGTGAATTTCGAGTTCTCTACTGACAGATAAGGTGATCGGAAGAAATTAACCAAATCTGCTTGACCTTGGCGTGTGCCTTTCAATTTACTGTATTTGGCTTCGCTTTGCCCTGATCGAATTAGCGGGGTAATGAGTTCAGTAGCAATCTGATCACTCAGGGATGTTGATGCAAGGCAGAATACTGTCTGTTCCTTGTTCAGAAGGTCGGAACCGGTGTTGCCCGACTCATCATAATAAAGTTTTATCATATGATACAAAAGAAAAGGCTATACAGGCTTTAACAATACTGTCAACGAGGCTCGGTGGCTATATCTATCAATAACGTCCCTGAATGACAGCCTTGTGGAGTAAGGTACGCAGTGCGTACATTACTTTTTGTCTTTCGCCAACTGACTATGCCTTACTGAATAAGAAAAATAAACAATCAAGCCAATAACCAACCAAACCACAAAGCGCAGCCATGTTAGCGAGGGCAAAAACGCCATCAGCGCGGTACAGGACAGCATGCCCAGCACCGGAAACAATGGGCTGAACGGTGAGCGGAATGGGCGTTTCATGTCAGGCTTGGTGATGCGCAGTACCAATACGCCTAAACACACCAGTACGAATGCGGCCAGGGTGCCGATGTTGACCAGTTCGGCCAGATCTCCGAGCGGGATGAAGCCTGCGGCTGTCGCCATGATGATGCCGCACAGTACGATGACGCGCACCGGGGTTTGGGTTTTGGGGTTCACTTCGCTAAAGAACGGCGAGAGTAGGCCGTCTCGGGACATCGCGAAGATGATGCGGGTCAGTCCGTAATACAGCACGAGCATGACGGTGGTCAGGCCGGCAATAACGCCGGTTGAGATCAGCGCCGACGCCCAGTTGTAGCCGAGCAGGTTCAGCGCGTGAGCGACAGGCGAGGATACGTTGAGCTCGGTATAGTTTACGACGCCGGTCAGCAGGCCGGACACCAGGATGTAGATGACAGTGCAAAAGCCCAGTGAGGTGACGATGCCGAAAGGCAGGTCGCGTTGTGGATCGCTGGCTTCCTCGGCGGCGGTGGACACCGCATCAAAGCCGACGTAGGCGAAAAATACCAGCGATGCGCCAGCCAGAACGCCGGTGGTTTTACCGTCTGGCAGGGTTTGAAACCAGCCGAACGGCATGAACGGCTGCCAGTTTTCCGGGTGGACGTTGAATGCGGCAACAGCGATAAAGACGGTGATGGTCAAAAGCTTAACGAATACCATCGCGTTGTTGACTTTGGCGCTGTGTTTTACGCCGATAATTAGCAGTATCATCAGTATCAAAATAATGGCGGTTGCGGGCAGGTTGATCAGGCCGCCGAGTTTTGGCGCTTTGGTCAGCATCTCCGGCAACGGTATGCCGATTGCCGTCAGTGCGTTGTTGAAATAGCCGGCCCAGCCGTTGGCGACGGTGGCGACGGCCAGACTGTATTCCAGCAGCAAGTCCCAGCCGATCATAAAGGCGAATATTTCACCAAAAGCCACATAGCTGTAACCGTAGGCGCTGCCGCAGCCCCCGACCGAGGCGGATAATTCCGCATAAGACAAGGCGGCGAATGCGCAGGCGAGTCCGGCGATCACAAATGACAGCATTACGGCAGGCCCGGATTGTGTGGCGGCGGCGACGCCGGTCAGCACGAAAATGCCGGTGCCGATGATTGCGCCGATGCCGAGAAAAGCCAGATCCCATTTGGACAGGCAACGCTTGAGGCCGCTGGCTGTATCATCATCTGAAGTTACGTGTTTGCTGCGAAAAATTTGCATTAACATGGGGCGGTCTCTTGTTATTGGGTTGAAAGTGGGCAATGTATTGTATTGTCAGGATTATAGGGGGAATAGTGCTAATTCCCAAAATAAGTCCATGAACTCAGCTAAATTATGCTCGAGTCAAGCTGGCATGATAATATAAACAGTTTTTTTAGATTGGCAGATCTTGAGTAATTAGCTGGGTATTGCCGGTGGGTGTGGATTTATCCATACCTAATAACCAGCAGACAACGCTGGTTGTTGAAATGAAATTATTATTTTTATATGTGTTTTGAGAAATTTACCGCAATGAATATTCGCGCTCTACTTGCTTTTACTATCTTATTGGCCTTCATCGGCGGTCATGCAAATGCTACAACCTATGCAATGCCGGAAAACAGCAGTGATAGCGTAATCACTCAATATCCTGACGGAGTGGCGGTAACCCGCGCAGACCAAGACGAGACCTTATTGGATGTGGCGCGCCGCTTTCTACTGGGGCAAACGGAAATCGTCAGGTTGAATCAGGATGTTGATCGCTGGTTGGTTAGAAAAGGCGAGATTGTTCGCTTGTCCAACAAGCGTATTTTGCCGGATTCGCCTCATAACGGAATTACCTTAAATATTTCCGAATACCGCATGTATTATTATCCGCCGACGAAAAAGGGCGAGAAGCCTCAGCAAGTCATGTCTTATGCGCATGGCGTCGGCAGGCAGGATTGGAAGACGCCGTTGGGTAAAACCAAGGTTGCGCGAAAAATTATGAATCCTTCATGGCACCCGCCCGAGTCAATCAGGCGCGAACATGCCGCCAATGGCGATCCTTTGCCGGTTATTGTTCCGCCGGGGCCTCATAATCCGCTGGGTTCGCGCGCGTTGTACCTGGATCTGCCCGGTGAATACCGGATACACGGTACTGATATTGACAAGATTCATGGTATCGGCATGCAGATTACCCATGGCTGCGTTCGTATGTATCCTGAGGATGTCGAGCAGTTATACGATATGGTTTCGGTCGGGACGCCGGTCTATATTGTTAAGCAGCCGATTAAGGTTGGCTGGCTGGACAATGTGCTTTATGTCGAAGCTCATCCTGATCTGGAAGGCGAAGAAACCACGCTGGATCAGCGTTTTGCCGTGGCGCTAAGGTTGATTCAAAACGCCAATAATATCGCCAGGGATGGTGTGTATGCCGCAAGCCAGCCGGGAGCTGGCGCGGCGCAGGAATTGCCTGATTTTGATCAGCAAGCTTTAAATAAAGCGCTTAAAGAGCAGAGCGGTGATCCTGTGGCAATCTATGAACGCTTGCCGCCATTAGATGAGGCGGCAGCGTCTGTGCCGGAGCAAGCGCAAGCTCCTGCACCGGCA
Source organism: Methylobacter sp. (assembly GCA_030679035.1). Lineage (GTDB taxonomy): Bacteria > Pseudomonadota > Gammaproteobacteria > Methylococcales > Methylomonadaceae > Methylobacter_A. The sequence continues at coordinate 56,689 of JAUXTH010000069.1, read as the reverse complement.
GCCCCTCCATCGCCGAAACCGGTGGTAAGCAAACCATCCCCGTCAGCGCCGAAACCGGCACGCAAACCATCCCCGGATGGTTATTATCACGGCAAATAATACTGGAGATTGCAAAAAAAGTTTTTTATAAGCGCAGGGTTCAACTGCCCTGCGCGTAAAGCTGTTAAACTACTTATTTTTAACGCATAACCTATTCCCGGTACGTTCCTTTGAAAAAAATCCTTATTTCCGACAAATTAGCAGAAGCTGGTATCAATTATTTAAACGACCAGCCCGGCATACAAATACATATCGAGACCGGGCTCAATGAAGATCAGTTGTGCAGCATTATCGGCGATTACGATGCACTGCTGATTCGCAGCGACACCCAGGTGACCAAAAAAGTATTGCAGGCGGCAAAGAACCTCAAGCTGATAGGTCGTGCCGGTATCGGTGTCGATAATGTCGATATACCTGCCGCAACGGAGTTGGGGATTATTGTGATGAATACCCCGGATGCCAATGCGACCACGACTGCCGAATTGGCGATTGCGCATATGATGTCGCTGAGCCGTCATTTGCCGACTGCGGATCGCTCGGTTCGTGCCGGAAAATGGGAGCGCTCCAAGTTGATGGGGTCGGAAATTGCCCATAAAACGCTGGCGGTGCTCGGTTTCGGCACCATCGGACGGATCGTTTCGCAGCGCGGCTTGGGCCTGAAAATGCAGGTGATTGCTTATGACCCGTTTGTTGCGCCTGAAATATTCGAAGACCTGGGCGTTGAATCGGTCAGTCTGGATGAGCTGGTGACCCGCGCGGATTATTTGACCCTGCATTGCCCGCTGATTGAAAAAACCCGCAACGTTATCGGCAGCGCGCAGCTGGCGGTCATGAAAAAAGAAGCGATGATTATCAATTGCGCCAGAGGCGGCTTGATTGACGAGGCCGCGCTGTATGATGCGTTGAAGAACGGTCGAATAGCCGGTGCGGCGCTCGATGTTTACGAAAATGAACCGCCAGCCGGTTCGCCGTTGCTGGAGCTGGATAATATCGTTTTTACTCCGCATTTAGGCGCATCGACCAGCGAAGCGCAGGTGGCAGTGAGTGTCGAAATTGCCCGCCAGGCGGTCACGTTCTTAAAAACCGGGGAAGCGGTTAACGCGTTGAATCTGCCTAGAGTGTCGGCGGAAGAATTGAAAAAATCGCACGAATTTATCACGCTGGCCAATATTCTGGGCAAAGTGTTGGTGGGTCTTGCGACCAAGCCGATAGAAAAAATAGAAGTTGCGTTGATGGGCCGAGCGGCAGAGGTCGAGGCGCGGCCGGTTTCAGTCTCCGCGTTAATCGGTGTATTAAGCGGGCAGTTTTCGACACCGGTAAACCGGGTTAATGCCGAAAACATTGCCAAACGTCAGGGCATTGCCCTGGTTGAATCGAAAACCGAAGAAACTCAGGATTATTTGTCGCTGATCAAGGTGACCGGGCATTGCGCGGATCATACGATTACGCTGGCGGGAACCTTGTTGGGCGGCTGCCATCCGCGTCTGGTTGGCATCGATCAGTTCGATATTGAAGTGGTGCCGGAAGGAACCTTGCTGGTGACCCAGCATGACGACAAACCGGGCGTTATATCGGCAATCAGCAGTGTGCTGGGCAACGCCAATATCAATATCTCCAGAATGCAGGTGGGTACGGCGGATGAGTTGCAGCGGGCGATGGCAGTTATCAGTGTTTCCGAGCCGTTGACCGAGGATTTGTTACAGCAACTCTGTCATATTCCCGCCGTACATAAGGCCATTCAGATCAACTTATGAGTTTCGATGTCATCTGCTTTGATTGCGACAGCACCTTAAGCAAAATTGAAGGTATCGACGAGCTTGCCGGACGCGTAGGTCTAGGTGAGGAAATGTCCAGACTGACCGATGCGGCGATGAATGGCGAGGTGCCGTTAGAAGCGGTTTATGGTCAGCGTTTGTCTGCGATCAGACCGGATCGGGCTAGCATTGATTGGCTGGCTGATTTGTATATCGAGCAGATAGTCGATGGTGTTAAGGATGTGTTTGAGACTTTAACTGCGCCGGGCAAGGAGCTGCATATTGTCAGCGGCGGGCTTCGGCAGGCTATTTTGCCGCTGGCAAGGTATTTGGGTTTGCCAGAAGCCCAAGTTCATGCGGTCGATATTTATTTCAATGCAGACGGCAGTTATCGCGATTATGACCAGAGTTCGCCGCTGGCGAGATCGGGCGGCAAAGCCGAGATTTGCAGACGATTGCTTAAGTCGCAAGGCTCACTGGTTATGGTAGGCGACGGCAAGACCGACATGGAAGCCAAGCAGGCCGGGGCCGTTGTGATCGGTTTCGGCGGAGTGGTTGACCGGCCGCTTGTTCGGGAGCAAGCGGATTTTTATTGTGCTGAACCGAGTCTGGTTTCTGTTTTGGTGCATATATTGTAGGGGGCAATCCCTTGTGGTTGCCCTGATGTGGTAAATGTCAAAAGGGCAGGCACAAGACCTGCCCCTACGTTAATTTAAGAGAGGGATAATGGCTGGGCATAGTAAATGGGCTAATATCAAGCATCGTAAGGCAGGGCAGGATGCCAAGCGGGGCAAAATATTCACTAAAATGCTACGGGAAATAACGGTAGCGGTAAAAACCAGCGGGCCGGATGCGGCCAGCAATCCAGCTTTACGGACGGCGATCGACAAAGCCCTGGGTGCAAATATGCGCCGCGACACCATCGATACCGCGATCAAAAAAGCGTCCGGCGCATTGGAAGGCGTTAATTACGAAGTCGTCCGATACGAAGGCTACGGCCCCGGCGGCACGGCGGTTATGGTCGACTGCCTGACCGATAATCGCAACCGTACCGTCGGCGAAGTGCGTCATGCCTTTTCTAAAGCGGGCGGCAACTTGGGCACGGATGGTTCTGTGGCCTATCTATTCAGCAAGATAGGTATTCTCAGTTACGCGCCTACCGTTGATGAAGACGCGCTGATGGAGGCGGCTTTGGAAGCCGGAGCGGAAGATGTCATCGTCAATGATGACGGCTCGGTTGATGTAATGACCACGCCGGAAAGTTATCTGGAAGTCAAAGACGCCCTGGTTGCCGCAGGCTTTGAGCCGGATAACGCCGAAGTCACGATGCAGGCGGCTACAATGGCTGAACTGGATGCCGAGGGCGCGGAAAAGATGATGCGTCTGATCGACCGGTTGGAAGACCTGGACGACGTGCAGAATGTTTATTCCAATGCGGATATCAGCGACGAAATTATGGAAGGGTTGGATTGATAACTTATTGTAGTCGATGCGAATTTTAGGGATAGATCCCGGTTCAAGAATAACCGGTTACGGCATTATAGAAGGTTCGGCGAACGGTTATAAATACATAGCCAGCGGCAGCATTCATATCAAAGCCGATTATTTTCCCGATCGGCTTAAACAAATTTTTGACGGCATTGTGGAAGTTGTCGAACGCTATCAGCCGGAGCAAATGGCTATAGAACAGGTGTTTATGCATAAAAATGCCGACTCTGCGCTAAAATTGGGTCAGGCAAGGGGCGCGGCAATTTGTGCAGTACAGACCGCCGGTTTGCCGGTGTTTGAATATGCTGCCCGGCAAGTCAAACAGGCCGTGGTGGGCAAGGGCAGCGCCGAAAAAACTCAGGTTCAGCACATGGTGAAAATTCTGTTAAATATTCAAGGCGAGTTGCAAAGCGATGCCGGCGATGCGTTGGGTATCAGTATCTGTCACGCCCATTATCAGCAAACTGCTCAGCGTTTACAGCAGGGCTTGTTGCGGTGATCGGTTTTCTGCGCGGCAAGCTGGCGTTTAAAGCGCCGCCCTTACTAATGCTTGATGTGAACGGCGTCGGCTATGAAGTCGAAGCGCCGATGACGACTTTTTATAATCTGCCCGCCATCGGTTCCGAGATCATCTTGCACACCCATCTGGTGGTGCGGGAAGATGCACATATTCTGTTCGGATTTTCCACCGAAGCGGATCGCTCAATGTTCAGAACCCTGATCAAAGTCAATGGCGTCGGCCCCAAGCTGGCTTTGACGATTTTATCGGGGCAGAGTGCTGAAGAATTCCATCGTTGTATTCATAATAACGATACCCAGGCTCTGGTGCGTCTGCCGGGAGTCGGCAAAAAGACGGCCGAGCGCTTGGTTATCGAAATGCGCGACCGATTGCCGGATTTAGGCGATTCAGCTGGTTCATCAGTGAGCGGTACCGATAAAGTCCTGCCGATCAATAATCCCAAACAGGAAGCAATCAGCGCCTTGTGTTCGCTGGGCTATAAACCTCTGGATGCCGGTAAAATGGTGCAAAACATCAGCGTCGAGGGTAAAAGCTGTGAAGACATCATCCGGCTGGCGCTGCAAGGTTCGGTAAGATGATCGAAAGCGACCGCATGGTGACCGCCCACAGTCATTCGGATGAAGAGCGCCAGGATCGGGCTATTCGGCCCAAGCGCCTGGCCGATTATATCGGCCAGAAAGAGTTGCGCGAGCAAATGGAGATTTTTATTCAGGCGGCCACGGCGCGGCAGGAAGCGCTGGATCATGTGTTGATTTTCGGCCCTCCCGGTTTGGGCAAAACCACGCTGGCTAATATCATCGCCGCCGAAATGTGTGTTAAAATTCGTCAAACATCGGGCCCTGTGCTCGATAAAGCGGGTGATCTTGCGGCATTGCTGACTAATCTCGAACCCCATGACGTGCTGTTTATCGATGAAATACATCGCTTGAGCCCGGCGGTTGAAGAGATTTTATATCCGGCCATGGAGGATTATCAGCTAGACCTTATGATCGGCGAAGGCCCTGCTGCACGTTCGATTAAGCTGGATCTGCCGCCTTTTACGCTGGTTGGCGCGACCACCCGTGCCGGTTTGCTGACCTCGCCGTTGCGCGACCGCTTCGGCATTGTCCAGCGCTTGGAGTTTTACACCGTTGATGAACTGGCGAATATTGCGGCCCGTTCAGCCAAGGTGTTGGGCATTGCGATGGAACCGCGCGGCGCTCATGAAATCGCCCGCCGTTCTCGCGGAACGCCTCGAATTGCCAACAGATTGTTGCGCCGGGTGCGGGACTATGCGGAAGTAAAAGGCAACGGCACGATTACCGAGGAGCTGTCCTTTCAGGCTTTGGAAATGTTGAAGGTGGATAATAACGGCTTCGATTCATTAGACCGCAAATTGCTTATGGCGATGATTGAAGGTTTTGCCGGTGGGCCGGTGGGGCTGGATACACTGGCTGCTGCAATCAGCGAAGAGCGCGGCACCATTGAAGATGTGGTGGAGCCGTATTTGCTGCAACAAGGGTTTATTATGCGAACGCCCCGAGGACGAGTGGTCACCCAGAATGCTTACTTGCATTTTGGCTTGGCGCCCCCAAAACAGTTGGGTGTGTCTGAGGATTTGTTTGAATAACTGTAACTATTCAGTGCAAAGAGAAATGGAACACGGATGACGCGGATTTAGGCTGATAAACACTGATTAAAAATCCGCGTAAATCCGTCCAATCCGTGTCATCCGTGTTCTATTAATCGTACGTAAACATATATGAAAAAGTTTATTTGGCCGGTACGGGTTTATTACGAAGACACCGATGCAGGCGGCGTGGTGTTTTATGCCAATTACCTAAAATTTTTCGAGCGGGCCAGAACCGAAATGCTCAGGGCAATGGGTTATGAGCAGGATGAGCTGACCGCTAATGAAGGCGTTATTTTTGTGGTGCGTTCGGTGCAGGTCGATTATTTGAGTCCAGCCCGGTTTAATGAGCTGTTGCAAGTGAGTGCGAAGGTGAGGCTGGCTAAAAAGGCCAGTTTAACTTTTGATCAAGTTATTACACGAGGCGATGACGTTTTATGCGAGGGCGTAATTCGAATTGCCTGTTTGGATGCCCAAACTATGCGTCCTAAAGCGATTCCTGAAACTTTATTTAGAGCAATTAAAGAATGAACACCGATTTGTCGATTTTCCATTTAGTTAAAGAAGCCAGTTTTGTTGTTCAATTCGTCATGATGATATTGTTGGCCGCATCGGTGTCGTCATGGACATTTATTTTCACCAAGCGCAAAGAACTCAACCGGGCGATTGAAATCACCGACGAATTTGAAGAGCAGTTTTGGTCCGGCTTGGTCTTGGCCGATCTATACAGAAAACTGGCGGCCAAGGATTTCGAGCCGGAAGGCATTGAGAAAATATTCCTGGCCGGCTACAAAGAATTCTCCCGGATGCGGCAAGCCGGTAATGTGGAACCTGGCGTACAAGTGGAAAGCGCGCAACGGGTCATGCGCATCGAATTGTCTCGCGAATTGGAGCGACTCGATGAGCATTTAGCCTTTCTTGCCACGGTCGGTTCGATCAGTCCTTACATCGGTTTATTCGGCACGGTATGGGGCATCATGAATTCCTTCATGTCACTGGGTAATGTCAAACAGGCGACTTTGGCGCAAGTTGCGCCAGGTATCGCCGAAGCCTTGATTGCAACAGCTATCGGCTTGTTTGCCGCGATTCCCGCCGTTATTGCCTACAACCGTTTTTCCACTCGGCTGGACAGATTGACCGGCCGATATGAGCTGTTTGTTGAAGAATTCGTCGTATTATTGCAGAGACAGGCACACCAAAAATGAGCGCGCCACAAATGGGCAGAAAAAATGGGCGCCGAAAGCCCATGGCAGAGATCAATGTGGTTCCCTACATTGACGTAACTTTAGTGTTGTTGATTATTTTCATGATCACCACGCCGATGTTGCAGACAGGCGTGCAGGTCGAGCTTCCGCAAGCCGAGTCCGCGACCGTGGAATCGGAAGGCGATAATTTGCCGGTTGTTGTGTCAATTAATGAACAGAGCCAATATTTTATTACCATTGATGACAAGGAACCTGAGCTGGTTCAGCCTGAAGAGGTGGAAGGGCGAGTGATGGCGGTATTAAGCCAGAAGCCGAAAACTCAGGTTCTGATCGGGGCTTATAAGGGCATTGATTATGGTGTCGTGGTTACGCTGATGGCGGGTTTAAAAAATGCCGGCGTGTCCAGCGTGGGATTAATGACCAAGTCGGGTGAACAATAGATTTCGATGGATAGTAATAAAAAGAAATTTTCATGGCCAATCATTCTGGCGCTGGCTTTACATATTACTATTTTAGGCCTGTTTGCTTTAAGCGCGCTATTTAAGCCCGATAAACCGGAAGCGGATGCGGCGCCGGAAATTATTCACGCTGAAATTGTCGATGAAACCAAGGCTAAGAATCCGGCTGAGGTTAGCGCAGAGCCGGTAAAGTCGGCTGAAACTCCGGTTGAAGAGAAAAAACCGGAAGCGGAAACTAAGCCGGAAGCCGAACGGGCAGTGCAGCAGGCACAAGCGGAAAAAGCCAAGGCCGAAGCAAAGCAGGCCGAAATAGCCAAAGAAAAAGCCGAAGCCGCCGAGCGAGCCAAGGCTGAAGCAAAACAGGTTGAAGCGGCTAAAGCCAAAGCCGAAGCGGCTGCACAAGCCAAGGCTGAAGCAAAGCGGGCGGAAGCCGCCAAAGCCAAAGCCAAAGCGGAAGCCGTAGCACAAGCCAAGGCCGAAGCCAAACAAGCCGAAGCAGCTAAAGCGAAAGTCGAAGCCGCCGAACAAGCCAAGGCCGAAGCGAAGCAGGCGGAAGCCGCTAAAGCAAAAGCCGAAGCTGCCGAACAAGCCAAGGCCGAAGCGAAACAGGCGGAAGCCGCCAAAGCGAAAGCCGAGGCCGCCGAACAATCCAAGGCTGAAGCCAAACAAGCCGAAGCAGCCAAAGCGAAAGCCGAAGCCGCCGAGCAAGCCAAGGCCGAAGCGAAGCAGGCTGAAGCTGCCAAAGCCAAAGCGGAAGCCGCCGAGCAAGCTAAGGCCGAAGCCAAACAAGCTGAAATAGCCAAGGCAAAAGTCGAGGCGGCCGCACAGGCTAAGGCCGAAGCGGCAAAAGCGAAGGCAGCAGCTGAACAAGCGGAAGCAGCTAAAGCAAAAGCGGAAGCTGCCGCACAAGCTAAGGCTGAAGCAGAACGAGCTGAAGCCGCCAAAGCGAAAGCCGCAGCTGAAAAAGCCAAAGCCGCCGCGCAGGCGAAGGTCGAAGCGGAACGGGCGGCAGCCGCCAAAGCGAAAGCAGAGGCAGAACAGGCTGAGGCAGCAAGGATGGCAGCCGAGCAGGCCAGAATGGACGCAGAGCAAGATCAGTTGGCGATAAAAACAGCCGCCGCAGCGATTAGACAAAAAGTAGCCCAGAGCTGGATACGTCCGGTTTCTTCTACTGAGGGCTTAAAGTGTACAATTCAGGTTACATTGATGTCCGATGGTACAGTGATAGACGCCCATGTTGTTGGCTCTAGCGGTGATGAAATTTTTGATCGTTCTGCGGAAAATGCGGTACACAAAGCGTCGCCGCTTCCTGTGCCTAAAGATAAAGAATTGGCTACCAGAGAATTTAAATCATTTAAGTTTTTGTTTGATCCGGATCGTTCCAGATAATCTGGAACAGGGTATGATCAGCACAAAGCTGATGCCGATTATTTAGGGTCTTTTTTCAGTTAAGTTACTGAGGTATACATGAGTTTTTTTAGAAAAATTTTGTTGATTGCGCTGGTTAGTTGTTATATGCCAAGCAGCTATGCAGAAATGACGATCGAAATTACTGAAGGCGTTGAAAGCGCATTACCTATTTCAGTGGTTCCTTTTGCGATGCAAGGAGCTGCGGGTGTTCCTGTGGATATTAGTTTTGTGGTTAATGCGGATTTAGGCCGCAGCGGCTATTTTAAAACGCTTGATAAGCAAAGCATGCCGAGCCACCCCAGCACTGCGGAGGCGGTTCAGTTTAAGGACTGGCAGGCTTTGGGTCAGAATTACCTGGTTATCGGTCAAGTGGCCGAAGATCATGGTCAGTACAATGTCCAGTTTCAATTGTTTGATGTCTATAAGGGCCAGCCACTGATGGGTTACCGGATGACTTCATCGGCAGGCGAGTTGCGCAGAACGGCGCATCATATCAGCGACCTTATTTTTGAGAAATTAACCGGTAAAAAAGGCGTTTTCAGCGGCCGAATTGCTTACATTACCAGCAGCGGGCTAGGCAGAAAAAGCAATCATAAGCTGCAAATTTCAGATGCGGACGGCTTTAATGCGCAAACCATCGCCTCATCAGCGGAGCCGTTGATGTCTCCTGCGTGGTCGCCCGACGGCAAAAAAATTGCCTATGTGTCATTTGAGAAGAAAACAGCTGCAATTTATATCCAGACCTTGGCGACCGGTGAGAGAGCCAGGGTTGCCGAATTTCCAGGCATCAATGGCGCGCCTTCCTGGTCACCCGATGGGACAAAATTGGCTTTGACCTTGTCCAAAGATGGCAGCCCAGATATTTACACGCTAAATCTGAACACGCGCACTTTAACCAAGTTGACTAGCAGTTTTGCAATTGATACTGAGCCGACCTGGTCGCCTGACGGCAGCAGCATTGTCTTTACCTCGGATCGGGGCGGAAAGCCGCAGTTGTATATGATGTCCAGCCAAGGCGGACAGGAAAAAAGGTTGACATTTTCAGGAAATTATAATGCCAGAGCCAGTTTTTCACCGGATGGCAAAAGCATAGCCATGGTGCACGGCAACGGCAGCGATTATCGTATTGCCGTGATGGATCTGGCGACCAAGGCAGTCAATGTGTTAACTGACGGACGGTCGGATGAATCCCCCAGTTTTGCACCGAATGGCAGCATGATTTTGTACGCTTCCCGAAAAGGCAATGCCAGTTACTTATCGGCCGTCTCAATAGATGGTAAAATGCAGCAGAAGCTGGTGTTTGACAGCAATGAAATTCGCGAACCGGCATGGTCGCCCTAGTCCGGTAGGGCACAGCACGATTTTTTTATAAAATTAATCTATTACTTTTTGGAAATTAAAATGAAATTAAATAAAGCAGTATGGGCGTTGGCAATAAGCGCGATAATTCTTTCGGGTTGTAGTGAAGATGAAAAAGACGAAAGTCTGATTGACGGTACTCAAAACGCTGCCAGCGGCATCAACGACGCATCAACCAGAGGTTTAAATGGCGGCTCAGGGATGTCCGGTTCAGAAATGTATCCCAACGCCGGAATCGGCCCAGAATTTAGTGATCCGAACAACCCGCTGTCAAAAAGCACCATCTATTTCATGCTGGATAGCAGCCAAGTTCAGGACGATTTTGTCCCCGTTATTGCGGCTCACGCACAATACCTGGTGGCGCATCCTGACCAACGCGTGGTCATGGAAGGTCATGGCGATGAGCGTGGTTCTCGCGAGTACAACATTGCACTGGGCGAACAGCGCGCAAAATCCATAGTCAGCATGATGAAAGTTCAAGGCGTTTCGGAAAACCAGTTGAGCGTTGTTAGTTATGGCGAAGAAAAGCCCGCGTCAGCAGGTCACGACGAGGCATCCTGGGAACTTAATCGTCGTGTTGAGATAGCTTACCAAGGCAAATAAATGAAAGCTCGTCTTATCTTGTTGCTGTGTTTTTGCAGCGCCGTCCATGCGGAATCGTTAGCGCCCGTTGTCGATAATTCAATGTACCCAGTGGGTGAGGCCAGTGGGGCAAAGCCGTCATCAAACAATGCGGTGTTTGAAATGATGAGGCGGCTGGAGCAGTTGCAAGCAGAAGTGCAGCAACTTACCGGCAAGATAGAAGAGCAGGCCTATCTTATTGGCGAGCTGAAAAAATCTCAAAGCACTATGTATTCCGATTTTGATGGACGGATGCAAAGTCTTGAGAAAAAAACGGAAGGCGTCAATCCATCGGCGGCTGAAAGTCCCGCTATGCAGGAAGGTGCAGTTGAACCTCCAGCCAAGGCCGCTGCCCCCGTTGCGGCTCCGGCCGCAGCTCCAGAAGCTAAGCAAGTTCCGGCACAGAAACAGGATACAGTGCCAGCTTCCGGCGAAGCTTCCGCTCCTGCTAACGCCCCTCGCCTACCTCCTGTAGGCGATGAGAAGCAGCAATATCAACAAGCTTACGAAGCATTAAGAAATGGCCATACCGCCCAGGCAATTGCTGAATTCAATGCATTGTTGGGTAAAAATCCAAAAGGCGAGTACGCAAATAATGCCCAATATTGGTTGGGTGAGGCCTATCGTGTCAATCAGGATACGGATTCTGCGCGTAAAGCCTTCAATAGCGTGATTGAAAATTATCCGGGTAGCTCAAAAGTGCCGGACGCTTTGTTGAAGCTGGGCACTATCGAGGCTGAGCAGAAAAATGCAGTCAAGGCGCGTGAATATTTGACGCGCGTTACCGTGGATTTTCCGAGCTCGACAGCAGCCCGTTTGGCGGCAAAGAAATTACTTCTGCTTGATGACGCAAAACAGTAGTTGCAAGCTTGTTACGCATCACTGAAATATTTTATTCGTTGCAGGGCGAGTCGAGCACGGTAGGTCTGCCCACCGTGTTCGTTCGCTTGACCGGCTGTCCATTGCGATGCGTTTATTGCGATACGGCCTATGCTTTTACCGGTGGCAAAAAAATAGCGATTGAAGCCATTGTTGCCGAAGCTGAGCAGTACGGAACCCGGTACATCACCGTAACCGGCGGCGAGCCTTTGGCGCAACCGGGCTGTCTTGAGTTAATGACCAAATTGCTCGACAAAGGCTATCAGGTCTCGCTAGAAACCAGCGGGGCGCTTGACGTGTCGGAAGTCGATCCGCGCGTGGTCAAAGTCATGGATCTTAAAACACCCAGCTCGGATGAATTAAGCAGAAACCGTTATCAAAATATCGACTACCTGACCCCAAAAGACCAAGTTAAGTTTGTTATCGGTAATGACGAAGACTATGACTGGTCAAAAGCCGTTTTAGCCGAATATGACTTGCCAAATCGCTGCGAAATATTGTTTTCGCCAGTGATGGGGCAGCAAAACCCGACCGAGCTGGCCGAAAAAATCCTAAAGGACAGGTTGCCTGTCCGTTTTCAACTTCAACTTCACAAAATACTTTGGGATGATGCCCAAGGTAAGTAAACCACATGCAAAAGAAAGCCATCGTCCTGTTATCCGGCGGATTAGATTCAATTACCGTACTTGCTCTTGCCAAAAAGCAAGGATACAAATGTTACGCCTTAAGCTTCGATTACGGCCAGCGGCATAATGCCGAGCTGATAGCGGCGGCGCAGATAGCCGCCGACTATCAAGTCGAAGACCATAAAATCATCAAGCTGGGTTTAAGTTCGATAGGCGGCTCCGCGCTGACCGACGAGCATATCGCCGTGCCCAACATGCCGCAGGAAGGCATACCGGTAACCTATGTGCCGGCAAGAAATACCATATTCCTGTCCTTTGCCTTAGGGTGGGCGGAAGTTTTAAATCTAACTGATATATTTATCGGCGTTAATGCCGTGGATTATTCAGGCTACCCCGATTGCAGGCCTGAATTTATCCAGGCATTCCAGCGATTAGCGAACCTTGCCACCAAGGCGGGCGTAGAAGGCGAGCATTTCACCATACACACCCCACTGATTGCGCTCAGCAAGGCGGAAATCATCAAGCAGGGCATTGAGTTGGGCGTGGACTATCGGCGCACAGTGTCCTGTTATTCCGCCGATGAGCAAGGCCGCGCCTGCCAAGTATGCGATGCCTGTCGCTTAAGAAAAACTGGCTTTACCGAAGCGGGACTGGCAGACCCAACACGATACGTAAGTTAAAAAGATGTTGCCAGAATCGGATAAATCAGTATAATAGGAAATCTTTGTAGGGTTGTTAGCTCAGTCGGTAGAGCACCGCACTTTTAATGCGATGGTCCCGGGTTCGAATCCCGGACAACCCACCATCAAATACATATAAAGTAACCAGTTAGACTTTTCGGTCAACTGGTTTTTTTGTGCCTGAAATAAAGGTTCCAGATTCTTTCCATGTTTTTTACTATCCTAATAATAACTTTAGCTGGATAACTTTGCCCGCGGACAAGTGGGGTTTTACGCTTTATGAATATTTACGACAAAACCTTTAACTGATCATTGGATTATTCTGTTTCTGAAAAATGGTACATTACCCTTTAGTTGGATAAATTTCTCGACAACCCAGGCCCTTTCCCGTGGGTTACGCATCAACAAGAGACACGAACAATGCAAATTACTCCCGCAAATGCTTCAGACATCCCGGCGCTTTGTGAGTTACTGGATATTTTGTTTTCTCAGGAAGCAGACTTCAAGCCGGATTACGAAGCGCAAAGTCGTGGCTTGGCCCGCATCATTAGCAACCCGGAAGTCGGGCTTATCGTCGTCGCCCGGCAAGACGGCCAGGTTGTAGGCATGGTCAATCTTCTCTACACGGTATCGACTGCGCTCGGTGACCGCGTTGCGCTATTGGAAGATATGGTGGTTTCCCCCAATGCTCGCGGCTCTGGCGTGGGCTCTCGGCTTCTGGAGCAAGCCATTCAATTCGCGCGTTTGGATGGATGCAAACGTATTACCCTGCTCACAGATCGCGTTAATGAATCAGCGCAACGTTTTTATCAAAAACACGGCTTTGGTTTTTCGGCCATGATTCCTCTGCGTCTTTCACTAAGCGAATAGGTCGCAAGTCATATCGTTGCGATAAAGGCGGTAAAAGGTAACAGGCCAACAACTTGAAATGACGATGGCATTTTGATTTTTGAATGATGGTTACTGTTGTTCCATGTCTTCACAGCTCGATATTGAGCGCTTGGTTAGCCTAATAAATGGAGCTAAAACTCTTCCCAATCGTTACTATCTGTAAGCTGTAACTGTAGTTTTTGAGTGGACAGTGAAGTTCTGCCGGCGCTTATTCCGGCGGGTGCAGTTTCTTTTCGCGGCGGCACTGCACTGAACTAAAAGAACTGCCAACTGTCCAGGAAGACACGCTACCGGAAATGCTCGGCAATCGCACGATGTATTGTTCTATCTCGGCAACTGTTCCTTCCGTTGCTCTATCTCCTGCATTCATGCAGTCGCGTGCGAGTTGCTGTCCAATTTAAAGTGCTCCACCGTAAGCGCCAGGTTTTGCGTTTGTTCTTCCAACGACTCCGCCGCCGCCGCGGCTTGTTCCACCAAGGCTGCATTTTGCTGGGTCACATCGTCCATTTGGGTGATAGCCTGATTAACCTGTTCGATGCCGGACGTTTGTTCGACTGAGGCAGCGCTGATCTCGGACATGATGGTAGTCACGCTACGGATGGAACTGACGATTTCTTCCATGGTTTTTCCAGCCTGGGCAACCAGTTTGCTGCCGCCCTCAACTCGTTCTACCGAATCGCCAATCAGGCTTTTAATCTCACCTGCGGCGGCTGCGGCGCGTTGCGCCAGATTGCGCACTTCCACCGCCACAACGGCAAAGCCGCGGCCTTGTTCACCGGCCCGGGCCGCTTCTACCGCGGCGTTCAGCGCGAGTATATTGGTCTGGAAGGCGATGCCGTCTATCACCGAGATGATGTCCACAATCTTGCGCGAGGCCTCGTTAATGCCTTCCATTGTTGTTACAACTTCATTGACCACTTCAACGCCTTTGCCCGCGATGTCCGACGCGCCGACGGCAAGCTCGTTGGCATGTTTGGCGTTTTCGCTGTTTTGCTGCACGGTGGAGGTCAGCTGTTCCATGCTGGCGGCGGTTTGTTCCAGGCTGGCGGCCTGCTGCTCGGTGCGGTGCGACAGGTCATTGTTGCCTGAAGCGATTTCTTTTGCTGCGGTATTAATCGTCTCGGAAGCTTCCTTGATTTGATTGACAATATCTTTCAGTTTTCCCACTGTAAAATTGGAATCATCTTTAAGTTGACCGAAGATGCCGGAATAGTCGCTGGTGATGGTTTCGGTCAGGTCGCCACGGGACAGGGCGCTAAGTATATGCACAACTTCATTCAGACCGGTAAAACTGATCTCCATGAGCTCATTAACGCCCTGCGCCAATTGCAGAAAGAAGCCTTCTTTATTCCCCTCGTTAATGCGCTGGTTGAAATCGCCTGACACAGCGGCGCTCACCACTTTGGCGACTTCCTGCTCGATGGCCACTTCAGCGGTTCGATCTTTCCATTCCACTACGACCCCGAGTCTTTCGCCGCTCTCGTTATTGATGGGGTTGGCAACCAGATAGAAAGTATGCCCCGCAATGGTGATCTCGCTTCGGAAAGTCGAACTTAATTGCGTCAGTAATTCTCTCTGATGCGCCGGGTTTTTGTGGAAAGAGTCGATGCTTGAACCCATGAGTTTGGTGGAATCAAAATGCGGAATGGACTTGCGAATGTCGGCTTCGGCCAGCCGCATCATATTATGCACTGCCGGGTTCATGTAGATGATGGTGTGCTCATTATCGGCTACCATCACGTTTGAACTGATGCTATCCAAGGCGGTCTTGATGCGCAGGGCTTCGTCATGTTCCTTGCGGTCCGCCGTTATGCGCTCAAGCAGTTGTTGTTGCATGTTTTTCATGGTCGCCAGCAAGCTGCCGCTATCGCCCCGTTTAACCGCTATGACGTTATCCAGTTTGCCGGTGGCGATGTTCCTGGCTAAATCGGAAACGTCGCCGGGCTCACCGCCCAATTGGCGGATAATGCCGCGGCTGATCAGCGCAGTCAGCACTACGGCCACTGCGACGCTGAAAGCGAAAATACCGGCCAGGACGATGCTGTACCAGTGGATCGTGTTTCGAGTCTGCATCTCATCCTTTGTATTGCGGGCAGTGGTAAGTTGCACCACTTCATCAATAGCGACACGATGCTTTTCATAAGCGTGGCGCATTTTCTGGAGGCTGGCCAGCGATCCATCGCGATCTCCGGCCTGAATGGCCGGCAGAAAATTCTGCCCGGCCTCATTATAAAAGTCTTGCGCTGCCTGGTAAGAGTCTTGCAGCAAGGGCGTATGGAGTTCCTGTTCCAAAGACTGGCCTAACCAGTAGCTATGACGGGACTCGTATTCCGTTTTTAGCGCTTGAAAACGCGTCACCAAAGCGCTGATTTCAGCGGGGTCGGTGGCCTGGGTCAGTTGCAGCGCCACCAGATAGGATTCGATGATGTATTCAGGCGGCGGCAGAATATCGGCAATAATATCCTTGCCCTGGACAATACGTTGATAAATCGGGCCATTAACATTCAGTGTGTTCATGGCCTTGAATGTTGCGAAACCGAACAACGAAAAACCGATGACCAAGGTGCTCAAAATTATCGCAAAACGCATTTTGATGGTTAACTGCCCGGAATTTTTTATATTATTTAGCATGGTACGATTTCCTGTTTTTATTATGATTGGATTGCTAAGTAGTAAACATTTCGATCAGATACATGTCCCGCTGGACATGTTTTTCGCTGCACCGGTCTTAACGATTTGATTAATAATATAGAGTTTATCATCAGCGGCAAAATGTGCGGCGGGTCTGCCGATTCATCTTTCTATTCCTCAGGGCCATAGCATTTGGGGTAGTCGATACACACATTGCAAGAGGGTGCGCGGCACAGATACAAGCCCTCCGCTTCGCAAAGCTGCTTATATAGGAATTTTTTCCACTTCATGTCCTTGTCATTTTTTGCGGCCAATTCGGGGAAGTTGTATTGCAGCATGGCGCTTAATTGCGAGCGCGACCAGAGGCCTAAATCCTGCCACAAGTGATCGCTACCCAGGCAAC
Organism: Methylobacter sp.; assembly: GCA_030679035.1. Classification (GTDB taxonomy): domain Bacteria; phylum Pseudomonadota; class Gammaproteobacteria; order Methylococcales; family Methylomonadaceae; genus Methylobacter_A. The sequence goes on along the minus strand of JAUXTH010000069.1, from coordinate 40,116 downwards.
CGGCTACGATAATGCTTATGATCCAGTCCGTTTCAGGATTATCGGGTTCACTGAATTGCTTTAGCAGATTAACCAGATCATCTTTTTCCAGCATCCGGTTAAAGTCCAGCTTGCTGCCCGATGGCGCTTGTTCAGGAAGGCCGCAACCTGGAAAAAAATGTTCTTTTAACTCATTAAACTGCCCGGACTCCAACCCCAGATAATCGGGCAAAACCCCTTGCCCTACACACCAGCTGGCTATCATACAGGTCAGCCATTCATAATTTGGGCTAGCCGTGGGCTTTGATGTTAGCCGGGAATAGATTTGCTCCCGGTCATCATGGAGTTGAAGCGCGGCAGACATGGTTAATACTCGACCAGAATATCTTCATCCCTGACTATCATCTGGCAAGCCAAACGCCAGGGCGATGGCAAATCATCAACAATCATTTGCTCCATTTCTTCTCTGGTGATTTTGCCGCTGGATTGCAGCACTGATTTCTCTTTTTCAGTTAAAGGGCCGCCCATACGCTGGTGCTTGTTATCGATACTGCTGACTTTTACCAGGCAGGTGCCGCATTCCCCGTCCTCGCATTCGTAATTAATCGGAATCTTGTTTTCCCGGGCCAGTTTCAGCAATGTTTCCGTATGGCTGCCTGCCACGGCATAGACGGTTTTGTCCCGGTATTCGGGATTTGAAAAGGTGACTAAAGCCATGATTTACTCCTTAAATAGATGTATTGAGCTGCCGCATGGGAATCCATGCCGGCGATTATTCTTGCATCTGCATTCCCACGCTGGACGTGGGAATGAGAAACGCGTGTTTTTAAACCGGCTTGACCCTGATTGTTCCGCCCAGTACCTGCGCCTGACAAGCCAGCCGGTTATGCTTACCGGCCATGTTTTCGCGCAGGACTTTATCTTCAAGTACCGACGGCTCGGCCAGATTGCCCCAGCCTTCCGTTACTTTCATAATGCAGGTACCGCAGTCGCCTTCACGGCAACCGTAAGTAATACCTGAACCGACCTTTTCAGAAATTTCGATCACTCGGGTACCCGCAGGAGCGGATACGGTGACATTAATATCTTCAAAGGTAATTGACGCTTTCGCCATTGCTACTCTCCTGGTGTGTTAAAAAACTTAAGCAAGATCGGCCATATCGATCATTTTGGGTTGTCTTAAACCCATCAGATCCTGTGCCATGTCATGCCCGAATTCACGACAGATTTCGATTTCTTCTTCGGTCGGAATTAACTTGATGCGTATTCCCGGAATGGGCACACGCAATTTGAGACCGCGTAAGCGATCCTCAACCATTTTTACGCCTTCACCGGTCCAGCCATACGAGCCGAAAACGCCGCCCAGCTTCGATTTGAGATTGATCACAGCCAGCGAGGACAATAAATCCCATACAGGTTTGACCGCATCGCCGTTGATGGTCGGTGTGCCGAACAGGATGCCGTCCGCGCCTTCTATTAAATCGACAAACGGCGCTATTTCACTGCCTTCCAGATCGTATAAGGAGACGCGCACATGCTCCACAGCCATTGCGCCTTCATAAATAGCTTCGGCCATGCGCCGCGTATTGCCGTAGGAACTGATATAAAAGATCAACAGGGTTTTTTCGCCCGCACTGATTTCGCTTTGCAATGCTGCTGTTGATAATTCACGATAGCGCTGTACATACCGTTGCGGTTGGTCGCGTAACAGCGGGCCATGCGCAGGCAGGATTTTATTGAGTGGCAGCAAGGGTTCAATCAGGATCAGCGCCCGATTTACATACTCTTTAAACGGCCGCATGATGTGGGCATAGTAATATTCAAATGAAAAGCGGAAATCGCCGACTTCATCATTAAACAGGCGCACATCGCAAAAATGGCAGCCAAACACATCGCCTGAAAACAGGGTTTTTTCTTCCACCAAATAAGTGCATTGGGTATCCGGCCAATGCAAATAAGGGGTGTGGAAAAATTCCAAGGTGCGATCGCCCAGCGACACCTTGTCACCGGTAAAGACCGGCGTAAAATCGAACGCATCTTGCTTTAACAGAGCCTTGAGCATGGATTGCGCTTTCTGGGAAATGTACAGTTGAGCATGCGGCGCGCGGCGCATCAGTTCAGGCAACGCGCCGGTATGATCGGGTTCCAGGTGGTTCAGTACGATGACTTTAATTTCGTCATAACTCGCTACCGACTCCAAACGGGCGAAGAAATCATCGGCAAAATTTTCTTTGACCGTATCGATAATGGCAACACCGGAACTGCCCCTGACAACATACGCGTTGTAACTGGTGCCGTTGGCCGTTTTTAAAATGATGTCAAAGGTGCGTAAATTAGGATCCAGAGCGCCTATCCAGTGCACCCTTTCCGACAACGTAACTGCCTGCGGTACGCCGGCAATAGTTAAGATCGGTGGCTTAGTCATGACCACTGCTTGTTTGTGCAAGCGGGCGAGGACAGCTTTCCAGATCCTGGGCTGTGTCGATTGCTGTTAAGCCGATCCAGCTATCCACTGCCTGTTGATCGAATCCCGCCATTACGTTGTCGCCGACTTGCATTAAGGGACGGCGAATTAACAACGGATTTTCCAGCATCAGTGCCAAGGCTTCTTGTTCCGACAGGGTATCTGGATCAATCTCACCCTGCTTGATCGCCGGTGCGCTGTAATTGAACCAATCCCGCACCGCCAGTTCGCCGAAAAAGTTACGTAAGCGTTCAGGCGGCCAAACTTCAGTCAATAGATTTAGCGCCACGACCTGATGACCTGCTGCCGCTAATAGTTTCTTTTGCCGGGTGTTGTTGATACAGCCGGGCTTTTCATAGAAATAGACGGTAGCCATCAGAGTGTCCTTGATTAGTGGGACTGCAACTCAGCCATTGCTTCGGCCATTTTTTCCGGCGGAATACCCGTTAAAGAGCCGGGCGGGTTAATCGCCAATCCCAACGAATCCAGAATCGCGCCCTCAATCGGGCAAATGCTGGCGCATTGGAAGACGGGGAAGTCGCCCTCGCATTCGGTGCATTTTTTGCTATCGACCAAAAAATGCGGTTTAGCCTCATAAATGGCTTTACTTGGACAGACCGGCTCGCAAGCGAAGCAATTGACGCAGGATTCAATAATTTTTACTGCCATGACGGACTCCTAAAAATATGATGTTTTTCATCGTTCCCACGCTCCAGCGTCACTGGCATTAAGTTAAGCCTTGTAGGAGCGGGCCATGCCCGCGATGAAAGCGCTCTGCAATCGTCGCCTAAATATCGCGGGCGCGGCCCGCTCCTACGGCGCCATTAACCAAGGCGGGACGGGGTTTGCAACCCCGTCCCTAACGTTTCTACGATTTTCGAGTTATTTAATCAACCTCAAACGTTTTGGCCGGGGCAACATGGCCCCGGCCAGCTTTGCGACGTTAACCTACGCGCTGGCCCTAACTGAATCTTTAACCTCATCCAACTTACCCGCTGCCGCCATTTCCTTGTAAACCGCCATCACCGCTTCTTCGATAGGTTCCATCGCATGTTCGCCGTTCGGTTGAATACCGGCGGCTTCCAGCTGCTCCCAGGGCTCATAGCCGACTTTCGAGCACAACACCGCTTCGCATCCTGCCAAAGCGCGGATAGTCACTTGCAGGGTGCTTTCACCGTCGCCGCAAGTGGTGTCGCCGCCGCAATATTGGTCGGCTTTGCGATGACTGATAAAGCGCACACCGTCCGGCGATGCTTCGTAAATCAGGAATTCTTTGGCATGACCGAAGTGCATGTTAATCACGCCTTGGCCGCTGGTGGCTACGGCCATCAATACCGGACGGAAGTTAAGCTTGGGTTCCTGTTTATGCTGCTCGGCCTTTGCCGCTTTTTCCAAACGCTTGCTGTCCATTTCAGCCTGTATGGCTTGATGGATTACCTTGCGTTTTTCCATCGCCGCCTGATAATCGATTTCCATGTCTTCGATCTTGTCCAGCGTAAACTCGTCACCCCGATCTTCACCCAACATGCCCACCGCATCGGCGCGGCATTGGCGGCAATGACGCATCATGTTCATATCGCCGGAACAGCTGTCTTGCAGGTCTTGCAATTCATCGGGAGTAGGGCCGCGTTGCCCCATCACGCCGTAGAAAGTGCCGTGTTCGGCTTCGGCAATCAGCGGCATCACGTTATGCAAAAACGCGCCTTTGGCTTTGACAACCTTGCTGACTTCGGCCAAATGCTGGTCGTTTACGCCGGGAATCATCACCGAATTGACCTTCACTAAAATGCCTTTGGCAATCAGCATCTCCAGGCCTTTTTGCTGCTGATCGATCAGGATTTTCGCGGCTTTTACGCCTTTAATGCGTTTATTTTTCCAGTAAATCCACGGATAAATTTTCGCGCCGATTTCAGGATCGACGCAATTAATCGTGATAGTGACATGATCGATATTGTGCTTGGACAATTCCTCCACCGCATCGGGCAGCGCCAAGCCATTCGTGGATACGCACAATTTAATATCCGGCGCTTCCTCGCTTAAACGGCGGAAGGTTTCAAAGGTGCGTTCGGGATTAGCTAACGGATCGCCGGGGCCTGCAATGCCCAACACCGTCATTTGCGGAATATTGGCCGCCACCGCCATGGTTTTTTTAACCGCCTGATCCGGCGTCAGCAATTCGGAAACTACGCCGGGACGCGATTCATTGGCGCAATCGTATTTACGGTTACAGTAATGGCACTGGATATTGCAAGCCGGAGCAACCGCGACATGCATCCGGGCGAAATAATGGTGGGCATCTTCCGAATAGCACGGATGATTCTGTACCTTCTCCCGTATCGAATCAGGCAATGAATCCATTTGATTATCGGTTGAACCGCAGGAGCTGGCTGCACAGCCGCCTTTAGCCGCAGGGGCATCGTTTAATACTGGCAATTGCATCGTATTGACCTCGTAAGTTGCATTTACTTAAAGCAAATGCACAGGCCATGCCAATAGCGGGGAGTTATTTTATGCTACTGATTTATATGGTCATTGCTTTTAGTAGCGAACAGCATTGTTGCAAACGCAACAGTCATTTTTTTAAGTTTTGTTATGAATAACACAATGGATTTGGCGGTAAAATTTTATGATTCCGGTATCCAACAAGTTTATGCTTTTAAACATACTTTGATCGACCACGCGACAATCTGTAGCACATCCGTTGGTCTAACTTTACCAATAAACACAAACTAGAAGCGCTAGTTGTGGAGTATTTTATGCGCTGGCAGAATAATCCAATCCATTTTAAAATGTCCTGTTTGTATATCCGAAGTATGCGTTTTTGCGGTTAATGTGCGACAGAACCGGTTATAATTATCACGACTTTTGTTCACGGTAACACACTAAAAAATAAGTTCTATGGCTAACGTACGTACCCATTACGACAACCTAAAGGTTACAAGAGACGCCCCCGTCAGCGTTATCAGAGCGGCCTATAAAGCCCTTTGTCAAACTTTTCACCCCGATAAATTCCAGGGTAGCACTGAGGAAGCAGAAAGGGTCATTAAGCTTGTGAATGCTTCTTATGCAGTCTTAATAGACCCCGCTAAGCGTGCAGGACATAATGCCTGGATTCGAGAGCAAGAAGCTAAAGCTAAACAGCAGAGTGAAAGGGCGCCGTTCAACGATGCCGGCAAAGCAACCGAACAACAGCATCATCATCAAAAGAAAGACACGCAGCCACCACCATCAAGCACTAATAGTGAAGCTATGTTTCAGCGTGCATATGACCTGAACTATAGGGGGCGGCATGCAGAAGCCTTTTCACTTTACCAACAATTAGCAGAACAAGGTCATGCAAAGGCTCAGTTCAATTTAGGCGTCATGTATGATCAAGGTCAATATGTAACGCAGAACTATGCTGAAGCGGTTTCTTGGTATCTCAAAGCAGCTGAACAAGGCAATACAAATGCGCAATACAATTTAGCTGTTAAATACCAAGCTGGGCAAGGCGTAATACAGGATGATACCAAAGCAGCTTATTGGTATCGCAAAGCGGCAGAAGAAGGTAATGCAGAAGGGCAATAGCCATGCAGGCCAAATGCCTGTCCTGTGCTAAGAAGGTTGGGCAACGAAAAGCTGTTGCCCGACAAATTTACCAGACGAATTAAACAGAATGCTCGGAATTAAAAGGTAAACAATCAGACTTAAAAGGATGAATGCCAGGCAAAACATCAGCTAAGATTTGTTTTGCTTTTTCAATATCATAATCAAGCTGCAGGTGTGTCCAAAACCCATCACTTAAGCCAAAGAAACGCGAAAGTCTGAGACCTGTATCAACGGTAATGGCACGATTACCGGCAATTATTTCACCAATACGACGTTGAGAAACACCGATTGATTTTGCCAATCGGTATTGGGTAATACCCATCGGCTTAAGGAAATCTTCCAGTAATATTTGACCCGGCGCCTGCATGGGTACATCAGCGGCATCAGTGTCAATTAGATCACTGTAATCAATCTGTTTAATATCTTCTATACGAATAGCCATGGTTTTTTAGTGGTAGTCAATAATTTCAACATCATAGGCGCCGCCATCCTGCCAAACGAAGCAGATACGCCATTGGTCATTAACCCGAATACTGTACTGACCGATACGATCGCCTTTTAATGATTCAAGTCGATTGCCTGGCGGAATTCGCAAGTCCTCAAGTAACGAGGATGCATGGAGTTGCTGAAGTTTGGAGCGTATCCTAACCCGAATATCGGCAGGAAACCGCTTAACGGGTAAACCTTGAAAAGCCGCAGCAGTTTCTTTATTGGCAAAGGTTTTAATCATTATTTCATAGTATCGCTAAGCGTTACTATAGGCAATGCGTTTTTTCTTTTCAACCTCAAGCCACATCGTAATACCATTCCAACAGCTCTTCCCCTCCCCAGTTCTCGGCATCGGCAGGGATGATTTCATCGGTTTCGTATAGCGTCATTTGTCCGGGTTTTGGCGAGGTTACCAATAGACTTTCGGCATAATCGACTGAACAGCCTTGTTTGCCTGTTTCATCTTTTAACCATTGCGCGGCCATGGCGACGGCGTCTGTCCGGGTTTCACCAAAGCCGAAGACGGCGTAATCGTGTTGCACGTATAAAATGGTCATGGTTGCTCCAAATTGTTAAATTTGCTTCATGGTAATATCCAGCGTCAAAATCCGATAAGCGATTTGCCGTGGCGTCATATTCAGCAGGCGGGCCGCTTTGGCTTGCACCCAGCCGCTTTGCTCTAAAGCTGCAATAACCCGTTCCCGGTCGTCCATGTTTTCATCATTAAAATCAATCGCAGGCGTTTTTTGCGGTTTATGACTGATAGCCGTGCCGATTTCGTCTTCCAGGCCGGTGCTGACCATCACGTCGCGATCGATGATGCCGTTTGGACTCATGATCGCGGCGCGCTCCAGCCGGTTTGCCAGTTCGCGGACGTTGCCGGGCCAGTTGTGCTTCATCAATATGCGTATCGCGCTTTCCTTGATCTCCAGAGGCCGCCCGCCTTGCTGCTCTGAAATTCTGCCGAGCAAAAATTCGGATAACTCTGGAATGTCCTCAGTCCTGTCGCGTAATGCGGGCATGAACACAGGCATGACATTAAGGCGGTAATACAAATCTTCCCTGAACTCGCCTTTAGTCACTTCTTCTTCAAGATCACGATTGGTTGCGGCAATGATGCGCACATTAACCTTGATGGTCTGGGTGCCGCCCACGCGTTCGAATTCGCCTTCCTGCAATACGCGCAGCAGTTTGGCCTGGAACGATGCGGAAATCTCGCCGATTTCGTCGAGAAACAGGGTGCCGTTGTCGGCCAGTTCAAACCGGCCTTTGCGCTGGCTGACGGCGCCGCTGAACGCGCCTTTTTCGTGGCCGAACAATTCGGACTCCAATAAAGTGTCGGGCAGGGCGGCGCAATTGAGCTTTAAAAAAGGCCCGCCGGAACAGCCCGAATTAAAGTGTATCGCATTGGCGACGACTTCTTTACCGGTGCCTGATTCGCCGCGGATTAAAACAGTGGTATTCCATTTTGCAACTTGGCGTATTAAATCGAACACCTTTAGCATCGGCGGCGAATGCCCGATGATATTCTCAAAACTGTAGTTCTTGATCAACGCCTGTTTGAGCTGATCACGCTCGCTCAGCAGGTTGCGCTGTCTGCGTTCGGTTGTCCGCAGCAGTTTGACGCTTTGCGCGATCAGGTTGGCGATCATCTCCATAAATCGGGCGCGTTCACCCAAAAACAGGCTGTTATCCGGCTGGGCGGCCAGCACGCCGATGGTGTCGCCTTCTTCTATGTAGATGGGGGAGCCGATAAACGGCAGTTCGGGGTCGTACAAACCCAAACGGCCTAAAAAGCGCGGCTCTTCGGACACTTTTTCAATGACGATGGTGCTGCCCTCGTCAAGGATGGCGCCCATCAAGCCTTCGCCGGGGTTGTATCTGACCGGCTCGGCGAGTTTGTCTGCGCCATTGGTGTGGACAACGCTGACAATCATGCTGTCGCTCTCAATTTCCCTCAGCGTTATCATGCCGGAACGCATGCCCGATCTATTGTGCAGGATCTCCAGAACCGCCTGTAATTTAGCATGCAAATCGTGGGTGCTGTTTAATACCTGGCTGATGATATACAAGGTATCAAGTTCGGCTTCGATTAGCTGAATACGTTCGGCCATTACTCTATCCTCTTAGGAATTTGTCTGCACACAGGAAAGCTGATTTTGAATCGGCAGCCCCGATCGCAATCCGGGTCGATTTCAATAAATCCCTGATGCTGGTTGACAATCTCCTTTGCCATAACCAGTCCCATGCCGGCCTGATTGCCGCCCATCGGGCGTGTGGTATAAAAAGGCTCAAATACCTTGGCGCGTTTTTCAACCGGAATGCCGGAACCGCTGTCTTCAATGCAGACACAAATCAACTCGGCATCGGTATCGGTAGTGATCTTAAGCAGCTGCTGTGCGCCACCCGACTCGCAGACGGCGTCAATCGCATTGTCGATCAATTGCTTGAATAATATGCGCAGGCGATTTTCAGAACCCAGCATGGTCGGCAATTTTGATAACGGTTGCCAATGCACCTCTATATCGTTACTACAGATCCGTTGGTTATTGAGTAACAGCACTTCATGCAGAATCTGGTTCAGGTTGACCGGAATAACGGCTGTTTGCTGAATCTCGGGAATACATTTTTGCATGGTCGCAACGGCGTCTTCACCGGATTGCTGAATCTGCTGCAATATCTGTAACAGACCGGCATGTTGATCGTCCTGCTTATGACGTAAAATCTGCTCGGCCGCCCTAATTTGGTTCATCGGCATCTGGATTTGGTGCATCGCGCCCAACAATGTTTCCCTGATACCGCGCACCCGCTCATCTTCGGCCATGATGGTTTTCAGCGTCTGAATATGCAGTTCTTCCATCTGTCTGCGTTGCCTCGTAATATCCGTCAACGTCAGGATCAGGTACTGTTTTGATGTCTGCTCAAAAAAGGCGTCGGCATTGATTTCATTCTCTATAAACCAGTTGCCGGCACAGGAAAACCATCGGGTTTTGTGGCTTCCTTTGCTTTCCACTTTGAACTCGCGGTTATTAAATCCCTGCTCTTTGCTTTGTAACTGCGACCATAAATCGCCCATCTCATCCCGTAGCAGTTGTAAAAAATACGTTGCCGGCTCGCCCTTATCAAGATCGCTGACCAGCGCTTTATAGTTATGATTATCCAGGATAACTCTGTCCTGATCGTCAAGCACCACCATCGCAATCGGCGATGAATTAATGACCGATTCGATCAATAGTTTTTGGTTGATGACCTTTTTTTCGGATTCGTACGACTGGGTAATGTCCCTGTGCATGCCTATGTAGTGAGTGATTGCCCCTGATTCATTCAACATCGGTGCAATGGTCAAATCGGACAGATAACGCTCGCCGGATTTATGCCGATTACATAAAGTTCCTCGCCATATTTTCTTAGTGCTGATGGTGCGCCATAAATCGCGGTAGGCTTCTCTGGGCGTATGTTTGTCCGATAATATCGATTCGTTTTCGCCCAGAATATCTTCAGGCAGGTAACCCGTGACTCTGCAAAACTCTTCGTTAACGTAAAGAATTTTGGCTTTTTTATCGGTAATGGAAATGGCTATCGGCACCTGTTCAACGGCTTCAACAAACAGGCTGTAAAGCATCTCGTCGCCTTTGTTTTCGTACCCTTCGCCGAATAAATCAGGTGCAAGTTCGCCGATGACGCTCGCCATGTTGGTATGCTTTTGTAAAAATCGCAATGCAGTTTTTTTCATAAGTGATGGCCGGGGGTGGGAGGGCTTTAGAATTACCTTAGCAAATATAACGCCAACATTAATACTTTCGTTTTCTCGTTCTTATGCGTTGCGTCCTGACCACAACCGAATCGTACTCCAGGCTTTATGCGGCATAGCGTGTCAATGCCATTAAGTTAAGAGTTGTAGGAGCGGGCCATGCCCGCGATGAAGAATCGAGAATTTAACAATCACCCCCAAATATTGCGGGCGCGGCCCGCTCCTACGGCGTCGTTTTGCATAACTTAATGGCATTAACGTTACGCATGGGAACGAGATAAAAGTTGGGCTTGGATTTTACGTAGGAGTACAAAGCTAGCTTTGTACTCCAGATCAGCATCATGCGGTTACCAGGATAAAAACATGAGTCATTGTAGGATTTACGACACAGCTATTTTTATCGATGTCGGTATGTATTACTTACAACAGTTTTATGCACCGCTTTGGGGTGTTTTTCAGGGGATTTGACCGATAAATGTGCTGAGCCTGCAATTGGCATAATTGATGCTTAAATCTTATAAAAAGCCTTGCAAGCAGCCCTTAAAACAGCCTGGAAAAAACAGTGAGTGAATATCTTCTACTTTTATTAGGCACAGCTCTGGTCAACAACGTGGTTCTGGTTAAATTCCTCGGGCTGTGTCCGTTTATGGGTGTCTCGAAAAAACTGGATTCGGCGTTGAGCATGGGCCTGGCGACAACCTTCGTACTGACCCTGGCCGCGATGACCAGCTGGATGCTGGAACACTTTATTCTGGCGCCTTTCAATATCCAGTTTTTACGGATACTCGCCTTTATCCTGGTGATCGCCGCCGTGGTGCAGTTCACCGAAATGGTGGTACATAAAACCAGCCCTGTGCTGTATCAGATACTGGGTATTTTCCTGCCGCTGATTACCACCAATTGCGCGGTGTTGGGCGTGGCGTTATTGAATGTGCAAGAGCAATACGGTTTTATGCAAAGCATGATTTTCGGTTTCGGTTCTGCACTCGGTTTTACGCTGGTGATGGTGCTGTTTGCAGGCTTGCGCGAGCGTCTGGCGTTAATGGCCGTCCCTGCATTATTTGCAGGCACGCCGATTGCGTTTATTACCGCCGGTATTTTATCGCTGGCATTTATGGGTTTTGCAGGGCTTTACAGCAAATAGTTACAGGAAAGAAACTATGTATGTTTTATCCGCCATTGTAAGTTTAACCTTGTTAGGGCTGTTTTTAGGCTTGCTGCTGGGTATTGCCGGCAAGTATTTAAAGGTTGAAAGCAGCCCGATTGTCGATGAACTCGAATCCCTGCTGCCCGGTTCGCAATGCGGTCAATGCGGTTTTCCGGGCTGCCGGCCCGCCGCCGAAGCGTTGGCAGAAGGTAATGCGCCGGCCACGATGTGTCCCCCCGGCGGCAGCGCTTTGGCTGAACAAATCGCCGCTTTATTAGGCTTGGACCTGGATTTAAGCGATGTAAAAGAACCCGAATTGCTGGTTGCCAGAGTCAGCGAAGACACCTGCACCGGTTGCACTCGCTGTTTTAAAGTTTGTCCTACCGACGCGATTGTCGGCGCGCCCAAGCAAATTCACGCGGTCGTTGCCGATGCCTGTATAGCCTGCAAGAAATGCGTCGACGTATGCCCGACCGAATGTCTGCAAATGCATCCTGTTGAAGTTACCTTGCGTAACTGGCGATGGGCTAAACCTCTGAATGTTCCCGTACAACGAATGGGAACAGGGAGTAATGCTGTATGTTAAGTATTTTTAAAAAACCGCGTTTTCGTGGCGGCGTACATGCAGAGGAGCACAAAACTGAAACCGCTGCATTGCCTATAGCTGACAACTTTCCGTTGCCGAAAAAACTGTACATTCCGCTGCAACAGCACGTCGGCAAACCCGCCGAGCCGCTGATTATGGTCGGCGAGAAAGTGCTGAAAGGGCAGTTGTTAGCCTACAGCCAAGGCCTGATTTCCGCGCCGGTGCATGCACCAAGTTCGGGCATTATCGTTGATGTAAACGATTATCCTGCACCACATCCGTCCGCATTACCTATTCGCATGATCGTGCTGGAAACCGACGGCAAGGACGAATGGGTGAAAACACAGATTGTTGATGACCCGTTCCAGTTAAATCCTGAAGAAATCAGTTTGCGTGTCGGTGCGGCGGGTATTGTCGGTTTGGGCGGGGCAACCTTTCCGACTGCGGTCAAGCTCAATATGGGCCGTGAAAACCATGTCGATACGTTGATTATCAACGGCTCGGAATGCGAGCCTTATTTATGCTGCGACGACCGGCTGATGCAGGAACGCGCTGGGGAGATTATCGACGGTGTGCGCTTGATGCTGCATGGTATGACAAATTCGCCGGGAGCGAATTTGCATTTACCCGAAGGGTGTCGTACAGGGAGGTACGACATGAATACCGAGCATGCGGTGGTGGCGATTGAAGACAACAAACCGCTTGCCTTTCTTGCGATGCAAGCCGCCGCAGAGCCCTACGCGCAGGTTAAAGTCATACAAATACCAACCCGCTATCCGATGGGCTGGGACCGGCAACTGATCCGTTATGTAACGGGCAAGGAAGTCCCGGTCGGCTGCCGCTCGTCGGAAATCGGCGTGACCATCCATAATGTCGGCACCGCTTACGCAGTCCATAAAGCGATTCGTCTTGGACAGCCTTTACTTAGCCGTGTTGTTACCGTAGCGGGCGGGGCAGTGAAACGCCCGATGAATGTGGAAGTGCCTTTCGGTACTTTAATCTCAGAGCTGTTCGACTTTTGCGAGGTGGATAAAGAACAAACCGCACGCATCGTTATGGGCGGCCCGATGATGGGCGACTCCTTACCGCATACCGCTTTACCTACGGTCAAGGCCACCAGCGGCATTCTGGCATTGACCCAAAGCGAACTCAAAAACACTGACGAGCAACCCTGCATCCGTTGCGCCGGTTGTGTCAGCGTCTGTCCTGCGGGACTACGGCCTTTGGATATGGCGAACAATATCCGCATTAACCAACTGGATGCGGCGGTGGATTTAGGCTTAAAAGACTGTATCAGTTGCGGTTGCTGCTCTTATATCTGCCCGTCCAATATTCCTCTAGTGCAGTATTTTAAATATGCCTCCGGCGAAGTCATCGCCAGACAGCAAGCGCAGCATAAATCCGAACAAACCAAACGCCTGATCGATGCGCGTAATGCCCGCATGGAACGCATCGCCCAGCAACAACGCGAAGACGAGCTGGCCTGGAAAGCGGCTAAGGCGGAACGGGAACGGCTAAAAGCCGAGCAGGAGGCATTGGTATGATGTTACATATGAAACCCAGCAGCGGCGCACATGTAGGCGCTAACAACAGTGTCAGCCATATCATGTGGCAAGTCATGCTGGCAATATCGCCTGCGACAGTGTTCGGGCTGTTGTGTTTTGGTTGGCCCGCACTGAATCTATTTGTCATCACCGTGCTATCGGCGGTTGTTTTTGAAGCCTTCTGTTTGCGGCTCAAGGGCAGGGTGGCTAAACCCGTCATTATGGACGGTTCCGCCGTACTGACCGGCTGGTTGCTGGCTATGACGCTGCCGCCTTGGGCGCCGTGGTGGATAGGCGTGGTCGGTTCCGGGTTGGCGATTATTTTAGGCAAACAGGTTTATGGAGGCTTGGGGCAAAACTTGTTTAACCCCGCCATGTTGGCCCGCGTTGCACTGCTGATTTCCTTTCCTATCGAAATGACCACCTGGGCGAATGTGTCGCCGTTGTTTTTTTCGCATTCACCGGGTCTGATCGAAAGCTGGCACATTACTTTTTCAGGCTTGGACAATATTGACGCCAGCACCGGCGCGACCACGCTGGGCTTTATCAAAACCGAGTTTTCCCAGAACCGTTTATTGACCGACATTCTGAAGGACACCTCCGGTTTTCTTAACTTTATCGGCGGGACGCGCGGCAGTCTGGGCGAAACCTCGACGCTGTTGCTGGGCTTGGGCGGCGTGTGGTTAATCCGTCAAAACGTCATTCAATGGCAGATTCCGGTGTCTTTATTGCTGACCGTTGCGCTGTTAGCCGGGATTTTTCATGGCATGGACAGTGAGCATTATGCCGGTCCGTTGCTGCATTTGAATTCAGGCGCGTTGATGTGCGTGGCCTTTTTCATTGCCACCGATTATGTCACCTCGCCGAATACGCCTACAGGACAGCTGGTGTTCGGTGCGGGTTGCGGGTTGCTGATTTTCGTTATCCGTACTTGGGGCGCTTATCCCGAGGGCGCAGGTTTTGCTGTGCTGCTGATGAACTCGGCGACGCCGCTGATTGATCATTATATTAAACCTCGTATCTACGGACGCGACCGCAAAGGCAAGCCGCTTGAAATACCGAAATCGTAAATATTATAGTTCCCTCGCTCCGGTGCTAATCGTTATACATAAGTATTTTAAAGCACGTCATCCCGGCAGGGATTGCCGGGATCCAGACTACATGGACGTATTTAAGCTCGCCATCCATGGCACTGGATACCCGCTTCCCGGCGGGTATGACGATTTACTTGAGCACTTATGTATAAAGATGAGTACCACCGGAGTAGGAATTCATCCAGCAACGCTCCGGCGTTGTGTGACGCTGGAGCGTCACAAGCGGCATTCCCACGCCGGAGCGTGGGAACGATAAAAATGTTTGAACCAGAGCGTAAGCCATGAAACTTGACCCAGCAACCATCGAACGCTTGAAAGAAAAAATCGCCGTTTACCGGGAATTCCTGAAAAGCTGGCTGGAGCCGTCGAATCTGGCGCGGCTCAGGCCCAAGCTGGAATTCCAGACCGGCGTCCTGGCGGGATTCGCTTTGATTGCCAGTGTGCTGCTGGGTGTTACCAATTGCAGTACCGAAGGCACTATTCAACGCCGGCTCGATGAAGACTTAAAAAAGTCATTGGAAGAAGTCGTGCCCGCCGCTCTTTATGACAACGACATGCTGTTGGACACGCTGAATATCCCGTCCGCCGAATACAATATCGGCGCGAACGAAACCACGGTTTATATCGCCAAAAAATCCGGCCAGGTTAGCGCAGTATGTTTTAAGTTTACCGCTCCTGACGGTTATTCCGGCGCGATCAACATGATCATGGGCATAGACCGCGACGGCAATATTCTGGGCGTGCGCGTACTCAGCCACAAGGAAACCCCCGGCCTGGGCGATAAAATCGAAGTCGCCAAGTCGGACTGGATATTGAACTTTGTCGGCCGCTCCCTGGACAATTTAGCGCCTGCAAAATGGGCCGTTAAAAAAGACGGCGGCGAATTCGACCAGTTTGCCGGTGCGACCATCACCCCGCGCAAGTCGGTGCAGGCCATTTACCGCGGCTTGCAGCTATTCAAAGCGCATCAAGAGCAACTGATCAATCCCTGAGGACATCGCCATGTTTCTATCGGAAACCTACCGTAAAATCGCCGCCGACGGCATCTGGAACAACAACATCGTGTTCGGGCAAAACCTGGCACTTTGCCCGTTACTGGCCGTGACCGGAACCGCCACCAACGGCTTGGGCATGGGCCTCGCCACGCTGGTGGTTATCATCGCGTCCAACGGACTCATTTCAGTGGCGCGGCATTTAATACCAGGCGAAATCCGTATCCCGATTTTCGTGCTGCTGATCGCCGCGCTGGTGACGTTGGTCGATATTTTAATGAATGCCTGGGCGCACGAACTCTATAAAGTGCTGGGCTTGTTCATTGCGTTAATCGTCACCAATTGCGCCTTATTGGGTCGCGCCGAAGCCTTCGCCTCCAAGCAGCCGGTAAGGCATGCGCTGTGGGACGGCTTGATGATGGGCTTGGGCTTTACCCTAGTCCTGGTCGCTCTCGGCGCGGCAAGAGAAATAAGCGCGTCGGGCACACTGTTCGCCAATGCGTCATTGCTACTGGGCGAGTCGTTCAGGTTCCTGGAAGTCACCGTCATTCCGAACTATAAAGGCTTTTTATTAATGGCGCTGCCGCCCGGCGGTTTCATCATGCTGGCTTTTTTGATAGTCGGTAAACGCCTGATAGATCAAAAACTCGCACAAAGAAAAGTATCGGTAACCGTATTAACCCCAGTCATCGCTGAGGAGGAATCATGAACGTTGGAGTTTGTTACGCACAAGTCGATAGACAACTATGGATGCGTCTGGAAGTGCCTGACAACAGCACCATAGAAGAAACCATTAACTTGTCCGGTGTATTAAAACTTTATCCCGAAATCAATCTGACCAGCCAGAAAGTGGGCATATTCGGCAAAATTGCCGCGCTGGATACCCCGGTAAATGACGGGGACAGGGTGGAAATTTATCGTCAAATAACCGCCGACCCGCAAACGGTGCAGCGGCGAAGACGTTAGGGGGGGGGGGCCGGAAACACCAGTTCTCGCTGCCGCTCGAACCGGCTTATTCCGGCCTACATGACTATGATGTCGATACGATAAACATGTAAAGAGAACGTGTACAAATAAATAGTTATTTTCGACATGTAGCTAAACCTTACCGCGTTTGGCTATTTATGTTCAATCAACGATGTACGGGTAGTTTCCACGAACTCATACATTTCTAGCGCCCCAACAATCGCAGATAAGTTTTTCGCGAATATGCCTTCAAGCTCCCGGTTACTCACATTTCCCGTCGACACCAATAGCAACTTATAAGGCACTCCCGTAAGCAAAAACGAGTTAACGAAATCAGCATCCTTGGTAACGACAATGCGTTGTTCCTCCACCGAAATCTCGTTAATCCGCAAATCCGGTGTACGGTTTCCAGACGGCAAATCTAATGTATGCAAAACGTCGTGTCCCGACCATGTCAGACTTGCCGCAAGATGCCGCGGCAGTTGCGCATCGACAAGAAATTTCATGCCGCCAGTATTTCAATTCGTTTAATTTTAGCAAGACGAGAGGCAAACTCCAATGCAGCCATAATGTCTTCCCTTTCCAAGTCCTCGTAATCTGCGAGAATCTCATCGACGCTCATACCGGAACTCAGCCATTCCAGAATATTTTCAACCGGATAACGCAAGCCCCGGATAGTAGGCTTGCCATGACAAATGTTAGCGTCCATCGTAATCCGTTCGGATAATAATTCAGTCATATCAGTCACCGTAATAAATAGTGTTCGCTAGTTCCCAAGCTCCAGCTTGGGAATTCAGTTTTGGAAACGTTAGGAACGGGGTTGCAAACCCCGTCCCGCCTGGAGCATCTTTACTCTGAGTAAAACAGGTTATCGTTAGAAAGGTGTTTAATTGATATTGCGTAACCAATACCAACATTTGCAGAACGCTGAATCTCCTTACACAGAGTTTTCATTTGGTTTTGACCGGCAGTTAATGCCTCTACAGGATCAAGACCACCGAGAGACATCATAGACTTTGCTCCTTCCATAGCCTTGATATTTTTATCAAATACCTCATTCAATTCTTCAAAAACTTTCGATAGCCCTGTAGCCTTTCGAGATATGATGCCAATCACATTTCCAGTCGATGGGTCAAGTAAAGGGCCTCCTGAGTTACTTTGATTGACACTTGCATCAATTTGAATCATCTCAGTTTCGGCATAGCCGCTTTTAAAAAAGGATGAAATAATGCCTTTGTGGACAACTAAATTATTATGCTCTAGTGGATAGCCTAAAAAAACAATGTCGTCACCTTGGCACATTGCATCTGGGTTGCCAAATTTTAGGTGATTTGATTCCCTAGCACGTAGTTTCGGAATCTCAAAAACAGCAAAATCATAGGCATTTTCCTCAGAACCTGTTTTTAAAAAGGACATAAAGTCGGAATTTTTATAAAGTAAGCCATCCGATAAGTTTGATGGATCGCTATCGTAGAATCTCAATAAAAAATGAGTATCCTGCGGAGTCTGAATTACATGGTTATTAGTCACTAAATATCCATCTAAAATAAATCCAGTGCCTGATCCAACTTTTTTCTTTTTAGGGTCTGCTCCAACTTTTTCCTCAACTTTGACATAAACAATATGAACAATGCTGGATTGAACCTTTTTAACTAAATCTGGGATATTCATCTGAGGTGCGTTCTCCGTTTTGCCTAGCGTGATATATACGACATCGATAGGTTCATAAAAAACCGTGTTGTCGTATGTTTTCCATAATATCATCTAATTTATTGTTTATATTATATTAATTCTAATCTAATTGGATATGATGCACAAACAAAAACGCCGCATTCAGAATTTTTGTGGCATCTGTTCAAACCTATAATGCGGTGTCTAAATGCCCATAAGCCGGTAACGTTTCCAGCCGTTTATCTTCCAGCGGTTTACCCACGGTAAAATGATAAAGACTTTGGAATTTATCGTCCTTGAACCCTAAAAGCTCATGTACGTTGTCATCAAAGTAACAGCCGATACCGGTGCCGCGAATGCCAGCCGCTTCCGCTTCCAGATACAGCGTTTGTCCTATCAGGCCGCATTCCCAGAACAAGCGACGGTAAAGCCACGGTGCTACTTCGATGGTTTCGCCAAATTCCGCAACCATGCCCAGGCTGAAGGCGCTGTCGCTGGCGATGGGTTGATGGCAGGACAGTGTTTTGGCAATTTGTCTGCAATCTCCTGAATACAAATGATAAAGCGGTAGTGTTTCGGTTACTTTCTGCCAATCGAAATCAGCCAAGGTTGCGGCCTGCAATGGTTCAAGGGCATCGTTATGTCTTGGCAGCGCGTAGATGCCGGGGTTTAAACCTTCAACGCGATGGACGAAAATAAACAGGTGAATTTTCGGCGGCCAGCGCCACAGTTCGAAGGCAGCTGTGGTCGGCAAAACGGCGGCCAGCATCCGGTAAAAATCAGTTTGTGGGATTGGTGGTATTTTACCGTCAAACTGTTGCGCGCTACGGCGCTGGCGGATGATTTTAGTTGCTGTTTTTGTGCAGGATGATTTTATAAGTTGCTGCCTGTTAGCTTGCCGCTCAGGTTCTTCAGTTTGCGGTTTGCTTGCGGCAGTTGAGACTTCATCGATTACCGGCCACTTATACATATGATAGGCGCGAAGGCTGTCGGCTTTGCCGAACCATGCTCCCGATTGTGCGGCTTCCAGCAGAACCTCGCTATACTTCGAATGGTTGCTGTTTACGCTTTTTTGAATCCCCTCGGCAACTGCTCCATGCGTTGCTCTACCTCCTGCATCCTTGCAGTCGTCACCCCAGCCCTCTCCCGAGGGGAGAGGGGGATTACTGTCGTTATGTGTACCCTTGTTGAGCATATCTAATGGCCTATCATCGGCATGGGTATGAATCCGGCAAATAATATCGGGGGACTCATGTTCCTGTTTTTTGAAATCATCCCGGTCAAGCCCTAATAGCTTGGCGATGTCGTCATCCGACCATTCGGCCTGCAATTCAACCGACCAGCCTAGCGTCGCTGCCGCGTATCGCAATGCTCCCAAGGCATGGCCTATGTCATGTTGGCAATAGCGGTAAGCTCTCTCTCCGTATTTCCAGGCTTCCCGCCAATGGACTGAAGATAAGCCGATCAATATGCCGGAATCGGGCAAATTGTCGGAAAACCGACAACGCTGCTCAAGGCTGTGATCGTGGCTGACATAGTGGTAAACGCCTGATTTGATAAAGCCGTTGCCGGTACTGATCAGGTAGGCTTCTGTCGGGTGCAGGTTGCCGCTGGACGGATTGCAGCGCAATGCCCAGCGGCTTGGGCCGTATTGTTTCCATGCCGACAGGCCGAAGGCTAATTCCAGCAATAAACCTGCATTAGTCAGGCTTAGCGGTTTTGGCGGTATTGTTTCCGGGTTATCCAGGTCGCCGAACAATGGTTCAAGTTCGGCCCCCGGTTTGGGTAGTGTGACTATCTCACAACCGGAAAAACGCCGGAATTGGTCGGGTTGGTCTTCCCAGTCGATGGATTCCGGGCCTTTGGCGTAGCGCGCCAAGTTGTGTTTGGTGCGGTTGTGGTAGTTCAGGACGGTTTCGGTTTGTTTATTCATAATGGGTTATATATAAGGAAAAGTTCTCTTCCAAAGGGCATCGGTCTCTACACCGCGCGTCATCCCGGCAGGGATTGCCGGGATCCACGACTGCACGGATGCAAGAGGTAGAGCAACGCAGGAGCAGTTGCCGAGAGGCCATGGATGGCAACATTAGACTCGCTGACCATTTTTGTAACTACATGAAACCACTTTTTGATCTGTTTTCACATCCCTGTGTTCTGGATCCCGGCAATCCCTGCCGGGATGACGGTGATACGATTTGCGTGGATACCTATGTCCAAAACGGAATGACCCTCCTCCATCTTTACGCGACATTACATTTACTGCGAATTAATTAACCCGCTTAGGCTCCACAGCCAAATCTTCAACCCAGCAGCCAATCGGGCTGCCCAGATTCATATCCTTATCTTCAAAGCGCACCAGAAAAACGCTGCGATCCGGCTCTTCTTCGACATGCCCGATTAGGGTGAGTACCCCGCGAGTACCGGCCTCGGCCAGTATTTCGCCTTCGGCACCGCCGGGTATTGAGCCGTCATCGGTAATCGTCTTTGCTGCATAAACGACATCGCCTACATCTAAATCTTCTACGTTCATTTCTTATCCCCTTTTATTTTGTAGCAAACCTTACATTGTCAGCCGGTTGTGTGATTGAAACCTGTTTGATAATACATTGTTTATTGTGCGGATAATGACATTAATTCTTTATTAAACAATGCATTAAAAATAAATAACGGAATGGCATACAGGTTGCTTTAAGTATTAACAAGAACGATGCCACAACCTCAGGAGCGCATGAAAATGATTACATTAACAGAAAAGGCCATTAACGCAGTCGGCCGCTTTATTGCCGGTTCGGAAACGCCTACCGCGGGTCTTCGTATAGAAGTCACCGATGGCGGTTGCTCAGGTTATCAATACGGGTTGAAACTCGAAGGCAGCCATACGCCGGAAGATACCATTATTGATTGCGGCGAGGTGAAAGTATTTATCGATCCGACCAGTTTGCCGATGCTTGACGGCATGTCCGTCGATTTTCTCGATACCATCGAAGGCTCGGGATTCAAGTTTACCAACCCCAATGCGGCTAAAAGTTGCGCTTGCGGTACTTCGTTTAATACCAGTGCCGATGGTACCGGAACTAAAACCTGTTCTTAACCAATAAATCCGTAGGATGGGTAGAGGCATAGCCGAAACCCATCATAATCAAAGACCGGCGCGATGGTTTTCGCGTTGTTCTAACCCATCCTACAACCTATTTCCGAGGATAAAGCCATGTGGGACTATTCAGACAAAGTTAAAGAACATTTTTTTAACCCTAAAAATGCGGGCGCGGTCGTCGATGCCAATGCGACCGGCGAAGTGGGGTCAATCAGTTGCGGAGATGCATTACGGCTGACCCTGAAAGTCGATGACAACAGCGAAATCATCCTCGAAGCGGGCTTTCAAACTTTCGGGTGCGGCTCTGCGATTGCCTCGTCATCGGTGCTGACCGAAATCATTAAAGGCATGACGCTGGATCAAGCGTTAAAAGTGACCAACCAGGATATTGCCGACCAGCTCGAAGGCTTGCCGCCGGAAAAAATGCATTGTTCGGTCATGGGTCGTGAAGCCCTGCAAGCGGCGATAGCGAATTATCGCGGCGAAGAGTGGAAAGACGATCATGAAGAAGGCGCACTGATCTGCAAATGTTTCGCGATTGATGCGGTGATGATCGAGGAAATGGTTTGGGCCAATAAATTGCGCACCGTTGAGGATGTCACCAACTTCACCAAAGCGGGCGGCGGTTGTGCGGCGTGCCATGAAGACATCGAAGCGATTCTGGAAAAAGTGTTGGCGGAAAAAGGCGAGAAATTCGATCCTAGCGCGGAATCGGTCAGCAAACCTGCGGAAAAAATCGCAGCCGTTAAAGCGCCGTTGACCAACTTGCAACGCATCAAAAAAATCGAGCAAGTGTTGGAATCGTTAAGACCGTCATTGATGGCCGACGGCGGCGACGTGGAACTGGTCGAAGTCATCGGCAACACCGCTTACGTCAATATGACCGGCGCGTGTAACGGTTGCCAAATGGCAGCGATGACCATCGCGGGTATTCAACAACGGCTGATGGAAGTCATGGGCGAGTTTATTAAAGTCGTACCGGCATCGGAAATGAAAAAATTAGTCAATATAGAGGTGGCGTGATGGCTGACATTTACCTGGACAATAATGCCACCACCAAGGTTGATCCGGCGGTGGTCGATGTGATGATTCCTTATTTCCTTGAGCAATACGGCAATCCGTCATCCATCCATAAATTCGCCGACGGCGTGGCGCGCGGGCTTAAACAGGCTCGGCAACAAGTTCAAGCCTTGATCGGTTGCGAGCATGATTCCGAAATTATTTTCACCTCTTGCGGCACCGAATCCAACTCTACGGCGAT
This sequence comes from Methylobacter sp., assembly GCA_030679035.1. Lineage (GTDB taxonomy): Bacteria > Pseudomonadota > Gammaproteobacteria > Methylococcales > Methylomonadaceae > Methylobacter_A. Next base: position 17,490 of record JAUXTH010000069.1, on the reverse strand, counting down.
TCTTTCCGCAGTTAAGGCGCAACCCAACAAGAAAGAAATCATTACCACCACGGTGGAGCATCCGGCCATTTTAAGCGTGTGTGATTATCTTGAAAAAGAAGGTTACACCATCCATAGAATGCCGGTCGATAAGGCGGGGCGCTTGAATCTGGAATCCTATAAAAGATTGCTTTCCGATCAGGTGGCGATTGTCTCGGTGATGTGGGCCAATAATGAAACAGGCACGATTTTTCCGGTCGCCGAAATGGCGGAGATGGCTAATGCCGCAGGCGTGATGTTTCATACCGATGCGGTGCAGGCGGTCGGCAAGATCCCGATGATGTTGCAGGATACCAAGATCGATATGTTGTCATTGTCGGGGCATAAACTGCATGCACCCAAAGGTATCGGCGTTTTGTATCTGCGCCGCGGTACGCGTTACCGTCCCTTGTTACGCGGCGGCCATCAGGAGCGCGGCAGAAGAGCGGGGACTGAAAACAGTGCGTCTATTGTCGGCTTGGGAAAAGCCTGCGAGCTGGCGCTGGAGTTTATCGAGTATGAAAACACCAAAGTCAAAGCCATGCGCGACCGTCTGGAGCAAGGCATTACCGAGCAGATTGGCCATTGTTTTGTAACCGGCGATATGTACAACCGTCTGCCGAATACCACTGACATAGCTTTTGAATATATCGAAGGCGAGTCGATTCTGATGTTATTGAATAAAGCCGGTATCGCCGCGTCCAGTGGTTCGGCGTGTACTTCAGGTTCTTTGGAACCTTCGCACGTAATGCGAGCCATGGATATTCCTTACACCGCTGCGCACGGGACGATTCGCTTTTCCTTTTCTCGCTATAACACCATGGCGGAAGTGGATAAAGTTATCGAAGTGATGCCCGGCATTGTTGCGACTTTGCGTAAGTTGTCGCCGTATTGGGATGGCAATGGCCCCGTGGCCGACCCTGAAAAAGCGTTTGCACCGACTTATGCGTAGGGAAACTAACACCACAGACTAAACGTAACTACGCTGCCATCAACTCAAATGGAACGCAGATGACGCGGATAATTATGATGAACACAGATAAGGAATGAAAACGACGGTCAAATGATTCTCTAGGATAATCTAAAAAATCTTATTCAATCATAATGATCAGCGTCATCTGCGTTCTATTTTTCAACTGCTGAGTCGTTACTAATTATGAAAACTCAAACCCGCCACATCATCATCGACGACACCACGCTCAGGGATGGCGAGCAATCGGCCGGAGTCGCTTTCTCGCTGGACGAAAAGCTGGCGATTGCAACGCAGTTGGCGGGCTTGGGCGTACCTGAGTTGGAAATCGGCATTCCGGCAATGGGGCCGGTGGAGCGGGAAGAAATCAAGGCGATTGCGGCTTTAGATTTACCCTCGAAGCTGCTGGTCTGGTCGAGAATGCGCCGCGATGATTTGCACGCCTGTTTAGGCTTGAATGTACATAAGGTCGATTTATCCATATCGGCTTCGGATCAGCATATTCAGCACAAGCTTAAGCAAACTCGGCAGTGGGTTTTAAACACCATTACCAGCTGCGTTCAGGAAGCGCGAAGCTTGGACATGGAAGTGTGCGTCGGCATGGAGGATGCCTCGCGAGCGGATGTGGATTTTTTGATACGCATGGCCGAAACCGCGCAACGGGCCGGGGCGAGCAGGATTCGTTTCGCCGATACGGTGGGCATTATGGAACCGTTCGGCGTGTTCGAGACGATTAAAAAGCTAAGAGCGGCAACCGACCTGGAAATTGAAATGCATGCCCATGACGATTTAGGTCTTGCTACCGCCAATACGCTGGCTGCGGCGTTGGCGGGCGCGACTCATGTGAATACCACGGTTAACGGATTGGGCGAACGTGCGGGCAATGCGGCATTGGAAGAAGTGGTGGTTGGCTTAAAGCAATTGTATGACATTGAAACGGGGATTGATTTGCAACTGTTCCCCGCCTTGTCCGAGCAGGTTGCAAAAGCATCGGGCGATGCGATCGGCAGCCGGAAAAGCCTGATCGGCAAAAGCGTATTCAGTCATGAAGCGGGCATTCATGTCGATGGATTGTTAAAAGACCCGAATAATTATCAGGGCGTCGATCCTGCGATTGTCGGGCGCAGCCATCAGCTGGTGCTCGGCAAACATTCGGGTACGCAGGGTGTGATTCACGCTTATAAACAAATAGGCATCGCGGTGAGCCGGATACAGGCGCAAGCGTTATTGGCGCAGGTCAGGCGCTTTGTCAGCGACACGAAAAGGTCGCCTAAAACCGAAGATCTTAATCTCTTTCATCAAAATTTGTAGCTCTGTAGGGTACGCTGTGCGTACCTTTAGAGTAATGCGATGCAATGAAAACGGTACGCACAGCGTACCCTACTTTAGGAGATATTCATCATGAACGAACATAAAGAACAGCAGTCATGCGAGCCGGAAGTTAAAGACGCTTTAGATATACCGGATCAGGACGATCATTATCCCGGCTCTTTTTTCAGGATACCCGCTCCGCCGATGCCGGGTAAGACAGGGTGGAGCTTAAATTGATAGTTTCCACGCGCGGCTTCACTCCCATTAAGTTCTGCCGGTTCCCAATCTCCAGATTGGGAACCGAGTGAGCGAAGCTCTAGCTTCGCGGGACAGGAAGCTACGACTGCATGGATGCAGGAGGTAGAGCAACGCAGGAGCGGTTGCCGAGAGCTTCAAAAACTGAATTCCCAAGCTGGAGCTTGGGAACTAGCGATATAAAAATGAACATCGCACAAAACGGGACGCAGCGCGTCCGGCACTGTATTCCCACGCAGCGCGTGGGAACGAGGGCTAAACTACCTCCGCACTTAACAGGAGCTTGAAAATGGTTATGTCCATATCAGATAACATTATAAGCAAAGCGCAAGTACCGCAGGGGCTCCTGAGTCAATGGCATGAAGATGTCCACTGTGTCTTTGGCCGCGACCCCGCCGCGCATAGCGTCTGGGAAATATTGCTGACCTATTCGGGCGTCCATGCGGTGTTGGTGCATCGGGTCAGCCACCGATTATGGAAAGCCAACTGGAAACTGGCCGCCAGGATCCTGGCCGCATTCAGCAAAATGATTACCAGCGTTGATATTCATCCGGCGGCAACTATCGGGCGGCGCTTGTTTATCGATCACGCGCTGGGGGTGGTGATCGGCGAGACGGCTGAGATTGGCAATGATGTCACGCTTTATCACGGCGTCACTCTGGGTGGCACTACCTGGAACAAGGAAAAACGCCATCCTACCCTGGGCAATAACGTGATGGTGGGTTCCGGGGCCAAGATTCTCGGAGCGATTACCCTGGGCAACAATGTCCGTGTCGGGGCCAACTCCGTCGTGATCAAAGATGTGCCGTCTTGCTGCACGGTGGTGGGCATTCCCGGCCGCATTATCCAAAGCAAAGGTACGCAAATACAAAACCGGCACGGCATCGATCTGGATCATCATTTGATTCCCGACCCGGTCGGCAAAGCCATCGCCTGTTTGATCGAACGGATAGATGAACTGGAGGCCGGGCAAAAGCAGGCGCATAAGGTAATGGTTGAAGACAGTTGCGATGTGTGCGATGCGGAAAGCATTTGCGTTCCTAAGAAAGAGAGCCCGGTAAAACTGGCGGCGAGGCTGTAAATGGATCTGTTGGATTTCGAAGCGCAAGGTTTGTATTTCGAGCAAGCGGATCTTGCAGGCGTTAAAGAGTTAATAGCGACGGCGGCGGAAAATTATGCCAGCGGTGATGCGGAGTTGTCTTTACTGAAAGCGTATTTTCTTGCTCCCGAATCGTTGAATGTACTGGTGGCATTAAACCGTTTTTATTATTACCAACATCGGTTGGAAGACGCTTTAACTGCAACGACTAAAGCGCTAGTCGTAATCAGGTTGACGACAGATTTCCCCGAAGACTGGCGTGAACTGCAAGCCAAGCATATTAGCGATGCACCGGCTGAGTCATTAACCAAAATCAGGCTGTATTTGTTCACCCTGAAAGCGGTCGGTTTTTTAAATATGCGTTTGGAAAATCTGGATTTGAGTCAGGCCATTTTTGAAAAGCTGGTGAGCCTGGATAGTAAGGACAGAATCGGCGCACAGGGATTATTGGAATTGGTGATTAAGCGCAAAGTAACTACTCAGCAGTCAGAAGAATAGAACGCGGATGACGCTGATCATTATGATTGAATAAGATTTTTTGAATTGCCCTAGAAAAAGAGTTTGATCGTCGTTTTAAGATTATCAGCGTTCATCATAATCATCTGCGTTATCAGCGTTCTATTGTATTTGATGGCTGAAGTTACAGCGTAAAACAGATGTAGGTTGGGTTACGCTGCGCTCGGCAATTGCTCCTGCATCCATGCAGTCGTAACCCATTAACCTACTGGAGTCCTATCATGTTGAAAAAAGAGTTAACCGATTCATTGATGACCATTATGCCCGTGGTGATGTTTATTATTCTGGCGCTTTACCTGTTATTTCAGGACGCCTCTTTAGTCGGCCCGCTTTAATTACCGGAGAAAACCCATGAGTTTTGAAGAAGAAATGGAAGAGCTTGAATCGGCGGAAGACTTCCTGCAATATTTTCAACTGGAATATGAGCCTAGCGTGGTGCATGTCAACCGCTTGCATATTTTGCAGCGTTTCCATGATTATCTGCAAAAGGCCGCTGACGATATGCCGGAAGACGAAGCGCCGAAAAGAGCGGTCTACAGCAAACTATTGCAACGGGCTTATCAGGATTTTGTCGAATCCGACGCGCAAACCGAAAAAGTGTTTAAAGTGTTTGCAATGGGCGAGTTGTCGCAAACAGCGTTTGTTTCCTTAAGCGATATAAAAACATGAAACCCGAGCGCTTCGACGAAGGCCGGTTTGAATTCGGCGAATCGGTTCGGGTTACCCGAAACGTCCGCAATGACGGTACTTATCCGGGTATGGACGTAGGCACTTTGTTAGTTCGCCGGGGGAGTGTGGGTAATATCCTTAATGTGGGCACTTTTTTACAGGATCAAGTGATTTATACCGTCCATTTCCTGTCTGTTGACCGAATGGTGGGCTGTCGACTGGAAGAACTGATTGGTGGAGATGAACCCTGGAATCCCAGTCGCTTTGAGTTCAGGGACAAGGTTGTTTGCACGATCAATTTAAGCCTTCAGGGTGAGGTTGTCATTCCTAAAGGCACGGAAGGCGAGGTCTTTAAGGTGATCAGAGACAATGAACTGATTCAATACCATGTCTCTTTTCAGGGCAGAGTTCTGCAAGTGCCCGAGACAGCTCTTGATCCCGCACACCCTGAGTCATTTAACGAACCAGAGGTTTGATATGACTGTAATTGAAAAACCAGTTCAGTTGGAAACTTATAATTTATTACGGGCGGCTTTAACCTTATTCAAGAAGTCACCCGCTGAATTGGCAGAAGCTGAGTTAAGCCAAGCAAAAACTCAAGCTTTAAATGAGTTCAGGATTGAGAGCCGAGTGCTGAATACGCCTGAAGCGGCGGCAGTGATCATTACCGAGCAAGAGTTGCAACAGGCCTATCAGGAAATTCGTGATCGTTATGATGACGAGGAGGCTTTTTTCAGCGACCTGGAAAAAAACCGGCTCAGCAAAGACAGCTTGCAAGCTGCTTTGCATCGTCAGTGCAAGGTCAATACCGTGCTGGAGCTGGTTGCCAGCCGCGCACCCGCTATCAGTGATGTCGACATCGGCATATACTACCATCTCCATGCCGAGCAATTTCATCTCCCTGAGCGGCGTGAAGCCTGTCATATCTTCATCAGCATTAACCCGGATTATGCTGAAAATACCCACGAAACGGCTTTATTGCGCGCTCAGGAGCTTGCCGATAAACTGCATAAAAAACCGCACAAGTTTTCCGATCTGGCGTTAAGGCATTCCGAATGCCCGACCGCTTTGCAAGGCGGCGTTCTGGGTACAGTGCCGCGCGGTACGCTTTATCCTGAATTGGATGCGGTGCTGTTCTCCTTAAAGCAAGGTGAAGTCAGCGATGCTGTCAAATCGGAAATCGGTTTTCATGTGCTGTTGTGCAAGGCCATTCAAAGGTCTGAAACCCTGTCGCTTGCAAAAGCAACGCCGAAAATACGCCAGCTAATGCAAGAACGCGCCCGACGAACTTGTCAGCGCGCCTGGATAGCCGGTTTAGCCAATCTTGAATCCGGGGAGAGCAAATAATGAACGATAAAGAAATCAAACACTGTTCTTTTTGCGGCATAGAGCAATCCGCTTCGGTACCTTTGATTGCGGGTAGCGAAGGTTATATTTGCGGGGCTTGTGTGTCATTAGCCAATCAGGTCGTCAGCAATTGGAGTCGGAAAAAAGAGCTGTCCGAAATGCAGGGCGCATTGCCTATCCCGGCAAAAATAAAAGAACATCTCGACCGATACATCATCGGCCAGCACCTTGCCAAGGAAATATTGGCGGTCGCGGTTTACAACCATTACAAACGCCTCAAGCACGAAAGCGGGGATGCGGGTTTGGGCGAATTCGATAAAGATGTGGAAATCGGTAAATCCAATATCCTGTTAATAGGCCCATCCGGCACAGGGAAGACGCTGTTAGCCAGCACCCTGGCAAAAGTTGTCGGCGTGCCGTTTGTGATTGCCGATGCGACGACACTGACGCAGGCGGGTTATGTCGGCGATGATGTGGAAAACATCCTGGTCAGGTTGCTGGATGTCGCAGATGGCAATATGGTCAATGCCGAATGGGGCATCGTTTATCTGGATGAAATCGACAAAATCGCCCGAAGCCCAGAGCAGCAAACCGGAACCCGAGACGTATCCGGCGAAGGCGTGCAACAGGCATTGTTAAGACTGGTCGAAGGTTCTCACGTTAAGATTCCTGCCAAAGGACGCAACAAGGACGGCGAGACCACGATGGATACGCGAAATATCCTGTTTATTGCCGGAGGTTCATTTCCGGGCTTGGAAAAACATGTCGAAAAACGCTTGGTGCCGGGCAATTCCGCCATCGGCTTTCATGCGGAAGTGAATAATCCTGATAAAAAACCGGCATTGGAGGACATGCTGAATGCGACACAGCCCAGCGATCTGCGCAAGTTCGGTTTAATCCCGGAATTTATCGGTCGCTTTCCGGTGCTGGCGCCGTTGGAGCCGTTGGATGTCGACGCATTGATCCAGGTGTTAACCGAACCTAAAAATGCGCTGGTGCGTCAATATCAACAACTGTTTGCCTATGAAGGCGTGGAGTTGAAATTCGAACAGGATGCCCTGGTCGAAATCGCCAAAAAAGCCATTGAACGCGAAACCGGAGCGCGGGGCTTACGCAGCATCATGGAGCAGATCTTACGTAAAACCATGTTCGATATTCCGTCCGTCGATGACGTCGAGCAATGCATTGTCGATGCGGATGTGGTTAAGGGAGAGGGCGAGATCAAGCTGATAAAAAAAGCCGAAACCAAAATTAGGCAGCAGGCTGGGTAGCGGATGGGCATTTACGAATAAATAGAACGAGGATGCCAAAAGTAGGCGCCTCTAGGCGACGCGGATTAAGCGGATTTACGCAGATTTTTGAAAAGCACTGTACTCTGTGCATACCGTTGAATACCTAAAGGTACGCACAACGGAGCTTTGGTGGACTAATTGCTTGATCCGCGACTATCAGCCTAATCCGCGTCATCCGTGTTCTATTTTCTTCACAACAGTTATTACATCGACTAACAAAAACGAGAACCTTATGAAAACCGAAGACAAAATCCGCGCTCAACTGGCAGCCCAGCCGATCATCATTTACATGAAAGGCGTACCGACTAATCCGCAATGCGGGTTTTCTGCCAAAGCCGTCGGCATACTCGATGCGACCCATATCCCTTACGCTTATGTGAATGTACTGGAGGCGCCGTTTATCCGTGAAAAATTACCGAGCATTTCCCGCTGGCCGACTTATCCCCAGCTGTTTGTTAACGCCGAACTGGTGGGCGGTTGCGACATTATTGAAGAAATGTCCAACAACGGCAGTTTATTACCCTTGTTAAAAAGCGCTGCGCCGAAAAAAGCGGAAGCCGCAAGCGACGCATTAACCAGCAGCGAAGTTGCGCAACTGGTGCAGCAGGGAATTGACGATGCCAAAGTAATGGTCGAAGGCGAAGGCTGCGATCTAACGATCACCGTGGTAAGTTCGCAATTTAACCATTTACCGATAGTAAAAAAACAGCAGCTGGTTTTGGCAACGTTAAAGGAACCCTTGGCATCCGGCAAGCTTCATGCGGTCAGCGTTAAAGCGTATACCCCGGATGAATGGGCGGATAAACAAAAGGCTAGCGGGCTGCTGCAAATACAGCATTAAAACAAAACGGGATTTACGTTAAGCATTGATATATCAATAACGCGTCATCCCGGCAGGGATTGCCGGGATGACGGTGTAGTGAAATGTGCAGATGCCCAGGGGTATGTAAGTGCTAATAAAATCGTTAGCACTCTGAGGCAGGCTTTTTATAAATTCTTAGCTGTAGGCCGTAACACTTTGCGAGGGACATCATGGCTAAAGTAGGCGTTTTTTTCGGCACGGACACCGGCAATACCCGGCGTATTGCAAAAGACATTGCAACGGCGTTGGGTTCGGCTATTGCCGCCAAACCGGTCAATGTTCGCAATGCGACAGTGGAAGATATGCTGGCCTATGACACCTTGATTTTAGGCACTCCTACTTATGGTGATGGCCAGTTACCCGGCTTATCAACAGGCAATGCAACGACAAGTTGGGAGGAGTTTTTGCCGATGCTGGCAGGTCAGGATTTCAGCGGTAAAAAGGTGGCGATTTATGGGTTGGGAAATCAAAAAAGCTATCCGCTAGAATTTGTCGATGCGATGTTCTATGTATATGAGCAGTTCAAGCAATGCGGCGCAACCCTGATTGGCGCATGGGATACCGAAGGTTATAACTTTCAGGCTTCTAAAGCTGTCGTCGATAACCGCTTTGTCGGCTTGGCCTTAGACCAAGAAAACCAAAAAGACCTTACCCCCGCAAGACTGGAAACTTGGTTAAAAATGCTGGCTGAGGCTTGGGATTAATATTTTGAGACCCTCATCAATTGAATGGTTACAGCTATGATAGAAGAATTAGCGGTAGTGGTAAAAATAGAAAACCATCAAGTCTGGGTCGAAAGCGGACAAAACAGCGCGTGTGGCGGTTGTCTACAAAAAGCGTCGTGTACAACCAGCGCAATTGGCAGCGTTCTCAAGAAAAAGTCTGTGCCGGTGGATGGCGACATCCAACTGAAAACCGGCGATCAAGTCATGGTTGCTATCGATGAAAACCTGTTGCTGCGCGCTTCCCTGTTATTGTATCTGGTGCCGTTAATCGCCCTGTTTACCGGTGCAGGCATGGCCGACTGGCTGGTGGCGGATAATATCCGATACGCAGACTTATGGATTGCCGGCAGCGCCGTGCTGAGTTTTTTAGTTTCTCTATGGATAATCAACAAAGCGCAAAGTCTGTTGATACTGAGTTACGCCCGACCAGTGGTAGTCAGGAAGGTTTAAGCCCTCATGCCGGTATGAATGTTTGGGCCATCAACAAAGATATTCCGCTGAAGCTCCTGCTCTTGGAACTGGTGCATCGTTACGGCGAAAATACGCTGGCGTTGAATAATCAGGTGCAGCATTTTCAGGCCATCGATCTGTGCACGGTTAATGAACCGAATATTTCCGCCTATATCTACACCTTTGGCCAAAACGCAGGACGTTACGGCATAGACCTGAAATATCCCATTTCCACAAATAATATTGTCGGAGAAAATGAAGACCTGACCTTGGATCAAATAATAGAGATCATCTCTACCCATCTATTTTCTTAACATCTGCCCATTATGAATCAAGAACAACAAACCGGATTCCGCTATTTTGTCAGCTACAGCGGCATCAAACTCCCGTTAAGGTTGGTCAACGAAATAACCGAAGACAGCTTAAATAATAGGAACACCTATTACCGTAGCCGTTTTGATGACCAGGGCAAAATGCAGCTTTGCCAGAAAATTGTTTATGGCGAAGTTGAATCGGAGCATCAGTACCAATATCACGATAACGGTGTTTTAAAGTCGGCGCAGATAACTGAAGATGATGAAGTCAGGGAAATTCATTTTAATGAGTTGGGTGAGATGGTATGTTGATTGAGTGTTTTCTAGTTATTTCAGGCCTTTAGGCAACCACACCAGATAGTCGTTAGTACCTAAGCTAGGTTCTGTTGACGCTTCCTCCATGTCCTGTGCTTCTATGAGGAATGCGCTGCCTATCATCTCCTTGGTTTCAATAAAAGGGCCATCGGTGACCCTCACTTTCCCGTCCACGCGCCTCAAGCATTTGCTCTCCAAGGCAAGGCCGGCGTCGACAAGCAAATGGCCGCTCCTGTAGAGCTTCTCCAGGTGGGGCTGACATTCGCGCATGGCAGCATCGGTTTCGGTCTTGGGGCGGGCATCCATTTTCTCTGGATTGAAGTAACCCAAACATAAATATTTCACAGCTTCTCCTCACGGTTTGTTCCGGCTCTCGGAGCCGTCACACCTTTTCGGCAACAGCCTTCAACCCGGCCAGGCTTTCCTCGAATTTCCCGCCTATCATCTTGTCCATGCCGCACACCAGCCCCATCAATTTCGAGATGTAGGGACTCGGGCCGAAAATCGCTTGCGTGACCCGTGTCGAGCCGCCGTCGGCTTGCAGCGTGAACTCCAAAGTGTTCTGGGCTGCGAACGGCTTGATGAAATCCATCTTGATCATAATCATGGACGGCGCCGACTCGATGATCTCCATGCGCCCCTGGCCGATCTCCTTGTTGCCTTCCCATTCATACACGGCGCCCGGGCCGCTGGCCGCGCCGCTGTATACTCTCTTCATCCCCGGATCTACTTTCTCCCAGGCCGACCAGGTCTGCATGATATGCAGATCATTGATCAGCGGAAAAATCATTTCCGGCGACGCCCCGACGCTGATCGAGCGTTGGACACGGAAAGTATCAGGCTTGGTCGCGGCATAGATCAGCACTGCGACAAGCAGCACGGCTAATACGATGATTATGGTCTTAATCATTTGTTTCTCCTGTAAAGTATTAAATCGGCAAGCCGGCAATCTCGATCACCGGCCGAACTTCGACGGTGCCTTTGCGTGCCATCGGAATCTTCTCGGCGATGCCGATCGCCTCGTCGAGATCCTTGGCGTCGACCAGAAAGTAGCCGCCCAATTGTTCGCGCGTCTCCGCGAATGGGCCGTCGGTCACAAAGCGTTTGCCGTCGCGCACCCGGACGCTGGTCGCCATTGCGGCGGGTTGCAACGGGCTGGCAGCCAGAAACTGGCCGTTAGCTTTAAGCTGATGCGCGAGCTGGGTGGACTCCACATAACAGGCTTCCCGCTCGTCTTCGCCCAGGGCATGTTCTTCATGGTAAATTAACAACATATATTTCATAACCATCTCCCCGATTGCCTTGTTAGCCTTGGCAGGTCGCGCCTGGTTCCATGTAAAAAAACTCCCAGATGTGGCCATCCAGATCCTGAAAGCTATGTCCATACATAAAACCATGATCTTGCGGCTCGTTATAAATAGTTCCGCCCGCGGCGACAGCCTTGCGCACCACTTCATCGACGTGTTCCCGGCTTTCGGAAGATAAGCCGACCAACACTTCCGTGCTTTTTGTCGTATCGCAAATGGTTTTGGGTGTGAAGGTCTGGAACATAGCCTCGGTCAACAGCATGACAAAGATGTCATCGCTGACGATCATGCAAGCGGCGGTCTCGTTGGTAAATTGCGGATTGAATGCATAGCCGAGTTTGGTAAAAAACGCCATGGACTGGTTGAGGTTTTTTACCGGCAGGTTTACGAAAATTTGTCTGGACATCGCTGTTCCTCAATCGGTTTTGGACAGATAAGTGATGACGCTGAGCATAGCGCCTTGCGGGTCTTGCAGCACGCAGAAGCGTCCGACCTGAGGGATGTCATGCGGCGGCAGACACACCTTGCCGCCCATCTTTACGGCCAGCTCGGCGGTGGCATCCACGTCGTCCACCGTGACATACACACCCCAATGAGGCGGCGTCCCTTCGCAATGGGCCGGTATTTTCATGATGCCGCCCATATGCTCGCCGCCGTATTTCACCAGGTTGTATTCCATGTCAGGTATAGGCGCGGGTTCCAGCGTCCAGTTGAACAGCTTGCCGTAAAAATGCTTGGCAGCCTCGGTATCTGTGGTCAGCAATTCACACCAGCTGAATGCGCCATGAAGTTGGCATTTATCCATGTTTTTCTCCTTAATGATTGATAAAAAATATTTGCCGACGCTATTGTGAGCCGGCGCAGGCAGGCTGAGCCGCGAAGAAAGCCTCCATTCTGCTTTGGTATTCGCTCGGATCGACATCTTCAACGTGTGTGGCTATCAGCCAGTGATGGCCGAAAGGATCGGTCACCGCACCCATGCGATCGCCCCAGAATTGGTTGGCGGGTGGCATGGTTTCCGTAGCGCCCGCCTTGATCGCAGCGACAAAGACAGCGTCGGTATCGGTGACATAAAGGTGCAGTTTGACCGGAGTGCCGCCCAGTGTTTTAGGCGAAACATCGGTGCACTGCGGATTTTCGTCCGAGAGCATGAAGATTGAATCGCCTATTTTAAATTCGGCGTGAGCTATTTTTCCGCCGGGGGCATTAAGACGGAACAACTCGGTAGCGCCGAAGGCTTTTTGGTAGAAGCCAAGCGCATCGGCCGCGCCCTGGACGACCAGGTAGGCGGTTAACGTGTGGCATCCGTCCGGTATGGGTTTGATTTTCGTGGTCATGATTGCTCTCCTGTTTTAGGGTTGAGTGGTTGAAAAATATTGCCCGCACCGTTAGTCGAATGGCGAACGCCAAAATCGACATTGCTATCAAAATTTTTTTTGCCGAGGCTCTAACAGGCAATATTGCAGGCTAACGCGAAGCATCGGCAAATCCGAGCGCCTTCAGCGTTTGTTCATCCTCCGCAACCGGCCTCACTTCGACGCAGCCGTGCTTAGCCCCAGGGATTCGCGAAGCCACTTGTATCGCCTCGTTCAGATCCCGGGCTTCGATCAGGTAGTAGCCGCCGAGCTGTTCCTTGGTTTCCGCGAAAGGGCCGTCGGTCGTCGTGACCTTGCCGTTTCGCACCCGCAGCGTAATCGCGGCACTGGGAGGCAGCAGCCGATTACATCCCAGGTAATGGCCGCTCTCTTTGATGGCTTGCGTAAATTCCACATATTCTTCCAAATGCTTCTCCGCAGCGGCTTCTGTCATCTGCTCCAGCACGGTTTCGGCACAAATCAGGCATAGGTATTTCATGGTCAACTCCTCCGGTTTAAAAAACTGTTCACGTCGGATAGTCGTTCGGGAAAGGGCAAATTCGACATAAGGAATATCAATCGAGATAATTTTTTTAAGGCCTCCTTTTATCAGTACAAATTATCGGATGTCCTCGTCACACGTCGACGTAGAGTCAGCGCGCTGCCTCAACCCTGCAGTTCGCGCAGTCTGCGCTCGAGAAAGCGCCGCTCCGGCTCTTGCCGGGTGAGACCGAGAGCCTGTTCGTAAGCGGCCCGGGCTTCCGCCGTTCTTCCCAGACGCCGGCACAGGTCTGCCCGCGCCGCGTGCGCCAGATGATAATCCGCGAGATCACCGCGTCCCAGGATGTCGTCGACGAGATCAAGCCCGGCGGCAGGCCCGTCCCGCATCGCCACCGCCACGGCATGATTCAGTTCGATCACCGGCGACGAATCGGTACGCATCAGCATCTCGTAGAGGGCGGCGATTTGCGCCCAGTCCGTGGCGGCGGCATCTATCGCATTGGCATGCACGGCCGCAATTGCCGCTTGCAAGGCGTAGGGGCCGAACCGCCGCGACAACAACGCCCGTTCCACCAGCGCCGTTCCTTCCGCGATCTGCTCCCGGTTCCACAGCCCGCGATCCTGATCATCCAGCAGGATCAGCTCGCCGTTCGGGGAACTGCGTGCGGCGCGGCGGGACTCCTGGAGCAGCATCAGCGCCAGCAAGCCCTGCGCTTCTGGCTCCGGGAGCAGTTCGACCAGCAGCTTTCCCAAGCGGATGGCCTCTTCCGACAGGTCGTGCCGGGTCAACAACGGGCCGGATGAGGCGGAGTATCCTTCGTTGAACACCAGATAAATTACCCGCAGTACCGGTTCCAGCCGATCCGGCAACTCGGCGTACGCGGGCACCTGATAGGGAATGCCCGCATCGCGTATCTTCGCCTTGGTGCGCACGATACGCTGGGCCAGCGTCGCAGCAGGCGTGAGGAATGCACGCGCAATCTCTTCCGTTGCGAGGCCACACACCTCGCGCAGCGTCAGCGCGACCTGCGCGTCGGGCGACAGCGCCGGGTGGCAGCAGGTGAAGATCAGCCGTAAGCGGTCATCCTCGACGCCTTCATCGTCCCAGACTTCAGTATCTTCGCTGGAGGGATCGGCCAGCGCGTCTGCGTCTTCCAGAACATCAAGTCTTGCGCGGCGGCGAATGCCGTCGACGGCCTTGAAGCGACCGGTCGATACCAGCCAGGCCTTCGGATTGGCCGGTACGCCATCGCGCGGCCATTGCTCCAGCGCAATCCTGAAGGCCTCGTGCAGCGCTTCCTCGGCGAGATCGAAATCGCCGAGCAGGCGGATCAGCGTGGCAAATATGTGGCGCGAATCGGATCGGTAAAGCGCGTTCACTGCCTCGCGCACGGCATTCTCGCTCAGTGGAGACGATTTCGGTTGCTGCTGATTGGTCTTCACGTCCGTTCTCCAAGATAAGCGGGTAAGGTCATATTCAATTCATGATAGCGCATGCCGGCCGCAAATCGAGCGATAGCCCGGTTGCGGGCGGCGAAGACGCTGGCTTCTACGGACGGCTGCTCGACAATCCGGCGGTGTTTGCGGAGATTTGGCAAATTTGTTGCCAGGACGGATGCTGTTGCAGGATAGTCAATGCCGATTCAAGCAGAACGAGGCCCGCTTCGGTCCGGTGCCAAGTCGACGCACCGGACGGATGCGGCAGCGGGATTGCTTCTGTGCGGTGGCCGTGAAAGGTGACCGGGTGAAGTTTACCGATCACATCGTTGAGTCTTTTTACCGGCATCAATTGGCTGATCGCCAGTTTGCCGACCGGCAGGATCAGGTCGGGCTTAAGCAAATCGACTTCCGCTTGCAGCCAGCCCGCGCAGTTATCGATTTCATCCGGGCTCGGCACACGGTCGCCGCCCTTCGGATTTTTACCCGGAAAACAGCGGCACACGGCGGCCATGTAAACACGCTGCCGGAAAGTCTCCTCATCAAGCCCGATGCGCTCAAACCATTTGAACATCGTCTTACCGGCCGTCCAGGCAAACGGCTTGCCGAAACCGCCTTCTTTGTCGCCGGGCGCTTGGCCTATCAGTAAAATCTTTGATAACACCGGGCTCCCGCTGACCACCGGCCCGATCATCTCAGGACATTTTTTGCAATTCGACAATGCCGCACGGTGGGCGCGCATCAGTTGTTCGCGTATAGGCATAGCTTAAAGATCAATCTCGATGCCGACCGGACAATGATCCGATCCGTGAATCTCCGGAAGGATAAAGGCCTGCTTGACCTTGCCGACCAGTGCTTCACTGGCCAATACGTAATCGATCCGCCACCCGACGTTTCTTGCCCTGGCGCCGGCGCGGAAACTCCACCAGCTGTAAGCGACTGTATCGGGATGGAAATGCCGGAAGGTATCGACCAGTCCGGCATCGAGAAACCCGCTGAAACCGTCGATTTCGACCTGGGTATAACCGGCCGATTTATTGTAATTCGGCTTCGGGCGGGCAATATCGATTTCCTGGTGTGCGACGTTAAAATCGCCGCAAGCGATTAGCGGTTTCTTCTTTTGCAGTTGCTGACAATAAGCCAAAAATTCTCGATCCCAAGTTTGGCGGTAATCCAGCCGGGCCAATGCCTCGCCCGAATTCGGCACATAAACATTGAGCAGGAAAAAATGTTCGAATTCGGCAACGATCACGCGGCCTTCCCGGTCATGCTCGACAATGCCGATATCGCTGATAATTTGCAGCGGCTCCTTGCGGGATAAAATCGTGACGCCGGAATAGCCTTTGCGTTCGGCGCAGTTGGAATAAATCCGGTAGCCGTCGATGCCGTCCAGCGCCTTGTCGATCTGATCGGCCTGGGCCTTGGTTTCCTGCAACAGAATGCAGTCGGCATCAAGCAGCGCGAGCGTTTCGGCAAAGCCTTTGCTTTGCACAGCGCGAACGCCGTTGACATTCCAGGAGATGATTTTCATGCGGTGATTCCTTCTGATAGGTTAGAAGCTGAGACTTTGATGGTGAAACTGGGGATTTCGGCTTAGAAAGTTTAAGTCACAGAGCGAAACGGGATGACAGGCGCAATTGATTATTCCGACTATCGCTACGAAGCCACCCGTTTGGCGATTTCAATGTCTTTACGCAATAAATCATTGACCAATAATTGCAAACCTCCCTGTGTAGTCAGGCATTTTTCATTAAGGTACTGAACAACATCCTTATCTAAATAAATGGGCAATTGAATGTCTTCAACAGGCACATAAAATTTACCTTGCTCGGCATTAGAAAAATCATATTCTTCTTTCATTTTGTAAGCCTCTTCATATAAGTTGCCGCCTCGCTAGCCGTTGCTTTTCTGGCGGAAATAATTCTGACAACGTCATCATATCGAAAGGTATGAACAACTAACAGCATTTGTTCATTCAAATTTTTGCCCAATAACAGCCAACGTTCTTCCATTTCCGAATGTTCATCGTCCGGTATGCTTAAAGCAAAAGGGTCAGCAAATACATAAGCGGCATCGCTAAAATCAATACCGTGCTTACGAATATTCAGCTGGTTTTTGTTTTCATCCCATGTAAATTTCATTGGTCACCTGAGTTTGGTTATGATTATGCAACCTCTTGGTAATTATTGTCTGTTGCAAACCGATACAAAGTTTTAGGCTCTATCAACCCTGCCGCCATTGAATTCCAAACATACCCATTCGGGTCTATAGGCGCAGTGTTTAATGCGCCCAATGAGACGTAAACCCAATTAAATTGATAAATCAACCTCTTTGACAGGGCCATTTTCAAATGGTCAGCAAAAAGCGATAACCATCGAATGTTCGAAATGTTTAAGCTTTATTTTCGTTAGTCCAAAGGGGAAATAGTGTGAAAATTTTGAGTCCCCCACATTTCAATTAATTTATCCTGATGGAGTGATGGGCTTCTTGCGTCAGCCCATATATGGACTCCTCCGTTTTGCAAGCTTTTTCTCTTTGATCGCTACGGTCAGTCAACGCAGTTGCTGCCATATATCCGGCCTGTTAATGAGGTCTTTACTACCTCCGGCCCTGATGGATTTCCGCGTGTTTTCATCTCTATCATCCTACCGGCCTCGAAGGCCCATGCGCTGAACGGATTCTTGAAAACACCGGTCCGACCTGTTTGCCATCATTTTGAAAAATGCTTCACAACTGGGGGTGTGACT
>JAUXTH010000067.1 GCA_030679035.1 Methylobacter sp. | reverse complement strand
GTGAACCACCCGATCCCATCCCGAACTCGGAAGTGAAACCGTTTAGCGCCGATGATAGTGTGGCAGTTTGCCATGCGAAAGTAGGGAATTGCCAAGCTCTTAAATTAAAAACCCAAGCCGAAACGCTTGGGTTTTTTTTTGGCCGGGATTTACGGTAACGGGTTAGAATTTAGCTTGCTCATAGGTTTATCGGTTGTTGCTTATGCACAGATTGATTTTGTAGCCATAGATGATAGGTCTGGCCTGAAGCTGGTCTCGCTTATAAAAGTTAATAAATATAACTTATTGATTATTAATATAATTGGATTTTGTATGAAAATGCTACAATCTAACAAAGAGTCAGGTTTTATCGAGTCTTAGCGGTGTTATCTGCATCTTGTGCACAGAGTTATACACAAGAATTGTGGAAAAAATTGCAGATCCTTGATTGTTAGATTTGAATACTGAAGTCAACGGAAGGATTCAAAAAAAGGGAGCTTTTCAACTGGGTGGACTGAAGTTTTCTTCAGTGAAAATATAACTTAATATTCTACTCAGATTCAAAGATTAATATCCCGATTGCTTGGATAACGACCCCTTAATGACAAGGTTTACGCATGAAAGCTAACAATTTCGATCCGGTTCAAACCGAGTTAATAAAAGGCGTAAACCTGATTGAAGCCAGCGCCGGAACGGGTAAAACCTATGCCATAGCGATGCTGGTACTGCGTTTTGTGGTTGAGCAGGACATTGCAATTGAAAAATTGCTGGTGGTCACCTTTACCAAGGCTGCAACAGAAGAGCTTAAAGACCGTGTGCGCTCCAGATTAGCCGAGGCTAGGCAAGCTTTGGATGGTCAGGCAGAAGACATCGACCGCAATATTGTCGATTGGCTGGCTAAACTGGACATAGCGCCGGAGCTGGTTCAGCAGCGCCTGACTGTGGCGTTACTGGATATTGACCAAGCCGGAATATTCACCATTCACGGTTTTTGTCAGCGTGTGTTAAGGGAACATGCGCTGGAGAGCGGGCAATTGTTTGATGCCGAATTAACCGGCGATCTGGCTGAGATTAAACAGGCTTGTGCAGACGACTTCTGGCGCAAGCAGATTTACCAACGTTCTGCGTGGGAAGTCGCGGTATTAACGGCGGACTTTAAAACTCCGGACGCGCTGCTTTCCAGTGTGGCCTCATTTCCCGGCAATGGCTTGGGAACATATTCGCAGCTTAGTGTTTATCCTGATTGCGAGAGTTTGGATGCTGCATTAAAAGGATTACAACAGCGAGCGGATTCTGCAAAAGCTCGGTTGAGCGATTGCGCAAGCGTTCTGTGCAATTGTTTCGCCGATGAAAAATTCAAGAATGGTTATACCGACACATTTGTCTATCATTATGATTCGCTAAGTGCATGGCTGCATGGAGCAACTACATCTATTCCCGACACCGAGGCATTTTTTTTGTTGACCAAAAACGGGCTGATGAATGCCCTGAACGGCAACAAGTTCAGAACCAATAAAATCCAGTCCGGCGAGCAGCGTAAAGCCGAATATCTTGCTGAATTAGCAATCGATACCTCAGCTTTCGATGCGCTGGCGGATGCGTTCAAACAAATCGTTTTGGTGCTGCGTAAAACTCTGCTGGATAGTCTGCGCGAGGAGCTGGATAAACGCTTGCAGCTGCTTAATGTGCTGTCGTTCGATGATTTAATCAGCCGTTTGGCTGAGGCGTTGCAAAGCGAAAAAGGTTCATTGCTGACGGCAGAATTGCAGCAGCGTTTTGAAGTCGCGCTGATCGACGAATTTCAGGATACCGATGACAGTCAGTGGCATATTTTCTCCTCACTATTTGCCGCTCCCGGCCAGTATTTATATTTGATCGGCGACCCCAAACAGGCAATTTACAAGTTTCGCGGTGCGGATATTTACTCGTATCTCGACGCGCAAAAACACGCTGAGCATCGATTTACCCTAGGCCATAACTGGCGCTCGCATCCGTACCTGGTCGAGGCGGTGAATGCCTTGTTTCAACGAGACCAAGCATTTTTGCTGGATGGTATGGAGTTTATCAACGTCAAGCCCGGCTTGTCGGCAGATAACGGCGAGTTGCATCATGTAGGTCAGGCTGCGGCATCGATGGTGCTGTGGCAGTTACCGGAAAGTGATAGTAAAGCAGGGTACTGGACGGCGGGTAAGGCGGCCGAGGCAATCAGGATAGCCGTTGTTAATGAAGTCGTCGATTTGTTGACCTGTGACTACACACTGCAACCCATGAATCGGGTTTTGCAGCCCAAAGACATCGCCATTCTGGTCAGAACCAATACCCAGGCCAGGGATTACCAGGCGGCATTACGGCTAGCGGGGGTGCCTTCGGTATTAAACAGCACGGAATCTGTTTTTGCTTCGCAGGAAGCGATCGATTTATATAGTCTGTTGCAAGCCGTGGCGCATCCCGGCGATAGCGGGCTGCTCAAACAGGCTCTGACTCTGGATTGGTTCGATTTGGATGGGCAAAAGCTCCAGCAGCTGATCAATAACGAGACCGAGCTGGACAGCTGGATGTCGCGTTTCTTAAGCTATTTTCAGGACTGGCAGCAAAGCGGCTTGATGGCAATGATGCAGCACTTACTGAACCAGGAAAAAATCAGGGCCAACGTGTCGAAAACGCTGATGGCGGAACGACAATTGACCAACCTGCATCACCTTATCGAACTGGTGCAGCAGGCTGCTGTTGATGAACATCTGGGCATTAACAAAACCCTGGATTGGCTGCGCAGTGCGATTGCCAAAGCAAGCAGCGCGGAAGATCAGCAGTTGCGCCTTGAAAGCGACGATGATGCGGTCAAAATAGTTACTATGCATCGCTCCAAGGGGCTGGAATATTCAATCGTATTTTGTCCTTATCTTTGGCAGCGCAGTGATCGTTTAAACAGCGAGCGATTGATGATTAGATGTCATGAAAACGGCCGCACGGTAGTCGATTTGGGCTCGGATGATTTTGAACGCCGCCGCGAACTGGCATTAAACGAAGAGCTGGCCGAAGATTTGCGGGTGTTTTACGTGGCGGTTACCCGTGCCAAGTATCGCTGTTATATTGCCTGGGGTGACGTGCGTTCACAAGATAGAGCAAATGACTCAGCAATGGCTTGGCTGCTTGAATTTGCCGATGCCGATTTTTCCGAGCAACAGGCAAAACTACAAGCCTTTCAGGATAAAGCCGATTACCGGTTGCTGGAAGTTCCAGGCGATATAACGGGCAGCTATCAAAAAACCGTCGCACATATCCAATTGCAGGCAAAAAAACGCAAAAGGTCGCTATACACCAACTGGCAAATGAGCAGCTATACAGCCTTGTCAGCATTAAGCCAGCACGATGCGCCGGAATTGCCGGAAGATAAGGCGGGAGAACAGACGCTAATTACCACACCCGAGCCCGGCAACAAAGTAATGGAATTGCCCAGAGGCGCACACACCGGCAATGTTGTGCATGACCTGCTGGAAAATAATGTGTTCATCCACTTGGCACAGGGCAAGGACATATGTGTGCAACGGGACAAGGCTTGCCAGCGCTACGGCTTAAAACTGGAACGGCCACAAATGCTGGACGAGCTGCTACAAGCCGTGGTCGCAACGCCGCTGTCCGCAACCGATGCCAATTTTTGCCTGATGAATCTGGCGGAAAACCAATGTCTAAAGGAAATGCCGTTTTATTTATCGATGCAAACGATGGATGCTGCCCAGATTAATCGTATCTTGCGCGACACCCCTGCTTTTCAGCCTTTGACCGCCAAACAGATGTGCGGTTATCTGACCGGATTTATCGATCTTGTCTGCGCATATCCAGACTCCACGCCCCAGTATTATGTGATGGATTATAAAACTAACGGTTTGCAGGATTACAGCCCCGACAGCTTAACTCATGCGATGCGTGAACATAATTACGGCCTGCAATACTGGATTTACACGGTCGTGCTGCACCGTTATTTACAAACCCGCTTGCCGGGTTACGACTATGAAACGCATTTTGGCGGAGTACGTTATTTGTTCGTGCGCGGCATGCAGCCGGAGCAGCCTATGAGCGGCGTTTATCAGGACAGGCCGGATTTGGAACGGGTCGAAGCTTTGGCGGCGTTGTTTGGGGGTGACAGGTGATGGATTACGAGTTGGATGGAGGAGCGCAAACCGAACAAAGATCATTCAGCCGCCTGGATGTCGCCTTTGCCCGATTTCTTAGCCAGCGCACCGGCTTCGATTCCCTGCAAAAACAGGCTTTCGAAACTATCGTGATGACGGCGTCTTACGAGCAAAATCAAGGTCACAGCTGCATACAAATAGACGATAAAGCGCAGGCGTTGCTGCTCGCTTCCAGGCTGGTAGAGACCGCCCCTGAAAGCCAAGCCGACCCTCTGCCCCTGGTTATCGAGCAGAATCGCCTGTATCTGCATCGTTACTGGAGTTACGAAAACCGGCTGGCGATGCAGATCAAGGCGATGATCCAGGCCGAACCTAATGGCAACCGATCAGCTGTCGCTACGGAATTGCTTCTGGATCGCTATTTTGCTGCGAGCGATGAAACCGACGACCAGCGCGAGGCGGCAAAAATGGCCGCCCGGCAGTCATTCTGTATCATTACCGGCGGGCCGGGAACCGGCAAAACCTTTACCGTCGTTAAAATCCTGGCGCTGTTGCAGGAATTGGCAGAACAACCGCTGCATATCGCATTGGCGGCCCCGACCGGAAAGGCCGCCATGCGTCTTCAGGAATCGATTGGTTTTAGCAAGACGAAGCTGCCGTGTTCGGAGGCGATCAAAAATCGCATCCCGGAAACCGTGACCACCTTGCATCGCCTGTTGGGCGCAATGCCGCCCTCCCCGTATTTTCGGCATCATGCCGATAAACCGCTGGTTTATGATCTGGTCGTGGTTGACGAGGCGTCGATGGTCGATCTAGCCTTGATGAGCAAGTTGCTGGACGCGTTAAAACCCGGCGCACGCTTGATCTTGCTGGGCGATAAGGATCAGTTGGCTTCGGTGGAATCCGGCGCGGTGCTGGCTGATTTGGCCATCGCCGAGACCTTGCAAAACAACGTCTACACCTTAAAAAAATCGCACCGTTTCGGCGGTGCGATAAAAGAGCTGGCCGAAGCGGTCAACCATCAGCAGGATGAACTTGCCTGGCAAATTCTACTAGGCAGTGAATACTCTACCGTGCAATGTCTCGATGCAGATTTAATCGATTATGTAGCGGCGCAGCAAGCGGAGTATTTGCAGCTGATTAAAGCCGGTGCCGGATTTGACCAGATTTATCAGGCATTCAGCCGCTTTCAGGTGCTGTGTTCCAACCGGCAGGGAAAAAACAGCGTTGCCGACATTAACTATCGAGTTGAGCAAAAATTGGCCGAGCAAAATCGGATTGATTTGTCCGGTTTATGGTATTCGGGGCGGCCGGTCATGGTCACGCAAAACAACCCGGCGCTGTATCTTTATAACGGCGATATTGGCATTTGCATGCAGGACGATGTAGGGGCGGGCCTTGTGCCTGCCCAATCAGGGCAACCACAAGGGATTGCCTCTACCGGGAAATTGATGGTGTTTTTTCAACGCGCTGACGGCAGCGTCAAAAAATACCTGCCTGCCCGTGTGCCGCATTGCGAAACCGTTTTTGCGATGACCATTCATAAAAGCCAGGGTTCTGAATTCGAGGAAGTGCTAATCGTGCTGCCCGAAGCCATCAATCCCGTGTTAACCAAAGAATTACTGTACACCGCTATTACCCGAGCAAAGAAAACCATCAAACTGGCGGCTGCGGAGGCTGTATTTACTGCGACAGTCAGGCAAAAAATCGAGAGGATTACTGGACTGGTTGATAAGTTCAAAATCTGAGGGTGCGTCGGAATAAGCCCGTTCGAGCGGCAGCGAGAACAGGCTTATTCCGGCTTAGGAACTTTCTACTCCTTCATCTTCCGTTCCAGTTCTTCCTGGGTCAAATGCCGCACATCTTCGCCCTTGACCATATAAACTAAATGCTCACAGACATTACAGGCATGGTCGCCGATTCTTTCCAGCGAGCGGGCAATCCACAGCACATCCAGCATTCGGGTAATGTTTCTCGGGTCTTCCATCATTTTCGTAATCAGCTGGCGAATGATACTGCCGTATTCGCGATCGACATTTGCATCCAGGCCGGTAATGGTGGTCACGTCTTCTATATTCATCCTGGCAAATACGTCCAGCGCGCCGTGCAGCATTTCTTGAACCAATTCGGCCATGTGTTCCAATTCATAATATTGGTCATGCTTGTTGCTGTCGGCGCTGGACAATTGTATTGCCATCTCGGCGATGCGTTCGGCCATGTCGCCGACGCGTTCCAGCTCATTGATGACCTTGATTACGGTGATTAACAATCTTAAATCGAATGCCGCAGGCTGTCTCAGCGCTAAAATCTGCATACATTCCTGGTCGATTGCCATTTCCAGCGCGTCGACCTGATTGTCCTGCTTGATGACCAGTTCGGCCATTTCCAGGTCGCCGGTCGAAAAAGCGGTTACCGCGAGTTCTATCTGCTGCTCAACCAGTCCGCCCATGGTTAAAACTTTGTTACGCACGTCTTCCAGTTCTTTATTAAACTGGCCTGAGATGTGCTGCCCTATTTTGCTGTTGTCCATTGCTTGCTCCTGGTTAGCCGTAGCGACCGGTGATGTAATCTTCGGTCTGTTTTTTTCGTGGATTGGTGAACAACTCGCTGGTCGTGCCCATCTCGATCAATTCGCCCATAAACATAAACGCGGTGTAGTCGGAAACGCGAGCCGCTTGCTGCATGTTGTGCGTCACGATAACTATAGTGTATTTTTCTTTGAGCTCATTGATCAGCTCTTCAATTTTCAAGGTTGAAATGGGATCCAGCGCCGATGCGGGTTCATCCAGCAACAGCACTTCCGGCTCTATCGCAATCGCCCTGGCGATCACCAGACGCTGCTGCTGGCCGCCTGACAGGCCCAAGGCGTTATCATTCAAGCGGTCTTTGACCTCGTCCCACAGCGCTGCACCGCGCAAGGCGTTTTCAACGGTTTCTTCCAAGATCCGCTTGTCGTTGATGCCCTGGATTCTAAGGCCGTAAGTAACATTCTCGAAGATGGACTTGGGGAATGGATTGGGCTTTTGAAACACCATGCCGACGCGTCGGCGCAAGGCGGCTACATTGACGGCCTTATCGTAGATATTTTCATTATCCAGCAATACCTTGCCTTCGATGGTAACGTTATCCACTAGATCATTCATCCGGTTGATACAGCGCAGCAGTGTTGATTTGCCGCAACCGCTGGGGCCGATATAGGCGGTTACCTTTTTCTTGGGCATTTCCATGTTAACGCCATGCAAGGCCTGCTTTTGGGCGTAGAAAAGGTTTAAGTTTTCTACTTTAATGCAGGGCTCATTCGGCTCAGTCGATTGTTTTTGATCGCGTAAAATTGAACTTACATCGATGCTATGTGTTCGTACGTGTTGTGCTGTCATTTCTTTAACCTTCCAGTGCCCGGTATTTTTCTCGCAGATGATTTCTGATTAAAATGGCTGATAAATTCAGCCCAACAATGACCAGTACTAACAATAATGATGTCGCATAAACCAAGGGTCTCGCCGCCTCGACATTGGGGCTTTGAAAGCCGACATCATAGATATGAAATCCTAAGTGCATAAATTTTCTGTCCAAATGTAAAAACGGGTAATTGCCGTCCAGCGGCAACGTGGGCGCAAGCTTGACCACACCCACCAGCATTAACGGAGCCACTTCACCAGCCGCCCGTGCCACCGCCAGAATCAAGCCGGTCATCATCGCAGGGCTTGCCATCGGCAATACCGTAAGCCATAAAGTTTCCAGCTTGGTCGCGCCCAAGGCCAGACTGCCTTCGCGTATCGACTTGGGGATACGCGCCAAGCCCTCTTCGGTCGAAACGATAACGACCGGCAAGGTGAGCAAAGCCAGTGTGATGGACGCCCACAGCAATCCCGGCGTACCGTAGACCGGCGCAGGCGAGGCTTCCGGGAAGAACAGTCGATCGATGTTGCCGCCCAGGATATAGACAAAAAATCCCAAGCCGAATACCCCGTAAACGATGGAGGGTACGCCAGCCAGATTGTTGACTGAAATCCTGATCAAGCGGGTGATAAATCCCTGTTTTGCATATTCCCGCAAATAGACCGCTGCAATAACGCCGAACGGGGTCACGATAATCGACATCATGATCACCATCATCACCGTACCGAAAATAGCCGGGAAAATCCCCCCTTCGGTATTGGCCTCACGCGGGTCATCGGTTAAAAATTCAACCACCTTGACGCCATAATGCCTAATTCTATGGAACAGGTTCATCGTATTTGGCTGGTAAATCCTGACTACTTTAGCCAGGGGAATTTCAACCTCATTACCGCTCTCGGTCTTTGCGACCAAGCTATCCCGTCTTATTTGCCGATACAGCTCGGTTAACTGCGTTTGATACTTTTTATATTCAATTTCCAACTCGGCCTTTTCAGCGGCTATCCGCTGCTCGGCTGCCGCATCCCAGAGATTTTCCAGTTGCAGTTTTTTTTGTTCAAGCCGTAACTGTTCCAGGCTATAGTTGATTGCACCGACTTCCTTTTTTTCCAGATGGGCTATTTGCTCGAAAACCGCTAAAGCCTGATCTATTCGGGTCTGAGCGATAGGCCAGGCTTGTTCGCCTTCTGCGATAATCTTGCCGTTTTCCTTGACCGCGACCAGCTGGCCGTAAAAGTTACCCCATTCGCGACGTTCCACCACCATCAGTTCGGCAGGGGCTTGCCGCTGTTTAATATTGCGTTCCAATATCCAGCGAAAATCGGTGCCGGTAATGTCCCGGTTACCGGTTTTAATCAGGTATTGCACCAAGGTGTCTTCATCATCGGCCATGATATGGCCGGTTGATTTAGCCATCGCGGCCGGCGTAATGCTGGTATCGACATGCTCGCCGACAATAGTCTGGATTTCCCCGTTCGGTTCCTGATAGGTGAACTGGATAACATGGGACGGCCAGAAGTGACCTGCTCCACGTACTAAAATCAAGCCTAACACACCGACCACCATAATAAGGCTGGCACTGACCGCCGCCGCATTGAGCCATACCCAGGGAGTGCCGCTTTTAAACCATGCTTTAATCATAATAGGCCTGATCATAATGAACTGTATTTTTCACGTAGACGCTGACGAATGACTTCGGCCAGCGTGTTAAAGACAAAGGTAAACGTAAACAACACCAGAGCCGATAAAAACAAGACCCGGTAATGCGAACTGTCGACTTCCGATTCCGGCATTTCCACAGCGATATTTGCCGCCAGGGTACGCAAGCCCTGAAAAACGCTTAAATCCATTACCGGGGTATTTCCTGTTGCCATTAACACAATCATGGTTTCCCCGACTGCACGGCCGAAACCGATCATAATGGCAGAAAAAATGCCCGGACTTGCGGTTAATAACACAACCCTGATCATGGTTTGCCAGGGAGTAGCGCCCAGTGCCAGAGAACCCACGGTCAAATGTTTTGGTACGCTGAAAATGGCGTCTTCGGCGATTGAGAAAATAGTCGGAATAACCGCAAAGCCCATTGCCACCCCGACCACCAAGGCATTGCGCTGGTCATAGCCTATGCCTAATTCAGCCTTAAACCAGTCGCGCAAAGTGCCGTGGAACAAGAACGTTTCCAACGGTACGCTGATCTTAAAGGCAAACCAGCCGCTCAGTAAAATGACAGGAATCAATATAGCGGCGTCCCAGCCTTCCGAGAGATTATGGCTAATGGCCTTGGGTACAAATTGCCAGGCAAAGGCAAACAACATAACGCCGACAGGCACTATCATCAGCATGGCAAAAAATCCGGCTAGATGTTCTTCCATAAATGGAGCCAGCCACAGGCCGGCAAGAAAGCCCAAAATAACCGTCGGCAACGCGCCCATGATTTCGATCGAGGGTTTTACATACACCCGCATCTGCGGAGCCATAAAATAAGCGGTGTAAATAGCCCCCATCAGCGCCAGCGGGATGGCCACCAGCATTGCATAAAACGCCGCCTTCAATGTGCCGAAAACCAATGGCGTTAAGCTGTATTTAGGTTCGAAGTCATTGTTTGCCGAGGAAGATTGCCAGATATAATCGGGCTTTGGATAGCTTTCATACCAAACTTGCTGCCAAAGCGATTTGATCGAGACCTCGGGGTGCTCATTATCGACATGCCATAAATGCATTTTGCCGTCTGTTGACTGCACCAACAACGTATTGGCTCTGGGAGACAAAACCGCTGCCACCGGCAAGGCATCGCTGACCCGTTCTTTAATCATTTCCCTTTCAGAAGTTGAATGATAAATACCCATGATCCCGTCGGCATCAGTGGTCATAAAGCCTTTTCGACGCTGTTCGGCTTCGATTGCAACGACCGCTTTATCCGACACTTTAAATGACCTGATTTTTTGCATTGCAGGACGATTTAAATTGTCTTTAACCATGCTCCATTGCGACACCAAGCCGCTGGAGTCACCTATCATCAGCGAAAGATCGCCATTTAAAAAAGTTACGCTGGTGATTTTTTGTCCCGCATCAACCACATTCAGCTGTTGTCTTAAGCTTGGGCTGCTCTTGTTGCTGATATTAAAAAAGGCCAACTGTCCGTCATTGTTTATCAGATACAGGTTGGATGCCTCCTTATCGATTAAAATATCCGCAATACCCGCCGCCGACATTTCCAACGTCGAATCCGTACGGGTTAAGGTAGCCTCATCGGAAAATAACGATTGTTCTTTTTGAAGGTTGGTCAGGCGTATTTTGCCCTCAACATTCGGAGCATTGGCTGTTTTTGCGACTATCGTTGTCGCATCCTCGCCCACTGTAACAGCGACTTGCTCCAATGCCGCGCCGGAGTCATCCAGCACCAAAGGTTGTTCGCCTAATGGATATTTAAGCGATGGCGTGATAACCCGCACGTTATTCGGGTAAGTCACTTTATATTGGTGTTTAACGACGACCGCCCGGCCATCGGATAAACCGTAAATGACCGCGCCCTCATTGATAGGACTGCCCTGGGCAAAACTGGCGATATGCGCGCCTTCGGGGATTGCCACGGCCTGTGTCAATAGGGTTTTACCGGTAGCGGCTTCAAAAAACACCACATGTCCGTTGTCGGTAAAGCGTGCTCCGATCTCGTTTTGCTCCTCCATCTCCAGCAGCAGGGTGCTGCCCAGAGCTTGCTCCGGCACCGCGTACTCGCTGATCGGTTTGGCGGTTGCCGCTATAAACAGGGGATAAACCACATACAGCAAATAAAAGAAAATCAGCATGATAGCGACAATCACACCCAGACCGCCCGCTACTACGGCATAGCGCGCCAAGGCATCTTTGATGAGTCGCCAGCGCTGGTAATACTCGCCGGAACTGATTTTTATGGAAGGCGGTTGTTTTATAGGTATGTTTATTTCTGACATGCTAAAGATACTAGAAATTAAATAGAACAATGATATAACAAAAACCAAAAAAAACGGCCAAGATTCACAATGCGAATCTCAGCCGTTTTATTCGTCCGATGTGTTTTTTATTTTCTGAGGGGGAAGATAACAACACATTCAGTCTGACGTCCTTGTCTAAGCGTCCTTGCTTGACATTAAATCCTTTTTTAAATCAATCCGTAACCTTATTTAAGTGTAGCTAGCACTTTTTCAACAATTTTCGCAGGCAGGGGAATATAGCCATCTTTGATAACTACTTGCTGGCCGGTTTTGGACAGTACCATTTTGATGAACTCATTGTCCAATGGTGCCAATGGTTGATTTGGCTTCTTGTTGACATAAACATACAAGTAGCGAGTCAAAGGATAAGTGCCGGAGATTGCATTTTCAGGTGTAGCTTCAACAAAAGTCGTGCTGCCTTTTTTTGCCAAAGGCACCATCTTAACGCCCGATGTTGTATAACCCATACCGGAGTAACCAATGCCGTTAACCGATGACGTGACCGATTGAACAACCGACGCAGAACCGGGCTGCTCGTTTACATTGCTTTTGAAGTCACCTTTGCATAAAGCGTGTTCTTTAAAATAACCGTAAGTACCGGAAACCGAGTTACGTCCGTATAACTGGATGCTTTTTGAACCCCAGGCGCCAACACCGGCACCACCCCAAGTATTAATGTCTGTTCCGCCGCATTTATAGGTTGAAGAGAAAATGCCATCAACCTGTTCCATGGTCAAGCCTTTAACCGGATTGTCCTTGTTAACAAGAACAGCCAACGCATCAACAGCCACTGGAATTGCAGTTGGTTTGTAACCGTATTTACTTTCGAAGGCTTCAAGTTCATCATCCTTCATTTCGCGGCTCATAGGGCCCAGGTTTGATGTGCCTTCAGTCAATGCAGGAGGCGCAGTAGAAGAGCCGGCTGCCTGAATTTGGATGTTTACGTTAGGATAAGCGCGGTTGAATTCTTCAGCCCATAGTGTCATCAGGTTGGCCAGCGTGTCGGAACCGACGCTGGACAAGTTGCCGGAAATGCCGCTGGCTTTTTGATACTCGGGAACACCGGCATCAACAGTCTGCACTGCACTTGCAACGCCGCTGGTTAATGCAGCGATACCAAAACCCATCGCGGTAACCAGCGATTTGGTTTTAAAAGATAGTTTCATGATCAATCCTCAAAATAATTTAAAGTGGCACTATTATGTTAATAGAATATGACAAGAATATTACAGTGCGTTTTTTTGTTACGTTTGGTCTTTTACGTAAGATTGTAGTTTACAATAACTCATCTCTTACCGGGCAGTTTATGTCCCGTGTCATTAAATATTAATACTAAGCGGTTACCCTTGAATGGTTTAACCATCAGTTTCATACCCTTTAGATAAATATATGTCCTTACAATTTGAGTTTCCGTTAAATTTAACGGTCGAAAAATTTATCGCCGAATTAAGCCAAGGGGCCGATATACAAAAGGTTTCAAGGCAGTCATCTTGTAAGACTTATTACGACAGCTTTGACTGGCGCTTGTACTCAAACGGCATCACCTGTGAGTTTAACCAAGTAAAACCTGCGTCATTCTTGACATTAAGGACAATTAAAACAGGCCTGGTCATCGCAGAATCACAGCTTAAGAAAGTTCCTTCATTCAGCAGAGAATTCGATCCGGGAGCAGTGCGCGATACTTTGGAACCGTTGCTGGAAATGCGCGCATTATTGCCGGTTTGCACACTGGATTATCAAGCTTACCATTTAAACGTCATTAACAAAGATCAAAAAATTATCCTGCGGCTATTAATTGAAGAGTACAGTCAACTCAATAATCGTATTCAGTTGCAACCTGTAAAAGGTTATGACAAGGCCGCCGAACATATTGCCGAGTTATTGACCGCAACACTGGGCTTAACAGCCGTTGATGAACCCGTTTTGCTAAAAGCGCTGCAACTTCAGGGACGCAAGCCTAAAGATTATTCATCAAAACTCAATATCAACTTAGATCCCGAGATGCGCGCTGATATTGCCGGGAAATATATCTACAGTCACCTGCTAAAAGCCATCAAAGCCAATGAGCCGGGCACTATTGCGAATACCGACAGCGAATTTTTGCATGACTTTCGGGTGGCTGTCAGAAGAACACGCGCGGGACTCAGCCAGATCAAGGGCATACTGCCTGCCAATATCAACGCATACTATGCCGATTTTTTTTCCTGGCTGGGACAGGTCACGGGATCGACACGGGACTTGGATGTTTATCTGCTGAATTTTGAGCGCTACAAAAGCAGCCTGCCGGATTCAATCAGGGAAGACCTCAATCCGCTATATGATTTTTTGCTCGCCAAACAGCACAAAGCCCAAAAGGAACTGGCAAAAAAACTGCAATCTGAAAAGTATCTGTCCACCCTGTCCGAGTGGGAGCAGTGCCTTAAAGAACCTTCATACAAACACCCGCTGGAGCAAAATGCCAAACTGACTATTAAAGAACTGGCAGACCGGAGAATATGGAAGGTTTTTACCCGCGTGTTGCAGGAAGGCGATGCCATTACCGGCGCATCGCCGGCTGAGGCATTGCATGATTTAAGAAAATCCTGCAAAAAACTGCGCTATTTGATGGAGTTCTTCCAAAGCCTTTATCCCGAACAGCAAATAAAACAACTGATTAAAAACCTGAAAGAACTTCAGGAGGTGTTGGGTGACTTTCAGGATTACGCCGTTCAGGAGCAAACGCTAAAACTGTTCAGCGAAGAAATGATGGCGCTTAACACTCCCGCCAATACCTTCTTAGCCATGGGCGTGTTGATCCAGGATCTTGATGCCCATCGATGCAGAGCCCGCAAAGACTTCGCTGCAATATTTGAAGATTTTAACCAGGAAGAAAACAGGGCTACTTTTAAGTTGCTGTTTGCTCCGCCCAAGTCTCACCATCATCAGCATGGCGTGTGAGGGAATACATCCAGCCGATATTATTGTATTATTGAGCAATGGAGTTATTTTCAGCATGGATCTCGGATAGCTGTGTTGCACTATTAACACCAGAAATAACCGTTTTTTTAACTTACATCAGATTTAAACTATAAAGGTTAAACATTATGAGTAAATTCAAGTTGATAATAGGTCTTTTATTGGTCATGTTGATTGCCGGTTGTGCCGGAGGGGCGAAACATGAAAGTACCGGGGAATATATCGATGATTCTGTACTGACTACTAAAGTTAAGACCTCCATATTGGGTGATTCCAGGCTTAAATTGCTGCAAATTACCGTTGAATCTTTCAAGGGTGTCGTACAGTTAAGCGGGTTCGTGGATTCCGCAGACGCCTCCTCCAGAGCGGTTGAACTCGCAAGAAAGGTTCCTGGCGTCAAGTCGGTTAATAACAGCTTAATTGTGAAGTCGCAGTAATTACATAACCCCCTGCACGCATCAGCTGATAAATCCACGAAGAAATGCAACAGCCAACGCTTCGCGTCCTTCGTGGACTTAACGAATCTACTTACATCTATTGAATATACTGACTTTTCACGCTGCTTAAGTGGGGTATCCGTCGTTATATCCCATCCCTCTTTTAGTTACTGTTTCCATCTGTCACATCCTTCCATCACCAGCCCGACCCATACCTGAACGAAATTGATCGGATCGCTAACGTCATGCCGTTGTTTGTCGTTACGCAGAAAAATTTCCAGATCAAGCCCCTGAAGTTGCACACCCATTGCAAGCACTAACGAAAGCCATATATCTGTTAATCAGATATGCGCATCTAATAATGTCGTTTTATTAAATATAAAATTCTCTTTACACTTCCCTCCAACGTAAACGACAGGTTTTTACCCCAGGAGCATTGTCATGGCGCTTAAATTGGAAAGTACACACAGAGAACCCAGGCTGTCTGAAATCGCAACTCAGATTTCCGATATTTTACAAGATATTAGGTTTGGCTCGATTGAAATTATTATTCACGAAGGCAAAGTTGTGCAAATCGAGCGTAAGGAGAAATTACGCTTTGATAGTAAAAAATAATTACCCATTTCTACCGTAAAAAACGGCGATTGAAAATACTACGAGAGAGATAGCCGCCCGACCGGATCACCGGATGGTACAGGTTTTTTTGAGGATTCAAGCTATGAAACATTTTAAACGCACTGCTTTAGCCGGCGTGATTAACCTTGCCTTATTCGGTATTCCCGATGCTCATGCCGATAACGCAGCCCTGGAGCGCCGCATCCGCGAACTGGAAAGCCGACTGGAGAAGCTGGATCAGGCCGCAGCGCTGTCCAGCAAACCGGTTGCAGCGGCTCCCGAAGTGGAAAAACTGTCCCGTAAAGTCAACACTCTGGAACGCAAGCTGGAAGTGAAGAATGAAGAAACTACCAGTATCTTCAAAAAGCTGCCGGTATTCGAGGCAGGCGGGGATGGATTCAAGATTTCTTCTTCGGACAAAAAACATCAGGTGCGGATACGCGGCGCGGTGCAAACCGACGGGCGATTTTTTATCGAAGATAACAATGCTCTTAAGCAAAACGATAGATTTGAAGTTAGGCAAGCGCGCATTTGGCTGGAAGGTTACTTCTTTAAAGACCTTTATTTTAAAATCATGCCCGACTTTGCAGCGAGTGGCAACATTTTGCCGGATGCTTACCTCGACTACGCCTATCATCCTGCGGCCAGCCTGTTGGTCGGCAAGTACAAGTCCCCACTCAGTCTCGAGCGCTTACAGGGCGATGCAGACGGCACCTTTTTGGAGCGCGCCTTTCCAACTTCGTTGGCATCCAACCGTGACGTAGGTAT
This sequence comes from Methylobacter sp., assembly GCA_030679035.1. Lineage (GTDB taxonomy): Bacteria > Pseudomonadota > Gammaproteobacteria > Methylococcales > Methylomonadaceae > Methylobacter_A. The sequence continues at coordinate 13,911 of JAUXTH010000067.1, read as the reverse complement.
ACAGCTGCATGGCGCATTCGCTAAGCCGGGCTATAAGACAGAGACCGTAGCAGGCCCTATCGATACCAAGAATACTTTCACCTATCAGATTGGCGTCACCAATGGCTCTGGAGACAATGGCAGTCTTCCTTATGATTCAAAGGGTACCAATGACAATAAAGAGGTCAACGGACGTTTGTTTGCCCATCCGTTTCAGCATTCCGGTTATTCCTGGCTGGAAGGCTTGGGACTGGGTATAGCGGGTTCTGTTGGCAATCCCGATAAACAGGCTCTACAGGTTCAGAAAACGCCGCTAGGTCAAAGCACGTATCTTGATTATGCGAGCACTTATTCGCGAAATGTTGCAACCGCTGGTGTCAACGGTGCTGGAACCGCTTTTAGAGTTAACCAAGTTGCTACCGCTTATGCTGCACCGACATCTGACGGTCCTGCCCACCGCCTTTATCCACAGGCTTACTGGTTTTCCGGCCCGTTTGGCGCCATTGGCGAATATGTCGTTTCGACCCAGAGCTTAGCCGGTACGGATGCCCAAGGCAGAGCCGTGAATGTTAAGCAGAGCAATAAAGCCTGGCAGATTCTGGGGTCTTATGTTGTCACCGGCGAAGATAACAGTTTTTCCGGCATCAAGCCGATTCAGAATTTTGATCCGCTAAAAGGCAAATGGGGCGCGTTGCAGCTCGCAGCGCGCTACAGCGAACTGGATGTCGATGGTACTACCTTCACAGTCCTTGATCCAAGCAAGTCGGCTAGCAAAGCCAGAGCCTGGACCGTAGGCGCCAACTGGTTCCTTAACAGCAATGCCCTGATTCGGGCGGATTACGAAAATGTATCTTTTGATGGAGGTTCCGGAACTATAGCAAACGTAACCAGCCGTCCAAGCGAATCAGTTTTCGCAACACGATTCCAATTATCGTTTTAAACAACCTGACATAAGGCATTTACTCATGAAAAACAAATTTACCAATATCGTCTTTGCGGCCGCGTTAGCCGTATTGGCGGCCAGCGAGGTGCGCGCAGCGGATATTAACCTGCTGAACGTATCTTACGACCCGACGCGCGAACTGTACAAGGATTACAACACAGCCTTCGCCAAATACTGGAAAGCCAAAACCGGGGATACCGTGACCATCAATCAATCGCACGGTGGTTCCGGAAAGCAGGCGCGTTCAGTATTGGAAGGCCTGGAAGCCGATGTAGTTACCTTGGCGCTGGGTTACGACGTGAACGTGTTATACCAGAAGCGCAAACTGATTCCGGAAAATTGGCAGACCCTGTTGCCCGGTAATAGCTCTCCTTATACGTCTACTATCGTATTTCTGGTACGTAAGGGCAATCCGCTGGGTATCAAGGATTGGAATGACATCGTCAAACCCGGCGTCAGCATCGTGACGCCGAATCCGAAAACTTCCGGCGGCGCGCGTTGGAACTATTTGGCGGCATGGGCATATGCACTTAAGCATAACAATAATGATGAGGCGGCGGCTAAGGAATTTATCGGCAAATTATTCAAAAACGCGGCCGTGCTGGACACCGGGGCTCGCGGATCCACCACTACTTTTGTCGAGCGGGAAATCGGCGATGTATTGCTGGCCTGGGAAAACGAAGCCTATTTAGCCTTGCGTGAATTCGGCGCGGACAAGTTTGAAATTGTCACGCCTTCATTGAGTATTTTGGCGGAACCGCCAGTCGCCGTAGTTGAGGATGTGGCGCGCAAACATGGAACTGTAGAGGTAGCGACGGAGTACCTGAAGTATTTGTACAGCAAGGAAGGCCAGGAAATTATAGGCAAAAACTTTTACCGTCCTACCGATCCTGAAATAGCCGCCAAGTACGCCAAGCAATTCAAGCCGTTGGAGTTAGTAAAAATCGATCAATTCGGCGGCTGGGATGCTGCGCAGAAAAAGCATTTTGCTGACGACGGCGTGTTTGATCAGGTATACGGACCGGGAAAATAGATCGTTGTTTGTTTGAAGTTTTAGGTCATTTCTCACTTGCCCAAGCCGGGCAAGTGGGATTGAACCTTTAATTCTAAAAACCGCAGTTGTCCACGAAATGCTAATTCGCTGGAAGGCAATAGTTTGAATAACCTGAACCAGGATTTTTATCCATGAACACATATTTTACCCGGATTATCGTTGTGACGGTGTTATCGGTACTTGGTGTAGGTCATGCCTCGGCAGCCGACATTAATCTACTCAACGTCTCTTATGACCCGACTCGCGAGTTGTACAAGGAATATAACACGGCTTTCGCCAAATATTGGAAGGCCAAAACCGGCGATACGGTGACTGTCAATCAATCTCACGGCGGTTCCGGAAAACAAGCGCGCTCCGTATTGGAAGGTTTGGAAGCCGACGTGGTTACCTTGGCGCTGTCCAACGACATCGATCAGCTTTACCAAAAACGAAAACTGGTTCAGGAAGATTGGCAAAAATTGTTGCCTAACAATAGCTCTCCTTATACGTCCACTATTGTGTTGCTGGTGCGTAAGGGGAATCCGCTGGGCATCAAAGACTGGAATGACATCGTCAAGCCAGGCGTCAGCGTAGTAACGCCGAACCCTAAAACCGGCGGCGGAGCGCGTTGGAACTATTTGGCAGCCTGGTCTTATGCGCTTAAAGCTAACAATAATGATGAGGCCGCCGCCACCGAATTTGTCGGCAAGTTATATAAAAACGTCGCCGTACTGGATTCCGGCGCACGCGGATCGACAACCAGCTTTGTCGAACGGGAAATCGGCGACGTGCTGATCACTTGGGAAAACGAAGCTTACTTGGTGCTGCGGGAATTTGGCGCGGATAAATTTGAGATTGTCACGCCTTCATTAAGTATTTTGACCGAACCGTCAGTGGCCGTAGTCGAGGATGTGGCGCGCAAGCATGGCACTATCGAAGTAGCGACAGAGTACCTGAACTATTTGTACAGTAAGGAAGGTCAAGACATCATCGGCAAGCACTTTTATCGTCCGACTGATCCTGAAATAGCCGCCAAGTACGCCAAGCAATTTCAGCCGGTGAAGTTGGTGACCATCGCTCAGCTCGGCGGTTGGGATGCCGTGCAGAAAAAACATTTTGTTGATAACGGCGTTTTTGACCAGATCTACGGGCCGGGGAAATAAATCGTGCTGGTTCCCAATCTCCAGATTGGGAACCTCGAAGGCGAAGCTCTAGCTTCGCGATACGGGAAGCTAGAGCTTCCCAAACTGAATTCCCAAGCTCGAGCTTGGGAACTAGCTGGAATAGTGGAGTGAGGTAATGTCGCAAAGCAGTATTATGCCGGGTTTCCGCCCGACCATCGGGTTTACCCTGATCTATTTAAGCCTAGTGGTTTTAATTCCGCTAAGCACGTTGGTGTTTAAAAGTTTTGAGCTGAGTTGGGAAGATTATGTCCATATCATTACCAGCAGGCGAGTGTTGGACTCTTTTCGCGTCAGTTTTTCCACCGCGTTGATAGCCGCGTTGGTAGCCGGTTTCTTCGGCTTTATTGTCGCCTGGGTATTGGTGCGTTATTCGTTTTTCGGTAAACGTTTTTTTCATGCCTTGATCGACTTTCCCTTTGCCCTGCCGACAGCTGTTGCCGGTATTGTGATGGCAACCATTTTCCAGCCCAGCGGCTTTCTTGGTAAATTGCTGATAGATACCTTTGGCGTGCAGGTGGCCTTCAAGCCGCTGGGTATCGTGATGGCGCTGATTTTTATCAGCATCCCGTTTGTCGTGCGCACCGTCGAACCGGTATTGCTGGAATTTGAATCTTCTATGGAAGAAGCGGCATCAAGTCTGGGTGCCACTCGATTGCAGGTTTTTAGCAAAATTATTTTCCCGAATATTTTTCCTGCTTTGCTGACCGGATTCGCGCTGGCTTTTGCCAGAGGCGTAGGTGAATACGGCTCAGTCATCTTTATTGCCGGGAATATTCCCTATGTGTCGGAAATTGTGCCGCTGTTGATTGTCGCCAAGCTTGAACAATTCGACTTTCAAGGAGCCACGGCCATCGCGTTGACCATGCTGGTTATCTCGTTCGTGCTGTTGCTGTTGATTAACCTGTTGCAATTGTGGGTGCGCAAGCGCTCAGGACAACTCTAAGGAGGATGCGAATATGAACGCCATTGCTCAACCCATAAACCCGGCCAGATTGGTTGCGCGTCAACAAAAGGTTTTGCAGGATGCAGACTGGGTCAGATGGAGCCTGATTGCAATTGCAGTCGGATTTATCAGCTTGTTTATCTGCCTGCCTTTAGGCTTGGTGATTTTTCATGCCTTCTCTAAAGGCTTAGAAGCCTATTGGTCGGCATTATCCCAGCCCGACATGCTGGCCGCGATCAAGCTGACCCTGTTGACCGCATTGGTCACCGTGCCGTTGAACACGGTATTTGGCGTGGCCGCCGCCTGGGCAATTACCCGTTTTGATTTCAAAGGCAAAAGCCTGTTGACCACGTTGATTGATTTGCCGTTCTCGGTGTCGCCGGTTATTTCGGGGTTGATTTTCGTGCTGTTGTTCGGCGCACAAGGCTGGTTCGGCGAATGGCTGATGGCGCATGATGTGAGAATCATCTTCGCCGTCCCAGGCATTATTCTGGCTACCTTGTTTATTACCTTTCCGTTCGTGGCGCGGCAGTTGATTCCGCTGATGCAGGAAATGGGCAACCAGGAAGAAGAGGCGGCGCTGTCACTGGGCGCGAGTGGCTGGAAAATGTTTTGGTCCGTTACGATACCGAATATCAAATGGGCTTTGCTGTACGGCGTGTTGCTGTGTAACGCCAGAGCGATGGGCGAATTTGGCGCGGTTTCCGTGGTTTCCGGCCATATCCGGGGCTTGACCAATACACTGCCTTTGCATGTGGAAGTCAGCTATAACGATTATGACGTGGTCGGCGCTTTTGCCGGCGCTTCGATTCTAGCCGGTTTGGCTGTCGTGACATTGATTTTAAAAACGGTTTTGGAATGGCGGCAAGCCAACCGGTAAGCGCGATGATTTTATACTTCAGTAGTTACAAAAATAGAACGCAGATGACGCAGATAAATATGATGAACACAGATAATTCAATAAAAATCTTATTTGATCATAATCATCCGCGTTATCTGCGTTCCATTGCACTTAATGGCTGAATAGTTATTTATTTTGAGGCACCCACTATGAGTATTTTACTTTCCAATATCAGCAAAAAATTTGGTGCGTTTACCGCGCTGGATAATATCAATCTGGAAATCCCGGAAGGTGAGCTGGTGGCCTTATTAGGGCCTTCCGGCTGCGGAAAAACCACGTTGCTGCGCATCATTGCGGGCCTGGAAAGCGCCGATCAAGGGCGGGTTTTATTAAGCGGTCAGGACAGAACCGATCAGGATGTCAGCCAGCGCGGCATCGGCTTCGTTTTTCAGCACTATGCGCTGTTCCGGCACATGACGGTATTCGAGAACGTGGCGTTCGGCTTAAGAGTCAAGCCTCGCCGCGAGCGGCCTGGCGAAGCGGTTATCCGCAAGAAAGTACATGATTTATTGAACTTGGTGCAGCTTGACTGGCTGCATGACCGCTATCCCGACCAACTGTCCGGCGGTCAACGCCAGCGTATCGCGCTGGCTCGCGCCTTGGCCGTGGAGCCGTCGGTGTTGTTGCTGGATGAACCGTTCGGCGCGCTGGATGCCAGTGTGCGTAAGGACTTGCGCCAATGGCTGCGCAACTTGCATCGCGACCTGAATGTCACCAGTATTTTTGTCACCCATGATCAGGAAGAAGCCATGGAGGTTGCCAGTCAGGTTGTCGTGCTCAACCACGGACGCATCGAGCAGCAAGGTGCGCCCGGCGATATTTACGATAATCCGGCTAATGCGTTCGTATCCCGCTTTATCGGGCAGACTAATGTTTTTTATCTGGAAGAGCAAGATGTCGATTGGCTGCAAACAGCAGGGTTATCAAATGCGCAGCGGCAAGGCAAGGTCGCGCATGTTCGTCCGCATGACATCATTATTGAAAAATCGGTAGCGAATAATGATGATGGGTTTGTGACCTTGAAAGACTGGCAGCATCTGGGCTCCCTGATCCGTATTGAATTGGTCAAGAACGGTTCGAGCGGCCCGGCTGCAAGCGTTTATGCAGAAATGCCCAATGACCAGTTCAGGCGCTTGCATTTGAACCGGGGCGACAAGGTTGATCTGCGTATACGCCATGCGCATTGGTTTCATTAATTTGTAACTAATTTGTAACTATTCAGACATGTAGGGTACGCTGTGCGTACCATAGAATGCCAAAAGGTACGCACAGCGTACCCTACATATTAGCGGATATTTTAAAAAATGAACCTAAGCCAAATCGAACTACTCCGCGTACTTCAAGAAAATGATTTCAGCCTTTCAAAAGCGGCGGAAAAAATGCATATCGTGCAATCGGCGGTCAGTCGGCAATTGCAGCTTTTTGAGGCGGAGCTGGGTTCCCCGATATATGAGCGCCAAGGCAAGAAATTGATAGGCTTGACCTCGTTGGGGCAGCGCATCATGGAGGAAGTCGCAACCATCAACATGGCCAAAAACAATATCCAGACCATAGCGGCCGATTACATCGACAGTAACCAGGGCGTTCTGCATATTGCGACCACGCACACTCAGGCCAAGTATTTTTTGCCGAAGCCTATTCTGCGCTTTAGAGAAAAATATCCGGGCGTCAGGATTTATATGATAGAAGCGTCGCCCGAACAACTGATTAACAAACTGCACACACGGAAAGCGGATATTGCTATCTGCACCGAGAAAGTCGGTGAAGATAGCGACTTGGTCGTCAAACCCTGTTATGAATGGCATCATGCGGTAGTGGTGCCAAAAAATCATCCGCTGAGCGAGGGTGAGATTTCTCTTAAACGGCTCGCGTCTTATCCGATACTTACCTACAGTTTCGGTTTCACCGGACGTTCAAATATCGAGACCGCGTTTAAAAACACCGATATGGAACTGGATATTATCCTGGCCGCCGCCGATACCGACGTGATCAAGACCTACGTCCGCCTGGGGATGGGGGTCGGCATTATTGCGGGTATGGCGTATGACTCGGTGATGGATCAAGATCTGGTCGCGCGGGATTTATCGCATCTTATTCCCAGTTCAAGAACCAAGATCGCCTATTTGAAAAACAACTACCTACCTTTATATACGCAGCACTTTATCGACGAACTGCTGGTTGCGGCTAAAGAACTTAATCTTCATTAAGGAACGGGATTAAACAGCTTGCGGAACTCGTATATGCGATAGAGACTGTAAAAGCATTATTCACCACGAAGGCACGAAGGACACGAAGTTTTATTAAATAGACATTTCTCTTCGTGTCCTTCGTGGTTATTCTTGTGCTGTTCTAAAAGAGATTACGGCATAACATCGGTTATTTCATTAGGATAAATCTGGACAAAGACGATGCGTGGACCATTCATTTTTCTGACCACAACATCGAATTGATTGAATTCAATTTTCTGGCCTTCTACCGGAATGTCACGCAGCTTGGCCATGATGAGGCCGCCAATCGATACCTCATCTTCCAGTTCAAGTTCTTCGTTCTCGACATCGATTCCCAGAATCCGTTCCAGCGAAAATATCGGCAGACTGCCCTTGCCGATCAAAGTTCCGTCATCGAGCCTTGTCCAATCATAATTGTTTTGACGGAACTCATCGCGTATCTCACCGACCATCGCGCTTAACAAATTATCCAGCGTGATGAAGCCTTGCGGTTTTTGGCCTTTTTGCCCAATGATTGCAAAATGTGATGCTCCCATGCGGAATTGACGGAATAATGCCAGTGCAGGAGTGTGCGGCGATATGTATTGGATAGGCCGCAGGTAATTAGCCAAATCCTCAATTGCTTTGCCTTCCTGCTGGGCGAAAAACAAATCTTTCAAATGAATCACCCCTAACACATCAACACCGTTAGTGTCGAAATAGGGATAACGACTGAAGCGTTTTTGAGACACGGTTTGTAAATTTTTTTGCAATGACTCGTTGCGGTGCAATGCAGTGATTTCATGGATCGGGCGCATCAGGTCGGATACTTCGAGTTCACTGAAATCGAGCGTTTTTGCCAGAATGTTCCATTCATCGCGGTTAAAGCGATCATCTGGGCAGTTGCTGCGTAAAATAAGTTTAAGTTCATCGGCCGAGTAGTGCGCATCGTGGCTATGAACATTACCCAAACCAAACAAGCGCAGTACCAAATTGGCGCTGGAGTTGAGCAGCCAGATCGCAGGATACATCAGCCAATAGAATCCGTAGAGCGGCACGGCACTCCATAAGCCGATTTTTTCAGGATTACGAATTGCCATCGACTTTGGTGCAAGTTCACCCACTACAATATGTAGAAACGAGATCATGGAAAAGGCGAACGCAAATGAGATGCCGTGTATCATTTCCGGCGACGTGATATTTATTCTGTCGAACAAGGGCTCCAGTAGATTGGCAAACGCTGGTTCGCCAATCCAGCCCAGACCGAGCGAAGCGAGCGTAATGCCCAGCTGGCAGGCCGATAAATAGGCATCGAGTTTTGCGTGTACCTTCCCCAGAATGCGTCCGCGCCAACCTTGTGTTTTAACAATCGCGCGGATGCGGGTTTGCCGCAGTTTGACCAGACCGAACTCTGCGGCCACAAAGAAGCCATTGAGCGCGACTAGCAGCAGCGCGATAATGACCAGAAAAAGATTATTCATATAACACTTAAGCTGTAATGGAAAGGGGTATTGTTGTCGTCGATGTTGATTTTAACAGATACTATGAACGCTTTTATTTTATGTAATAACGGGCTTGTGTTTTTACAGAGACTTAACGCGCTTTAAATTCCGGCTCGCCGGTAATCGCAACAAGGAATCCCATGAGCCACTTCACTCATCCAATGGTGCGATCGCGCCGGAAACGGTAATAGGTAATCAATTCAATGGACATAGGACTTATCATCGTTCTGATTATTATTAATGGCTTTTTTGCAATGTCGGAACTCTCTATTATTTCCTCGCGAAAGACACGACTTCAAAAGCTGGTCAGTGAACAGCGATCCGGCGCGCAAGCCGCAATTTCGCTTCATAGCGAACCCTCGCGTTTTCTATCTACAATCCAGGTCGGTATTACCTCGGTAGGCATATTAAGTGGAGCAATTGGTGAATATGCGCTGGCTGTCCCGATAAACGAGTGGCTTATGCAAATACCTTATCTTGCCCCTTACGCCAAGAGTCTTGCGCTCGCGTCAACTGTTATAGTGATTACCTTCTTTTCAGTCGTTATCGGTGAACTGGTGCCTAAACGACTTGCATTGCACAGTCCGGAAGCGATTGCCTTAAAGATTGCCCGCCCCATAATATGGCTGGCCAAATTAGTCAGTCCTATGGTTTGGCTGCTGTCGTCCTCAAGCAACGTGCTGCTGCGATTAATCGGCATGCATCGCAAAAAGGAAACATCAGTCACCAACGAAGAAATTAATCTACTGATGAAACTGGGTGCTGAAGCAGGCGTTTTCCATGAAAGCGAAGGGCAAATCGTGTCAAACGTCTTGAAACTGGACGAGCAGCGTGTCGGTATTATCATGACTCCCAGAAAAGAGGTCTTTGCTCTCGATTTGAACGATTCAGATGCCGAACTCCTTAATAAAATCATTCAATGCCCCTATCAGAGAGTCGTGATCTGCAAAAATGGCTGGGATAACGTAATAGGTATTTTACAGCGTAGCGACCTTTTAAAATCAGCGTTTGAAGGAACAAAGCCGGATATTGAAAAGGTTCTGCGACCACCGTTGTATATTCCTGATGCCATGACACTGACCCATTTGTTGGAAAACTTCCGCAAAGCACGGACTGAATTTGCGTTAATCGTCGATGAGTACGGGGAGATGCAAGGCATTGTCACTCTTAGTGACGTATTGTCCGCGATCGTTGGCGAGTTTCCTTCTGAAGGATCCGAACTCGATCCGGAAATAGTCCAACGTAGTGATGGTTCATGGCTTGTTGATGGCGGAATAACCATGGCACGATTAAAGGCAATGCTGGATATAAGCAGTAATTTTCCAGGTGAAGAAGCAAATGTCTATAACACGCTTGGCGGCTTTGTCATGTTTCATTTGGAAAAGATACCCAGTGTGGCAGAGCACTTCGAATATGCCGGCTGGCACTTCGAAGTCGTTGACATGGATAAAGCTCGGGTCGATAAAATTTTAATCTCCCGACAAAAGGGGGGGTAGGTCAAACCTGTAGCGGCTTGGCATGAATATCGACAAAACTTAAGCAGTCCAATGACGGTATAAAGTTAATACATTTGTCTTCTTTTTTTAAATAGAAGGCATATGCTTTCTATATGTGGTATCGACAACTCAATATAAAAATGACGAGCGAATTATGAAAAAATTGACATCTATATGTACAGGTTTATTGCTTTTAAGCACTTCTGTTTTTGCTGATGATCATCATGCCGCCGTAGCGCTGGAACAAGCTAATGCGGCTGTGGTTTATGGTGAAGCCGGGCATACATCGGATTTGATCGAACACGCAAAGGCGGCATTGGAGCATGCGTTGGCTGCCTCCATAACAGCAAAGGGCGTGTCAAAAAACCATTTAGAATCTGCTGCTATGGAGATGGAAGAAGCCATCGATCATGGCGGCATGGGTCATGTAGGCGCGGCTACTAAGCACGCTAAAACAGCTCTAAGGCACATTAAAGCCAGCAAGCAATAATATCAATGATGCATACAGTCAAAGTAAAATAACATTTAGTCGCGCAGGATATAAACAACCATTAGAGGCTGCTACTTTCACTGACAGCTTTTTTTGGCATCCCATGTCCTCGGCAATAGCTAAGTTATACCAATCCCAATAAGTTTTTGTTTTAACCCCCTCAACCTAGCCTTCTCCCGCTGGAGAAGGGATGGCATGAGAACTTATTGGGATTGGTATTACATGGATGTAATGAATGCAGAAAATGCATTGCTTACCTTCTTCCGTGGCACTGCCTTTCCATAAAGTCTATCCATCCAACAAACATGGAAGTCGATGGCCGCTTAAAACAAGCAATACATTATCCCCCCCCGAAGCCATTGGTGTTGAAACGGTATTGGCAGGATTGCGCGATACTGTCAGCAATGATGATCAACTATTAGCATCCGCCAGCGCTGTTTTTGATAGTTTACTTGCAGCTTTTGAGAAAGGAGTAAGTTCTGAATGAAACAATCTAAAAAACTCTCAACCGATAACACTTTAGCCCGGCCTGATCCGGTGAGTTTCGGCACGGCTTTCCGCTTTTGGCTCAAACTCGGCTTTATCAGCTTCGGTGGTCCTGCCGGGCAAATCGCGATCATGCATCAGGAATTGGTCGAGCGGCGGCGCTGGATTTCAGAAAGGCGTTTCCTGCATGCGCTGAACTACTGCATGTTGTTGCCGGGGCCTGAAGCGCAGCAACTCGCGGTTTATCTCGGTTGGCTGATGCACCGCACCTGGGGCGGCGTGGTCGCAGGACTGTTGTTTATCCTACCCTCACTGTTCCTGTTGATCCTGTTAAGCTGGATTTACCTTAGCTTCGGCCAGGTTCCGGCTGTGGCCGGAGTGCTTTACGGCATCAAACCCGCCGTGACCGCCATTGTGCTGTTTGCGGCGCATCGCATCGGCTCGCGGGCTTTAAAAAACGGCCTGCTGTGGATGCTTGCGGCGCTGGCTTTTGTTGCAATCTTCGCCTTGCATGCGCCGTTCCCGTTGATTGTGTTGATTGCGGCCTGTCTTGGGGCCATTGGCGGACGCATCGCCCCGGACAAATTCGCCGTCGGCGGCGGTCATGGCGCTGCCAAACAAAGCTACGGCCCTGCGCTGATCGATGACGACACGCCGACTCCCGAGCATGCCCGGTTCCGTTGGTCGCATTTGCTTAAAATCGCTGCGGCGGGATTGGTTTTGTGGGGCGGCGTGATAGGATTCTTGTGCGGACAATACGGCTGGAACGGTGCGCTGACGCAAATGGGCTGGTTTTTCACCAAGGCGGCGCTGCTGACTTTCGGCGGCGCTTATGCGGTATTGCCTTATGTGTATCAGGGCGCGGTGGAGCATTACCACTGGCTGAGCGCCACGCAAATGATCGACGGCCTGGCGCTGGGCGAGACCACGCCCGGCCCGCTGATTATGATCGTCACCTTCGTCGGATTTCTGGGCGGTTGGAGCCAGTTGCCGTTCGGCTCCGAGGCCGCGCTGATGGCCGGTGTGGTCGCGGCGGTCGTCGTGACTTATTTCACCTTTCTGCCCAGTTTCCTGTTTATCCTGGCAGGCGGCCCTCTGGTAGAATCCACCCACGGCAATTTAAAATTCACCGCGCCGCTGTCGGCGATTACCGCTGCCGTGGTGGGCGTGATTCTAAACCTCGCCGTGTTTTTTGCCTGGCATGTGTTCTGGCCGCAAGGTTTCGAAGGGCGTTTCGATGGCATTGCTGCGCTGATCTGCGCATGCGCTTTGATGGCGCTGTTCCGTTACAAGGCGGGAGTGATTCCGGTCATCGCCGCTTGCGGTGCGGCGGGGCTGTTGCTGTTGTTCGCCAAACCCTGGCTAGCCCTGCGAGGAGTTTTCTTATGAATACATTGCGTTTATAGTATCAAAGCAAAACCGCTTGGATTATCTGTTAATATCAACTTGTCGGGCAGATTTGTTTGATAATCAATAGGTAGATTTTATGTCCAGCCGAACTCATGATCGAAGTCACTTTTTCAAATATGCGTCGTTTCAGACGGCAAAGCAAGTCATTGAATCCAAGAGTTTCCGTTGGAGTTCTCCAACCAAGTTCAATGATCCATTCGACCATCAAGCGGGATTCGTACTTGATTTCAATCCTGATGAATTCGCCAAGTTGTTGACTGCCTCTATCGAGAGGATTGTTTTCTCTGATGCGGTTCCGACGATTAACTCTGACTCATTGTTTAGCGCGCAAACCCTACGATTTCGTTCAATACGGGATAGACTCCCTCGCGAAGAATTTCTTCGGGATATGCACAAAGCGAGCATCGAGTCTGCCGCGAAGCTGCCTAGGAGCATTGACCAGTTTAATGTCGCCATACAAGAGCAGCTTTGCCATTCTCGCGTTTTCTGCGTCTCCGAGCGGCATGACAACGTTGTAATGTGGTCACACTATGCAGACGAGCACAAGGGCGTCGTATTCAAGCTTCGCTGCATCGACGAGATCGACAATACTTTACTTGCCGCGCGACAGGTAGACTACACTGACACTTTCATCGCCTTCCCGAGTACAGGCCAATACATAAAACACATGACGGGTGAGCACCCAATCAAAATCGCTTCTTTGTGTTGGAAAATCACACTTACGAAACACATCGACTGGGCATACGAGAAGGAGTGGCGAGTACACATTCCGCTTTTGGACGAGTCGGCAGGCAATGGATACACCATCTATTCAGAGGACCCGAGGATATTCGAAGCCGTCTATCTGGGCTGCCGAATGGAAGACGAAGAACTCGCGGTGATCGTGGAACTTATCAGGCGGCACCTGCCGGAAACCAAGATTTTTCGGGGTAAGAAAAGCACTACTGCGTTCGCGCTTTCGTTTACTGAGATCGATGAAATTTAATCTTTCAGTTGTGTAGATGTAAGCACAAAGAGTTGGGTTGCCAACAACATGCAATCCAACACGACTGCATTCCTCGCTTTCGACGGGGCATTGAAGATGGTTTTCACGATTCAACGGCTGTTTTTGGATCAGGGGGATTTAATGCATGACAGATAAGCTCATCATCGACGGTTCCCACGGCGAAGGCGGTGGGCAAATCCTGCGCAGTCCTGTAGATACTCTGTTTAAAGTCAAACTTATTTCATTGGTTTTTAGCTATCCGACAGATGCCGGAATTGCATAAAAACGGGTATTATCGAAAGGCACATCATGCTTCAACATACCGTGGATAGCATGGAGTAATTTACGCATG
>JAUXTH010000058.1 GCA_030679035.1 Methylobacter sp. | reverse complement strand
CCAAAGCGTATTGAACAGCCTGGCCGAAAATGGCGGGCTGATCCGCGCTGACGGAGGCATGGTCGTCATGACCGCCGGAGCCAAAGATGCGTTGCTGGCCAGCGTGGTCAACAACACCGGCGTGATCGAGGCGCGCACCGTCGAGAATCATGAAGGCGTGATCACGCTGCTGGGCGGCATGGCCGCAGGCACCGTCAATGTCGGCGGCACGCTGGATGCTTCCGCACCCTCCGCATCAGTTCCCTCTCCCTCAGGGGGAGGGCTAGGGTGGGGGAACAACGGCGGCTTCATCGAGACTTCGGCGGCGCATGTGCATATCGCCGACAGCGCCCGAGTCACCACCGTAGCCCCCAGCGCCTGTACTGAGCCATGTCGAAGTGGCAACAGCGGCACATGGTTGATTGACCCGGTAGATTTTACCATTGCAGCCTCGGGCGGCGACATGACCGGCGCGGCGGTAAATGCGGCCTTGGCAGGCGGCAACTTCACCATCATGAGCACATCCGGCGCAGGCGGCACGGCTGGCAACATCAACGTCAATGACGCGGTGACATGGGCTGCCAACCTGTTCACCCTGAACGCACAGAACAATATCAACATCAACGCCAACCTGAATGCTTCGGGCACCGCCAGCCTCGCGCTGGAATTCGGCCAGGGCGCGGTCGCCGCAGGCAACACCAGCAACATCGTCACGGGCAATGGCGCGGCAGTCAACCTGCCCGCAAGCACCATCAACTTCACCACCAAGCAGGGCTCGGACGGGGCGGTCAAGAACTACACCGTCATCACTACGCTGGGGCTTCAAAACAGCGTCACCACCGCCGACTTGCAGGGCATGAGCGGCGGCCTGGGGTTGAACTATGCGCTGGGAGCAGACATCGTTGCCACGCCCACGAGTTTGGGTGCCTGGTATGCGGCAGGCGGCTTCGCGCCGGTCGGGACATCTGCCGCCAAATTCACCGGCACCTTCGACGGATTGGGCCATACCATCAGCAACCTCACCATCAACCGGCCTGCAACAAGTAATGTGGGGCTGTTTGGTTATATCAACACTGGCTCGACCATCCGCAACGTGGGAATGGTCGGCGGCAATGTGACCGGGAGCAATTATACCGGCGGACTGGCGGGGCGGAACTTTGGTGGCTCCATCAGCAACAGCTACTCAACGGGAAACGTGACAGGCGCCAGCTATACGGGTGGGCTGGTAGGAAACAACGGCGACGGTTTTCCAGGTTCCTCCATTAGCAACAGCTATGCCACAGGAAATGTGACTGGAACCGGTTGGGGCGCGGGAGGCCTGGTGGGGGGCAGCATATATGGCACTGTCAGCAACAGCTATGCCACGGGAACGGTGATCGGAAACAACAACGTAGGCGGCTTGGTGGGAAGTAACCGCAATGGCAACACCGTCAGCAACAGCTATGCCACAGGGCAAGTGACGGGTGCCAGATATGCAGGTGGACTGGTGGGGGCAGACATGGGATCGGGTGCCATCGAAACCAGCTATTCCACCGGAAAAGTGACAGCCACCACGTCCAATGGTGGCGGACTACTGGGAAAAGGCAACGCCGCCAGCGTCACCAACAGTTTCTGGGACATCACGACATCCACCCAGGCTACTTCTGCGGGCGGCACCGGCATAGCCACCACCGCACTGATGCACGCACAAGCCAGCTTCATCCCGGCAGGCTCGGCAGTCGGAGAGTGGGATTTCACCAATACCTGGGTGATGTATGAGGGATTCACCTCTCCGCTGCTGCGTTCATTGATGACGCCGCTGACGGTGACGGCGAACAACATGACCAAGACTTACGACGGGGTGGTCAGCACCGCCACTGGCGTGACTTATTCCACAACGCCCAACGCCAACCTGCTTGGCGCGCTCAACTGGGACGGCGCAACCCATGTCGGCAGCTATACCCCAAGTGGTCTTTATTCCAATCAGCAGGGCTACATTATCAGCTATGTCAACGGCGTGCTGACCATCAACCCGGCACCGCTGACAATCACCGCGAACATCTCATTGCCGCCAGATGCGGCCAGCATTATCGCCCAGGTAACCTCAGGGAAAAAAGCTGACCTGATGGCATCCAATTACAGACAGCCTGAGGTTATCAACGAAGGCATCCTGCTGCCTGTACAGCTATTGGCAGCAGAGGTTAATTCCCCGGGTGTCCCTGAAACATTACAGCCCCCGTTACCCGTTCCCGCACAGCCCATTGCGGATCCAGGAGCAAAAAGCGCTGCCGTCGAACATGTTGCGCCGCAAACGTCACATGCCACGGCGAAAATCCCGGTAAAAACAGCGAGCGTAATTTGTAGCGCGACCAACGCAAATTCCCTCGTGTTATGCGCAAAAAAAATGAAGCAGCAAGAACGCATCAAACAAGCCATAAAGCCTGCTACAAAGCCCGCCATAAAGCTTGGTATGTCCAGGGAATTGAGGCCTGTTGCCGGAGATCAGCTGGCCGAATCCTTTCACGAATCACCCTGGCTGGATAATTCGGGCATCAACAATGCGGGGCGCAGCCGTTCGGACAGCCAATATGCAAGGCAAATGAGCGGGATAAGCATAATGAGCAATCCCATTTTCTTTTTTATTCCTTAACCAAAATTTTAAACTTACAGGAACTATGCAGATGATAACTTGGATCCACACCCTGACGAATATTGAACTCGGTATTCTGCTTATGAGTATCGGCATCAGTGTCTCGACCGTGATACCGATATTTATTCGTTATCATTTCAAGCTGGATTACAAGAGCGATGCATTGGCTAAAAGCGCGGAAGAAAGCTTCAAATTAGTAACCACCATGACCTTGCTGCTGCTGGCTTTCTGCCTGGTCAGAGCGCAGGAGAATCATCGCAATGTGGAAGATTTGGTCGCCAGAGAAGCGACCATTATTTACAAACTGAACCGGGATTTGGGAAGCTATGGCAGCGAAGAGGCCACGGTACTTCAGGCCAAGACGCGAAGCTATGCGCAGAGCATGATAGACGACGAGTGGCCGTTATTATCCAAGGGCGAGCGTAGCGTTAAAACATCGGCGCTGTTGGATGGTCTGGATGATGGGAGTCGCCAATTGATACCTGCAACGCAGCGGCAACAGATAGCCCAGTCCGAGATCCTGAATATACTGGCGCAAATGTCCGATGTGCGGGAAGCGCGCCTTTCTGCGTCACATCTTTCGCTTCCCCTCTATTACTGGCAGGCGATCTGCTGCTCCATCATGGTGCTCATTGTTGTCGGTTGGTTCCAGCATCCGATGTTCAAGCTGGTCATTTATGTGGGCGGGGTTGTGCTGGGCGTCTGTTTGATGCTGGCGCTTTTAATCGCCACCGATGGCGTTTTTATAGGGCAAAATCGGGTTGCTTCACTCGCGATTGAACGCATATTGCCACTAATAGGGCCTGCTGAAAAACACAGTTTTCCGGTTCAAGACCCGATGTCCCCAACACTGTAGGGGTAGCCTAGCGTAACTCGACACAACGAAGCGGCAAATGGCGGGTTACGGCTAGCGCCTAACCCGCCTACCTATATTGTTAAATAAGACAACACCATGAAACGCCACGCATCAATGATCTGCATCTACCGCCCCATCTGGAACCGCAGCAAACACTTTCGCATGAAAGCGATCATGGTTGTGGCCGCACTCGGGCTGCCAACTGTGCCCGTATTTGGCGGGTCAGTTGACGGCGGTACGGCCTCGGGTTTCAACGCAGTGGCTGTGGGGCCGGCGAGCACAGCCTCCGGGGCTGAATCGGTTGCCGTTGGAGTGCTCACTACGGCCTCGCTTCCTGGCGCCATTGCGGTGGGCCGGCAGGCTATGGCAACCGGTGATTCCAGCATTGCTATCGGCAAATTCACCACGTCTACAAATCTCAACAGCACGGCCGTGGGTGCCAATAGTTACGCCCGAAGCGCGGATTCTACAAGTCTCGGAGCAGGCTCCCTTGCCTGGGGGGCAGGCAGTACGGCGGTCGGGGCCGCTAGCACCGCCCAAAATGCAAATAGCACGGCTGTCGGGCAAGGCAGCATGGCTTATGGGACTACATCTACTTCGATTGGCGCTTTCAGCCAGGCATCCTCTTCCGGCGATATTGCTTTAGGTTCATCTGCGTGGTCTGCAGGTGTTGGTACCATCGCCATTGGTAGTTCAACCCTTAATACAGGAATGACGGGGGTCAATTATCCGACGAAGGCGAGTGGCGCTCATTCCATTGCCATAGGCACGGCTGCGACGACCACTGGCGACAACTCGGTAGCCCTGGGGGCTGGCAGCACCGATGGCGGTGCCATCAATGTGGTTTCGGTTGGCTCTGCCTCTCAAACCAGAAGCATTATGTATGTCACTGCCGGCAACATCGCGTCCGGGAGTTCGTATGCAGTGACTGGTGGTCAGCTTTATACAACCAACCAAAATGTTACTACCGCACAAACCACCGCCAATAATGCCTCGACAGCCGCCGCCGCAGCACAAATCGATGCTAATACAGGCATTGCCAACGCAGCCACGGCACAGACCGCCGCAAATGCTGCCCAAACTACGGCAACCGCATCAGGTACGGCTGCCGGTGCCGCCCAAACCACCGCCAATACTGCGCTGACTAATGCCGCCACAGCCAATACCAATGCCGGTGCCGCCCAAACCACCGCCAATACTGCGCTGACTAACGCCGCCACAGCCAATACCAATGTCGGCGCAGCCCAAACCACCGCCAATACTGCGCTGACTAACGCCGCCACAGCCAATACCAATGCCGGTGCCGCCCAAACCACCGCCTATACTGCGCTGACTAACGCCGACACAGCCAATACCAATGCCGGCGCAGCCCAAACCACCGCCAATACTGCCCTGACTAATGCCGCGACAGCCAATACCAATGCCGGCACGGCACAAACAACAGCCAATACAGCACAGACCAATGCTGCTACCGCGCTGAGTACCGCCAACACTGCGCAGACCACAGCCAATACTGCAAATACCAATGCCGGCGCAGCCCAAACCACCGCCAATACTGCACAGACTACTGCCGCCACAGCTCAGACGACAGCTAACACAGCCATTTCCAACTTCACTAGCGGTACGGTCAATGCGAGCCTTGCCTCAGCCAATCTCAACCGCGGCGGCATCACCAACGCAGGCCAGGTTTCAGGTGTGACGGCAGCAACAACCGCCGATCAGGCAGTCAACTTCGCCCAGTTACAGGCCGTCATGACGCAGCTGGTTCAAAGTGGGGTCTGCAAGATCAATGGGAGCAATGTCAGCTGCGGTGCAACCGCTTCTGGGGCCGTACAGGTCGGGTCTGGGGCAACCGTCGCTTCCGGTGCAACCAACGCGGTGGCGATTGGCAATAACGCCAGTGCGCAGTCGTCTGGCGGCATTGCCATGGGTAATGGAGCCACTGCCGTACAGTCCAATTCGGTGGCCATTGGCGCAGGTGCAACCGCTTTATCGTCTGTGGCAGTGGGAACAGGGGCGCAAGCCATCAATACCAACACCACGGCATTGGGCGACAATGCCGTGGCAGCTGGACAATATGCGGTTGCTGTCGGCAATAACGCCGTAGCCAGCCATACCAATTCAGTCGCAATCGGCAATGGTTCAGCCACATCCGCAGCGAATACCGTCTCGGTAGGATCGGCTGGCAACGAGCGGCGAATTACTAACGTGGCGGCAGGTATCAACGCTACCGATGCCGTCAACATGAGCCAACTTAATGCTGCATTGAACGGGCAGGGATCGGGAGCCTTGGCTGCTGCTAATACCTATACAGACCAGCAGATAAAACAACTGAAAAGCCAAGCCAACAGTGGTATTGCCCAAGCGGCAGCGATTGTTCCATTAGCCCCTTCTGGCGCTGGGGATACTACGGTCAATGTGGGCTTTGCAAGTTATGGCGGCGAGCAGGCCGGTGGTATAGCCCTAGCGCATCAGGTGGGCGAGCGATTTAACCTCAATGCAGGGCTTGGTTTTTCTGGGAATAGTAGTACGAATCTCGTGAGAGTTGGCGCGGGCTTTCACTTTTAAATGCGCGATGCGGCGCCTTTGCCTGACAGTTTTAGGTGCTACAAGAACGGTCAATATTGGCTATCTCATGGTGCCCACTACTTCAGTCAATAAAGAAACGCTTGCTGCGCTGATTAAGTCCTTCGGCAGGCTCGTGACGAACGGCAAGTTGTCGATTCCGTTCGTTGTTAGCTTGTCGACCCATGAATGGAATCAACTTGCTCAGCGCTTCCCTCGAACAATATATAAAACCTGACTTTGTTATTAAATAAGGAAACACCATGAAACGCCACGCATCGATGAACCGCATCTACCGACTGTTCTGGAGCCCTATCCACAAGGTCTGGATTCCGGTCGCCGAAATTGCGCACGGACGCAGCAAAGGCTCCAGCCGCAAGCTGTTTGCGGCGGCCTTGTCGCTGACTGCGGCGGTCGGGCATACCGAACCCATCGGCGGGCAGCTGTTTTCTGGTTCATTATCAAGCCCCATCGAGCAGTCCGGCGGCACCACCACCATCAACCAGGCCAGCCAAAATCTGTCGCTGAACTGGCAGAGTTTCAATATAGCGGCTGCCGAAACAGTCAACTTCGTCCAGCCCAATACTT
>JAUXTH010000057.1 GCA_030679035.1 Methylobacter sp. | reverse complement strand
ATGAACGCGGCTTAATCGCTGCATAGGGCAGGGTGGTTTTCATGTCGGTTTATTTTTGCCAAAAGTGTAATCATTCGTTTAGTCATTCGCCTATTGGTCGTACTCCGCGTTTTTGTTCGTCGGCTTGTCGGCAAGCTAATTATCGTCAACAGCGAGCGTTACGAAATGCACCACTTGTTGTTGACGATCTGTTAATTCCGTTACGAAACGTCGCCGGTGTTTATTCCCAAGTTGACTGGGTAGAGGCTGTCTAATGATTACCCCAAACCCAAAAGCCCATATGTCACCTAAAGACCTCACCCGGTTGCTTGCATCAGAAGCGCAAGTAATACCGGGCTTTTCTTTAAACGATAGAAATTTTCACGCTTCCTTAGCCGCTAATCGCGAAGCCTTCGCCCAAATATCCAACATTCACCACGCCATTAAATCGTATTACTTAGGACAGGGGCATAGCCTCGAACAATGGCAAGCTGTTAGTTCTGATCTTAAAAAATTTAATCAAGTATGGCGGCAATCCTTACGTCTCCCGCTTGATGATGCTCCACCGCCACTTCAATGGCGTTTTGTTTTACCGCTTCATTCTTCCATTCAATTATCCAATTAACAGGTAAAAAACCATGTCATATGAAAAAGTAAAGGTTATCGGTCTGCGTAAGGTTATTAAAAAAGCTACGGGCGAGGTTCATAACTTTTTGCAGGTCGAGCACATGCAAAACTACGACATTTATCTTAATGATGATGCCGTTAAATTGATTCCAACTTTCGAAAAGATTAAGGGTAAAGAGGCTTTGATTCCTGTTTCTTGGGGGGAATACAACGGCAAGCCATCAATGAATCTTTCTGACGATTTTACACCGCTTCCAGCGCCTGTTCGTAACGTGGCTGTTTAACCAAAGTTTAGTAATGGCAATTTGTTATGAGCTTATGCAGTCTGTTCCTGGTTCGCAAAATGCTTATCGTGGCTATACGATTTATCCCGTTAATGTGGATATAGCTAGTTGCATGGGAGCGGTGCCAGCAAATCCTTGGGGAAATCCTGTTGTAGGTCATTTTATTGCCATGACTTCCGATTCTGAGCTTATTTCAATTAACAGTCTTAGTTCACTTTTTGATACTTATTTTTTGTTCGATTTGACGCTTTTTCAGCAAATTATTGGCTCAACAATAGTTGCCTTTGCTTTAGGTCTTACCGCAGGTTTTGTTGTTAATTTATTACGCAGAACTTGAAAACTTCCGGGTGAGTTTTAAATTTTCTAGCCCTTATTTTTAATTTTAGGAGAACGTTATGGGTGCAGATATTACTGCTGCTTTCGCTGCTGGACAAGCTAACCTCGGCTTGGCTGCTGCTGGTATTATTACCATGGTAGCTGTGGTAACCGGTATTGGTTTTATTGTTTCAATGCTTCGTAAGTAAAAATTGTGTTTGTTTCCGGTGTTTTTGTTGATACTAAGGCGGGATGAGGTCGGTATGTTAACCACAGTTATTTTGGCTTCTGTTTTTGTCTATTGCTTTATTGTCGGCATTAATACCGGAAACCCTTAATGAATTTTTTCAGAGTTTCTTTATTTTTAATAGTTTCTATTTTTTCGGGGTCGGTTTTTGCCGATACATATCCTGCTGTTTCCAATCGTGACACCGTTCTTTCTCAGTGTCAGGCTTGGTTTGCATCACATTACCCTGACACCCCAGTTACATGTAAAGACGCCACTGGCTACCAGGGGGAAAAAATAACCGGTTTTAGTGTTACTCCGTCTGGTGCTGTTTCTGAGTATTACAGTCTGTATTTACAGCCATATGGCTTGACGTGTCCATCTGGCGGCACTCTTTCTGGTACGTCTTGTATAAATGCACCCGCTTGCGTCGCTCCGCAGGTACGTAATTCATTAGGCGTATGTGCTGCTCCTCCTCCTCCTCCTGCTCCTGATTGTCCTAATATTGTTCACGGCAACACGATTACCAAACAAACCTGGAACGATACTACGCAACAATGCGAAAACTCCGATATTGTTTATTGTGATTCACAGCTAGAAATTCCCGACGCGGCTACGGGTTCATGTTTGCCAAAACCCGGTGCTGTTGATTGCGGTAATGGTGTCGTTGTTATTTCTCCTGTTACGTGTCCAGTGCCTAAAAATCACGACAACGATATTACATGTCCAAACGGCCTAGTTATCTCTCCGCCTCGTACTTGCTCGGTATTACCGCCTGACCCGTCTCAGTGTCCCCCTGGTGTGGAAACTACCGGTTATTTTAACGGCGTTCCTACTTGTGTAATGAAAGATGGCTCCAAGACTCCCACGTCTGCCGATGGTCAAGCTCCGCCCTCCAATCAGAATAATCCGCAGGCCTATCAGCCGGGTGTCGCTTGCGATTCATCTTATTCGTATGCCTGTGACCCGGGTTTACCGGCTGCACCAAAATTACCCGGCGTTTCTGGCATTGAAAAGTGTGGCCCCGGCACTTTTTTCACATGCGCTCAGACATTTGATGCGCCTGTTAGACCAAACTCAAATACATTACCTCCCGTTTCAACGACAACAGCGGGGAATTCGTCAACTTCTACTACGACAACTACGAATAATCCTAATGGCACTGTTACCACTTCGACAACTGGTTCTAGTACTAGCACTGTAACCGGTACTACATCCATGAATTGTCCTGACTGTGCTACGGAGTCAACATTGCGTTATATTACCGGCCAATTAAACGATATAAAGGCTGGGGCTGGAAAGTCGGTTAATGTCGGCGCTGGTCATGATAGTTTTGACAATGCTGTACCTGACGCCGCTGTTGCACAAGCAAAGGCTGATTATCAGGCTAAATTCACTCAGGTTCAGAATTCTATTAAGTCGATGTTTTCTTTTTCAGGTGCGGGTGCCGGTTCGCTTCCGTCTTTTGATTTTGGCGTTATTAAGGGGGTACATGTTTCTACTGACCTTAATCGGTATTCTTCGCAACTTTCTTATGTGGGCTTAACTATTATGTTTGTCGCATCTTTTCTCGCCGTTAGGCTTTTTCTGGAGTAGGGTTAGCTGTGTCTGTTTTTGTCGATGTTGTTAATGCTGTAGTTGATGTCGGTCAGCAAGTATCCGATTTTATTGGCGGTGGCGCTTATGCTCTTTTGACTAAATTCGTGGCTTATTTTATTCGTTGGTTCATGGTTCATTATTTTCAAGCGAAGCTCGCCGCCTTGGTTTTTTCGTATGATGTGGCCCAACAGCTTATGGCTTCTCTTAATGTTTCAGCTTACTTAAACACTGCCTGGGCCTCCCTTGAATCGCGCACCCTATCCATGCTGGTTTTTTTTCGAATACCTGATGCTCTGAACATTATTTTAAGTGCCTCCGTTACAAAATTCGTTTTTAAATTTTTAGGTTTTTAATATTATGGCGTCATCCATTCATCACGGCCCGCCCGGTTCTTTTAAATCATTTACCTTGGTTCAACGTTCTGCTATTGACGCACTTAAAGCGGGCAGGGTGGTTGTTACCAATATTCGCGGTTTGACGTCGTTAGAGCGGATTCTAGACCAATTCCCTGACTATGTATTTCCCGCATCCGCTGGTTTAATTCATATCAATACAGAAATCGCCTTAGGTCGTCGTGTTATGGCTGGTTGGTTTCATTGGGTTCCTTTTGGTGTTTTGATCTTGATGGATGAGGGGCAGCGCATTTACCCAGATAGAAATGATTTTAAGCTTGAAAAACTTGACGTGGCTATTTCTCCGGCAAACTATGAAATCACTGATATCAAAGTTGAAATGCTGGACGATTATACCGGTGAGTCTTATGAAATTGGCCGTCCTGAAGATGTTTTTACTGCGTTTGATATGCAACGGCATTATCAATGGGATATTTTTATATCTACTACCCACATCAATAAAATAAAGTCGCCAATTCGCGAAGCGTCACAAACTGCTTACCGTCATAAATCATTGTCCGGCAAGCTTCCCTTGCTTTTTAAGAACACATGGTATGAGTTTCAACATGACCCATCAAACACCGGGCAAGCCGTTAGTCAGCAAATCGGCAAGCCGAGAAAATACACCGCTGACACCAGAATCTTTAAATGTTATCAGTCCACTGTCACCGGTGAGCATACTGAAAGCAAGGCCGATCAATCAATCCTGGGTGATGGGGGTGTCCGCTTTAAGCTCGCTGCTATTGTTCTATCTATTGGAACTTCTGTTTATTTTTTATTCCATTTTGCCGGTGCTCATAAAGCCATTAAGGTTGATTCTAATCCCCCTATTTCGAGTCCTCAGGTCAATCCTGGGCAGAGCATGCAGAATAATCCTGTACGTACTGTTTCGACTGGTCAGCCTGTTACTGATTCTTTACCTGTCCAGTCGGTTGATAATTTTACTGGTCACTTAGGATTTACGTTGCTTTCGATTGCGCATCATAATTTTTCTGATAAAGCATTTAAGCGACTTAGTTTTAATGCTGACACCGTAGACGGTCTTAAAGATGTTTCATTCGAGGAATTGTCTCGCCAAGGATATCGGGTTATCGCTAATTCGGTTTGTGACTTAACCTTAATATCCCCGAACGCTCATACCAAGCAAATTACCTGTGATTCTCCTCAGATATACGGCTGCAAGGCGTTGTTAAAGACTGCAACCACCATTATTCAGCACTATTGTTCTAAATATGGTGAGCTTAAAGAAAAAACCGCATCATCAACGCCCAATGCTTTGGCTTCTGTGGCATCATCCGTCCTTGGATCTGGCGGCCAATGAGGCGGAGGCGGAGGAAGTATGACGACAACGACAACGAAGCGGCCGCCTTTAATTTATTAAACGTAACGCGTTACGAAAATAAATCGCATTGTATTTTTAATTACTTAAATTTATAATAAGTCAATACATCATTTATCGTGCCATTAAATACATTTGTAACATATTGATTTATAATTACATTTCAAATGTCAAGCATTATTATTATGGCAACAATTGCGGTTTAAATGGAAATAATCGATTTAAGCCTCGTTATTTTTAGTCTATACAGTGCTATTGCTTTTCTGATATTTCGCCTTAAACATTAAATTTCGCGTTATTTGATTTTTGCCACGATTGTGCTTCGCGTCCGCAAAATGGTACATAGGGAGGCACCGCCCGACCGGTTTATCACGCCAGCCGTTCAAACGTACTTTTCCAATTCGCTGCCGCTCCTGGCCGCGCTTCGCTTCAAATACTATTCAACCGCTTTTGATCTATGTTATCGAGCTGAATGTTCTTGACAGTATTACACACGCAATAATCCGCCCACGGCTAACCGTTACCGACCAGGTGAATTTGTCGGTCGGCCGGTAACAGAAAATCCCTGATCCAAGACTTCGCATAATGTATATTATGTTAAATTAACAATATATCTTTAATTATGCGTTATCAAGGCAACCCCCTACTTAAAACACCCACGGAGACACACCCTAAGTGTTTTTTCTTTAAACCTTCGTGATCTTCGTGTCTTCGTGGTAAAAAATTTCAACCAATCCTAATCTATCGTCTCAACCCAATGACAACGGTCCTTCACAGCTTTGGCGATATTCTTGTTGCCTATGCCTTTGGCGATCAGTGAAACCACTCGGTCATCGGTATCATAACCTACGTGGGCATCAATAGGGTTGGCGAATTTGCCTAGGCCGAATGCGTCAAGGATGGTTGCTACATTGATGTTTACATTAGTCACATCTATGCACAGTCTTGAGTCCAGGTACTTTTCGACAAAACCGTGCGGAATCGCATAACTTAACAGATCGTTGGGATCACTAAAGGCAATGATCGGCGTTTTAGCCACCATGCGTTGATTGTACTTTTCGCCATTCGCCTGACAATACGCGGCTTTTTGATTACTTACTTCGGGCATTTTTCGACCTAACTGCAACATGGGCAGCTGGTTGGACATCATATAGATGGGGATTTCTTTGTTCTTTAACGCTTGGGTGAAATCAGCATCGCGCTGATCCAGCAAGGACGCAATGCGTTGCATACCGTCAATGGTGATGCGGCTGCCCAAGCTGTGCGAGATAAAGGCATACTGATCGATCAGTATGTTCTTTGCTGCGCTGTCATCGTTAAATGAGCAGGCTTGCATCACATCGTCCGGCAAGTCATTCCAGTTGCTTTTGGTCATCCAGCAGAAAGATTGGCCGAATGAAACCAGTATGTCTTCCCTGCTCTCACCCAGATAGATAATCGGATCAGGACCGGTATCGTTGGAGAACTTTTTCATCAGGTTATTGACTTCGGCTCTGCGAAATGAATATTCGCCTGAATTATCATAGGCTAGTACTTCTTTTTGCTTGGCGGTAATGACCGACCAAGTTAATTCGTAAAACAGTAATTCCTTGCTTCGATCTTTGCTTAATAAACGGTTAATTCTTAAGTTGCCCAGGTTTTTTCCGGGCTCGATCCGGCTGGTTAAGGTGATATTTTTGTACTGGGCCGACATTACAGGAAGATCCAGTTCTTTGGCTAGTTTCTCTACAAATTGCGTGGAGTATCCCGGCAAATGATCCCCTACTCCATGCACCATCAGCACCTTCATTTTGCCCTGCTTGTTGTCCAAAAACGGCGAAAGCCCGTTAAAGGGTTTACCCCATAGTTCGCAAACGCGGGTGTCGGCCGATTGCTGTTTTTCTAGGAAGGCTTCAGCCATGCCTTTGCCTAGGCTTGCGCAGCCGCTTAGTTGGGTAGCGATGATAAGCAACAAGAAATGTTTCATGGGTAATTTCATAAACCAGATTTTATGGCTGTCACCAGTGCATTGACTTCGAGTCTGTGGCTAAGATTAACATCGTTAAATCCAGCGGTACGCAGCTGGTTTAACGCTACCGTTTCACGCATGACGTGGTTTTCTGACTCGTCGCTAAACAAGTGCACGATCCAATGCTCCAGTACGTCTAGCTTGTTAAGCCGGGTCAGTACCTTGAAATAACCGCCGACTTCATGCTGGATGGTGCGCGTATGTTGGGAAACATCATCCAAACCGTAACGGTCGCCATTAATGAATTGGCCGCCTGGTTTTAATACCCTGAAAATCTGCTGAATGACTTCCTCGCGATAGGTATCGAGAAAGTTGTGCAAGGTATAAGCCGAAGCCACTATATCGACGCTGTCGGTGGCAATGTTGGTTAGCGCGGTCAACGCATCATCGCCGCAAAAAGCCAGCTTGCCTTCTTCTGCCCATTTGTGCAGGTGTTTTTTAGCCTGATCCTGCATGACCGGCTCGCTATCGATGCTTAAGATATTGAACTTATCCGATGCGGTTAACAGCGCTAAGGTGGTAATGCCGGTGCCGCCGCCCAGTTCGACAACATTGATAGTGCCGGTTGTTTGCTCGGCATAAGCAGAAGCCGCAACGCCTACTAGGCGACTCATTTTTGTCGCTAAGGGACAGATTAGGTTAAGCAGCTCGTAATCCTGGCCGATAACGCCGGAAAACATCGCATCGAATTGTGATTTGTCGGTCATTATAGTTTGGCTTGTTGTTTGCGGTCGAAAGCAGCTAACTGCTCCGGTGTGGCTTCGGTTTGAAATTTGTCTTTCCATTCCTTATAAGGCATGCCGTAGATGATTTCCCGGGCTTGCTCGTAATCCATCGTTACGCCCTGCTCTACCGCCTCGGCCATATACCATTTAGCTAGACAGTTCCGGCAAAAATCCGCCAATATCATCAAATCGATGTTTTGAACATCGGTATTTTTTTGTAAATGGCTGACTAGACGCCTGAATGCAGCCGCCTCTAATACTGTTTGCGTGTCTTTATCCACAGATTTGCTCCAAAAATAATTGTTATTTTAACAGAAACAGTTATTCAAGCATGTACATTCCTCACCAAAGATTTTACAATGATCTATAGTTAGGTTTGCATAACAACTTACTTTATATTTTATGAAAATTCATCCTTCTTCGTTGGCTCTTTCGCCCACAGGTTCTAGCCAGAAAGCTGGTAAGAATACTAGTGTGCAAAATAAAGGCCGTTCTGTTGAAAAGGATGCGCAAAGAAAAAGTCAGCCCTCATCAACTGAACAGATTAAAAAAACGCTGGCAAAAGTTGATGCAACCGACCAAAGCAATATTATCAAACCAACCGACTCACGAACTCTAAGAGCACTTTCCGCCTACAATCAGGCATTCAATGCACCGCAGCAAGCGCAGCGTGCCCAATTGATCACAGGAATAGATGCTTACGCCTGATCACCCTACTTTCAGCTTCTAATGAAACAGCTTTTCGAATTCTTCCCGATCCTTTTATTTTTTATTGCATTCAAACTTTACGATATTTATGTCGCTACCGCCGTTATCATTGCGGCAACCGTTATTCAGGTAGCCTATGCTTGGTTTAAATACCGCAAAGTTGAAACCATGCAATGGATTACCTTGGGGTTGATTCTGGTCATGGGCGGCGCAACTCTTTATTTGCAAAATGAACAATTCATCAAATGGAAGCTATCCATCATTGAATGGTTGTTTGGCGCAGCCTTTTTGGGCAGCCAGTTCGTTGGTAAAAAAACCTTCATTGAAAAAATGATGTCCGGCAGCTTAACCTTGCCTGCATTGATCTGGAGACGATTAAACACAATGTGGGGCTGCTTTTTTATCAGCGTAGGCTTTATCAATCTTTATGTGATGTACAATTACAATACCGATGATTGGGTTACCTTTAAAACATTTGGTGTACCGGCTTTAATGGTTGTTTTCATTTTGCTGCAAATGGCTTTTTTATATAAGTACATCCCCGATACAGAGGAATAAAACATGCTGTACGCCATAATCAGTGAAGATGTAGCGGATAGCCTTGAGAAAAGACTGTCCGTGCGCCCTGCGCATATCAAGAGACTGCAAGAGTTACAAGATGCGGGGCGGTTGATTTTAGCAGGCCCTCATCCTTCAATTGACAGCGACAATCCGGGTGCGGCCGGTTTTACCGGCAGCCTGGTGGTTGCCGAGTTTGACAGCCTGACCGAAGCCCAAAAATGGGCTGACGTTGATCCTTATATCGATGCCGGGGTTTATGCCAAGGTTTCCGTTAAACCCTTTAAAAAGGTCTTTCCACAATGACATCAGAATTAATCAGAAAGCTGTTAAATGATTCCTTTAATCCCGAACTTTTAGAAGTCATTGATAACAGTAGGGCTCATGCCGGACATGCAGGCGCACGTAGCGGTGGCGGTCATTATCATGTTACTATCATTGCTGAAGTTTTTGAAGGTAGATCTTTAGTTCAGCGACACCAGCTTATTTACAACGCGTTGGGCGATATGATGAAACAACAAATTCATGCCTTAGGCATTAACGCACTTTCACCCTCTGAAGAAACCAAAGGAAGATTATAAATGAAGAAGAAATTTATCCCCTTGCTTGTTGTCGGCACAGCATTGCTTGCCGGTTGTAATCAAGAAAAAGCCGCTGACACCAGCAGTGCTCCTGCTGCAACCGCCGCGCCTGCGATTGATAAAGCCGATGCCATTGCGGTTGTCAACGGCCAGTATATCGCCAAGTCAACGCTTGAAGCCTTGGAAAAAGAAATCGCCGAGCGTAGTCACGGACAAACGTTCCCTAAAGAAAAACTGATTGAAGAACTGATTCAGCGTGAATTGCTGGTTCAGGATGCTGCGCAAAAGCAACTGGACAAGTCGCCTGAAGTTCTGGCGCAACTTGAGGCCGCTAAAAAGGCATTATTGACACAAGCGGACTTGCAAAACTTCATCAAAGCTAATCCAGTCACTGACGCAGAAATCAAAGCTGAATACGACAGCAAAGTTGCCGCTGAAAAGGGCATTGAGTATAAAGCGAGCCACATCCTGGTTAAAACCGAAGCAGAAGCTAAGAAACTGATTGCTGAGCTGGACAAGGGTGCAGATTTTACCAAATTAGCTAACAAGAATTCATTGGATGCTAAAGAATCACAAAATGGCGGCGACTTAGGCTGGTTTTCTGCAGGACAAATGGTTGCTCCTTTCTCTGAAGCCGTGGCGGCCTTGGAAAAAGGCAAATACACCAAAGAACCTGTTAAGACTCAGTTTGGCTATCATGTGATTTTAAAGGAAGACTCCCGCCCGTTGACGCCTCCTTCATTAGAAGCGGTTAAAGAGCAGCTGACGCCTTTCCTGCAACGCAAAAAAGTTCAGGGCATGATAGAAACTTTGCGTAAACAAGCCAAAGTGGAAATTTTGGTGCCGTTGACCGACGAACAACCAAAAGCTGAAGCGGCTCCTGCTGCGGAACCTGCAACAGCTGAGCCTGCCAAGGCTGCTGAAGGTGCGGCTCCAGCACCAGCTGAAGAAAAACCAGCTGCTCCTGCAACAGCCGAAAAAGCTCCTGTAGCTGCGGAACCAGCTAAAGCGCCTGAACCAGTCAAAGCTGCTGAAAAGCCAGCTGAACCGGCACCCGCGGCACCAGCTGAAACCAAAAAATAGTATTGCGCCACACAAAAAAAAGGGCGGTTTATCCGCCCTTTTTTATGTGATTTTTTCCAGATACTGCACTATAAACTGAACACTACGGTTACCCCTGAATTCATTAACGTCCAGTTTGTAAGCCGCCTTGATATGCCGCAAACCCAGCCAGTTCTCAGGCCGATCCACATAAAAAGCAATCGCATCGATTAATATCTCGCCATGCGGCTTTCTCAACACTAATTTAAGATGGCGCTGGCCGACTATGCGTGCTTGAATTACATCGAAAACCCCGTCAAACACAGGTTCGGGAAATTCCTGCCCCCAGGTACCCGCGTTTTGCAATAAATCGGCAAACTCAATGGTCATCTCTTGTTCGGTCAATTCGCCGTCGGAATAGATTTTCTGCTCCAGATCGACTGCTGCCAGACGCTTTCCGACCATTTCATCAAAAGCCAATGCAAAAGGCGGATAATCGTGCATTTTCAAGCTCATGCCTGCGGCCATCGCGTGTCCGCCAAACTTACTCAGCAATTTAGGGTGTGCGGCAGCAATATCGCTCAGCACATCACGAATATGAACGCCGGGGATAGAGCGCGCCGAGCCTTTTATCTCATCTTTTCCGGCAGGTGCAAAAGCAACAACGGGGCGATGCAATTGATCTTTAATCCGCGACGCCAAAATGCCGATAACGCCTTGGTGCCAGTTTGCGTCGAACAGGCAGACGCCCGCAGGCAAATGGTGTTCATCAAGCTTTTTCATCTCGCTTAACAAGGCCATGGCCTCGTTTTTCATTTGCCCTTCGATTTCCCGCCGGTCATTGTTAAGCTCATCGAGTTGCAGCGCCATTTGTTTGGCCAGCGCCGGATCATCGGTCAATAGGCATTGAATCCCCAGCGACATGTCATCCATGCGCCCTGCGGCATTCAGCCGTGGCCCCAGCGCAAAGCCTAAATCGCCGGCAAAAATGGCTTCGGGTTTTCTGCCCGATACCTCGATCAGCGCCTTTATGCCTGGGTGCGAGCGCCCCGTGCGTATCCTCAACAAACCCTGATGCACCAGAACCCGGTTGATCTGATCCAGTGGCACCACGTCGGCGACCGTACCCAATGCGACATAATCAAGCAGCTGAGCGAGATTCGGTTCCTGAACCTGGTGTTGCTCGAACCAGCGCTGCTCCCTTAACCGACTCCTTAATGCCATTAACACATAAAACATAACGCCGACACCGGCCAGTGCGCCGCTAGGGAACTTATCATCGACCAGATTGGGATTGACGATCGCATCGGCAACAGGTAACTCGTGCCCCGGTAAATGATGATCGGTAATCAGGACTTTTATGCCCAGGTCTTTGGCTACCCTGACCCCGTCCATGCTCGATATGCCGTTATCCACGGTAATAATCACATCAGGATTTTGCAGCTGAACCAGATCGACGATTTCGGGTGTCAAGCCGTAACCGTATTCAAACCGGTTAGGTACGACGAATGATACCTGCCCTGCCCCCAGCAATTGCAAGCCTTTGATGGCCACGGCACAACTGGTTGCGCCATCGGCATCAAAGTCGGCCACAATGCAAATCCGTTGCTGCTCATTGATCGCAACGATTAAATGATCGACCAAAGCTTCCATGCCCGATAACAGCCACGGTGACGGAAGTTTTGCCAGCGTCCTGTCCAGTTCTGCTTCCGACGTTAAGCCCCTGGCTAAAAAGATGCGTTCCAACACCGGATGCATTTCGCCCAATCTCGCGTGCTTTTTCGGGACAGACCGGGTAACGATGGTTTTTTTTACGCCTTGGTAATACATGGAGTCCTCAATAAAAAAGCCGACAAAAGTCGGCTTTGCATTACTTGCTAGTTCCCAAGCCCCAGAGGCTGCGAAAGTATTCGTTTTTAGAAAAAATTAAAGAATTCACCACGAAGGACACGAAGAAAAACAATCGTTTTAATTCAATACATTGAAAACTTCGTGTTTTTCGTGCCTTCGTGGTGAAAAATGCTTTTCCCCCGGTTTTGATAATTCTTTCACAGTCTCCGGAGCTTGGGAACCAGCGCACAAGCCATAGTTATTTTGATGATCATGTTAAGGATTTTGCTTCAAGAATTCAATTACAAACTCGTTTGATGAAACAACGCCTATTATGAGATCATTCTCGGTTATGATAACGTGGTGAATTTTCTTCTTTATCATTAACTTAGCGGTTTCTCTGGCGGATGTGTCCGAACTAACCTCAATAACCTTATGAGTGCATAATTCCCAGGCTCGTTCGTTTTTTGAATTTCTGCTCTGCGCATGAAAACGAACAATATCGGGATAACTGATCACACCAAAACAATTTCCATTCGAGTCAATAACAACTACAAACGATAGTTTGCGTGAATTCATCAACTCTTCGACTTTGAAGATAGTATCGTTAAAATCGACTGTCGTAATGTGTTTGTCCATTAATAATGATATGGGTTTGTCCATCTTAATCCCCCTACGCTGTTGCGTAATATCAGTTATTAATAGATCAATTCACAACATTCTCTTTATAAACAATCCAAAATAGCCCGCTTAACCGCATCCAGACTGGCTTCAATCGTCACCGGATGCGCCGCTGTGCACTGTAATATAGCGGTATCAGGATCTTTCAAGCCATTACCGGTTAAGGTGCAGACAATTTTGCTGCCTTCGGGGATCTTTCCAGAGCCGATGTCTTGCAAAGCTCCGGCTAGTGAAGTCGCCGAGGCAGGCTCACAAAAGATGCCCTCATATTGGGACAGCATTTTTTGCGCGGCTAAAATCTGTTCGTCGGTAAACTTGTCAAACCAACCGCCGGACTCCTTTTGCGCAGCCCAGGCGAAATCCCAGGATTGCGGATGGCCGATGCGTATCGCGGTGGCGATGGTTTCCGGTTCATCAATCATGTGACCGGCTACGAAAGGCGCGGCTCCTGCAGCTTGGTAACCGCACATGACCGGGCGAGTGCTGCACACACGACTGTCGGCATATTCGGTATAGCCTTTCCAGTAGGCGGTAATATTTCCGGCATTGCCGACAGGCAGACAGTGATAATCAGGCGCGAAACCGAGGTCGTCGACAATTTCAAAGGCGGCGGTTTTTTGTCCGTCAATTCTGAACGGGTTGATCGAGTTAACGATGGTGACCGGCGCTTGTTCGGCGACTTCTTTTACCAGCGCCATGCCTTTATCAAAGTTGCCGTTAATCTGGATGATTTCAGCGCCGTACATCAGGGTTTGCGCAAGCTTGCCTTGGGCAATCTTTCCGTCGGGAATCAACACGAAGGCTTTAATTCCGGCGCGCGCCGCATACGCTGCTGCGGCGGCAGACGTATTGCCGGTCGAGGCGCAGATGATAGCCTCACTGCCTTCTTCCACGGCTTTGGTGACCGCCATGGTCATGCCGCGATCCTTGAATGAACCGGTAGGATTCAGGCCTTCAAACTTGACATAAATATCAACGTCCTTGCCGATCAAACGGGGAATGTTTTGCAATTGGATCAGCGGCGTATTGCCTTCGTTCAAGCTGATGATGCGGGTAGTTGCGCTGACCGGCAGACGATCTCTGTAGCGCTCAATCAGGCCGGTGTAGTGTTTATGCGTAGACATGTTTTTATTATCCCAAAGTTTCCAGACGGATGCGGTTGACTTTACCGGTAACGGTTTTTAACGCTTCAATTTCAGCGATAGCCGAGTTCATTTCTTTTTCCAGCGTGACCTGAGTCAGTATGATAATAGGCACCGACGTTTCATTGGTCAGCGGCACTTTCTGACTGATGGCTTCAATACTGATTTGATGCTCGGCTAGAATGCGAGTCACTTCAGCCAAAACCCCTGGTTTATCTTCTGCATTAAGCCGCAAATAATAAGCGGTTCTGAACATGTCCGCAGGCAATACCGGTATGTCGGCTAAGGCATTGGCCTGAAAAGCCAAATGCGGTACGCGGTTTTCAGGGTCGCTGGTCAAGGCTCTGACCACATCGATCACATCGGCGACGACAGACGATGCGGTAGGCTCGGCTCCGGCGCCGGCGCCGTAATAAAGCGTCGGGCCGACCGCGTCGCCTTTAACCAAGATGGCATTCATCACACCGTCTACGTTGGCAATAAGACGCCGTTCAGGAATCAGCGTCGGATGCACTCTTAGTTCAATGCCGTCCGGGGTTTTGCGGGCGATGCCCAAATGCTTGATGCGATAGCCCAGTTGTTCCGCGTATTCGACGTCGGTACGGGTGATTTTGGTAATGCCCTCGGTATAAACCTTGTCAAACTGCAAGGGGATGCCAAAAGCGATCGAAGCCAGAATGGTTAATTTATGACCGGCGTCTATGCCTTCCACATCGAAGGTGGGATCGGCTTCTGCGTAGCCCAAGGCTTGAGCTTCGGCCAACACATCGGCAAAATCGCGGCCTTTGTCGCGCATCTCGGTCAGGATGAAATTACCAGTGCCATTGATGATGCCCGCCAGCCATTCAATCTGGTTGCCGCTTAAACCTTCTCGTATGGCTTTGATAATGGGAATGCCGCCGGCGACCGCGGCTTCAAAAGCGACGATCACGCCTTTTTCGCTGGCTTTGGCGAAAATCTCGTTGCCGTGCAACGCAATCAGCGACTTATTGGCGGTAACAACATGCTTGCCGTTTTCGATGGCTTTTAACACCATGTCTTTGACCGGGCCTGCCCCGCCGATCAGCTCCAGAATGATTTCAATTTCGGGATCATTGATAATTTCAAAAGGATCGGTGGTTAAGGCGATGCCTTGCGTGTCGCAAATGCGCTGCTTGTTTAAATCCTTGGCCGAGGCACGGGTGATGATGATTTCACGACCTGCCCTGCGGGCGATTTCCGCCGCATTCCGCTTCAACACATTGACGGTGCCGCCACCGACAGTACCCAATCCTAATACACCTACTTTTACCGGTTTCAAATCAAACTCCAGTTAAAAAAATATTGCTAACTACTAAGCAGTTAGAAAATAGAACACGGATGACGCGGATTTAACTGATAAACGCTGATAAAAAACAAATCCGTTTAAATCCGTCTGATCTGTGGTATCCGTGTTCTATTAAAAATCAGAATCTAATGAACTCGCCTGATTATATAACCTTGTCTTTCTTCATCATGTTGCGTATGCCACGAACCGCCTGACGGGTTCGGTGTTCATTCTCGATCAGACCAAACCTGACATGATCGTCGCCATGTTGGCCGAAGCCGATGCCCGGTGAAACCGCCACTTTAGCCTCTGCCAGCAGTTTCTTGGAAAACTCAAGCGATCCCATGTGTTGATATGCTTCGGGAATACGCGCCCAGACAAACATCGTCGCTTTCGGCTTTTCAACCGGCCATCCTGCTGCCGTCAATCCGTCGCACAACACGTCGCGCCTTTTCCGGTACATCTCGGCAATTTCAGCAACGCATTCTTGCGGGCCTTCAAGGGCTGCAATCGCGGCAATTTGAATCGGCGTAAAGGTGCCGTAATCCAGATAAGATTTAATGCGCGCCAACGCGGCAACCAGTTCTTTGTTGCCGCACATAAAGCCTACACGCCAACCCGGCATGTTGTAGCTTTTTGACAGCGAGAAAAATTCTACCGCTATGTCTTTTGCGCCTTCGACTTGAAGAATTGACGGCGCTTTGTAGCCGTCAAAAACGATGTCCGCATAGGCAATATCCTGTACCACCCAGATTTTATGCTCTTTGGCGACGGCGATGATTTTCTCGAAGAAGTCCAGTTCCACACACTGACTGGTCGGATTGCCGGGAAAATTAAGAATCAGCATTTTCGGCTTGGGCCATGAATCAACAATGGCTTTTTGCAGCTCTTCAAAGAAATCGCCGCCCGGAACCATCGGCACATGCCTAAGATCGGCGCCGGCAATCACCACGCCATAGGGATGGATCGGATAAGCAGGATTGGGCACCAGCACCACATCTCCCGGCCCTAAAGTCGCCAATGCCAAATGCGCCAAACCTTCTTTTGAGCCTATGGTGACAATGGCTTCGGTTTCCGGGTCCAAATCGACATCAAATCGGTTTTTATACCAAGTGCAAATGGCTTTTCTTAATCGGGGGATGCCCTTGGAAACTGAATAACGGTGTGTATCAGGGCGTCTGACTGACTCAACCAGTTTATTGACGATATGCTCAGGCGTGGCTTGATCTGGATTACCCATGCCAAAATCGATAACGTCTTCTCCTGCCGCGCGCGCCTTGGCTTTTAGATCAGTAACTATATTAAAAACGTAAGGGGGTAGGCGACTTATTCTCTGAAATTGTTCCATTGACAGCTCTTAAAAAAACCGGTGTTTAAGTGAAAGTTAAAAAATGTTGTCCAAAGTACTGTTATTAATAAGCTATGTCAAATTGAAACAGTGTTGTTTGCCGGAAACAGGCTAGCGCTTCAAACGTAAGACTTGCTCCACCCGCTCCAGGTCTTCCTGGGTATCCACGCCTGCGGCCGGTGTTTTGTCGACGATTTCCACCCGGATCGCCTCGCCGTGCCACAGTATTCTCAATTGTTCCAGCGATTCGACCGACTCAAGCAGTGACGCATCCCAGAGGCAGTAACGGTTTAAAAAATCAACCGTATAAGCGTACATGCCGATATGCCGAAGATGTGGCAGCTTCCCGGAAGGCGACCCGCCTGACCATGTGAACGCATCCCTTTCCCAAGGAATCGGCGCACGGCTAAAATAAAGCGCGTAACCGTCCTTGTTCAAAACCACTTTGACCGCGTTGGGATTGAAAATTTCTTCGGCCTCGTCGATTCGGGCAGCCAATGTCGCGATACCCGCATGCTGTTGCCCGGCTAATGCCGTAGCGACGTCACGGATATAAGCCGGTGGAATCAGCGGCTCATCGCCTTGCAGGTTAACGATGATTTCATCGTCCGCCCAGCCGCATAGCCTTGCGACCTCGGCAATCCTTTCGGTTCCGCTTTGATGATCGGCGCGGGTTATGACCGCTTGAAAGCCCAAGTCGCTGACCGCTTGAAAAATCCGGACATCGTCGGTGGCGACAAGGATTTCATCGGCATCGGCTTCTTTAGCGCGTTCGCAAACATGCGCAATCATCGGCTTGCCTGCAATATTCAGCAACGGTTTGCCCGGCAATCTTGTCGATCCGTATCGTGCCGGGATGACGACTTTAAAACGCACACTCATTTCTTTAATGCGTCTATTTCGTCATGAGTTAATTCGCGGGCTTCATCTTCCAACATGACCGGAATATCATCACGGATAGGGAAAGCGATACGGTCGGCTTTGCAGATAAGTTCCTGCTTGGACTTGTCATAAATCAACGGACTCTTGCATAAAGGACAGGCCAGAATATCGAGCAGTTTTTTATCTATCATGGTTTTCTCTTATATTAACAAAGTGATTTTTGCCTTTTGGGCATTTTACAGCATTTTACAGCATTTTTAAGCAGCCTGTTTTATGCGCTTAACCGACGGCAAAATCACACCTAATCTAAATCGACAGAGTTTGCCGACTATGGTCAAATAAGATCAGCTTTTCTGAGCACAAGGTTTCCAACATGACTGCGCTATCGATGTGTTCATATTGCATGATTCAGGCTATCGCATTGCTGGCTGTTGCGAACGGCGCGCCGGTGCTGACCAATAAATTGATGGGCAAACGCTGGGCATGGCCGGTGGATAATGAATTAAAACTGCGCGACGGCTACCGCTTGTTCGGCAACGCCAAAACTTGGCGCGGCTTGTGTTCAGCTGTTTTCTTTACCATCCTGGCAGCAATTTTAAGCGGATTAGAGCCTTTGACCGGGGCGTTATTCGGCGCTCTGGCAATGGTCGGCGATTTGCTGGCAAGCTTTATCAAACGCCGAATCGGACGCACAGAAAGCAGCCGAGCGCGAGGTCTTGATACGGTGCCCGAATCGCTGTTACCGATATTGCTATTGAAAGATACGCTGGCGCTGAGCCTGATCGACATCATGCTGGTTGTGGCGCTTTTTTTCCTGATTGAGGAATTGGTCTCGCCGGTGCTTTACCGGCTGCATATACGCAAGCGGCCTTATTAACAATGTTACGCAAGTTGAATAGAAAAGCGCAGTCCACGAAAAACACGAAAGGCACGAAAAAACGGATCGGGAATGCGCGCGATATAATAGGAGCATGTAATGCAAAAACGCTTTCTATCGCAATGGGCGGCAGTTGCTGAACCATAGCGGAACGGATTATGCTGTTACGCATTTTCGTGTTTTTCGTGCCTTTTGTGGACAAAATTTATCAAACTAAAAACCTATGCTACGAGTATTAACCTACAACATCCACAAAGGCTTTAATGTCGGCAACCGGCGCTTTGTGCTGCACCAGATCCGGGATGCATTAATAGCCGCCGATGCCGATTTGATGTTCTTGCAGGAAATGCAAGGCGAGCATCTGCGACATGAACAAAAAATCGCCGACTGGCCGGTTTTGTCTCAACTTGAATTTCTCGCCGAAAACACCTGGCCCTTCCACGCTTACGGCAAGAATGCGGTTTACAATGCCGGCCATCACGGCAATGCGATCCTGAGCAAACACCCATTCGAGCTCTGGGAAAACATCAATGTTTCGCCTTTTCCGTGGGCCAGTCGCAGCCTGCTGCATGGCGTTATCCGACTGCCAGGGATGGCGGGGAGTAGCCGGGATGTGCATATTGTGTGCATACATTTCGGTTTAACCGGTAAAGAGCGCCGTCTACAGATACGCAAATTATCTGAGCGTATCGATAGTCATGTGCCGCATGATGCCCCGCTGATTATAGCCGGTGACTTTAACGACTGGCTGGGACAGGCTGATCGGCTGTTCCACGATCATCTGGGTTTGCAGGAGATTTTCCATGTAACCCATGGCCGCTATGCGCGAAGCTTTCCGTCCTGGATGCCTTTTTTGCCGATGGATCGCATTTATTATCGCGGATTAACCCCAATATCGTGCGAACGGCTGACTCACGCACCGTGGCATGCGCTTTCAGACCATGCGCCTTTGACAGCCTCATTTACCTTATGAACAGCACCTCGTCCAAACTGACCTTGCCCAACCTGCTGACCGGGTTCCGCTTTGTTGCAGCACCGGCGCTACTTTGGTTGGCATGGCAGGGCTACCCGATTGCCTTTATGGTGCTGCTGGCTATTACCTTTGTTACCGATTTGCTCGATGGCATGGTCGCCCGCTTGACCGGACAGGTTACCCAGTTTGGCGCAACCCTCGACAGCTGGGCGGATGTCGTCACTTACCTGACCATTGCACTGTGTTGCTGGTGGTTGTGGCCCGATGTGGTAACCCGCGAACTGCTTTACGTCGGCCTGATTGTCGCCAGCTGCCTACTGCCCGCCTTGGCTGGTTTTATCAAGTTCGGGCACTTTACCAGCTACCATACCTGGGGGGTAAAAATCGCCGCCGCCGCAATGGGTCTGACCTTATATGTGCTGTTTCTGGGCGGCCCGCCCTGGCCGTTCCGAGTGGCTGCGGTGATCTGCATCCTTGCAGCCATTGAAGAGATAGTAATCACTTGGCTTTTGCCTGAACCTGAATCCAATCTGCGGTCGGTTTGGGATATTTTGAAGCGTTCCGGGCGGAATAATAGCCAACTATAAAGATAGACAGGCCATAGCCAAAACCCATCATAATTGATGACCAATGCGATGGGTTTCGCTACGCTCTACCTATCCTACAGTTCTTTCGGATTCGGCCCATATTGATTGTTGCTGGATGTGCTGTCCAGAACCATAAAGACAAAAAGCACGATATCGCCGATGACCGGAATCAGGACGGCCAGTAAGTAACTACGGTCAGGCCGGAATAAGACCATCCAAGCGCGTAGCGCTCCGGCGAGTTTGGAAGGTGTTTGTCGGAAACGCCAGCTCTCGCTACCGCTCGAACCGGCTTATTCCGGCCTACGGGACTAACGTCTCGTATTAAATATGTGCATCGACATTCCGATGCGACGCCTCAATTTGTGCCGCAAGGGTGGTTTAAACACATTGGCTGTCAAGACTGACAAAGGTGGCACATGGTCGCTGATTCAATTTGCTCGCATTTAAATCTTTTTTAAATCCTTATGTATAGCTTATTTCTTTGCCATTAGTGTTTTAACTATTAGATTCTTGTAGTCATTTGCAATGTGCTGCTCGGCTTTCTCGTTGAAGTGGCAGCCGTCTGAGCGAAAGTCGGTTCCATAAAGGTCGGTGTCAGATGATATGGACACCCACGGGTATTTATTTTGAATGGCTTTTTGAGCGGCTCGAACTTCTTGGCTGCCTTCGTTTTTGCAAATAGAGGCCAATGCAAGGCCTATGTGTGCATTAGGAAAAGCGGAGTGCACTTTTTGAAACACAATATCTAATGCTTTTTCGTAAAACATTTTTTTCATCCCAATTTCGGCGCCGTATGCCTTGAGCTTTTCTTGAAAATAAATCTCGTCTATCGCATCTGACTCACCCTGATGCCAAAGGAATAGTGATGGTTGAATCTTTGCTGCGTGCATTTGTTTTATAACTTCATCAAGACGAATCGACTGAACGGAGTGCGACCACGAAAATACACTGCTTCCGCCACGCCCAAATGCGGCGATAATCAAGTTGGTTTCTTTGTCGATATTTCTGAATCCAGTAATGGCCGAGGTAATAATGTTTCCTCGATAACCTCCATCAGTTCCGACAACTGGCTCTGAATATGGATAACAAAGTCCAGTAGTCCAGTCCCACATAAATGTATTCCCATCACTGATATTTTTGAGCCCTTGGCTTCTTTCGATTCGGTTGGCCGAGTTTGATTGGCCAAAAATCGCTATTGCCTTGTAATCAGTTGGGCACTTGATCGGTGCTACGCTTGAATGGGTGGTTTCGTCAGCAATGATTTGTTTCAGCTTAATCCATCTGTAAACTGGATTGCTTACTGCTATGGCGTTTAATGGTTGCCGCATAGAAGAGCCGTTTAACTTTGCTCCAACAATGCCGCCAACCACGAGCGAACAGAGAACGACAACGCCAATGAGAATCGATTGTCGATATTTACGGAGATAGGATGTTGCGACATCATCATTATTAATCGTCATATTCCTTAAAATTCAGTTGGTTTGTTAAGTACCGCAAGATGGCTTCGATATAAATCCGCTTCTTCAATCTGATTCCGCTTCCTGTGCCGCTTCTGCTATCGCGGCGTCCATGTTATCCAGCAAGTCGGGTTCTCCTTGCCGAAAGCTCCGCCAACCTTGGGCGTAGGTTCGGTGGCTTTGGGTCTGGCCTTACGTTTGTCGTCGATGGGCACACCCAAGGCACGGCTTGCTTAAAGAAGTTTGGCCCGCAGCCTTCCTTACATTGTTTTGTTTT
The DNA here is from genome assembly GCA_030679035.1 of Methylobacter sp. Classification (GTDB taxonomy): domain Bacteria; phylum Pseudomonadota; class Gammaproteobacteria; order Methylococcales; family Methylomonadaceae; genus Methylobacter_A. Next base: position 46,374 of record JAUXTH010000057.1, on the reverse strand, counting down.
TATTGGTACGTAACAGGCTTGTTTTTTCTTGTTTTAGTTCTTTATACTCTTTGTCTTTAAGATCTTTATTTTCCACAACATCTTTTTTACCCCATCGCATACTGAGGCTAGCTGCCAGTCTTTTGGCTTGGAAAATAGGTAGAGCAAAATCTTCTGAGATAACGCTGGCATTGCGCTGCCGATCAGCTCGTTGGGTGCTTGAGTGAAGTTTGAGGAAGGAGCGGTTCTGTAAATTGTTTACATAGTGAAATAATCCTTATTGATTCCACACAAACGGCATCCAAAATAAATTTATGTGCTAATCAACTTGACCTTGATTAGCGATAAGCTCAGATAGAAGTCGTCGAACCCTTTACATGAATGAATTTAAAACCTAAGCTCTGCAATGAGTAGGCTTTCTTGTTTCTGAGGATATGTGTTTTAATAAATTCAGTCAATATTTTTAGCCAAACTAAATAAAATAAGGTCAGCCATATTTATATGGAAAATCGTTTAAACGCAAGACCATTAGATTGTGAGTTTCGACACCAGTGAATTTCACAATCCACTTATTTTAAGGCGTTTTATACCTGGCTTGGAACTGGATGATTGGCTTTTTGCTGAGAAAGAATTTGTAAGAATACAGATTATGCGTTTTCAAATTATTAGTAGTGAAGCTAATGACAGGCTTCTCCTAGTTTGATTCAGAATTAATTGTTATACTCGATTAAGGGCTGTATCTGTTTGTTAATCCATAACGGCAACATAAAAATGAAAACTTACCTGTTTCCCGGCCAAGGCTCACAACATATCGGCATGGGCGAAAACCTGTTTGACGCGTTTCCTGACATTACCGCAACAGCGGATGCAATTCTGGGCTATTCCATCAAAGAGCTTTGCCTGAAAGATCCGAACCGGCAACTGGGCCGGACACAATACACCCAGCCCGCACTCTATGTTGTCAACGCGCTCGCCTACAGACAGCAGTTAAAAGACACAGGCGAACACCCGGATTTTGTCGCAGGCCACAGTCTGGGAGAATATAACGCGCTGGAAAGCGCTGGTGTAATCCGCTTTGATGACGGTCTTAAACTGGTCAAAAAACGCGGCGAACTGATGAGCACTGCACCTAAAGGCGCGATGGCGGCCATCATCGGCCTGGCCGCAGATAGAATCGGCGATATACTGGCCGATAACGGACTCACGGCCATCGATATCGCCAACTATAACGCCCATACCCAAACTATTATCTCCGGCCTGGACGCTGATATTCAAAAGGCGCAAACTTATTTCGAACAGGAACAGGCCATGTTTATCCCGCTGAATGTCAGCGGCGCATTCCATTCCCGCTATATGCAACCGATACAGAACGAATTCAGCCAATTTCTGGATAGCTTCATTTTTGCTGCGCCGAAAATCCCAGTCATTGCCAATATCCACGCCCTACCCTATCAATCCGATAAAATCGCACGAAATCTGGCCGATCAACTTACCCACTCAGTGCGTTGGCTGGACAGCATGCACTTTCTGTTACAGCTCGGCGACATGGAGTTTGTCGAGCTTGGCCCCGGCGATGTACTGACCAAACTGATCAGTAGCATAAAAAACCAGTTCAAGCGGAATGCCGCGGCGCAAAGCAATCAACCCAGCCCTGCGCCCGGCCCCACCAACAACCAAGCCACTGTCCAAACTGACCGAGAACAAGACTTAAAAACGCCACAACAAAAGGTAAACGACTGGAACCAGTCATACCCCATCGGCACACAGGTTTACGCAAAAGGCTACGACGAAATACTGACAACCAAAACCCAGGCCGTCATCCTGTTTGGACACCGCGCCGCGATCTATATGCAAGGCTATAACGGCTATTTTGCGCTGGATGAGGTTGATCCGGTCAAGCATGCCGCCAGTCCTGCCTGATCACTTTTAGATTAGATTCGTTCCCCCCAACCCACCGTGCTAAAAAGCGGCATAAACCGTAATAAATCGTTGTACATTCAACTTCAGGATTCAAATAAATGCCGAGAGTAAAAGGCAAAATTGCACTCATTACCGGTGGAAGCCGTGGGATTGGTGCGGAAACGGTCAGACTGCTTGCCAGCGAGGGTGCGTTCGTCATTATCGTCGATATTCTTGATGACCTGGGCCAAGCTGTGGCGGAGAGTATCGGTCGTCAGGCCTGTTATTACCATCTGGATGTTTCCCGTGAAGCGGATTGGCAGGCGGTTTGCGATGTCATCCGCCAGCAACATGGACGCCTGGACATCCTGTTTAACAATGCCGGTATTTCCGGTTTTGAGGAAGAATTCGGGCGGCGGCCACAAGATGTTGAACACATGTCACTTGAAGACTGGCATACGATACATGCTGTGAACATGGACGGCGTATTTTTAGGCTGTAAATACGGCATTCAATTAATGAAAGCGCAGGGAGGCTCCATTATTAATATGTCATCACGCTCCGGCATGGTCGGGATGGCGCAAACGGCAGCTTATTGCTCAAGCAAAGGCGCGGTGCGTAATTTAACCAAAAGTGTGGCGATTTACTGCGCCCAATACGGGTATAAAATCCGCTGTAACTCGCTGCATCCAGGCGCGATCTACACGCCCATCTGGGACAGTGTAATGGGCGACACGCCGGAACAAAGAGCGGAAACGCTGAATTTTGTGAAAAGAGGCATTCCGCTGAATGAAATGGGAACGCCGCTTGATGTTGCCTACAATGTTTTATATCTGGCTTCCGATGAATCCCGATATGTGACCGGCTCGGAAATGGTGCTTGATGGCGGCATTATGGCGGGCAGCACTGCCACGTTGCAATTTACGAATGAAAAAGACTAGGATTTCCCGCTGATTAAACAAACGCCTTCCATATCGCCTTTTTCCCGCCAGTCGTTCAATATCTGAAAAAACGCCTCCGAACCGCCGCCATAAAAGCCGGCAATTTTGGCGGTTTTGCCCTCACCCGGCTTACCCTCGTTATTATAATAACCGGGAGTACACTCCTTATAATACTTCAGACCGGTAGCGGCAAAACTGTTGATAACAGCTACCCATTGATCTTCCGCTTCTCCCGTTACTTCAACGGCCTCCATGTTTTGCTTGTTTACCTCGCCGATGATATAGGCAATATGAGCGCTTTGCTCGTAGAGCATATGCGTGTAGTTGGCGGTATACCCGCCTTGGGTCATGCCCAGAAAAAAACAATTCGGAAAATGGCGGGTCTGAAGACCATGCAGCGTGCGCATGCCGTCCGCCCATTTCTCGGTCAGCGTCCAACCGTCTCGGCCAAAGACTTCAAAGCCTGATCGTCTGGGATAAGCAGTGCCCACCTCAAAACCCGTGGCGAAAACCAGGCAATCCAGCTCATAGCTCTGATCGCCGACGATGGCCGCTGTTTCGGTAAGTTGTACCACGCCTTTGCCCTGAGTATCCACCAGCTTCACATTGGAGCGGTTAAAAACCTGAAGATACTCATCATTAAAACAGGGCCGCTTGCAAAATAACCGGTACCACGGTTTAAGCGCGGCGGCCGTTTCGGGATCGGTTACGATACTGTCGATACGCGCCCTGACCTGCTCCATCTGTTCAAAATCAAGCATTTCGGACAATTTTTCCATTTCTTCCGCAGCCAGCTGTTCCCGATAGCAATGCTCCGGTAGCTTGCTTAAGTTACGCATAATGTTAGTCAGCCCATCATTAACCTGATCCTCGTTCTGGTCGATGCCGGAGGTAACCCGATTAAAATTTTTCATGCGCGCCTGCTGCCAGCCTGGACTCAACGTTGTTACCCATTCGGAGTCAGTGGCTTTATTATCGCGCACAAGGACCGAAGAAGGCGTACGCTGGAAAACATATAATTGCCGGGCAGACGCGGCAAGATAGGGAATGCACTGAATGCTGGTGGCCCCGGTTCCGATGATGCCGACCCGTTTATCGCGCAGTTTCTCCAGCTTGCCGCAAGCATCGCCGCCCGTATAGCCATAGTCCCAGCGGCTGGTATGAAACATCTTGCCTTGAAAAATTTCAATGCCTTCTATGCCTGGTAGTTTAGGCTGGCTGAGCGGACCATCGGCAAGGCAGATAAACCGCGCTTTTATGCTATCCCCACGATCAGTGGAAACGATCCAGCGCAATAATGCCTCATTCCAGCGCAGTTCGGTCACTGAGGTATGAAAACAGGCCTTATCATAAAGCCGGTAATGTCCAGCAATGGCGCAGGAGTGGGCAAAAATTTCCGGGGCATTGCTGTATTTCTGTTTAGGGATATAGCCTATCTCTTCAAGTAACGGCAGGTAAATATAGGATTCAATATCGCATTGCGCGCCTGGATAACGATTCCAGTACCAAGTACCGCCAAAATCACCGCCGCGCTCGACGATGCGGACATCCTCAATGCCTGCTTCCTTCAGCCGAGCCGCCGCCAGCAGCCCACCGAAGCCGCCGCCGACAATCAATACCTCGACTTCATCATGCAACGGTTCGCGCACCTGAACAGGCGTATAAGGGTCTTCCTGAAAACGCGCGTACCGCCGCCCGTCTATTTTTATATATTGATCATTACCCTCCTGGCGCAGGCGTTTATCCCGCTCTTCGCGATATTTTGAACGAAGATCATCGGGGTTAAAATGAGGCGGCCTTGCTTGTTGGTTATTTTTCATCGGTAAACTCGCCAGACTGCTAATTCTTAAGCTGCGAAACTATCTAAGAATGCTCAGCCCTGCTTAATAAATCCAAATCAGGACTAAAGTTAAAGTTAAGCGGCGTAACATCATCCGCACATGACGGGAAAAGATGCTCTATTTTTCCTCTGTACAGTTCAGGCCATTGAACCATCTGCAGGTCGTTTGGGACGCTATGCCCATCGAATTTCCACTCCCGCATGAAAATCTTTTTTATTCTAGACTGCATACCGGCAGGCAGGCCGGAATAATTCGGATTAAAGTTGAGACTCAGCAAGGTTCTGTCTTCATTCGACGCATTAGAGTAGGTGCCATGCAGTAAACGCGCATCCTTGACGACAACGTCGCCCGGTTGAACCTTGATTGCATATTCCTCTTCCCACAATTGATAAAGCGGGTGATCCGGTTCCTCCACTCTGGACATAGCTGAACCGTATTCGCCTGGAATCTCATGAATCGAGTGTTTTTGACGATGACTGCCGGGTATAACCCGAAGCCCCCCATTGTCAGCCGAAGTCGGGGAAAGATAGATCATCATGTTGACCTGGGGAATCCGATCAGTATAGGACATAGGATCATCCCAGCCCCACCAGTCCTGATGCCAGAACAGAGCCGGACTGGAGGGTGGTTTACTGATAATGGAGCCGCAACTGAATACATGTCCACCTAAATCCAGTTCATCAAAAAGCGCCGCCAGCGCCTCGTGGCCGATGATTTCGGAAAAATCGGGATAGTCCGATATATCGACCCGACAACCCTGAGCCTTGAACTGAGTGCGATGATTTTCAGAAACATTCTCCAACACCTTTCCGCTCCATTGGTTCAGTTTTTCCATCATGGACTGCTCAAATATGCCCGGAATAATGCAGTAACCCTGTTGCTCCAGTTTCTCTCTATTTGCTGATTTCATCATTTATCCCCCTTTTAATATTATTATTGGCTACCGTCCCAAAGAAACACCTCAGCGGTAGTAAGAAGTCAACCGTTTAAGATAGGTCAGGGATTCCCTGACCACCGAATAGTCCACGCCAAAGTCCACCAGACAGGCGATTTCATTGACACCGGCAGCGATCGCCTGATCGACAATATCCCGCCCGTCTTCGACAGTGCCGAAAATTGCACTGGTTTTAAAGTAACGCTGGTAGGCGTATTCCAGCATCTTGCCTTTTTCCGCCTCGCTGAGCGGGGCGCCTCCGTGTTCATCTATGGCCGCTTTCAGATGCGCATCCAGCGAACTTTTTATGTAGTCCTTAAAAGGCGCTTCCACAGCCTGTTGCACCTGCGCCCTGTCTTGCAGCACCAAGGTATGCAGCATTAATGTGATAACCCCTTGCTCCGGGTCAAGCCCCGCCTCCTGCCGGGCATTCCTGTACAGCGCAATCTTTTTTTGCATCGCATCCAGATTGTTGCCGTACAGCATCGTAAAGATGTTATAGCCCTGTCTGCCTGCATGAATAAAACCGTCATCATTCTGCGTGACCAGCAGCCAAACGTTCAGTTCCGGCTGCAGCGGACGGGGATAAACCGCAATCGGTATCTGTTCGCCGCCGGGTCCGGCAAAAGACACGGTTTCACCGCGCCACAGCTTTTGCACAATGGGGATAGCTTCACTGCATATTTCTCTTCGATTTTCATAGCTTTCCGGCGACAGAATAAAATCGGGCTTGTTCCAGCCTGAACCGAAACCCAGGTCAACGCGGCCTTGCGACAGCACATCATTCATCGCCCACCATTCGACCACTTCAGCCGGGTGATGCAAAGGCAGTGAAATACCGGCGGTTCTAAAACGGATACGTGTTGTCTGGGGTATTAAATGCGCCGCCATGATCGCGGAGTTGGCGTAAATGGAGCCGAATTCATGAAAGTGCCGCTCAGGCAGATAAACCGCCTCAAAACCTTCCCGGTCGGCAAACAGCGTTATGTCCCGCATGAAAGCGTATTTTTCCGCGTCGGAAATATCTTTCCGCACATCCGAAAAAAACAGGAAACTGAACCTGATGATGTCCGCCTTCGCTGGTTTCGGCTTATGCGCGGCAGGCTGAATGCCCAGTAACTGTTCTATCGTTTGTGTCATGGTTGTTTTATTCAGCTGGTGACCGTTATTGCAACAGGGACTTGCTGTTCTGCGCCATTAAATGTTGGGACAGTGTTTCGACCGAGGAATAATCAATCAGCCATTGCGGTTGCACCGGTTGTTTTAGTCTTTTCTCCAGCCGGGTCGCCAGCACCATCGCCGAGATCGAATCCAGCCCGTAATTCTGGAACGGCTGGGCAGGGTCAAAACTTTTCAGCTTCAGCACTTCCAGCACGGTATTTGTGATCACCTGCGCCAAATCAACCGGCTGTTCCTGCGCTACCGATTGCGCTACGCCTGCGCCTGCAAATAGCAGCTTGTGTATCCGGTGTATCAGGTTCGGCTCCAGGTGTTTGATCTGATCCAGGCTGATCACATCGGTGATCCTGTAGACCGGCACCTCCAGCCCCGAGCGTTTTTCGGCTTCCCATTGATCAAGATGATGCAGGATTGAATTTTCCGGGACGGTTTCAGCAGGCGCCTCGGGCTTGGCCGCCACAGCCTGTTTTCCCAGTTCACCGGCATTGAGGTTCGCATACAGCAATTGCGGCCTGACTTGCTCAAACTGCTGCCGGTCGAGATAGCCGATAAACACCCTGCTGTCCGCCGTGCATGCCATCGCCTGCTCGAACAGCGCACAGCCTTCCTGATTGGAAAATGTCCGTATGCCGAGCCTGTGGAAATTCTCTTCTATCGCCGCAACCCTTTCACCGGCAATCCGGGTGATCGCTCCGCACTGGTTCCAGTCTGACCAGATGATGGTTTTGTAACAGGCATGGTTATTTTGATGGTGCTGATAAGCGGTGAAAAAATCGACAAACGAATTGGCCATCGCATAATCGCCTGCGCCTCGGGCCAGATGCGGCATAAGCCCTGTCATCGATGAAAATGATACGAAAAAGTCCAGCGCATCCGCCTTGAAAAGCGCATGCAGGTTTTCCAGGCCGTTGACTTTAGGCTCCCATACCTGCTGCATCCGCTTCAGATCCTTGCTGGCAAATCCGGGGTTGTCTGAATCGGAATAAACGCCTGCACTGTGAATAACCCCTCTGATTGATCCCAGCCTGGCGCGGACTTTTCTGAAATAACGCCTCAACGAATACTGACTGGTCAATGAACCGGTATAAATCTGAAGATGCTCAACCGTCTTGTCCAGCTCAATCAGCTCAAGCAGCTTATTTTTGATATATGGAGACAAGTCATCGTTATTGACTGCCTGCGACCACGCTTCTCTGGGCGGAAGTTGTGTAACCCCCATCAATACCAGCTTATTACAGCCTTTGGCGGCAAGATACTTGGCGATCTCCAGCCCGACGCCATTGGTTCCGCCGCTGATGACATAAACTCCGTCCTCAGCAATCGGCAACGAAGCATCCCGCTGCCCGGCATCAACTTCAACTGCGGCTAAAACAGGCGCAAAACGCTGCCCGTTACGATAGCACAGCTCTGTTTCCTGCAATTCGGCATCAAACTCCTGTATTACGATTTGCCTTAATTGCCGGGACTGGTCATAAGCGGTTTGGTCAATATCAATGAAGCGGGCGCTGACATGCGGATAGTCCGCGCTGAGCATTTTAACCAGACCGGCAAATTTGGCACCCGCGAGACTCATCAGCTCACAGTGGAAATACTGCAAGCCTTTAGTGAAATACAAAATCGCAATATCGTTATAAGTGCCGATGATGGTTTGATAGAAAACGGTCTTGCCCGGATTGTCGGCATCGTTGTCTTTGGACGTATCGTAAAGATCGCTCAAGTCGATAATGTGGGTAATATTATCGTACTGGTCAATCAGGATATGGGCGCTGATTCTGACCGATTCGGCATCCTTGTAGTTGATCGAATTCTGGATCTGGTTAGGCAGAACGCTATTGTCGCCAATCAAAATGACTTTTTTAAAGTCTTCCGGTTCAATCAGTTTTCGGGCAATGTGCAGGGACTCATGATTGACCAGAATCAGCACCGTGCCGCGATCGGCCGGATTCGCTGCCGGTTGCGGCTGTTTTACCCGCCATTCCTTGCTAATCAGGCAGACGGACTGTCCGGCGCCGTCGTTCCTGGACAGACGCTGCCCGGCGGCATAATGGATTCGGCTCAAGCCGGCGAACGGTTCGGTCTGCGCGCCGAAAGCCAGCCATTCCCTAAACAGGCGCTGCATTGCCGCGTTCAAGTCGCCGCAATCATCCTGCGTAACCAGCACACAGCGCAGCCAATCAGGTTTGACGGCTTTGCTGATCAAGTCTGCCAGCCGGTCAGAAGCAATAGAATCGGCCTGCATAAAAAATACGATGCCCATAGGGCTGTCGCCGCTTTGCCCGGATAACGCTTCCAGGCATTGCGCAATCGCCGATGTATCGGTCGGCTGCCGTGCTCCGACGGCTCCCAGAAACAACAAGCAATCGGGCCGCTTTGCTGCCAACCCGGCGTTGATTTCATTAACGGCGCAATAACTCACATTCGAAGAATCATCGAGGCCTGACGCCTGTTTCAGTTGCGTCATCAGGTTACTGAATGCAAGGCGTTCGCCGTCATCGGCATAGATAACGGTAAGCTGTTTGCCCTGATAATGCTGCAAGCGGTTTTTCCAATCAATCGTGTCCGGCAACTCGCTGCTGCGCCACAGCTCGTTATCGATCACCGGTGTTTCGCTGCTGCGGCAGGGCTTGCTCTCAACTGTGCCGTCTTCAACGGCTTCGGTTTCAGGTATCCAGTAATGTTCGCGGGCAAACGGATAGGTCGGTAAGCCGTGTTTTCGCCGCGCCTGTCCGGGCCGGTATAACGACGACCAGTCAACCGCTCCACCGACAACCCAGCGTTCAGCCAATTGCCGAAGCTGCTGCGTTGTAGCCTCCCCTTGAATTGAGCCATCGACAGCTGCGGCCTTTTTGCCGACTTCGCCGGCAACACAATCCTGATCGCTTGCGCCGGCCGACGCGTAATTTGATAACTTAGTTCTTAATTCGTCAGCCGTATTCGCGACAACCGCCAGACGATGATTCAGCGCCACCCTGCCGACCTGAAAGGTATAAGCCATATCGCTCAGGCTTATTTCCCGGCTGTTGTATTGATCGGCCAGATAGTCGCTGACTGCCTGCGCATAAACCGCCAATTGCTGCCCGTTTTTTGCCGACAACACCAGCAACACCGGGGTATCTGCCGCAATTGAAGCGTCAGTCTGTTGCGAGGACTCTTCCAGCACGATATGGGCGTTGGTGCCGCTAAAACCGAATGAGCTGACTGCGACAAGGCGCTTATGCCCAATAGGCGCATCCCACGGTTTGCACTGCGTGTTCACGTAGAACGGGCTGTCCTCTAAATTGATATGCTCGTTCAGCGCTTGGTAATTGATCGTCGGCGGCAATTGCCTGTGTTGCAGGGCCAGCACCGATTTGATCACGCCGGAAACGCCGGCGGCGGTGGCAAGATGCCCGATATTGCTTTTTACCGAACTTAGCGCGCAAAAATGCTTCCGGTCGGTAAACTGGCGGAACGATTCCCGCAATGCATCCACTTCAATCGGATCGCCCAACTTGGTTGCGGTGCCGTGCGCTTCAATCAGCTGGATATGCTCCGGGTTGATGCCGAATTTTTTGTAAATACCGGTTTCCAGACGGGTTTGCGATTCCTGGTTCGGCGCGGTAATGCCGTTGCTTTTGCCGTCCTGGTTGACGCCCCAGCCGCGAATCACGCCGTAAATATCGTCGCCGTCCTGCTCGGCCTGCCCCAGGCGTTTCAGCAACAGCACACCTACGCCCTCGCCGGGGACAAAACCGTTTGCGCGCTGGTCGAAGCTGTAACAGCGGCCGTCCGGCGACAGCATGCCGGCCTTACTCATTTTTACATGGATATCCGGGCCGTTGATCACATACACGCCACCGGCCAGGGCCAGATCGCTATGACCCAGCACCAGGCTGTCGCATGCGCCGGCCAATGCCACCAGCGATGAGGAACAGGCGGTATCGATGGACAGGCAAGGACCCTGCAAATTCAGGAAGTAGGCAATACGCGCAGGCAGTATTGACACCGACTCGCCCATCAAGCCCTGCGCGCACTGCGCCTGCCCGGCCATCAACTGACTGTAATCGCTGGCCGTGCAACCGACAAACACGCCGCACAAACTTCCTGATAGATCGGACGGGTTATAACCGGCGTCTTCAATGCAGCTCCAGCTGGTCTGCAAAAACAAACGCTGCTGCGGATCCATATACTCCGCCTCCGAAGGCGAAATATTGAAAAACAGCGGGTCGAATACGTCGACATCATCGAGCAGGCCCATGCGCTTGCACACGGTTTTGCCGGGCGCATTCCTGTCCGGGTCATAATATTTGTCAACGGACCAGCGCGTGGACGGAATATCCGAAATACACTCGCGCCCCTGCACCAGATTCTGCCAGAATTGCGTCACGTTATCGGCTTTAGGGAACTGCCCGGCCATGCCGATTATGGCAATCGACTGGATTGCGCTGTGTTGGCTGCGGTTTTGCTGTTGTTCCGGCTGCGCCGGGGCCTCTGCTCGAACTGGCTCCTGTTCAACTGGCTGCCGATCAGCAGGGCTCGACAATGCAAATGAGTAAACCAGAACCGGTTTGGCTGCCTGCTTGCATGGCTGCGCTGCCGTTGTCGCAGTAACTGCCTGTTGAGGCTGTTCCTGATTCTGGAACAAGCCTTGTTGGCTTCCCGATTTCAACAAGTACTGGTAAAACTCGGCTAAGGTCGGATAGCTGTAGACTTTGGTCGCGCCGATAGACAAGCCATAGCGTTTGTTGATCGCCCTGATCCAGGTGACCGCGGTAATCGAATCCAGCCCCATATCGATAAACTTCATGTCATCGTCGAGCGCGTCAGGGCTCATCAATAGTTCCCTGGCCAGGGTTTCCTTGAGCCACGCCAGCAGTTGATCGCCGCTTTGCTGAACCGTTTCCGTATCGATAGTTGTATTAATACTAGGTACCGGTTGCGGTTCATCCATCTGGGACAGTACAAATTCGGTAAACAGGGTCAGGGTCGGGTGACTGTAGACTTTTGTCGCGCCTATCGACAAACCGAACTGCTTATTGATTTTTCTGATCCAGGTGACGGCGGTAATCGAATCCAAGCCCATATCGATAAAGGCCGTATCACCGTCTACCTGCTCCCGCTGCATTTGCAGCTCCTCGGCCAGACTTTGCCTCAGGCTTTCAAGCACCTGCTGCGGCGATTGATGGTTGCATGACCGTGCGCCGACGTTTGACGGTTGAACTAGCTGATCTTCTGTAGCGGCCTCATTGAAATGCCGGTTGATGTTGTCAATGACGTCCTGATTGCCGACGAAGGTCTTGTCATGCATGGCCAGTTCCTGCGCAAAAACGGCCTGCAAGCGCTGCCTGATCGACTCGCTACGCCGGTTCTTTTGCTGCTCCAATTGCTCTCTGGTCGACAACGCCAAGTGGTTAGCCAGCGCCAGCGCATAATCGAGCACCTCATTGCGGGGCATGACCGGCATGGCGATGCCGCGCTGCTTTAATTCCCGGCCCTGAAACTCTCGGGCGGTCAGTAAAATTTCCCGGCTTAAATCGTGGCCCAGGCGTTCCGGGAAGATCAGCGTTGAACCTGCGCCCGGCGTGAAGCCGTAGAGCATATACGGACTCTGGTAGACGCTTTCCTCGCTGTAAGCCGCCCAATCGCAGAACAGCCCCATCGCCCATCCGGCGCCGATCGCGTGTCCCTGCATCGCCGCAATCACCGGGATTTCGCAGGCCAGCGGCATGCTGTAACTCTGTTCATCGGTAAACCGGGCGCTGCCGTTCTGGATCGCCAGCAGCCCTTGCTTGGTGCCGCCGCAGGCAAAATAATTATCGTAACCGGTCAGCACCACCGCCTTGTAACCGGGCGTGTTGTTAATATGGTCAAAAGCCGCAATAACACCACTGACAAACTCGGGCGAAAAGGTGTTTTTGCTGGAGCGGTCGCACAGGTTCACCACCACCACGCCGTTGCGGTACTTTTGCAGCGTAACCACATCGGAATCGAGCTTGACCGGTTCCGGCGTTTCCGCGCCAAAAGTTGCGCGGCCCGGAAACCAGACAAACCCTGCATCCAACCTGTTCGTATCAGCCTGCCCTGACACTCCGGCTACCGGCGTGAACGGAGCGGCAAGTTTTTCAGTCAACTCTCTGGTTCGTAAGGATAAATGTTTTTTGAGTTCGGCCAGCGCCATGCCGGATATTTGCGCGATGCTGCGGGCTGTTTCGAGCGCATAGTCGTCGATCTCGGCCTGCCCGACAACCGGCATCGTCAATCCGGCCTGCCTTAACGCAGCGCCGCTCAACAGGCCTGAACCCGATACCAGGCTACCGGCACAAGCTTCGCCAAAGCGTTCGGCAAAAAGCCGGTATTCCTGTTCGGAAACAGCGGTCGAATGAAAGCTGTACGTCCCTTCCGTGCTACAGATCATGACCTCGCCGGCGGCAGCCATCAGCATCGCGTTGTAGCTGTTTTCACCGGTCAGCACGGCGATCACGGGAACGACACAACCGGCTATGGCCGAAGCTGCATGACTAACCGAACGCTTTGCCGCCGGGTCATCTTCAGCGGCAAACAGTTGGTCCAGCCCGGTCAGCAACAACGCTTTTACAGTGCCATGCGCCGGCTTGTCTTCGGCCAGCATGTTAACCCGTTGCAGGCACCCGATCAGCCCCGCACAGGCGCTGTCTATAGCAATCGGCTGTCCGTCCGCGTTATCAGGCTTAACGGCAAAAACACCGTCGCCGTAATCGTAAAGCGCAATGCAGGGATTACCGCCGGATGATGCTACGGTACCAAGGTTGTAACAGGCTGAACCGTAACTTTGCAATGACCTGAGGCTGATCGGATTTATTGCGGATTGTACCTGAAACGTTGCCGGACACGACGCAGGTTCCCGCAATGAAATGCGATCCGGCTTCGCAGGAACAACAGAATTGGCGCTAGGCTGCTGTGCAGGAGCTTCCGATAGAGTAAGCTCTATAGCTGAGACTTGTGCCTGCGGTGTCGGCAGCGGCGCTGGGGCGCTGGCAACGTCAACAGTCTTCTGCTGCTCCACCTCAACCAACGGCAACCAGTAACGGGTCGCCGCGAAAGGATAGGTCGGCAGGCTGATGCGCCGGGGGACGCACTGCCCCTGATAAAGCCTTGCCCAATCGATGTCCATGCCTTTAGTCCAGAGATTCAGCAGTCTGGAATACTTGCGCCGCCTGAACCAGGTATCCACCGTTTGCTGCATCGATTCATCGACGGCAAATGTGGCAATCAGATCCTTGTGGCGCTTGATCTGGCCCTGATAAAGATCCGCTACCTCATCCTGACCGCTGATGTAGGCTTTGAGTTTTTCCTGTAACTGAGCCAGTGAGTGTGCGACCAGCGCCAGACGTTCATCCATCTGCTCGCGGCCGACCTGAAGGGTGTAGGCCAGATCCGGCAACTCAAGCTCGTCGGCATCGACGATACGCCGCTCGATAAAATCATGCAGTCTGCCCGCATAGGCTTTAAGCCGTTCCTCGTTTTTGGCGGACAGCACAACAATGCAGCCCTGTCCGCCGTCTAGCGGCAGACGTTTCGGTTGCCGGTATTCTTCGACCAGCACATGGGCGTTGGCTCCGCCTGCGCCGAACGCAGATATGCCGGCTATGCGCGGAAATTCCTTTAGCTCACCCTGATGCTCCAGCAATGGTCGTTGCCATTCGGCCAGTGTTTGCTGGACGACAAACGGAGTCTTGGCAAAGTTGATATTCGGGTTCAACTCGGCGGCATGCAGGCTAGGCGCAAGCTGTCCATGACGCAATTGCAGAATGACCTTGATGAAGCTGGCGATTCCGGCCGCAGCCTCCAGATGACCGACATTGGCTTTCGCCGACCCCAGCGCGCAAAAGCCGGTATCCTGCGTATAGTGCTGAAACGCCTGGGTCAGGCCGGAGACTTCAATCGGGTCGCCCAATTCCGTGCCGGTGCCGTGCGCCTCAATATAGCTGACCGCGCGCGCATCAACGCCCGCTTTTTGCAGCGTATCCCTGACCAGTTCGGCCTGGGCCTGCGGATTGGGCACGGTATAGCCGTTGGTTTTGCCGCCATGATTGACATGGGTTGCGCGTATCGTTGCATAGATTTGGTCGTTATCCGCTATCGCCTGAGACAAGGGCTTCAGCAAAACCGCGCCCGCGCCTTCGCCCGGCACGAAGCCGTTGCCGCCTTTGCCGAAGCTTCTGCAAACGCCGTCTTTGGATAACATGCGCGATGCGCTGAGGCCGACATAGCCGGACGGATGCAGGTAAATATTCACGCCACCGGCAATCGCCAACCGGCATTCGCCGCTGCGCAAGCTTTGACAAGCCTGATGAATAGCGGTCAACGAGGACGAGCACATGGTATCGACCGGCACACTCGGCCCGCGCGCATTAAGGAAATACGACACACGGTTGGCCGCCGAACTGAACGAGGTATGCGGATAGACGGTCTGGCCCTGCCGCCACAACTCGGGCCCGAACAAATCGAAACCGGTTCGGGTAATACCGGCAAAAACACCGACCTGCTGCCGAAACTCGCTGACCAGACGATCACGGGTATAACCGGCGTCTTCCAAGGTCTCCCAGGCGGTTTGCAGAAACAACCGCTCTTGCGGATCAATGGCGATGGCTTCTTTCGGAGAGATATTGAAAAACAACGGATCGAAGTCGGTCACGTTATCCAGGAATCCGCCCCATTTGCTGTAGCTTTTCCCCTGCTGAACCGCCTCATCCGGGTCGGCATGAAAAAAATCCTGCATCGGCCAACGATCCGCTGGAACTTCCCGGATACAATCTTGCCCGGACTTGAGTATTCGCCAATAGTCATCGGCATTATTCGCCTGCGGAAAGTGGCAGCTCATACCGATCACAGCGATCGCGTCCAGTTCGGCATCCGGTTGGTTATTGGGTCTGTAAAGCTGCGCCGTATCATCGCGCCCGGCGGCTTTTTCCGCACTCGCCTGAACCGCAGTTGCGGGCCGCGAACATTCCGATGCGGCCGGTTGAGCCTGCAAACCGGTAAGCCGGATTAACCGGTCTTTGTTGTTGTTAATGAAATAATCGCTCAGCGCATCGATGGTCTGGCATTCAAATAACAGCGTGCTGCGGACGTCGGGAAATATTTCCCGCAAGGCATTGGTAATCTGCACCACAAGAATCGAATCGATGCCGTAGGTTTCCAACGGTTCCAGCGCATCAATATCGTGGCTGTTCATTCTGAGTGTCTTTGCGGCCAGTTTCTTCAAATGGAAATTGCTCGCCTCTTTTAGCCCCTCATCAGTGCTGATAGCGGCCGGTTTCGGAAGTTCATCCGCAGTGGTAGGCGATACCGGATTGACCTGCGGTTTTTGCAGCGTTTTTTGCTGCCGGACAACGCCATCGCTTTCCGCAACAATCACCTGCTGCCCGAGTACATGCGCATCGGGTGCAGGAAATAACACGCTGGCAAAACCTTCCTGTCCCAGAACCTGCTTCCAGCTTTCCGGATACAGTCCGGGCGCATCGGGAATGCGCAACGGCTGGTCTTCCGACAGCCACCAGCCTTCCAACAAGCCGAAAGTCAGGTGAGCGAACAGCGATTTATCGCTGATTTCATTCAGCAGCAACAGGCCGTTTTTGTGTAACGCCGCCTTGGCGTTCGACAATGTCCGCCGGATATTGCGCGTGGCGTGCAAGACATTGGTGGCTATCACCAGATCGTAGCTCTGCGCCGCTATATCCTGGCCTGCAAGCGGTTTTTCGACATCGAACAGTTTTGGGTGAACATACGGATATTGCTTAACAAACTGTTCTTCGGCATGAAACAAAAACGCCTTGGACACATCGGTATAGGCATACTCAGCAATATGCTGCCGGTACGGTTCTATCAGCGGCAAGATCATCGCGGTGGTGCCGCCCGCCCCTGCTCCAATTTCCAGAATACGCAACTGCGCATCAGGATCTTTTTGTAAGTGAATCTCGATGGCAGCAACCAGAGATTCGCCCAGAATACGGTTGAAATAATCGGCAACGGCGTTGTTCCGGTAAATGCCTTCCACGCGCCGCATCGATGAGTCGGGAAACAGAATATCGGTGGCGCGCCTGCTGCCGGACAGAATATCCGGCAGCGCCCGCAAACAGGCTTCCGCCAGCTCGATCGCGGCCGTTAAGTCGGCATTACCGAAACTATCCTGCTTGGCCTTTTCCCATGCCTGCCATAATTGCTCGGGATTGCCTGATGCGCTCTCGCCAATACCCTGTTCGGCCAGTATTATCCTGCTGGCCTCCAACCACCGCCGGTAAAAACCGGTAACGCCCTTTTCGGGTTCGTCAAGCAGGCCAAGCGACTGCAATGTACCGGCAAACAACGGCAATAGCTGCGCTTCCAATGCCGCGTTGTTGAAAATACTCAACGGTTTAAGCGCTTCAACCCGGTTGTTCAGTTCGTTTGAAACCGGCGGAATCAGGTCAACGCATCGGGGGATTGTATCCGCGTATATCTTCAGGTTCTGATCCGGGTCAATCATCGGCAGTACATCAAATCGTGAGGTTTTCAGTAGGGCCAGCTGGTTTACCGGTGCGGTCAGCAATCCTTGCAGCACGGACATGGCTTCGTCCGGTTGTATCGGAATAATGCCGCTGAGTTGCAGGCGGATTTTCGTTGCAGCGGAAATCGCATCGCCGGTGCCAATATCCCAGTGCCCCCAGTTAATGACTTTAACCGCGCAAGTGCGTTGTTTGTCCAAATGCAAGGCAAACGCATCTTCAAATGCGCCGCCGGCGGCATAACCGCTGAGGCCGCCGTTTTTCTCCAATGCCACTATGGAAGAAAAATACAGCATAAAATCCAGCGCTTCGTATTTAAACACCTGCGCCAGATTTACACTGACGTCGATCTTGGCCGAAAGAATGTCCCGGAACCGCTGTTCGTCCATCTCGACCAGACTATGATCGAACAGCCCTACCGCCGAGTGGATGACACCGTGAATGACCGGCCAGCTTTGCTTGATTGTTACATAGGCCGTCCGTAACGACTGAAGGTTAGCTGCATCCGCGACCACATAAACCGGCGCAGGCCCCTGGTCGGCCAACGCATCCAGCTTCGCCTGAATCGCCGCATCCGGCCGGCGTCTGCCTATCCAGATAACCTGCGCATGATAATGCTGTATCACATAACGCGTCCACGCCTCGCCTATGCCTCCGGCTCCACCGGCCACCACATAAACGCCGCGCTGCCGATAAGCGGGTGTCGATTCCGGCAGTTTTTCCACCGGACTCAGGAAACGCTTGAACCACTGACCATTGCGAAAGGCCAGCACATCGCCCTGCCGGTCGGCCGGTAAACGCATCAATTCGCGCACAGGCCAATCCAGATCATTTTCCATATCCAGCGACCGAATCGACCAGCGCGGATACTCCTTCGCCAGCGCACCGACCAGGCCGTGCACGCCCGCATGCGCCGGATCCGGCGCATCTTCGTTGAACACCGATTGAGTCCGGCAGGTGATGACTGTCCAGCCCAGATCCCTGTTACCGTATGCCTCGGCCAGCAAGGCCTTGACCAGTTTAAAAACATACAGCAGGCCGGAATTTTGCTGCTTGACCAGCGCCTCGTTAAACTCAGATGCGGTATCCGACTTGGGCGCTATCCAGATAATATGATCCAGATTGCTAAGCTGCCTGAGTTGCCGGCTTAATGACTCGATGGTGACCGAAGGATCGATGGCTATCGATTGCGCGACCGCATAAACCGACCGTATTGCCTGCTTTTGCTGCAAGCTGCCGCCGATAATCAGCACGCTGGCATCAGGATTGGGGAACAAGCCTGCGTTTTCACTGTTGCTAACAGAACGCCACAGCGGAGCCAACACAGTCGGACTCACTTCATCGGCTACCTGTTCAACCCTGGATTTGCCTGCAATATTGCTTTCCAGCGGCAACCCGGCATTCGGCAACCAGTAAGCGTGCTTCGCAAACGGATAGGTGGGCGCTGCAATCCGGCGCGGTTGCCTGCCCCCGGCAGCTTGATCGCAATACAGCAATGACCAGTCCACTTCAACGCCGGACAGCCAAAGCAATGCAATCCTGTCCCAATCGCACTGCGCGACCAGCGAGCGGATAAATGCCTGCCCTGCCTCGCCTTCGGTCAGCTCCCTGAATTGAGCAGGAATCGTCTTGCTGTTGAACTGGTAATCCTGCGCATCACGCTGCTGGTTCGAGCAGAATGCGGCCAGTTTGCCGACCAGATCCTGACGATCCGTAATCACCAGAGCCAGACGCTCCTCCATAGCCTGACGACCTGTCTGCAAGGTATAAACAAGATCGGTCAACGATACCGGCCAGCTGCTGTCATCACTTAGCCAGTCGACATATTTTTGCGCATAAACCTGCAATTGCTGCTTGGTCTTAGCCGACAACACAAAAACCAACGGCCCGTCCCCTTCGTCGGCGGCTGCGTCAACACCCGACGGATACTCCGCCAGAACCGCATGCGCATTGGCGCCGCCGGAACCGAAACTGCTGACTCCGGCGATTCTCGGGCCGCCATCCGTCGGCTGCATCCAGGGCTGTAACCGGTCGACGACATATAACCCGGAATCGGATAATTCAATATGCTCATTGAGCTGCTGAAAATGCAACGACGCAGGCAACTGCCGATGTTGCAGGCACAGTACCGTTTTCAATAACCCGGTGATTCCGGCCGCCGCCTCCAGATGTCCCAGATTGGTTTTTACCGACCCCAAACCGCAGTTTTTTTCAGGCTGCATACCGGACTGGGTAAAGGCCTGTTTCAGGCCTTGGACTTCAATCGGATCGCCCAGCGAAGTGCCGGTGCCGTGCGCTTCAATGTATCCCAGCGACTGCGGGTTGATTTCCGCAGCAAGCCACGCAGTTTGCAACAGCTTGGCTTGCTGCTCGGGATTGGGAACGGTCAATCCGCCGGCCTGCCCGCCGTGGTTACTGGCTGTGCCTTTAATGACGGCGTAGATTCTGTCGTGATCGGACAAGGCCGAGGCCAGCGGTTTCAGCAACAGCATGACCGCGCCTTCGCTACGCACATAACCGTTTGCCTGTTGATCGAAGGTTTTGCAGCGGCCGTCTTTCGCCAGCATGCCGGCCTTATAATAAGCAATACTGTTGGCCGGATGACAGATCAGGTTGATGCCTCCGACCAGCGCCTGCGACGACTCCCCGGTTTGTATCGACTGCACCGCCTTGTGCACCGCCACCAGCGAACTGGAGCAGGCTGTATCCAGCAACAGACTGGGACCATGAAAATCGTAAAAATAGGAAATCCGGTTGGCCAGCACCGCCATTGAATTGCCGGTGCCGTAATGCGCATCGACTGGGCTGCGGGACTGGTCCAGCAGCCGGGCGTAATCGGAACCGCTGGCGCCGATAAAAACCCCGGTATTGCTTCCTGCCAGCGAATCCGGCGCATACCCTGCGTGTTCGATTGCCTGCCAGCCAAGCTCCAACAAGATGCGCTGCTGGGGGTCCATGGATTCCGCTTCCGCAGGCGATATGCGGAAAAAAGGCGCATCGAATGCAGCCACGTTATCGAGAAAACCGCCCCGGTCTATCCCCTGATGTTTATCGACCGGATCGATTTCATCCGGCCACTGCCAGCGCCCTGCCGGCAACTCGCCAACGACTGAAGCTCCGGTCTGCAAACACTGCCAAAATTCCTCGGGCGTATCGATGCCGCCCGGCAATCGGCAGGCCATACCGATGATTGCTACATCCTGCGTCCTGACTAGACCCTGCGGTTTTATCGCTGCACGCGCTTTTGTCTGCTGTGCATCGCGTTTATTATCCTGCTTTTGATCCGGGACAACATGCTCACAGAGATACCCTGCTATTTTGTCGGTCGTGTTGTACTGAAAGAAAAAGGCCGGAGTTAGCGGCAATTGATACCTGAACGCGATTTTCTCGTTCAGCTCAAGCAAGTCAGCGGAATCCAGCCCCATCTCCATCAGCGGCCTGTCGAACGAAAACACTGATGTTCGCTGTTCGCCCAGACAATCGCTAACCGCATTTTGCAGATAGCTGCGAATTTCGGAACGCGTAAATCGTACGTTTTTTGCAGTATCAATGCGCATGTCATTGCGGCTGCGATGATGAATATCGTAGCTGACCAGCACGCCGCAGCCTTCATTTTTGTGATCGTAGGGCCTGTAGCCCGGCATCACCCGTTGAATTGTCGCGCCATGCAGCTCATGGAAGCGCAAAATCGGATCTGCCGGCACGCCATGCTCGTTACGCTGCCGAATATAGTCTTCAAGTGCAAGCCCGGCCGTCCGGTCGAAATTTTTGCACAGCGTAATAGCCGCCACGGATTGCACGTCTTTCTGCAAACTGAGGTAGATCAGCATAAATTCCAGCAGCTGATCGCCCAGATTTTGTTGCTGCATTTGCGGCAGTATATTAACCGCCAGCAATTGCACAACTCTTGCCTCCGGATTATGCAATGAGTCAACCTGCGCAACAGCTATTCCGTCTAATGCATCTGCACTTTCGATACATTGGGAATAAATGACACCGACAACCACATTATCGACTGCCAGCACCAACTGTCCTTGCGGGTAGCAGATAATTCTTTGTTTTAAAACAGATTCCGGAGTGCGCAACTGTTCAGCCCAGCAAAGCTCTTCCAACAACAGCAATGCGGGCAGATCATCGGTCCGTGCAGTTCGAATACAGTATCCCCTGCGCTCCAGATGTTGTAATAAGTATTGATTGCAGGATGCGCTGTCGGGAAAATGTTCCGGCGGCTGGTGAGAGGGCGCCAACCCCGCGGCTGAAGCGGCCATCAAGCAGTCAACCGGTTCAGTGGCTGAATGTTGCAATAACCGGCTGATGTCATCGGCAGGCGTACTGCCATGTTTAGCAGTGGACGCGCCAATGCCGGTCAAAATAAAGCCATCGACAAATCGGGTCCGACCGCGCTTTATCATTTCAATAGAACACTGTTTAAACAGCTCTGATAAATTATCCGTCATGGTCTGTTCAGAGGTTTCTCTGGTCGATGGCTATCATATAAACAGCATTCTTTTAGTTTTATGCACAACCAACATTCGGAACTAATCCGAAGCTAATTGTTCTGTCTTAATTAGGAACTTACACGAAACAGCCAGAACACTCAAGGTGCATACGATACAATTGCATTAAATACCCGCCGCAGAAAAACTCAGCGCGCGGAATTTTTCGCGAAAACTAAAATGAATCCATCCGATTTGGCATAGGAAAAGGTCATGTTACGCTTGGATGAAGTAAGTTAAATTATTTTTGCGCACTAACAAATAAGCAAGTACCCATCACCGCGTTTGCGTTGTAATAAGTCCACAAAGTTTCAGTCAATTCAATAATATTAATATCACCTGAATAGAATTTTTCATGAATCCTGTTAACCGCTCGCAAAAAATGAGCGCCCCAGACATTTTGACTCTCATCAGTTATAACTATAGAGCTAAATCCAGCATCCGAGAGTAGCTCATAATATTCTTCGACAGTTTCAATATGATTATCAGGGCTATGAAACATAGGAATCTGCGCCAATCTTTCTCTAGACGTCAAAAGAATATCTGACAAAACCAGATAACCACCTGTTTTTAAAACTCGAAAAGACTCTTCAAGAAATTTCTGTCGTGTTTCAAAGTGCATTGCAGCCTCAATACACAAAATACTGTCAAAAAAATCGTTATCAAATTCCATATCAACTGCATTCATAACCTGCGCATTGCAGCCGGGCGCATTTCTCCGGGTTGATTCAATCTGTTTTCCCGATATATTGATCGCCCAAACATTTCCAGCCGGGTAATGATTAAGCAAACGGCGCGTTGAAGCCCCCATCCCGCAAGCAACATCCAGTATTCGCCCTGATTTTTCAGGTATAAAACCGAGCAAAGTATCCTGCAATCTTTCAGATGCCTGATCCTGAGAAAGGGTCGTCTCGTCCCAGTATCCTATGTTCCTGTATTGGGTATCTCTATGAAGAATCCCCATCATCCCGTCGTAATCATAAAACACTTTGTCATAGTGACCATTAACTAATTCGGCAAGTTTTTCTTTATCGGACTGATTGTTAGCAGTGATCGCTTCATTTTCAACTAATCCAGTCTCAAACCCCATATCATTTGATGCCTGATCAACATCTCTCGTATCAAATGTGAAATTTTTAACCAGTTTGGCTATATCATCCGGAACATAGCCAATCAAATCGATCTGCGCGGAAATACTGTCGAATAATCGTTTTTTTAGCTGTTCTTTCAAGTCGGTTTGATTTGCGGTCATTATTAAAAGCCTGTTTAAAAAACAACGACTAATTTATTTTAGTAAGTCGTATTAATTTGATTTGGTACCCGATAAAACGCTAACATACTTACGACTAAACCGGATAAAGTCAAGCTACGCCCTGCAATATGCCTTGAAGTCGGCAGCAATATATAAAAAAAGCGTTCATGAATTAGACCGATAAACGCCACAATAAATCAGGAGATGGATATGCAAGACATTCTGAACACGCAATATTTTAATGATTATTTTACCAACGGCTTCATCGATACTGGCGTTTCCCTGCCCACCGAACTGCTTGAGGAAATGAAGAGTCACTATAAAAATGTCGCGGAAGCCCGCAACGATTACCCCCAGTATTTCACTAAAAACGAGCACCAGGCTTATCTTGAAGGAAAAATAACCGGCTTTTTGTTCGCTTTGTTTCCCGGACTGGCCAACAAGATGGTCACGAAGCTATACAGCAAGTCCTACAACAAAGCCATTCATCTTGAGCAGGCATTTATTGAAAAGGTTTGCTCGCATTTATTGCAGCAGAATTTCCAGCGTTTTTTTAAAACCCGGTTTATTGTCGCGTCCTACGATATTTATCTGGGCAATGATCATAATCATCGATCATTTATAGACATCCATTCCGACATACCGAATTTTCATCACTTTTATGAAACCGAGAACGATATAACGGTATACATCCCGCTTATTGACGTTAACGAAAATAACGGCGGCCGTTTAGCCATTCTGCCGGAGTCCAAATGTAAATTAAAAATTCCGGGGAATGTGTTACTGAAGTTATTCGAGGATTCATTTTTAAACACCCCAGACTATCTTGATAAAAACGGCTACATCGACAGCGACAAAATTGACGCCAAAGCACTGAAGAACTTCATCAGCGGCGCACCATATAAGGCATTAATCGATAACTACAAAATCAGTACAAATTTTGCCAGAGACTATTACGCGGACAAGTTTATAAAAAATGACTGGCAAGCAGGCCAGATCGTTTTATTTAACAACAAAACCTTCCATGCGGCCGAGAGTTGGCGTAATCCAGACTACAACCGGGAAATCTATATGATCAGGTTGCTACCGATCTACGACACCAAAATCCAGTTGAAAAAAACCTTGCACGGCAGCCAGTTCAACAAGTATCTGATCGACACACAAACCGGCAGCATTCAGCTTTATCAAAACAGCGTGGATTTAAGCAAAATTCCGCAGCAGGAAAAGCTAAAACTCAGGGCTTAAACACCAGCATCCCATGCCTGAAAATTCGCAGGCATGGGATAAATGCTACAAAAAGATCTGTAACCGCTGATTCATATAGTCGGCAGATGCCTGCATCAGATGTTCGCCAATGACATCGACGTGACGATTCCGCCAGTTCTCCAGTGATGTACCCTGAACCCATTGGTTAAATGCGCCCAGAGCCGGGCCAGTATGCACTTGATAGTCCACACGCTGTTCGCCGCTGCCATCCAAGGCAAGGCGCATGGTGTGAACAAAATACCAGCGAAAAATCAAAGCCATCATAGCCTTTGGGCTACGTTCCGCATTTTCAATTTCTGCGGGAAACTCCTGCATGTAATAACCTTTTGTTTCCCGGTATACCTCATCAAAACTGCGCTTGAAATATTTATCCTGTATTTCCTTACGAACCGAGGCGTCGATAAGCTCCAGCGAGCCATAATTTCTCCAAAGATCATAGAGCTTATTGGCTCTGGCCGGAAAAAAAACACCTTTCTTCATCACCTGAATCTTTGCGCCCAGTTCGAACATATCCCCGGCCGGGGCATAAGCGGTATCCTGAATATTGATCCCCTGCAGCATGTCTTTGACCCTATCGCTGGTTCCGGCCTCCACGGTGCACTGGTTAATCGAGCCGGTGACAATAAAATCAGCACCCAGCATAAAAGCGCATGCCGCCGACTCGGGTGTGCCTATACCCCCGGCAGCGCCTACCCTGACCGGTTTCTGATACTGATAGTGTTGTTGCAGGCTGTCCCGCAAGCGAATAATGGTTGGCAGTAGAACCGACGCAACACCCATATCGGTATGCCCACCGGAATCGGATTCAACACAAATATCCGAAGCGACCGGCAACTGCCCGGACAAGGCCGCCTCCTGCTCGGAAATCTGTCCTTCTTCCAGCAGGCGACTGACAATCTGTTCCGGTGCCGGAGACAAAAAAAATTGCGCTACCTCGGGTCGTGAAATTTTGGCGATCACCCTGTTCGGGACAATCAACCTTCCCTGAACGTCAGTGCTTGCCCCTGTTAAACGAAACTTGACCAGTGCCGGGGTAATTTGCATGTAGGCGGATGCTTCAAGATTATGTACGCCGTAACGTAGAAACAGATCCACCATTTCCATTTCCTGTTTCGGTCTGGACAGGTTGGATAACAGATTCATTCCGTACGCTTCCCCGTGACACAATATCTCCTGAATATGCACAATTGCCGCTTCAATAGCCTGCAACGGCATGCCGCCAGCGCCATAAAAGCCAAGATAGCCAGCCTGCCCCATGCGAATCACCAGCTCTTTCGAGGCAATAGCTTTGACCATTGCACCGGCGACATAAGCATAACGCAGTCCGTAATCCTGTTTAAATTGCTCGGAACCTAATTTTTCAACCGTAATCATGACGCTACATTTATACTGTTTTTGATTGCAGGTCAATCGGGTAAAAATTCAAAAACAATAATTTGGTATCCAACAAAAACAACCTTGATGCAGGTCAATCAATATGCTAGTCTCTGCAAAACAATAACAATCAAGAGGGATAATATCGTGGCATCTACACAACAAACCGAATCAAACGCACCCCAAGCTGAAGACGCTCACATTACCCGCGAACAGGCCGCCAACCTTGTTATCAGCAAGTACACCGGCTGGGCCGCAGGATCCGGAGCAATTCCCTTTCCTTTCTGGGATGTGGCTGCAATCGCCGCCGTTGAAATAAAAATGGTCAACGAGTTATTGGACATCTACGATAAACCTTTTTCCGAATCCAAAACCCGATCAATTATCACTATTCTGATCGGCAGCCTTTCACCTCAACTGTTGGTCGGAGCAACTGCCGCCACACTGTTCAAGGTAGTACCGGGCATAGGCCATGTACTGGCGGCTCTGAGTATGCCCATGCTTGCGGGCGCATCCGCCTATGCCGTTGGACAAGTCATGTTAAATCACCTACAAAATGGCGGTGACCTGTTTAATTTTGATCCCAAAGCCAAAATAGATGATTTCAAAGCCGCTTTTAACGAAGGCAAGAAAAAAACCGATCAGACAGCTTCATAAATCTTAGCTGCGTTCTAAATGCCCTATTGGCACAAAAACCTTCAGGAGCGTTGTCGTTTAATAACGAGACCCAAAGATGCCATTTTTTTATTTTTTAATGTACCTGCTTTTATGCATGGTTATCGGCCTGGCCGGAAGGAAACAGCCGTTAGGTTTTAACGGCCTGTTTCTGATTTCTTTTTTCCTGTCCCCAGTAGTCGGGATTATTCTGCTTATTTTGCTTTCGACTTTTACGACCGAACATTCACAATCGAAATAAATCTTTACCGGACAGCAAAATACAAATCTCAACTCAGTGAATCTAATTCATACTTTTCTGAATGAAACCGATGCTCCAAAGGGAAAAATCGCTTTTTATTCAATCTTGGCCGGGCTAAGCAACGTTCTACTTCTGGCAATTCTCAACACCTCGGCTGAACATGCCTCAAACAGTGAGTTCAGGCTGATGGGCGTGGTATTTTTTGCGATTTGCCTGCTCATTTACATATTATCCCAAAAATATGTATGGGGGATTGGAACAAAGCTTGGCGAAGGACTGATAGAGGCCATCCGTATTCGGATCTTTAATAAAATTTCCGGCTGTAATTTTGAGAACCTTGAAAAAATCGGCCAGGCGGAACTGTATACTGCTATTAACCAGCATACCTATACCCTGTCGCTATCTTCACTGCCGATTATTGTTTCGTTACAAAGTCTGGTCATCATCAGCTTTACCACACTGTATCTTGCCTATCTCTCGTTGCCGGCTTTTGGTCTGACGTTAATATTTATTCTAATCGCCGCCGGGATGTCTTACAAAAGAAGCCAGAAAACCAATAAAGTTCTCGATATTGCCATTGCAAGTGAGCAAAACGTTTACTACTCGTTATCCGATTTACTGGAAGGTTTCAAGGAAATAAAACTGAACCACGACCGCGAACAAGACTTGCTCCGTTCCGCAGGCGTTCTGGCCGGACAGGCCAAGGACAACCGGATTCGTGCCAATCTGGATATGGCGATCAACTTTATCACCATACAAAGTTCGTTTTATTTTTTAATGGCAGTGTTGGTTTTCCTAGTTCCACAATTGAGCATTACCGCCTACCCTGAGACTGTTATTAAAATCGTCACCGCCGGACTGTTTTTAATGGGGCCGGTAAGCAATGTTTTCGCGTGGATGCCGACTTTTACCAATGCAGAAAAATCCTTATCGCTGATTTTCAAAACGGAAGCGTTATTAGATAAGCATCAGGAACAGCTAAAAAAAGACTGCGCCCTGTTTCCTTCGTTTGAAAAGCTCTCGCTGCAAAAAATTCGTCATCAATATCGCGACGAGTTCGACACCATCAATTTTTCAACCGGCCCGATCGACTTACAAGTCCGGCATAATGAAATCCTGTTTCTTACCGGCGGTAACGGCTCCGGCAAGTCCACGCTGATCAAGCTTTTGCTCGGACTGTATCAACCGTGTGACGGACAAATACAACTGAACGACACCCAGATCTCGGCAGCAAACATTTTCGCCTACCGAAATATGTTTACGGCTATTCTTGCCGATTACCACCTATTCTCACGCACTTATGGCATCCATGAAATTGATCAACAGCGCGTGGATAATTTGCTCAAACGCATGGGCTTGAAAGAAAAAACCGGCTTAATCAATGGCGAGTTCGACACGCTCAACCTGTCCACCGGCCAAAAAAAGCGTTTGGCGCTGATCATTTCGATTCTCGAAGACAGGCCGGTGATGGTTTTTGACGAGTGGGCCGCAGATCAGGACCCCCAATTCCGCAAGATTTTTTACCATGAAATCCTGCCTGAACTAAAAGCTAGCGGTAAAACCATTATTGCCGTTACTCACGATGAAAAATACTTCGACTGCTGCGATCGACACTTTCATATGGAAGAAGGCTTGATCTCCGAAGTAACCCATTCCAGGAAAAAATAAACCATGTTTAACAAAATAAGTAACTGGCTTGAAACTCATCGTCTTGAAATAGCAATCGCGCTGCTATTACTCGCACTGCTGATTCTGTCCGCCCTGCCAATGATGCTGATCAGTATCGATTCAGGACAGAAAGCTGTTCTGTGGCGTCGTTTTTTCGGCGGTACAGAAATGGAACGCAGCTATGGTGAAGGCACGACGCTGATCTTCCCATGGGACAAAATGACAATCTATAACACACGGCAACAAAGAGAAACCATTGTATTCAACACCCTCAGCAAAAACGGCCTTAGCGTCCTGGTTGAAGCATCCATTCGTTTCCGACCTTTAGAAGACTCCCTGCCCGAACTGCACCGATATATCGGCCCGGATTACGTCAATATATTGCTGGTACCGGAAATGGGCAGTCATGTGCGTAACGTTATCGGCCAATTCGAACCGGAAGAACTCTACTCCGTGAAGCGAGCGTTGATTGAAGACCAGATTCAACAAAGCATTCTCAACGGGCTTGACACCACGAACACGAGAAAATCGGCCGGGCATTATGTCTTCGTTGATGAAATTTTAATTCGCGATATTACGCTCCCTGAAACTGTACGTGATTCGATTGAACAAAAAGAACAGGCCAAACAGGTGGCATTAGCCTATGAATTCAGACTGCTGGCCGAAGAAAAGGAAAAACTGCGCAAAAAGATTGAAGCCGAAGGCATCCGGGACTTCCAGAACACCATTACCGACGGCATTTCCCAGAAATACCTGACCTGGCAAGGTATCAATGCAACGGTCGATCTGGCAAAATCAAATAACTCCAAAGTCGTTATCATCGGCTCCGGCAAAAGCGGCCTGCCTGTCATACTGGGCAGCGACTATACCGCCGGACCAACAGATAAAGCGGATAAATCCGACAAAGTGGACGATAAACAATAAGCGCCAGATCAGACCAGTACCTGTAACCTGTCCCGGATCGCCTTGATGTTTTCATTGTCATTACCAAACGGCGTCATTATCGGCATAATCCGCTTATGCACACTTTCAGGCAGGTTGTATTTTGTCAATGCGGCCATATTCCCGGACGGCCCTACATCCAGATAAACCGCCTGCGGATGATTGTAGTGAAATTCAGCCAACGCCTGTCTGAATTCAATCGGTTGCCGTATCACACGCCACCAGTACGCCGGCGAAAACCTTTCATCCTCTTCATTGCCGTCCGTTGACACCGCGCAGGAAACCACCGGTATTTTGGCGGAACGATAAACGCCGCCTGCGAACATTTTGCTGAACGTTTCCTTAGCCACCTCCACCAGCGATGAATGAAAAGCCACGGAAACCGGCAAAAGCTGATGGGTAATATCCTGCTGCCTGAGTTGCCCTGCAATCAGCAGGATTTTACTTTTCAACCCGGATACGACAAAACACCGGTCAAAATTAACCCCGGCCAGCTCACAGCCGTCTGAAAACACGGGATTGCTTTGAAAGCTATCAACATCATCAATGACAGCCAGCATCGCACCGCCGCCGCAATGCGAATCGAATAACCGGGCCTGCTTGATAATATCGAACAGCATCGCCTCCACATCGGCAACATCGGCCAACGCAGCCGCCACAAACTCGCCCAAACTCGCGCCAAACAGATAATCAGGGGGCGGAAAATTCTCGGCCAAAAGCGTTTTAGCCAGCGAGTACTGCACCATAAACAGCGCCGGATGCGTATACAGGGTTTGCTCAAAAGGCTGGCTTTGAGACTGTTTTTCGTCATACAGCATTTCAACAATCGACTGCCCGACATAATTGGCGGCGACCCGATCAAGCCTGTCCATCCAGAACCTGAACGTCTCATTCGAGTCATAAAGCGCCCTGCCCATCTGAAAATACTGGGTGCCTTGCCCAGAAAACATCCAGACAATAGGCTCAGCTCGAATAACCTCAGTCATTTTCAACAAGGCCCCTTACTGCTGTTACCAGGTAATTGCCGGTTGTGGCGGCAGTAATGTCAGCGCAGATAGCATTGCCGGATATGCTGAAGCGCATCTTATCAGAGTGGTGAATTTCAATTGCGCGCATATCGATAAAGTCGTCCAATTTAAATGACATAGCCTTTACCACCGACTCCTTGATGCTGAATAACAGCAGCGCCGGATCAACGGCAAGGTTAAATGCCGCCATAGCGCTCAGCTCATCTGCGTTGGCCAAGAACATAGGCGTCAACTCATCCATCCTGCCGGCTCGCTGCGGCAAGGAAACCAGATCAATACCGATGCCTGCTTCGCTGTGCTGGTGTTTCTGCATCAGCACGACTGCGCAGAGCTTACCATCGTGACTGATTGTTCCGGAAACAGACTTCGGCCACAGCGGGTTTCTCAATCGGCCCATTTTAATCGGTTCGTCCGGCAAGCCAAAAGATTGCAATCCTTGCCTGGACAGCCAACGGCCGGTTGCAAACTCGTGTTGGCGGCTACTGACAGCCTTGGCGACCAGAGCCTGTTCTTCCGGCAGAATTGGGTAATCCTGAATTTTGGCCGCCTTTACAAACGCCTGCCCCGGAAGAAACCATTGCTTCAAGCTATGCTCTATTTGTTCAATGTCCCGGCTTAACTCAATCATGGCCCCTGTATCCGGCTTAGCCCACCCATTCATATTGCCGGTAAAACTCTTTAATTTCCTTTAGAAAAATTCTTTCCGTTCCTTTGCCGGCCGTGTTGTCGATAATCGACTGCCAGACACCCGGCAGCAAGTCGGTATTCGGAACAACATTGCGGGTGCCGAACTTGACCTCATTGCTGCCTTCCAGCAAGGTTTCATATTCGTCCATGTTCAACTGATACCGGCTATCGAGATTTTTTTCCAGTTGCATGGACCTGAGTTTTTGCTGGCCGGAAGCCATTGCCACGCCGCTGTAAAATTCCGAACAGCAGCCGGAACCGTAGGAAAAACAGCCGATTCTTCGGGGAACGTCAAACACGCCCTGCTCGATAGTGCTGGCCAGAGAAACCAATACGGTTGCGCCCATAATATTGCCTACGCGCTGGCAATAAGTCAGCCCCGGTTGTACCCGCTGCTGAAAGTCCTGATTGATTTCATCGCGTTTTATATCGGTGTGCTTGCGCATCATATTACGGTGCGCGCCTTTTACCATGCCGCCGAATGGCGTATGAAAGCACAGGTATTGAAACGTCGTCCGGTAATCGGTTCCCGTCACCCGCTTTTGGTATTCCTGAAAGCTCTGGTCGCAACAATCCAGATACGACAGCAGCGATAAATCGGCGTTACCCGCCTCGCTGTCGGGAATCGGCCGACAGGTGTCCATCACTTCAAAGCTGTAGTAACCGTTTGCACCGACATCCAGCTGGAATATCTCCGGTTTTTCGCTGACCAGCAAAGCCACCGCGCCCGCACCGCCGCTGGGTTCAAAAAACGCCCAGTCCATGGTCAGCGCATCGCCGTCTTCAGTCACCAGAAAACGCGACAGATCTGTGGCAATCACCAGCGCCTTGGCGCCCGGCGATACCTGGGACAGAATAAAATTTACCGCCATTTGCAAACCGGCAGTTCCCGAATAGCAGGCTTGCTTCAGCTCAAACAACCGACAATTACGGTTCAGCCCCAAATAATGATGGATGTAGGTGCTCATTGACTTGCCGAAGTCAATGCCCGACTCCGAGCAGGTAATCAGCAGTTCAATACGGTCTTTTTCAGCTTCGGACAGTTGATCGATAACCGGTTTGGCGGCGTTAATCGCAAAGCTCACCGGATCTTCATAAGGAAGCGCCACCGATTTGTGTTTCATCAACAGATTATCGAAGCGCGCAGTATCGAGTTGCCTGTGCGCCGCCAGCTCCATCACATCTACGAAGGTACTGCCGCCATAAAGATTCATTGCTTCAATTCCAACCGGCGTCATGATTTTCCTCTCTGGCTCATGCTTAAAAGCTCCGATTTTACATTGTTTTCAGCCGCTTTGGCGGAAATAACCCAGCCCGAAAAAGAATCGGCGCTCCCTTGAACCGGCACTTCACTTATAATGGCATTTACTCTAACACACGGACACACGCTTATGAGCAATGCAATGACTAAAACCGAGGTTTTTAACGTCGTCAAAAACAATATCCTGGACATACTGCCCAAGGTGCAGCCTGACATGGTTACTATCGATAAATCCCTGAGCGATCTCGGCGCCAACTCCGTCGATAGAATGGAGGTGGTCACGCTGTCCATGGAGGATCTGGGCGTTAAAATCCCGTTACTGAGCTTTGCCGGCGTGACCAATATCGAAGGTTTGGTCGACGTTCTATTCAACAATGCGCAATGACGGAAAAAACGCGCTCGCCTAAATCCCCGTCCTGTGTACAAATCACAGGCATGGGGATCGTCTCGGCTATCGGCCATGACATAGCCGAGTTCAGCCATTCATTGGCCGCCGGCAAATCGGGCATCAGGCGGATTGAGCGAAGCACAACGCCGCCTTTGCCCGTTGCTATCGGTGCAGAAATTGACGGTTTCTGTTTTGAAAAAACGCTAGGGCAGTATTCGGATATGTCTGAAAGCCTGACTCAATCCGCGCTGTACATTGCACGACGCGCCCCGTTTACAATACAAACATCGGTTATCTCGGCGTTACAGGCCTGGCGGCAGGCCCGGTTCGATGACAAGCCCATCGAACCGGAGCGGATCGGTCTGATTATCGCCGGTCACAATACCACGCAGAACTACCAGTACTCGCTCTGCTCCGATTTCCGGCGCAACCCGGAATACCTGTCGCCGCGCTATGCGTTGCAGTTTATGGACAGCAATCAGATCGGCGTATTGAGCGAGATATTCAATATCCGGGGAGAAGGCTTCGTAACCGGCGGGGCTTCAGCCTCGGGCAATGTCGGCATCATCCACGGTACCCGATTGATCCAGTCCGGAGTGGTCGACGCCTGCCTTGTGGTCGGCGTGGTCGCCGATTTGTCGCCGATGGAGATCCAGGGTTTTTATACGATCGGAGCAATGGGCGGCAAACAGTTCCATGATCAGCCGGAAAAAGCCTGTCGGCCGTTCGATGCCTTGCACGAGGGCTTTATTTACGGTCAGGCCTCAGCCTGTCTGGTTCTGGAATCCGCTACCAGCGCCAACACTCGAAACGTGCCCGGCCTGGCAATCATACTGGGCGGAGCCATCAATCTTCACGCAACCGCCACATCGCAGCCTGACATCGATGGTGAGGCGAAAGCCATGAACGCCGCCTTGCAGCAAAGCAGTCTCGCCGCCAACGAAATCGACTATTTGAATACGCACGGCAGTTCGTCGCCCTTAGGCGATAGCGTTGAAATCCAGGCAATCGAACAGGTGTTCGGCGATCATTTTCCCCGTGTCCGGCTAAACGCGACCAAGGGCTTGACCGGCCATTGCCTGAACTCGGCCGGTGTCGTCGAAACCATTGCCTCGGTCGTGCAAATGCAGCAAGGATTTATCCATGCCAACGTCAACCTGGAAAAGCCAATCAATACCAGGGCGAACTTTTGCGACGCGACGGCTGTATCGCAACAAATCCATAGCGCAATGAACAATTCTTTCGGCTTTGGCGGCATCAATACCAGCATTGTGTTACAGAAAAATCATTAATCTATCTCAACATAACAGATCATTATGAATTACCAGACCATTCAGGTGCGCGTCGAACAGTCCGTCTGTTTCCTCAAACTTTACCGCCCGGAAACCAACAACACCATCAACAAAACGATGGTTGACGAATGTCGACATGCCTTGGCGGCCTGCGAAGACGCTGTTCATATCATCGTGCTGGAAGGCTTGCCCGAGGTTTTTTGTTTTGGTGCGGATTTTCAGGACAATACGGCGGAACCGGAAGCGCTTTATGATTTATGGGAGCAACTCGCACGCGGTTCGTTTATCAGCATCGCCCATGTCCGGGGCAAGGTGAATGCCGGAGGCGTCGGCTTCGTCGCCGCTTGCGATATTGTGCTGGCCGATCACACCGCCGAATTCAGCCTGTCGGAGTTGCTGTTCGATCTATTCCCTGCCTGTGTGCTGCCTTTTTTGATACGGCGCATAGGCTTTCAAAAAGCGCACTACCTGACCTTGACGACAAAACCGGCAACAATTCAACAGGCGCTGGACTGGGGACTGGTTGACGCCTGCGAGGACAACAGCGAGGCCCTGCTGCGCAAACATTTGCTTCGTTTAAGACTCTTGTCCAAAACCGGGATTCAACGCTATAAGACCTATATAAACAGCCTGGACGCTGTTCTGACCCAATCAAGACCAGCCGCCATCGCAGCGAACCGTAAACTGTTTTCAGACCCGGCCAATCTGGAAAAAATCAATCGTTACACAAAAACAGGGTTGTTTCCGTGGGAAAGTTAGTCCACGAAAGGAATGTTCTCGTTCCCACGCGCTACTTCACTGCCGTTAAGTTAAGTGTTGTAGGAGCGGGCCATGCCCGCGATGAAGCAACTACAACTCTGCAATCGCTGCCCAAATGTCGCGGGCGCGGCCCGCTCCTACAGCGCGTCATTTGCTCCCGTTCCCACGCGCTGGTCGCATTGTTATACACAAGTGTCTGCGGTAGGTCGTCATTCCGGCAGGGATTGCCGGAATCCAGAGCACAGGGATGTGAATGCCTGATTTGACCAAGCAATCCCGCGTTACAAGGTTTGTGCCTGCTTCGGTATTGCCATCCATGGCTTCTGGATCCAGGCAATCCCTGCCGGGATGACGTGCTTTAAAGTACTTGTGTAAACGATGAGCGTAACGCGTGGGAACGAGAACGGAATCTACCCTCTAATCCACCCCGGCATTTTCTTACCTTCTAACCCACGGCTCAACCAGGTTATAACCAATACCGTCCCAAAAATCGCAGATTTCACGGTAGGGATCGTTCTGTACGGACACCGCAGGCGTATTCAGAACCAGATAATCCTTCTTGTCCCGGCTGAACTGCGGCCAACGCACGCCGGCAGGTGATGCCGACGGATCGCCATTCGGGTTTAAATAGGTTGCAAAATTGACCCAATAATCGATTATCGTATTTGAAAGCGTCTCTTCCTCGGCGGTAAAGCGGCCGCCAATTTTATCGGCGCTATGGAACACAAATGGCAGCTCTGCGCCATGGCAGACATTATCATCAGCCTGACAATCCGGGCCGCCCCAGACTTGAAACGACGGCTGGTGATTGAACAGATAGGCATATACCGGCGCTGCGGCGTTGGCTGCAACATAACGCGAACTGCAACGCAGGAAATTGTCTGTCTGAATGCGCGCCCACAACGCACTGTTGCTGCTGTCGTCCTGTGCAGGATACTTGGCGATGGCCTTCTGGAAATCCAGGCCGAACAAAGATGCCGCCCAGGCGGAATAATCGGCCGGGGTAATCGACTGCCCGTTGACGAACAGCACAGACTCGTTTTTGTTGGTTCCGAGCAGTATGGGCTTGTTTGCCCGGCCATCGGCGGCACCGACAACCGGCTGTTTGGTCAGCAGCACGCCATCAATCACAGGGGTAAAGGGGATGTAATATTTGGCTCCTGAAAACACCGTACTCATTTTCGGCGTAAACGCATCCTGCGCCAACAGAATGTCGTTTACATCGGTATTTTGCAGGCATTTCAAATCCCGGCAATTCAGGCCCTGTTTAAAGACATTGCCGACATTGACCTGATCCTCAAGCCGTTTGTAGGGCAACGCCAAGAAATTGCTTTCCATAATCCCGGCCCGGAATAACTTGGCGCTGCCGGGCGCGGAAAACAGGTGCAGGCCCACCGACATCGCGCCTGCGCTCTCGCCGAAAATCGTCACCTTGGCGGGGTCTCCGCCGAAATCCTGAATAGTGTTCTGCACCCAGGAAAGCGCGAGCTGTTGATCCATGAATCCGTAATTTCCGGAAAGCTCATCCGTAGCCAGAAAGCCAAAAACGCCAAGCCGGTAGTTAAAGCTGACCAGAATAACACCCTTGTGTGCAGCCAAAAAACTTCCGTCATACAGCGGATCGGAACTGTCGCCCTCGCTAAACCCGCCGCCATAAATAAACACCATGACCGGGAGTTTTGCATCAGGCTTTATGCCTGCGGGTGTCCAAATATTCAGGGACAGGCAATCCTCACTTTGGCCTGTTGCTTCGGATAATTTGCGACTATCCGGTTTGGCGTGCCGGTGATGAATTTGGCTGAATTGATTGCCCTCCGCAGCAGTCGGCTGAACGGCATACTGCGGGCATACCGGGCCGTATTCCTCGGCCTCCAGTGTTTCTGTCCACGGCTGCTTCGGCATCGGGGGCTTCCAGCGTCTGTCCCCGGCAGTCGATTCGGCAAACGGAATGCCTAAAAATGCGTTGGCCTGTTTGCCTGAATCTGTAGTCACTAACTTACCGCACACCGGACCGGCCTGGCTTTCAACGAGTCCGGTTGTGCAAGCTGAAACCGCCGCCGTTACACTCGGTGCAGTCAGGACAAGCAACACTACTGCTGCCGCTGTAGAGTGCAGCTTACTCAGTTTTTTCATTAACATAGTCTACCCATCTATCCGCTAGAAATTGTACATTCGGTTGCCGGAGAATGCTGTAATGATCTCCGGGTATAGCCGCGACACTCAGATCGCCGCGTATCAGCTCCGCCCAGCCGCCATTCGCATATTCTTGATTCGCGCTGTCGGCAAGCAACAGCCTGACGCCGCCCTGATATTGGCCTGGAGTATAGTGATTCATCGCCCGCACATTGGCTTCAAATACCCGAAACAGCCGATGCAGCTGCGCTGAATCGATGTCCGCCGGTAACAATCCGGCTTGTTTTGCCTGCTCAAACAGATCGTCCAGACGCAAGGTTAAATCGGATGTCGCCGCTACTCCGTCCAGTATTGCTTCAGCATCGTTCAGACCCAATTCCCTGGCAAACATCATTAGCAGCAGTGTTTCGCCGTCATCGCCCGGCAGCGGGTTTTTATCGAGATAATCCCGTTCAAACGCCTGTACTGCATCGGGCGTAAAACTTTCCATCAGCACCAGCGTGCCGACCTGTTCACCTGCCTGCTGCAACTGTCTTGCCATTTCATAGGCAATCACGCCGCCCATCGACCAGCCGCCCAGATGATAAGGGCCTTGCGCCTGAATACTGCGTATCGCGGCGATATACAGCGCTGCCAGTCCTTCTATGCCGCCAGGATGCGCGCCGCTGTCTACATCAGGGGCTTGCAGAGCGTAAAACGGACGCCGCTGCCCCATATGCCGGGACAGCTCCTGATAGCACAGCACGTTTCCGGCCACCGCATGAATGCAGAACAACGGCGCCATGTCCCCGTTGGGCTGCAAACACACCAACGGTGTCCAGGGCTGCTGGTCTTGTTGCAGAAGTTTTGCCTGTCCGGCAATATCCGGGGCATGGAACAGCGATGACAGCGGCAGCTCCTTACCCAGTTTTTTATGTATTACGGCCATAAGGCGGACTGACAGCAGCGAATGTCCGCCCAGATCAAAGAAATTATCGTACACCCCTACCCGTTCGACATTCAGCACCTGCTGCCAGATCTCAGCCAATTGCGCCTCGATCTCTGTCCGCGGCACAACATGGCTGCGGTTTTCCACCGCGCCTGAATCCAGTTGCATTAATGCGGCACGATCCAGCTTGCCGCCGGGTGTTACAGGAATTTGCGCCAGCGGCACAAAAGCTGCCGGAATCATATAATCCGGCAGTCTGACCGCCAGCGCTTGTTTCAAGTCAGCGCTACTGAGCGGATTGTTACCTGCGGCCTGCACGATAAAGGCGGCCAGCTGCGTATTGCCGTTGACCGGCCGGGCCAGCACCACCGCCTGTTTGATTGAATCCAGATCTTGTAATGCCGTTTCTATCTCGCCGCATTCGACGCGAAAGCCCCTGATCTTGACCTGATGATCCAGCCGTCCCAGAAACGCTATCGTGCCGTCGTCCAACCAGCGCACCAAGTCCCCGGTTTTGTAGACCCGCGATCCGGGATTAACCGGATTATCGATGAATTTCTGCCCGGTCAATTCAGGCTGGTTCAGGTAACCGATAGCCAGCCCCGCACCGCCGATATGCAACTCGCCGGACACACCGACAGGAACCGGTTGGTCGTAAGCATCGAGAATATAGGCTCTTTCACCGGCCAGCGGGCGGCCGATCGGAATATTGGCGGCAACAGCCGACTCTGGCGTTTCCGCGCCGATCTCAAACACCGTGCTGGTAATCGTGGTTTCGGTGGGGCCATAGGCATTGACCAGACGGCAGCCGTGAACCGGACTGCTGCTCCATAGGCTCAGCGTTTCCGGCGTCAGCGCCTCACCGCCTGTAATCACCAGCCTTAGCGAGCGTAACTCAGCCCATTCCGAATCACTTCGCGTATCCAGCAGCAGTTCGTACAAATAGGACGGCGGCACATCGGCCACAGTGATGTCCAGCTCCATAACTTTGCTTCTGAATGCCTGCGGCGACCAGAGTCCCTCCGGCCGGATAACCACCGTTGCGCCAGTCAATAATCCCGGCAGCACCTGTTCCAGCGACGCGTCAACATTCACGGACGCGAATTGCAGCACCTTGTCTTCCGGCGTGAGCCGATAATAATCCCGCATGACCTGACAATGATGGCTAATCGCCCCGTGAGCAATCACTACGCCTTTGGGCAGGCCGGTGGAACCCGAGGTGTAAATAACATACGCGGCCTGTTCCGGAAGAATCCGCAACGTCAAATCGGCAGCGGATTCCATAATCTTGCCCCACATCTGATCGACGGCAACGCAGATGCAAGCGGAAGCCACCGCCTGAATGCTGTCGCGCAGTTTTGCCTCCGTCATCAGGAGTTTTATTTTGCTGTCATCCAACAGATGCCGAATACGCTGTTCAGGGTAATCCGGCGCTATCGGCACATAGACTGCGCCCGCTTTCAAGATAGCCAGCATCGCCACAATCATTTGCAGACCGCGCGCCATGCAGACGCCAACCAGGTCGCCTTCTGTCACGCCCTGATCCCGCAAATAGCTCGCCAGTTTCGAACTGTAGAGGTCGAGCTCCCGGTAGCTTAGCGGCTGATGCTCAAACAGCAGCGCCGTGTTGTCCGGCGTCTGCCGGGCCTGCCGTTGAAACAGTTCGACGACAGAGCGCTTGCTGTCGTACTCGGCGCCACCAGCATTCCAATCGACGACAATCCGCTGTTTTTCGTCCTCCGACAACAGCGCATGATCGGCAATCGCTGCATCCGGGCGGGAGGTTATCGAACCGAGCAGATTGATATAATGCGCCATTGCCCTTCGGATCGTGTCCGCGCTAAACAAATCGGTGTTGTAATCCAGTTTCAGCAAAAAGCTGTCTTTACCCTGATACACTTCCAGCGCCAGATCATGGCTGCCTTCCTGGTTAATCCCCGATAGGAACTCCATCGATAAATCAGCCAAATCGGTTAAATCATTCGGCTGAATAAAGTTCTGATAGGCGTACATCACTTGGAATAACGGCGACCTTGCCTGATCCCGACCCGCTTTTAATTCTTTCAGCAAAGCCGGAAACGGGTAATCGGCGTTATCCAGGCCATCGGCAACCGTCAGCTGCATATCGCGCAAAAAAGCATCAACGCCCTGTTGCCCTGATATGCGGCTGCGAATAACGATCATGTTGATGAAATAACCGACCACGTCATCGAAACGGCTTTCCGGGCGGCCCGATGTCGGCATGCCGACCAAAATATCATCGTCACCGGAATAACGGTGCAGCAGCATGTTCAACACGCCCAGAAACAGCACCGACAAATTCACCCGTAGCGACTTTGCCAGCTCCCTGATTTTTTCAGTCAAGTCCGGAGCCAGCTTCAGCTCATAACTGGCTCCATTAAAACGCTGTTCCGCAGGGCGCGGGTAATCGCATGGCAGCGACAATGCGGAAAGCTCGCCGGAAAGCTGGGTCTTCCAGTAATCCAGTTGCGCCTGCGCTTGTTCGCCGGCCATGAATTGCTGCTGCCAACGGACGAAGTCGTTGTACCCGGTTTGCTGCGTTTGTTCCGGTTCTGTTCCGGCAAGCAACTGCCGGTAAGCCTCTAGTAATGCTTTAACCAGCAGCACAGCCGAGCTGCCGTCAAAAACGATATGGTGAACCGTAATCAGCACATAACTGTCTGCGGCGGAAACAGGCGACAGCGCATGCACCCGAAACAGCGGCCCGTGCTCCAGGTCGAAAGGCTGTTTGCTCTTTTCCCTGAACAGCTCGATGATGTCGGCATCGGAATTTTCATGCGTAAAGCACAGCCTCGCGTCGCTCGGCAGGGTTTGATACAGCTCGTCGTTGTGCTCCTGAAAAACCGATCCCAGCACAGGATAACGTTGCAGCATCAGTTCGCAGGCCTGTTTGAACAAACCGACGTTCAATCCGGTGCGAAACCGCAGCGCAACAGGAATGTTATAAGCGCTCATTTGCGGGGCAAATTGATGCAGCAGCCACAGTCCTTTCTGGCCTTCGGATAACGGCAACATCACCCGTTGCGACTCGCTTGCCGTATCTGCCTCCGCTAATTCACTGCCGTTTTTTTTTACCTGCTGCTCGGAAAATTCGGCCAGCGAAGCCAGCGTGACATGCGTGATCATATCCCTTGCCGATAGCTTCACCCCAAAGACCTGTTCAAACCCGCGCTGCAATTTGACTGAAAACATCGAGTCTGCGCCGTAATCCTGGAGGCTCTTGCTGATGCTGATGCCATTGCCGGGAATGCCCAGCGACTGAGACAGGACATGCACCAGATACTGCTCCATGTTATCGCGCATCGATTGTTGGGCATTGATCACAAACGGCATATCAGAATCGGGAGCAGGC
Source organism: Methylobacter sp. (assembly GCA_030679035.1). Lineage (GTDB taxonomy): Bacteria > Pseudomonadota > Gammaproteobacteria > Methylococcales > Methylomonadaceae > Methylobacter_A. The sequence continues at coordinate 5,336 of JAUXTH010000057.1, read as the reverse complement.
TGAGGCGCATCACCGGATAGCGTTTTACCGCCCAGCCAATAACTCTTCCGCTCGAACGGATAGGTCGGCAAAGCGATTCTGCTTAAGGTCTCGCCGTGATGCATCCCCTGCCATACGATCTTGACGCCCTTGACCCAGTACAGCGCCAATTTTTCGAGATCCTTTTCAGCCAGCAGCATCTGTAGCATCGACTGCCCGGTTTTACCTGACAGCAGCTGCCTGACATCGGAATTGTCCTGCTCGTGATCGCCGGTAAAGATATTTTCCTCCATTCCGTGCAAATACGCCTTCAAGCCCTGAATCAGTTGATCGCGACCGTCAACCACCAGCGCTATCCGGTGTTCCATGGCTTCCCGCCCCGTTTGCAGGGTATAGGCCAGATCCGCCATCGACAGTTCCGGCTGCTGCTCGATAAACGCCAGCATCTGCCGGACAACGGCGCGAAGTTGCGCGTCTGTTTTGGCGGAGAACAACATTAACTGGGGGCTGCTGGTTTCCGGCCCTTGTTGTCCTGACGCTTCATATTCCTCGACGATCAGGTGCGCATTGGAACCACCCGCGCCGAATGAACTGACCGTCGCCCGTAGCGGATATTCGCGGCGTTCGCCGCCATCAAGCGCAACTTCCGGCCTGCGCCATTGCTCAAGCCGCCGTTGCAAATGAAACGGGGTTTGCTCGAAGTCTATATTTGGGTTTAGCGGCTGCGCCTTGATAGTCGGCGCCAGCTGCCGGTGTTGCAGTTGCAAAAGCACCTTGATCAGTTGCGACATGCCCGATGCCGCCTCGGCATGGCCGATATTGGACTTGACCGCACCGATCGCGCAGAACTGCCGCTCGTCCGTGTATTTGCGAAAACCCGCAGTCAACGCGCTAAGCTCGATCGCATCGCCCAGCGGCGAACCGTTGGCCGCCGACTCGACATAACTGACGCTGCGCGGATCAATACCCGCCCTGGCGAAATTGCCCGCAATCAAATCGGCCTGAGCGGATGCGCTGGGCACCGAATAACCGTTGGACTGCCCGCCGTGGTTAATGGCCGTCGATTTAATCACGGCCAGAATATTATCGTTGTCGGCAATCGCATCCTTCAGCGGTTTCAGCAGCACCGCCCCAACCGCTTCAGCCGGAAGATAGCCGTCGCCATCGCCGAAACTGCTGCTGTCCGGGTGGCTGCCGATGATCTGTCCTGCGGACAAGCCGATATATTTTTTAGGATGAATCGTCAGGTTGACGCCACCGGCAACGGCGATTTTGCACTCGCCTTTCAGCAGGCTGTCGCAGGCCATATGCACCGCAACCAGCGAAGATGAACACATCGTGTCGATCGCAATGCTGGGGCCCTGGAAATTGAAAAAATAGGAAACCCGGTTGGCGATAGAACTGTGCGATGACAGCGCAACCACTGATTCGCGAACCAAGTCCGATTCAAACGCGTGATACTGCTGCGTCATCGATCCGGCAAAAACACCGACCCGCGACTGGCAAAGACGTTGCAATGTCTCCCCCAGATACCCGGCGGATTCAAGCAGGTTCCACACCGTTTCCAGAAACAAGCGTTCTTGCGGATCCAGCAGCTCGGCTTCCCTGGGCGAGATTTTGAAGAACAGCGGGTCGAATCCGGCCACATCGTCCAGAAACCCTCCCCACTTGCAGTAGCTTTTACCGGGCTTGTTTTTGTCGGGATCAAAATACTGCTGATGATCCCAGCGCTGTTCCGGAATCTCGGTAATGCAATCTTTGCCCTCAGCAAGGTTTTGCCAGAACTGATCCAGGTCGCTTGCCTGAGGGAAGCGCCCGGACATGCCGATCACCGCTATATCATAGAGGCCGGTTTGCACCGCTGTTTCTGTAACTGCGGCTTTGGCTACCTCAGGCTGATTGGCGACAGCATCCTCATTTTTGCCTGCCGCAGGCGAAAGCTTAAACAGCGCAGTCAACTGCTGCGGAAACCTATCGACAAAATAAGCGCCGACAGCGTCGATGCTCGGATATTCAAAAAACAGGGTTTTAGGCAACGGGCCGAAAACTTTTTCCAGCTCATCGGTCAGTTTCATCATCGACACCGAATCGATGCCGTACTGTTCTATCGGCACATCGACTTCGATGCGATGAAGCGGCAGCTTCAGCATGTCGGAAAGCAAAGCCGCAATCATGCCTTCAACCTGTCTCTGCAATTGCTGCGGATCGGATGGTTGAGTTGTTTTGCCTGCATCATCCTGTGCGCTTGCCGGTTCGCGCTGCTGATCGAGAAAAAGCCCACGCAACCTGGGAACATCGCCTTCCAGCGCCATGACCTGGTCTTTACCGGAAGCGAGGCCCCGGTACAAGGCCTCAATACCGGTCTGCGTCTGCATCGGTTTTAATCCGGCAGTCCGCCACATCATCTCCTTGCTCTGGGCGTCGATATCCATGCCGCCCTGTTGCCACAGCGGCCAGTTGATCGACAGCGTATGGCCTTTGGGCCGCATCGCGTCGGCCTGGTCAGGTTGACCTATCGCCAGCCGGTTGCGGTAGGCCGCATAGGCGTCCATAAAGGCATTGGCGGTTGCATAATCAGACTGGCCGGGATTTCCGACCGCCCCGGCCAGCGACGAAAACAGGATGAAAAAGTCCAGATTGACCGACCGACTGGCCTGATCCAGGTTGACGACGCCGGAAACCTTCGCGGCGAGCACATCCTGCAATTCCGCAGCGGTTTTTTTGAAAATGAAATTGTCCCGAATAATGCCTGCGCTATGGATAATGCCGCTCAATGAGCCTTGGCAAGACTGGATCAGGCTGGTCACCGCCTGTTTATCGCTGACATCGACAATGCGGTATTCAACCTTCGCGCCCGTAGATTGCAACGCTTCGATACCGGCCCGGCGCGCGTTATCCAGCTCTGAACGCCCGGTCAGTATCAAGCTTACGTCATTGACCTGGCGGACGATTTCCCTGGCAAAAATCAATCCCAGTCCGCCTGCACCGCCGGTAATCAGGTAAACGCCGCCCTGTTTCCACACCGGCATGGCTTGTTGTTGAACGTTATCCAGCTCCGCCCAAGTCATGATCTGCCGTTTTCCCCGGCTATAGCGGACATGCTGCTCGGCCGGGATATGCCCGTTTTCATGCAGCATGGCGGCCAGTTCAGCCGATTTCAGAGTAGAACCGGACGCATCCAGCTCGATCAACTGACCGGTAAACTGCGGATTTTCCATCTGCGCCGTTTTCAGCATCGCCGCCAGCGCTCCCAGTAACTGCTCGGGGCAGCCGGACGATTGTTCCCCGGTGCAGGTCACAATCTGCAACAAGACCCGTCCTGCCGGTTTACGTCCGAACAGTTCCTTAATCTGCTCGAACACCTGAACGGCATAATCGTTAAAACAGCTATCCGTTTCGCGGCTGGCCGAATGCAGCGGCAGACAGACAGCGCCGGGGATTTCAACCACCGGGCCGCTGAATAGAATCCTGCGTTCAATATAGTCGACTTCAACAGTCGTTTTCCCGGCGGCTTGTTCTTTCCAGAGCGGGTAAAGCATCAGCGTATCGGCATTGCCTGCCGTTCCGGCAACTGCCGGGCGGCTGGATTTTTCGGGCAATTCCAGCCAGTAACGCTCCCTGGCAAACGGATAAGTCGGCAGACTGATGCGCTTTGGCGGTATGGCGTTGCCAACATATAATTGATGCCAATCGACGCTAGGCCCCTTGACCCAATTCGCCAACAGCTCGGCCAGGGTTTGATGCTCCTGCCCGGCCAAAGATTCGGAATGGTTTCCATGCCCGGCACGGCCAAGGTATAGCCCATCCTGACTGCCCAGCAAAAACCGGTTCAGTTTTTCAATCAGTTCCTGCACCGACCCGGCGATAAAGCCCAGCCGTTGCGGCATGGCTTCCCGCCCGGTTTGCAGTGTATAAGCCATATCCGGCAACGACAGTTCAGCGCCGGTATCCACCTGTCGGCGTACGAACTGCAACAGGCTTTCAGCATATTGTTGGAGCTGCTGCTCAGTTCTGGCCGACAGCACAAAAGCGCAAAGCGCATCAGATGGCCGCGCCGCCATACCGGTTTCCGGCCCGATATATTCCTCAATGACCATATGAGCATTGGAGCCGCCGGCGCCGTACGAGGAAACGCCGGCGGTACGATGCTGAATCCGGCCGTCGATAACCGGGCGGGACCACTCGCGCAATTGCTGGTTCACCTGGAACGGCGTAGCCGAAAAATCGATATTCGGATTGAGCGTTTCAGAGTGCAGCGACGGCGCAATCTGGCCTTCGCGCATTTGCAGCAGCACCTTGGTCAGGCCGGCTATACCGGCTGCGGATTCGGCATGGCCGATATTGGACTTGGCCGAACCAATCCAGCAGCTGTGCCCCGGAGCAGTGTATTTGCCGAACGCTTTGCTCAAGCCGGTAATTTCTATCGGATCGCCGAGCTTGGTGCCGGTGCCATGCGCTTCAATGTAACTGATCGCCCTCGGGTCTATTTTGGCTTCACGCAAGGCCCGGCTGATCGCCATCTGCTGCGCGTTGGGATTCGGCACGCTGTACCCGTGGGTTTTGCCGCCGTGATTCAACGCGCTGCTCTTAATCACGCCGTAAATATGATCGCCATCGCGTTCGGCATCGGCCAGCCGTTTCAGCACCACGACGCCGACGCCCTCCCCCGGAATATAGCCGTCGCCGCCGGAACCGAAGCTTTCGCACTGGCCGCGGCTGGAAATATACTGCCCCGTGCTGAGTATGCTGTATTTGTTCGGATGAATGCTGATATTAACGCCGCCGGCCAGCGCCATGTCGGTACGCCCCAGCTTCAGGTCTTGGCAGGCCAGATGTATCGCCGTCAGCGAGCTGGAACACATGGTGTCGACAGTCATGCTGGGGCCGTGAAGGTTCAGAAAATAGGACACGCGGTTGGCGACGCTGGCATAAAAACTGGCTGACAGGGTGTTCTTGCCGCTCAAACTACCTTCAAGCCCCAGCAACTGGTACTCCCCGTACATAACCCCGGCATAAACGCCGACCTGAGCGGGCATATCGTCATCATTCAACGATCCTGTAAGCGGTTTTTGCAGATCCTCGCGCCGATACCCGGCATCTTCCATCGCCATCCAGGCATGCTCCAGAAAAAGCCGTTCCTGCGGATCCATATATTCGGCTTCGCGCGGCGAAATATTGAAGAACAGAGGATCGAATTTATCCACATCGGCAATAAAGCCGCCCCATTTACTGGAGTGCCGCCCCGGTTGGCTCTGATCCTCGCTGTAATAGGCATGCCAGTCCCAGCGCTCTTCGGGCACTTCGGTAATGCAGTTTTTACCGTCGCGCAGATTCCGCCAAAACTCCTCAATATTCCG